>JBEKDE010000074.1:0-27633 GCA_050014515.1 Occallatibacter sp.
GTGAAGTAGTCGCTGTTGTAGGGGTTTGTGCACGGATCTTGCTGTGATTGATAAACCTGCACTCCGCTGTAGGTAAACGTCCCGTTGTAAGTCAGCGCATCGCCCGAATCGAGCTCCAGCGAAAACACGTTGTTGGGGCTGGCTCCGAACGCCTGAAAGAAGCCTCCTTCGCAACCCGCGCCAGCACTGAAATCCGACCCCATGAAACTGCCAGTATTGTTCGTATTGTTGAAGATCAGGGAGATGTTCACCCCGTCAGGAACAAAAGTGTAGGTGGTTGCGAATGCCTGGACGTTCACCGCCTGCTCATACATCAAAGAGAGAGCAGCATGTGCTCCTGGAGGGCTCGGCATCACGTCCACGGCGGTCCCGGACATGGTCGGATTCAGTCCATCGTTGGTCCCGACCACTGCGAAGTTCGGTCCGCTCCCGCCGATGAACGCCACTCCGCACGAAGAGGAAGCGGTAGAGACGAAGCCGGCAGGGCAGTTGAAAACCGGTCCGGTGGTGGTTGCTGCCTCCGTGGCGAAGGAGGTTTTCGCGGCAGTGCTGGAAGGGGATGTGGGTAGCGACGCGGCGACAGCGGATGCTGCCGTAGCCTCATGCGTGGCATCCAACACGGGCGCCGCCGTGCTGATAGCGTAGTCTGCCGTTACTACAGGGCTGTTTTCAAAGCCTGAAGCTATAGCCATCGCTTTCAAAGTCTGGCTCGCGCTCACCGCGATAGGACTGCTGTACACGCTCGACGAGGTCGTCGGCACACTTCCGTCGGTGGTGTAGTAAATGGTCGCCGCCGCTGTTGAAGTAATGGTCACGGTCTGGGGAGTTGTGTACGCTCCCGTAGACGGAGTAAGCGTTGGTGCTGCAGTCATGGGCTCGGAAGCTGCCGTGTAATCGAGTGCCGTCACCGAATGCGGAGGCAGCGTTATGGACCCTGGGCTGGACAGGGTGGATGTCTCGACCGAAACCGTCGCGGCAGTATTGTCGGAATTCTGCCCTGCCGGCGACTCGTTCATATCGTCCAGTGATGCCGGTGCATACTGCCTCTGAATTACTGAGCCTGCCGGAAGGTTGTTGCCTCTGAAGTTGAGCGTGTGGGTCTTTACGAGGTCGGTGTTTATCAGGACCAATGAGCGCCTGGTCCCGTTCTCAAAGCAGAATGCATAGAGATAAGGAACGCCCTTGGTGGCCGGAATTGAGTAGATTCCGTTTGCTGACCCTGCAAAGTCGTGTGTCAGGTTGTTGGTGATGGAGCATGAATACATTGGACCAATGATCGACTGGTTTACCAGCGACATAGCCAGAAACGCAGGTCGAACGTTATTGGTCGCGCCGCCCATGTCAACTGCGCCGCCGTTCAATGTCGTCAAGCCAGTGGCTGAAGCGGCCTGATGTTGAGTCAACGACAGCATCATTTGCGGCGAAATGCCGTAGTACTGCAGATTCAAGAGCGGCTGCAGTGCCATGACCACGCCCTCACCTGCTCTTGCGGTAATTGAATCCAGGTGCAGTTCGTCGATGCTGCCGTTCAAAGTCTCCTGGCTCCATTGGCCGATCTGTACATTGCAGTCTGCCGTCCCTGAAGCCCCGCAACTCTTCTGCGACTGATAATCAAGAATGGATCCAGAGAAGTTGTCGGGATCGCTCGGGTTGGTCACCTTCGCGTAGGGTTCGACCATGGCCGATTTCCAGAGCGCAGAGTCCGGGGTAGAGCGATTCGCTGTCGAGTAAAAATGCCCATCAATCTCGATGGAGTCTGGGTGGGCAATCTGGATTGCCGCATCCATCGATGAATTGACGGCTGTACGCGCACCCATTACCAGGTCAAATGAATTCGCTGAATAAGAACTGTCGGCGCGCATCGCTGCAAAGATGTCCCTGGCCCGTTCGCCGTAATCTAAATAGAGCTGGGACGTGAGCGCGGTGGCGCGCAAAGGAAGATTCTTGCCGGCAAAATCGGGATTCCAGCATTCATCGCAGAAGGAAAGATGGATCTTTTCAAATACCTCGCTCCAGGGGCTATCTTGCCCCAGGGCGGCGCGCCGGAGACCATAGGTTGTGCCGGTCGGACCCGCCAAGAACTCAATCAGATTCGCGCTATCGGTCACAGAAAATGTAGCCGGAACTTCCAGATAGGGATCGACCCCCAGAAACTGGCAGATCACGAGATAATCCTCCAGGGAAAGGCGCATCGATCCTCCCCCGTCGGGACCAACAAAGGACGCAGCACCGGCTGCCGTGGGCAGCTCGGCGTAGTCTGGCTCGGTCCAGTTCGTCATGCTCTGTCCGTCTTGGCCTAACGAGTAGCGGAATGTCCCTTTGGACGCCCCATCGGCATCGCCGAAATAGCGCTGCAAGGTTTCGATTACTTCGTCGCGAAGGACGGTGGGGTTGTTGATCGACGGAGAAGTTCTGGCAAAGCTAACGTTGTCGAGATAGACCGACCCGCCCATCGTTTTCAAGGAGACCTGCGCTGTTCCCGGTGCCGTAGCAGGTGTTTCGGCGGCTGTGCAGGTGAAGGTGTATTGAGTCCAGGTCGAAGTCAATTTAGGGGAATAGCTGCCGCAATTGAATCCTCCGTCCGTAAGCCTCGACGCCGAAGCGACCAGCGTGGGTGAGCCCCCGGCGGCCTTCGCCCAGAAGGTAAGCTCATAGGTACCATTCATCAGCACAAAAATCTTGCCCGGATCGCTGTCGAAATGCCAGCTTGCACTCGCAGAAGACCCGCGTGGAGTCGTGTCCAGATTGAGCGCCTGCGTGCCGCAGGTCGCGCAAAGGTCCGATGTGTCGGAAAGAAGCCTGCCGCCACCGGAGACGCTGCCCCAAATCCCTCCCAGGCCCGCGCTCTCCCACGATGATTCCGGAGTGGGGTACGCAGTCTTGCTCAGAATAATCATGTCCCCGGCCCTGAACGGAGCATCGCACGGTGCGGATATCGTAATTACCGGCGATTTCCCAGTCGCAGGCGAGCGAGAATCATTGACTCCCGTGTTCGATTCGATGGTTCCGCTGCACCCATGTTCGCCCTGGCTCGATTGCGATTCGACAACGCTGAAGGTGCCACCAGCCCAGTAGTTGGCCGGTACGTTGTTGCGCGCGTCCGGGAGCGTGAACTTCGTCGTCGTCCCAGCCCTCTCGAGAACCAGAATCTGCTGATCCTGCAATGGTTCAAGTCCAGGGTTTGTGGAACCGATCAGGTTTTTTAGTATCTGACCGTTGTCACGGTTATTGATTGAGCCAATATTGAGGCCAATTCTATTCGTCTTGCTCCGCAGAATAGCGCCGTCATTCAAAGACAGCGTCTGTGTCGATGCCGAAACGGAAAAGAGACCAGTGATGACGAGAGCCAGAAGTGCAGTGGCATAAGCGGAAATGTTTTTCATCGGTTAAATTCCTCACAGGGCGCACTACAGTGCGTTTCACGGATGCCGGCGCGGCCGGTGTATTGTTCGTTCCTTTCATCAGCCAGGCGACCAAGCAATCGATCGGTCAATGAGTGGCTTCCAACTTGCGAGACAAAGCTCTCCCGAGTGCCCCAAACGGGACATCTGGGTCCGACCCGCAAGTAACCAAATATGAAAACGAAGGTAACAAACTAAATGGAGCTTTACTGTGACTTAAATCACCACATGTTGGTGACCTTGGATCTTCCGCTCTAGACGACCTATCTCTCTCTGTTTGTTGGCTGAACAAGCAAATTCTGTAGTTTTCTATAACAAACCAAGAAATACAATGCGGAGCCGGCGCAGCCGTTTGACCGTTACCAGAGAGAGGAGGCTCACAGGCTCACATCTGCGATATTGGGGCTTTAGGAGTAAAGGTAACTGAACAAGAGTGACCTTAGTGTGTAAATAAATGAACTAAAGTTCTTCCCTGAAGGAAACTAATGTACTTTTTTGATCGGTTTATTCTGACCGCCGAAAAAGGCCCTGCTATCTATTCGCTTGGTAAGCAACAGCGCCCGCATTCCTATGGCAAACCTCGAAACCTACGGCGCGCTCCCGGTAATCGATGACTGGAATGCCTCTGGCGGGGAAGCGGCGGGCTTCGTCATGCCAGAGGGAATGGTGCTTGTGGTTCCCGGAACCGCTGCGGGCACCTTTCCCGCCGGCAAAGTTCCCCACGGAAGGTCGCCTAGCCCTGCGTCAGACTAACGCGGGCTCAAGATGCCGGCCATCTCACCTTTGTAACTGCACCTATTCCGGTAATGGCCGAGAGCGAAGCAACACATCAAGAATGGTGCGGAATTGTTGCTGCAGCGAAGGTCTCAGGTATCCAAGTCCACGACGCTCGCTTGGCAGCGTCCATGCACGCGCATGAAATCGAGAACTTGCTCACACTCAACGCGAAGGATTTCCGGCGGCTCAGTGGCATTTCGGTTCTTTCGCCAGAGGATGTTTTTGGCTTCCCTCATCCAGAGGCTTGTTATCGCGGCTGTTCGACGTGTTTCTGCTTTGGTGCGAATTCATCGAGAAGCGCGGAGGAGTACGTAGAAGGGAATTTTCGACTATGAAACAAAAACCTATTTGGAATCAATACAGATGACTCCCTTGGGTGCAGCCAAGATAAGCAACAATTCATCATGCTTACGCCAGAGCGTGGTGGCGCTGAGTGAGTGGTTCTGTTTTTGCTGCGAGGTAGGCGTCGATGGCTGCGGCCGCTTTGCGGCCTTCGGAGATGGCCCAGACAACAAGCGACTGACCACGGCGCATGTCGCCCGCGGCGAAGATTCCATCCACTGAGGTCATGTAGCTGGCGTTGGCGGCGACGTTGCCGCGGTTGTCGACGGCCAACCCCAACTGCTCGATCATGCCCGGGCGGACAGGGCCGGTGAAGCCCATCGCCAGCAGAACCAGATCGACATCAAGGATGAACTCGGAATCTGGAATCGCTTCGAACTTGGGCGGCGGCCCGACGCGCGTCAGGTGCAACTGCTTCACATTGCCGTTTTCATCGCCGGTGAACTTGATGCTGTTCACGCTCCAGTCGCGAATGCCGCCTTCTTCGTGCGCGCCTTCGGTGCGAAGCTGCAGCGGCCATAGCGGCCACGGTGTGGACGCGGCGCGTTGGGCCGGCGGTTTGGGCATGATCTCAAACTGGTGAACGCTGAGGGGCTTCTGGCGATGCGCGGTGCCCAGGCAGTCTGCGCCCGTGTCGCCGCCGCCGATGATCACCACGCGCTTGCCTTCCGCGCTGATGGCGATGGAGGGATCAACCGTGTCGCCCTCGCAAATGCGATTCTGCTGCGGCAGGTACTCCATGGCAAAGTGAATGCCTTTGAGTTCGCGGCCGGGGATGTTCAGGTTGCGTCCTTGCTCGGCGCCCCCGCAGAGCAGGATGGCGTCGTAGTGCTCGGTGAGGGATTCAACCGGCACGTTCGCGCCTACGTGTGCGTTGGTGACAAAGGTGACGCCTTCGGCGCGCATCTGCTCGATGCGGCGATCGACGACATGCTTTTCCAGCTTGAAGTTGGGGATGCCGTAGCGCAACAGTCCGCCGATACGGTCGTTCTTTTCGTACACGGTCACTGAGTGGCCCGCGCGGCGCAGCTGCTGTGCAGCCGCAAGCCCCGACGGTCCGCTTCCCACCACCGCGACGCGCTTGCCGGTGGACTGCTCGGGCGGCTCGGGCTGAATCCAGCCTTCCTGCCAGGCGCGCTCGACGATGGAGCGCTCAATCAGCTTGATGGAAACCGGCGGCTGATCGATGCCGAGCACGCATGCGGCTTCGCAGGGCGCGGGGCAGATGCGGCCGGTGAACTCAGGAAAGTTGTTGGTGGCGTGCAGACGTCGAATTGCGGCCTGCCAGCGGCCGTTGTAAACCAGGTCGTTCCAATCCGGAATGAGGTTGTTGACCGGGCAGCCGGTGTGACAAAAGGGTACGCCGCAATCCATGCAGCGAGCGCCCTGGTCGCGCTGCTTCTGCTCCGGAAACGGTTCGTAAATCTCGAACCAGTCATTGACGCGTTGTTCGACCTTGCGGCGCGTGGGCTGCTCGCGTTCAATTTCCAGGAAGCCAGTGTCCTTACCCATGATGCACCTCTGCGGCCGCCGCAAGAGGCGACGAAGTTGATGTGGATGCGTCGGCATCCAATGTTGGAATGGTGCGGCTGACGCCCAGCACGCGCTTGTACTCGTGCGGGAAGACCTTGATGAAGCGCGTCTGCGCCTCGGCCCAATGCTCCAGAATCCATGCGGCGCGCGGGCTGCCGGTAAAGTCGCGATGGCGCTCAAGCAGGCCGCGCACGCGTTCCACATCGCCGTCCAGCTCAAGAGGCTCAAGGTCCACGCTGGCCTTGTTGCAGCGGCGTGTTGCAAAGTCGCCCTGGTCGTCATAGACGTAGGCAATGCCGCCGCTCATGCCGGCTGCAAAGTTGCGGCCCGTTGAGCCAAGCACGATGACCGTGCCGTTGGTCATGTATTCGCAGCCGTGATCGCCCACGCCCTCGACGACGGCCGTTGCCCCGGAGTTGCGGACGGCGAAGCGCTCGCCGGCGATGCCGTTGAGAAAGGCTTCGCCGGTGGTGGCGCCGTAGAGAACGACGTTGCCCACAAGGATGCTTTCTTCGGGCAGGAAGCTCGAAGTCTTGGGAGGATAGGCGATGATGCGGCCGCCGGAGAGGCCTTTGCCCACGTAGTCATTCGAGTCGCCTTCGAGCTCAAGGGTGACGCCCGACGGAATGAATGCACCGAAGCTTTGTCCCGCGGAGCCGGAGAACTTGAAGTGGATGGTCCCGTCCGGAAGTCCGGCCGATCCGTAGCGACGCGCGATCTCGCCACCCAGCATGCCGCCGACGGTGCGATGCACGTTGCGGATGGCGAAGCTGCCTCTGACCGGTTCCTTTGTCTCGAGCGCGGGTGCGGCTTTGGCGATGAGCGCGTGATCGAGCGCGGCATCGAGGCCGTGATCCTGGGCCTGCATCTTGCGGCGTGCCACGCGTGAGGGCAGCGTGGGCGAGTAGAGAATCGAGGAGAGATCGATGCCCTTGGCCTTCCAGTGCGCGTCGGCGAGCGCGGCGTCGATCTTGTCCACACGGCCCACCATCTCGTCCACGGTGCGGAAGCCGAGCTTGGCCATGTGCTGGCGCATCTGCTCGGCAATGAAGAAGAAGAAGTTGATTACATGCTCAGGCTGGCCGGTGAAGCGCGCACGCAACACCGGGTCCTGCGTGGCAATGCCCACTGAACAGGTATTCAGGTGGCACTTGCGCATCATGATGCAGCCCATGGCGATGAGCGGCGTGGTTGCGAAGCCGAACTCCTCGGCGCCGAGCAAAGCCGCGATGATGACGTCGCGGCCGGTTTGCAGCTTGCCGTCAGTCTGCACTCGAATGCGCGAACGCAGATCGTTGAGCAGAAGCACTTGTTGCGTCTCAGCCAGGCCAAGCTCCCACGGCAGGCCCGCGTGCTTGATGGAACTGAGCGGAGAAGCGCCTGTGCCGCCGGTGTCGCCGGAGATGAGCACTACGTCCGCGTGGGCCTTGGAGACGCCCGCGGCTACCGTGCCTACGCCGACTTCAGAGACCAGCTTGACGGCGATGCGCGCCTTCGGGTTCACATTCTTCAAGTCGTAGATGAGCTGAGCGAGATCTTCGATGGAATAGATATCGTGATGTGGTGGAGGCGAAATCAATCCGACGCCGGGGATGGAGTAGCGCATCTTGGCGATGAAATCGTCGACCTTGTGGCCGGGCAGCTGGCCGCCCTCGCCGGGCTTTGCGCCCTGCGCCATCTTGATCTGCAACTCATCCGCATTGACCAGGTAATTGGCTGTGACGCCGAAGCGTCCGCTGGCCACCTGCTTGACGGCCGAGCGGCGCAGATCGCCATTGGCATCGCGCGTGAAGCGGTCTTCGTTCTCACCGCCTTCGCCGGTGTTCGACATGCCACCGATGCGGTTCATGGCGATGGCCAGCGTCTCATGCGCTTCCTTGCTGATGGATCCGAAGCTCATGGCGCCGGTGGTAAAGCGCTTGACGATCTCCTTGGCCGGTTCCACTTCTTCGAGAGGAATGGGCGTCTCAGCATACTTCAGCTTGAGCAGGCCGCGCAGCGTGCAGAGATGGCGATTCTGCTGGTCGAGCAGGTCGGTGTACTCCTGAAACGTGGTCGCGTTGTTGACGCGGACGGCATGCTGCAGCTTGCTGATGGTCGCGGGATTGATGAGGTGATACTCGCCGGCCTCGCGATATTGATAGTGGCCGCCGACTACCAGGTCAGTCTCCGACTCGGTGAGGGGCTGGAAGGCGTACGCATGCTTCATCTGGGCTTCGCGCGCCAGCACGTCGAGGCCGACGCCCTCAATGCGCGATGCGGTTCCGGAGAAGTAGGTGTCGATCAGCGACTGGTTCAGTCCGACTGCTTCAAACACCTGCGCGCCGCGATAGCTCTGCAGGGTGCTGATGCCCATCTTGGAGAAGGTCTTGAGCAGACCCTTGTTGATGGCCTTGATGAAGTTCTTCTCCGCGTATTCACCGGTGATCTTTTCCGGCAGCAGGCCGCGCCGCTTGAGATCGTGCAGCGTCTCGATGGCGAGGTAGGGATTGATGGCGCTGGCGCCGTATCCGATGAGCAGGGCAAAGTGCATCACTTCGCGCGGCTCGCCGCTCTCGATGATGAGCGCAACCTGGGTGCGGGTCTTCTCGCGCACCAGGCGATTGTGAACGGCTGCCATGGCCAGCAGGCTGGGGATTGGCGCATAGGTCGGGTCGACGCCGCGATCCGAGATGATGAGCAGCGTGTAGCCTGAGTTGACTGCATGAGCCGCGCGAGTGCTCAGGTCCTCAAGCGAATGCTTCAAGCCGGCCTCGCCGTCCGCAGCGCGGAAGAGCGCAGGGAGCGTGGTCGCCAGCAGGTCGCCTGAGGAGACGCGGCGCAGTTTCTCGAGGTCGCGGTTGGTCAGGATTGGATGGGGCAGCTTCAAAGTGTGGCAGTTTTCAGGAGCCTCTTCGAGAATGTTGCGCTCCGTGCCGATGTAGCTGATGAGCGACATCACCAGTTCTTCGCGGATGGGATCGATGGGCGGATTGGTGACCTGCGCAAAGAGCTGCTTGAAGTAGCTGAACAGCGGCTGGGGATGATCGGAGAGGCAGGCCAGAGGCGTGTCGGTGCCCATGGAGCCAATGGGCTCTTCGCCCTTTGCGCCCATGGGGCCGAGCAGGACCTTGAGGTCTTCTTCGCTGTAGCCGTAGGCGCGCTGGCGGCGCAGCAGCGTTTCAGGGTTCGATGCAATCACGCGGGAAGGTTCAGGCAGATGATCGAGCGTGATCTGCTGCTGCTTCAGCCATTCCGCGTAGGGCTGGCGGCTGGCCAGCTGCTTTTTGATTTCGGCGTCGGAGATGATGCGCTTCTGCACCGTATCCACCAGGAACATGCGGCCCGGCTGCAGACGGCCTTTCTTACGGATGTCTTCATCCGGAACTTCAAGAACGCCGGCTTCGGAGGCAAGGACAACGAGATCGTCCTTGGTGACGATGTAGCGTCCGGGGCGCAGTCCGTTGCGGTCGAGCGTAGCGCCGATGACGCGGCCATCCGTGAAGGCGATGGCTGCCGGGCCATCCCACGGCTCCATCAGCGAAGCGTGGTATTCGTAGAAGGCGCGCTTTTCCTCATCCATGTCCGGATTGCCGGACCAGGCTTCTGGAATCAGCATGGCCATTACGTGGGGCAGGGAACGGCCGGATTGGAAGAGGAATTCAACAGCGTTGTCGAGCGAGGCCGAATCGCTGCCGGCGGGTGCGACCACCGGGTAGAGCTTGTCGATCTGGCCGTCGTAGAGAGTGCTCTCCAATACTCCCTGGCGCGCGTTCATCCAGCTCACGTTGCCGCGGATGGTGTTGATTTCGCCGTTGTGTGCCACATAGCGATATGGGTGGGCCAGCTTCCAACTTGGAAATGTGTTGGTGGAGAAGCGCTGGTGGACCAGGCAGAGTGCGCTGGTGACCAGCGGGTTGGCCAGCTCGAAATAAAACTTCTCGATCTGCGGAGCCAGCATCAGCCCCTTGTAGATGATGGTGCGACAGGAGAATGAAGGGACGTAGAAGGTTTCCTGGTCCTCGATCTCCGAGGTTGCAATCTCGTTTTCGGCGCGGCGGCGGACACGATAGAGCAGGCGCTCAAAGGCATCCTCGTCACTCAAGCCCGCTGGGCGGCTGACGAAAAGCTGCTCGATGTAGGGCTGCGAAGCGCGGGCTTCACGGCCAATTGCGTCACCGTTCACCGGCGTATCGCGCCAGCCGAGGACTGAGAGGCCCTCCTCCCGCGCAATACGCTCCAAAACGCCTTCGCACTGCAGGCGGCTGTGCTTATCTACGGGGAGAAAGCACATGGCCACGCCATAAGCGCCCGGCTCAGGCAGCTGCATTCCCAGTTCGCCGCATTCGCGCACAAAGAAGGTGTGCGGAATCTGGATCAGGATGCCGGCGCCGTCGCCGGTCTCCGGATCGCAGCCCGCTGCGCCGCGATGGGTGAGGTTGATCAGGACCTCAAGACCCTTGCGGATAATCTGGTGGCTCTTCTCGCCGCGAATGCTGGCAACAAGACCCATGCCGCAGGCATCATGCTCATTCCGTGGATGATAGAGCCCCTGCGGTTCTGGAAAACGATGGCGATAATCCGAGCTTTGCATGGCTGCCTTTGCAATGAATTTTGTGGTCCAGAATGTATTAAATGCCTGACAAGGACACAACCGCACTGCGATTCCTGCGCTGGGAATCGCCAGGTTTTTGAGAAGGAGATCTGTAGTTCAAGCCCTGCTGAGTCCGGGATACAGCAGAACTCTTTAATATATCGAAAATTTTGCTTTGCCGCAGAATTTCCTTTGGTTAGCGCACAGGATTTTTCGATCTCCAATGTTCAACTACGCTTCCTGTAGACTTTATTCATTACATAGCAGTCCTCAGGAGGGCCGAACCATCGACACGATCTTAGTCACAGGCGGCGCAGGGTTTATCGGCTCAAACTTCGTCTTGGGCTGGATCGCCAACGCGGGTACGCGGGTCATCAATCTTGACCTGCTGACCTATGCCGGCAATCCGGCTAATCTTGCCGCACTGGATGGAGATAAGCGCTATCAACTGGCGCACGGCGACATCTGCGACGCGGAGTTTGTGGGCGCCCTGCTGCGCGAACACAAGCCGCAAGCCATCGTCCATTTTGCCGCGGAAAGCCACGTGGACCGCTCCATCGCATCTCCAGGAGCATTTATTCGGACGAACGTCCAGGGGACATTTGTCCTGCTGGAGCAAGCGAAGATCTACTGGTCGGGGCTGAGCGAAACCGATAAAGCGGCATTCCGTTTCCTGCACGTCTCGACGGACGAAGTCTACGGCTCGCTTGGGACGGATGACCCTGCTTTTCGTGAGACGACACCCTACGCGCCGAACAGCCCCTATGCAGCCTCGAAGGCTTCATCCGATCATCTGGCGCGGGCTTATTTTCACACCTTTGGGCTTCCCGTGCTCACCACGAACTGCTCCAACAACTACGGGCCGTTTCAGTTTCCTGAAAAACTGATTCCGCTTGTCATTCTGAATGCGCTTGAGGGCAAGCCGTTGCCGGTGTACGGCGACGGGAAGAATGTGCGCGACTGGTTGTTTGTCGGCGACCATTGCTCGGCAATTCGCGCGGTGCTCAAGAATGGCCGGGTCGGGGAAACCTATAACATCGGCGGCAACAGCGAACGGAAGAATATCGATGTGGTGACCGCGATCTGCGATTTGGTGGACGAGATGCGTCCCAATTCAAATGGCGGGTCGCGCCGCGATCTGATTACCTACGTCAAAGACCGGCCGGGGCACGACCGCCGCTACGCTATCGATGCGACAAAGATTGCCAACGAAATTGGGTGGAAGCCCGCCGAAGAATTTGAAAGCGGACTGCGCCACACTGTTCGGTGGTATCTCGACCACAGCGAATGGGTTGAGAACGTCCGGACCGGCGCATACCTCGACTGGATCAAACAGAACTATACGGAGCGGGTCGCACTATGAAGGGCATTATTCTCGCGGGAGGGTCAGGCACGCGACTCTATCCTGTAACGCACGTCGTCTCAAAGCAACTTCTCCCGGTCTACAACAAGCCGATGATTTATTACCCGCTGAGCACGCTGATGCTGGCGGGATTGAGAGACATTCTCGTCATCTCCACGCCCCAGGACACTGCGCGTTTTACTGATCTGCTCGGAGACGGGAGCCAATGGGGAATGAACATTCAATACGCTGTTCAACCCAGCCCCGACGGGCTTGCGCAGGCCTTCATCATAGGCAGTGATTTTATTGGCGATGACCCGAGTGCGTTGATTCTTGGCGATAACATCTTCTACGGCCAGGGATTCTCGCGCCAGTTGCAATCTGCCGCAGAGCTGAAGGAAGGGGCGACGGTATTTGCCTATCCGGTTGAAGATCCCGAGCGCTATGGTGTGGTGGAATTCGATAAGGCTGGCCGTGCAATCAGCCTGGAAGAAAAGCCGAAGGTTCCCAAGTCACGCTATGCAGTAACCGGCCTCTATTTTTACGATAACAACGCAGTGAGCATCGCATCTTCTCTCAAGCCATCTCCGCGCGGCGAGTTGGAAATAACCGATCTCAATCGGTGCTATCTCGAGGCGGGACATTTGAATGTTGAGATCATGAGCCGCGGCATGGCATGGCTGGACACCGGCACGCACGAATCTCTGCTTGAGGCGGGGCTCTTCGTTCATACCATCGAGCGGCGCCAGGGGCTCAATATTGCCTGCCCGGAAGAGATTGCCTATCGCCGTGGATTCATTACCGGCGAGCAACTTGAGGCGCTTGCTCAGCCGATTCGCAAGAGTGGATATGGCAAGTATCTGCTGGCGCTTTTGAACGAGCCCTACTTTGCCGCGACGGTGATGGAGCCATGAAGATAGAAGAGACTTCGTTGCCTGGAGTGAAGATACTTACCCCGCAGATCTATCGCGATGATCGCGGCGCATTCTCCGAGACCTACAACCATCGCCGGATGGAAGACGCGGGGTTGCCGCTGGTATGGCCACAGGATAATTTCTCCGTATCCAAGAGGAATGTGCTTCGCGGCATTCATTACCAGATCATCCAGCCACAGGGGAAGCTTGTCAGGGTGACTCACGGGGCGGTGATCGATGTGGCCGTGGATTTGCGACGGAGTTCGCCCACTTTTGCAAAGCATGTTGCGGTTGAGCTGAGCGGAGAGAATGGCCGCATGCTGTGGATCCCGCCGGGATTCGGCCACGCATTTCTCGCGCTCACTGACGGCGTCGGTTTTTCCTACAAAGTGACGGATTATTATTCTGCGGCGGGAGAACGCACCATTGCGTGGAACGATCCGGAGCTTGCGATTCCGTGGCCGATCGACGCAAACGACGCAATCATTTCCGACAAGGACCGAAAGGGCGCCTTGCTGCGCGACGCCGAGATCTTTTCGTAGAGATGGCGGAACTCCGGCTGAATCGGTTATGAGCTCAGTTCGGAGTTGTCAGCGATGCGGCGCGCACCTCACGCAGAGGCAGACCTGTGGCTGCGGTGAGAGATTGCTGAATCTCCGCAAGCACTGAAAGCGCGATGGTCTCCGGCGACTCTGCGCCGAGGTCAAGGCCCATGGGCGAGTGGATTTCGGCGAGCCAGCGTTCGATCAGCGTTTCGTTGGCGGGTAGTTCAAGCAATCGCGCAGCCTCGGCGAGGAGCTCCCGCGTGCGCCGCTGCGGGCCAAGCACACCGATATACGCAAGCGGAAATCTGAGGGAGAGCAATGTGGCAAGAATACGAGCGTCCTGCTCGAAACTATGCGTGAGAAGTACCGCTGCGTCAGTCGGATGAAACTCTGCGAACGCGGGCATATGTTCAGCAGAAGGGTTTCGTGGCAAGTCCTTGATCGACAGGACGTGAACAGCGTCTGCGTTTGGAAATCGTGCAGGCGTTGCGAGCTGAGAGCGACCATCAGCCACCGTAACAAACCAGCCCATTTCTTCGGCAAGAGCGAGCAGCGGCGAGGCATCGTCGCCTGCGCCAAAGATCCACAACCCGGGCCGCGCAGGGCGGAAATCGGCCCATGCGTTTGTCATTGCCCCGTTAAATGAGATCACGCGCTCCATCGACGTCATGCGTTCGAGTGCAGCGTCTGCCAAGTCTTGCAACTCTGAAGAAATGGAACCTAAATCTGGCACAGACCCGAGCAATCCGGCAAAGGCACGTTGAGCAATGAGTGGTCCATCGAGAATGGCGGCCACGGCGAGTGGAGCGCGCAGCTCAAAGGCCCTTTCAAGAGCAGCCAGCAAAGGGCTCGCTGTCGATCGACGCTCCAGCAGCAGATAAACGACGCCACCACAGCCGGAGCCGTAGGGAAAATCTCCGTCTTCCTCTTGAGACGAATAGCGCTGCACGACCGGACCCTTTTCACTGAGCCACCAGGCGCGGCGCGCGACCTCCGCCTCAAGGCACCCTCCACTCACCGTGCCGGCGCGGCGGCCATCGGGGGCCAGCAGCATGCATGCGCCGGGCTTGCGATAGCTGGAGCCCTCGACTGCCACGACCGTGGCCAGCACATAGTCCGCCGAGGCAGTTTCGAGTTCGCGCCATAGCGGCAAAATGCGTTCGATGTCCGTCATTCGTCTATTGTCACTCAGGCTTCCAGAATCGTCGACTTGAGAAGGTCTTCTATGCGTACCGGCAACTCGCGCACGCGGACTCCCGTCGCATGATAGACAGCAGCGGTGATAGCAGGAGCCACGCCAGCCAAGCCGATCTCTCCAATGCCGCGTGCGCCATACTCACCCATGGCAGGGTCGGGATGGTTAAGAAAAGTGACATCAATATCGGGCGAATCAGCGCAGGTGGCCATGAGGTAATCGGCCATGCTGCCGTTGATCGGCTGCCCTGTGCGCTGATCGTAAATCGCCTCTTCCAGCAGTGCCATGCCCACCCCCATGACCACAGCACCTGAGACTTGATTCGTAGCCGCCCGCAGATTGATGATGCGTCCGCCATCAATCACCGTAACCACGCGGCTTACACGCAGACGGGCGATCCCAGGGTCCCACTCCACCTCGACAAATTGCGCACCGAAGGAATGCATCGAGAGGCCTTTGGCTTTTGGGTCTTCCCACGACGGCTGCGTCTTGCCCTCCGCGCTGATTCCGCTGAGGCGCGCTTGTTGCAGGAGGTCGGCGAAATGCGTTCCATTCGCCGCTGGCTGATCTTTCTTGTGAATGCGGCCGGCGGTAAACGCGAGCGTGTCCGCCTTTGCATCCTTGAAGGGTGAACCATCTGTTCCAGTGGCCAGTTCGAGCAGACGATTCGTCGCGTTCGTCGCACCCGCGGCAATTGCGTTGAGCACCGAGCCGGTAACCATGGAACCACCCGACATGGGTCCTTCGGGCAGCGCGCTGTCGCCGATCATGACGTCGATGCGATCCAGCGGGATGCCGGTTTTTTCCTGCAGCACCTGAGCGAACACGGTGTAGGTTCCGGTGCCGATATCCTGCGTGGCGCAACGCACGCAGAGCCGGCCGTTGGCACAGAATTCCACCGTCGCCGTGCAGGGCAGTCGTGCGGCTACCCAGCTTGCACCCGCCAATCCCCAGCCCAGGACTTTTCCGTCGCGGCGCATGGAACCAATTCCCGGCGTACGTTTTTCCCAACCAAACTTCTTCGCGCCCACCTCGTAGCACTCGCGAAGATGTCTTGAAGAAAACGGCTGGTTGTGGCTTTCGTCCTTATCTGCATCGTTGAGCAGACGCAGATGAAGCGGGTCCATCTTCAGTTCGTCGGCCAGTTCGTTCATCCCCGATTCGAGCGCATAGAGGCCGGGCACCGCGCCGGGACCGCGCATATACATGGGCGCGCCCATGTTGCGGCGGACGAGGCCCGACGTGATTTCGAGATTCGCCACGCTGTAAAGATAGGGTGTCGCCTCGCCGCAGCCTTCATCGTAGTCGTCAAGCAGCGAAGTCACATTCAGGTAGTCGTGACGCAGGGCCAGCAGCTTACCTTCCGGCGTTGCGCCCAGCTTGATGTGCTGCTCGGTGCGCGGGCGATAGCCGACATTGGAGAACATCATGCGGCGGTTGAGGCTGAGCTTGACCGGTCGTCCCAGCTTGCGTGCAGCCACTGCGGCCATGGCCGTGTGCGGCCAGGGAAATAACTTGCCGCCGAATCCCGAGCCGAGAAAGCGCGTGACGACGCGAACGTTCTCGACCGGCAGGCCAAGCACCTGGGCCATCACCACGCGATGATTGACAACGCCTTGCGACGTCTCGTAGAGGGTGACGTTGTCCCCATCCCAAACCGCAACCGATGCGTGAAGTTCGATAGGATTGTGCGGCTCGTTCGGAGTAATGTAGGTCGCATCCAATTTGACAGGTGCGGCGGCAAAGGCGGCGTCCGGATCGCCCCGCTTTGATTCGGATTTGCGCTTGCCGGAGTAGTCATCCAGGCTCACGCGCAGGTTGGCCGGGAGCGGCTCGTACTCCACTCGCACAGCGGCTGCTGCAGATGTGGCAACCTCAAGCGTCTCGGCCACGACGACTGCGACATGCTGGCCCCAGTGGCGGATTATCTCGTCTTCAAACGCCGAACGAACCTCGCTGTTGGTCGCGTTCTGATCGCCGGGAACGGTGCGGTAAAGAGGGCCAATGTTACCGTGATGCAACACGAGCAGTACGCCCGACATCTTTTCGGCGGCGGAGGCATCGAGTGTGCGAATGCGCCCGCTGGCGATGGTGCTCTGCACGGCGACTGCATGAACCAGGCCGGGGAAATTGTGATCGACGGCGTACTGCGCGGTTCCCGTGGTCTTCAAGGGACCATCGATGCGCGGAACTGCCGCGCCAATCACGCTGGCGGCATCGGGAAGTGTGGCGGCCGTTGTCATCGAAATCTCCTTTGTGTTCAGGCCGTGGCCAGCTTGAGTGTGCGGACCAGGCAGCGCTTTGCGAGCTCCACCTTGAATGCGTTGTCAGTGCGCGGATGCGCCGTTGCCAGCGCGGCTTCGGCGGCGGCGCGGAAGTTGGCTGCCGTAGCGGGTTTGCCGTTAAGTGCCGCTTCCGCCTCATGCGAGCGCCACGGCTTTGTGCCCACGCCACCCATTGCGATGCGCACGTATTGAATGCGACCGCCCTCAACCTTGGCGACAACAGCGGCCGAGGCCAGCGCAAACTCGTAACTGGCACGATCGCGCAGTTTGAGATACGCGCTGCGCGCGCCTTCAATCGGCTTGGGCAAGTCAACCTGCGTGATTAGCTCGCCCGGCTCAAGCGCGTTCTCAATGTGGGGCGTATCGCCCGGCAGTTTGTGAAATTCGGCTATGGGAAGTTCGCGCTTCCCCTTGGGACCTTCAAGATGAATCACCGCTTCGAGCGCGGCCATTGCTACACACATGTCGGACGGATGAGTCGCGATGCAATGATCGCTCGTGCCCAGTATGGCATGCGTGCGATGAAACCCCTCAAGGGCGGCGCAGCCTGTGCCGGGTGTGCGCTTGTTGCAGCCATAGCCGCCCGGTGTTCCGGCGTTTGGATCGCGAAAATAAGCGCAGCGCGTGCGTTGAAGCAGATTGCCGCCCGTGGTGGCCATGTTGCGCAGTTGCGGCGATGCTCCGGACAGAATCGCCTGCGAGAGCACCGCGTAGGAACTTTGCACTTCAGGGTGCCAGGCAAGATCGGAGTTGCGCACCAGTGCGCCGATGCGCAGTCCACCGCTGGGAAGCTTGTCGATGGACGCGAGCGGAAGCGAATTGATATCGACCAGTACCGGCGGCGTTTCAACGGTGAGTTTCATCAGGTCGACGAGCGTGGTGCCGCCCGCGATAAAGCGCGATGGAAGCGGTGTGGTCAGCGCCTTCTCGACGGTCTGCGGCTTGACATATTCAAAGGTCTGCATCGGGTTTTCCTCGGCTCATCAGGCTTATGCGCGTAATTGCCGTACTTGTCTTACAGCGGCGACAATGTTGGTGTATGCGCCGCAGCGGCAGATGTTGCCGGCCATGGCATGCTTGATGTCTTCGTCGCTGGGGCCGATTGGTTCTTTCAAAAGAGCCGCGGCGCTCATAATCTGGCCGCTGGTGCAGTAGCCGCATTGGTAGCCATCGTGCTCGACGAATGCGGCCTGCATGGGATGCAGATTGTCGGGCTGGCCGAGCCCTTCGATGGTGGTGATCTGGTCGCCCTGGTGCATGACGGCAAAGGAAAGGCAGCTATTGACGCGCCGGCCGTTCACATGGACGGTGCATGCTCCGCATTGGCCGTGGTCACAGCCTTTCTTGGTGCCGCTCAGCAGCAGGCGCTCACGCAGCGTGTCGAGCAATGTGGCGCGCGGGTCCAGGTTGCGCAGCGTGTAGTCTTTGCCGTTGATATTGAGCGTCAACGTGAGATTGCCCGCAGTGGTTTCCTGCGCGGGCGGAGCGAGCGTTGCCGCAGTCGCTGGAGCTGCCACAACCATGGGCGCAGCGCCTGCGAGCAGCCCGGTTGCACCAAGACCGGACAGAAAAGACCGCCTGCTCAGACCGCCATTCACGGCGGCTAATTCTGGAGCAAGCGGCTCCAATTCAATCGACTGCTGATCGGGCGCGAGCTTGTCTTCGGGTTGCGAAGCGGGTTGCGAGCACAGATGCTTGAGGCGCAGGTCGGAATGATCTGCCACTGAGGACCTCCTGGGGAAACCCTGTCCTTACGGATATCCTAGACGATTCTCACGGTGCATGCCGAGGTGATATTTCATGGGGTCGAAGACCTTACCGCTACACTGGTGCGGATGAGTGTTGCCGCGATCATTCTCGCCGCCGGCGCCAGCCGCCGCCTGGGTCAGCCGAAGCAGTTGGTTCCGTATGGTGGCGAAACGATGCTTTCGCGCACCATCCGGCTGGCTGGCGAGGCTGGGGCGGCTCGGGTGTTCGTCGTGCTGGGTGCGCTGGCTGAGACAATCCGCGCTTCGGTCAATCCGCACAAGGCGACAATCGTGATCAATGAGAATTGGGAGCAGGGAATTGCCAGTTCCATCCATGCCGGACTGCACGCCTTGAGCGCAGATGCAGAGGGCGTGCTGATTTTGAGTTGCGACCAGCCGCGTTTGACGGCTGAGCATTTACGCGCACTGATGGACGCTTTTACCGCGCAGTCTGCGTCTGCCATTGTGGCTTCGGCCTACGCGGGAGTTCATGGCGTTCCTGCGATATTTCCTTGCGCTGCGTTTCCGAATCTGCTTGCGCTTGAGGGCGACAAAGGCGCGCGGGCTTTGCTGGTTCGTCCGCCCTGCCCGCTGATTGCGTTGCCGTTCGCCGGCGGCGAGACCGATATCGACGAGCCTGACGATTTGGCGCAGCTAAACTGATTTTCCGCTCGGGCGTTTTTCGATCCAGAACAATGGATGCGAAAACCGAGGCTGTGATCTGCTCGAAGGCCGACTGCGGTCCCGCTTTCGCTGGTCTCTTGGGCATGGCCTGAGGATGCACAGACATGGTATAGTCGTCGAGTTTTGGTGAATCGCTCCATGGCAGATGCTTTGAAGTTCGACAACACGCTGAAATCTGCACTGGATGCGCAGGCTCCAAAGGCCCGCGCCAACCGCGATGCGCTTGCGGCGCTACGGGCTGCCCTACGTGCGGAGGAAGATGCGATTCGCCTGGGCGGCGGCGCCAAGGCAGCCGAGGCGCAGCGGGCCAAGGGCCGGCTCACGGTCAGAGAACGTCTGAAGCTTTTGTTAGACGAAGGCACGGAGCTGCTTGAACTGGGCCTCTGGGCGGCCTACGGCATGTATAGCGAGTACGGCGGCGCTCCTGGTGCGGGTGTCGTTACGGGCCTGGGGCGGGTCTGCGGGCGGCTCTGCATGATCATTGCCAACGACGCCACCGTGAAGGCCGGCGCGTTTTTTCCCATGACGGCCAAGAAGGTGTTGCGGG
Organism: Occallatibacter sp.; assembly: GCA_050014515.1. Lineage (GTDB taxonomy): Bacteria > Acidobacteriota > Terriglobia > Terriglobales > Acidobacteriaceae > Telmatobacter. The sequence continues at coordinate 19,887 of JBEKDE010000074.1, forward strand.
CACAGAACATCGCTCTGGAAAATCGTATCCCGACGCTTTATCTCGTCGACTCATCCGGCGTTTTTCTGCCGTTGCAGGAAGACGTATTCCCGGATACCGATGATTTTGGGCGCGTGTTTCGCAACAATGCGGTGATGAGTTCGCTGGGGATTCCGCAGATCACTGCGATTATGGGCATGTGCGTCGCTGGTGGCGCCTATCTGCCGGTCATGACGGATACCGTCCTGATGACCGAAGGCTCCGGACTCTTTCTGGCCGGCCCCTCGCTCGTACAAGCCGCCATTGGACAGAAGACGGATGCCGAGGAGTTGGGCGGCGCTTCGATGCACGCGGAGATCTCCGGCACCGTCGATTTCAAAGAGCCCAACGATCATCTTTGCCTTGCGCGTCTGCGTTCCCTGGTTGGAAAGATTGGCGAACGCCATGGTACTGAAACTGCCGCCGGCAAGGCAGCCTTCAGCTCCATCGCATTTGATGCGGCGGCAGATGCGCCGATGTACGCGGTTGAGGACATGTATGGATTGCTGAATCCAGCGCCGGGCTCAAGCAACGTCTACGACATGCGCGAGGTGATTGCGCGTATTGTCGATCGCAGCGAGTTTGATGAGTATAAGGCAGACTTTGGGCGGACTGTGCTTTGTGGTTATGCGCGCATCGGTGGGAGGGCTGTGGGAGTTGTCGCCAACCAGAAGACGAATCAAAATCAAATTGTCGCGATGGGGCCGTCCGCCGGCATGAAGCAGATTGAAGTGGGCGGCGTCATTTACACAGAGGGCGCGCAGAAAGCGGCGCGATTCATCATGGATTGCAATCAGAATCTCGTCCCGCTTGTGTTCCTGCATGACGTGAATGGGTTCATGGTGGGAAAGGATGCGGAGTGGTCGGGCATTATTCGCGCAGGCGCCAAGATGGTTTCAGCGGTAAGCACGAGCGTGGTGCCCAAGATTTCGGTGATTGTCGGCGGCAGCTTTGGCGCCGGTCACTACGCCATGTGCGGCAAGGCATACGATCCGCGATTCCTGTTTGCGTGGCCTACGGCGCGCTATGCGGTTATGAGCGGCGCATCGGCGGCGAATACGCTGGCCGAGGTGCGTGCCAAACAGATGGAGCGCGGCGGGAAGGCTTTGTCGGACGCGGAGCGGAAGGCTCTTTACGATGAGATCAAGGATACATACGATGCCCAGGCCGACCCCCGATACGGTGCGGCGAGGCTTTGGATTGATGCCATCATCGACCCGGCGGAAACAAGAAATGTGTTGATCACCGCGCTCGAGGCTTGCGCGCTGAATCCTGATGTGCCCAAATTCAATCCTGGAGTGCTGCAGACCTGAGCCAGAAAAACAGTGATCAAACAGTAGTCTCGCATTTCCCCAAGGGTCAAGTTATCGCAAGGCGGTTTGCGAAGGAGCGAAGTCATGAGCCTGGCAGTTGAATCGACAACAAGTTTGTATCCGTTCGTCTTGACTGAAGACCAAGAGCATCTGCGGCGCGAGATTCGAGAGTTTGCGGCGCGCGAGATTGCGCCTAACATTATGGTGTGGGACGAGGCCAGCGAGTTCCCCATGGCGGTGATGAAGAAGCTCGGCGCAATGGGACTACTGGGTGTAATTTTTCCGCCTGAATATGGCGGCTCGGGCCTCGGCTATGTGGACTACGTGCTGGCGATTGAAGAACTCTCCGCGGTGGATGGATCGATCGGCATCACTGTCGCCGCGCATAATTCATTGGGAACGAATCATATCTTTCTAGCCGGCAACGAGGCGCAGAAAAAGAAGTACGTGCCACGGCTTGCCGGCGGTGAATCGCTCGCTGCGTGGGGACTGACCGAGCCCGGCTCCGGATCGGATGCCAGCGCGGCGCGCACCACTGCGGTGAAGAAGGGCGATCGCTACGTGCTCAACGGAAACAAGACCTTCATCACCAATGGACGCTATGCCGACGTTGCTGTCGTGATCGCAGTGACCGACAAAACCAAAGGCACGCACGGGCTGTCAGCGTTCATTGTGGAGAAGGGCACGCCGGGATTTCGTCCCGGCAAGAAAGAGAACAAGCTCGGTCTGCGCGCCAGCGACACCAGCGAACTGATCTTTGAGGACTGCGAGATTCCGGAAGAGAACCTGCTGGGCGCAGAGGGCGAAGGTTTCGTCGACGCGATGCGTGTGCTGGATGGCGGCAGGATTTCGATTGCGGCGCTTGCGCTCGGGATTGGCCGAGGCGCGCTGGATGCGGCGCTGAAGTATGTAAAGGAGCGGCGCCAGTTTGGGAAAGCGATTGCGGAGTTTCAGGGGATTCAATGGAAGCTCGCGGACATGGCGACGGAACTGGATGCGGCGCGGCTGCTGGCGCAGCGCGCGGCGGTTCTGAAGGATTCCGGACGCAAGGTGACACGCGAATCGGCGATGGCCAAGCTGTTCGCCAGCGAAGTTGCCGTGAGGATTTGCGATGAGGCCGTGCAGCTGTTCGGAGGTTACGGCTTTATCAAGGACTATCCTGCGGAGAAGTACTATCGCGATGTAAAGCTCTGCACCATTGGCGAAGGGACCAGCGAGATTCAACGAATGGTGATTGCAAGAGAGATTCTCAAGGTGCACCCATCGCGTGGATGACTGAGAATCGGCAATTCGATGAAGGCAGATGAGTGATCCAGTAAAAATCGTAGAGTGCCCGCGCGATGCGTGGCAGGGGCTGCCCGCGCAGATTCCGGCTGAAGCGAAGGCGGAGTATCTCCGTAAACTCGTGACGGCTGGGTTTAAGCACATCGATGCAGTGAGCTTTGTATCTCACGCGGCCGTTCCGCAGATGGCGGATTCCGAGCGCGTGCTGACCTATCTCGATCCGCCGGAAGACGTGGAGATCATCGGCATCGTGGTCAACGTGAAAGGCGCGGAGCGAGCCATTGCAAGCGGCGCCGTGCAGACACTGGGGTTTCCGTATTCCATCTCGCCTCAGTTTCTGGCGCGTAATCAGCGGCAGACGCCCGAGGAATCGCTGGACATGCTGGAGGCGATCGGCGCGCTCGCCTATAAGGCGGGGCTGGACATGGTGGCGTACGTTTCAATGGCATTTGGAAATCCTTATGGCGACGAGTGGAGTATCGAGGAATTGGAGGGCGCCTGCGATCTGCTGGCGGACTCAGGCGTGCAACAGATTTCACTGGCCGATACGGTGGGTCTTGCCACGCCGGAACAAATCGCGGAAGTCCTGGGTCATGTGCTTCCGCTTTATGAAGGAATTGAGATTGGCGTGCATCTGCATGCGCGCCTGGAAGATGCATCGGCAAGGATTCGTGCGGCCTATGACGCGGGTTGTAGACGCTTCGATGCGGCAATTGGCGGCCTGGGCGGATGTCCGTTTGCGCAGGATGCGCTTGTCGGTAATGTTCCGACTGAAACATTGCTTGCCGAACTGAAGGCGTTGGGTGCGCAAATGCCGAAGCTGCGGCCGTTGGATGAAGTGCTTCGCAGCAGCGCAGAAATTGCGCAGAAGTTTGGCCCCACAGTGCAGTGAGACCGGAGAACGATTTGAGCTACGCGACGATACTGGTTGGCGACGACGGGGACATTCGGACGATCACTCTGAACCGTCCCGAGCGCCGCAATGCGATGACTCCCGAAATGCAGACGGAGTTGATCGCAGCCATGGAAGAGGCCGCTGCCGGCAGTTGTCGAGTGGTTGTCTTCCGCGGCGCGGGCGATGCATTTTGTGCGGGCCTCGACCTGACCGAGTTGCAGGCGATGAACGAAAAAGGCGCAGCTGAGCATCGTACCGATGCGAGGCGGATCGCGAAGCTACTGCGCACACTGTATGAGCTGCCCAAGCCGACTATTGCAGCCGTGCACGGAGCGGCCATTGCCGGCGGAACTGGGCTGGCGACGATTTGCGATTTTACGCTGGCTGTTCCTATGGCAAAGTTTGGCTACACCGAGGCGCGGATCGGCTTTGTGCCTGCGCTGGTCTCGGCGTTTCTTGCTCTGCAGATCGGCGACAAGCGGGCTCGCGATCTGCTGCTGACCGCGCGTATCTTCGACACGGCAGAAGCTTACCGGCTTGGACTTGTGAATGAAGTGGTGCCGCCGGAGTCGCTGACGGAGCATGTGAATTCGCTGGCAAGAATGCTGGCGGCCAACAGTTCCGAGTCGTTGAAAGCCACCAAGCGCCTGATGGCGGCGCAAAACAAGGCCTGGCTTGATGCTGCGATTTCGCATGCGATGGAAGCGAATGCGGCTTCCCGCGAAACGGCGGACTTTCGCGAGGGTGTTTCGTCGTTCCTTGAGAAGCGCAAGCCGGTTTGGACGAAATGAAATTGTTTGCCGCTACCGAATTGCATCGCTGAAGCGCACTGCTGCTTCAGTCAGCTCAATCACCTGCTCCCGCGTAACTCCGTCTGCCATTTCGATGACTTCAAATCCCGACGGCGTCACATCGAGCACGCACAAATCGGTGATGACGCGATTCACCACGCCGGCTCCAGTAAGCGGAAGCGTGCACTGGCGCAGCAGTTTCGCGCTGCCCTGGGCCGTGTGCTCCATCAGCACAATCACGCGCCGCACGCCGGACACCAGGTCCATTGCGCCACCCATGCCTTTCACACGTTTGCCGGGAATCATCCAGTTGGCCAGGTCGCCACGCTCCGAGACCTGCATTGCGCCCAGAATCGCAAGATCGATGTGGCCGCCGCGAATCATGGCAAAAGAGTCTGCGCTGGAAAAAATGGCAGCGCCCGGAAGGAAGGTCACGGTCTCTTTTCCGGCATTGATCAGGTCCGCGTCCACTTCGCTTTCGCGGGGAAATGGGCCCAGTCCAAGCAAGCCATTCTCCGATTGAAGCGTGACGTTGATGCCGGCGGGGATGAAGCTCGCGACCAGCGTAGGGATCCCGATTCCGAGATTCACGTAGAAGCCGTCTTGAAGTTCCCTGGCGGCGCGGGCGGCCATCTGATGACGTGTCCATGCCACAGGTTTATCCCTCTCGCGTGGTTCTTTTTTCAATCCGTTTTTCAGGATTGGGATTGTGGATGAGTCGATGAACAAAGATGCCCGGCGTGTGAATCTCGTCCGGATCGAGTTCGCCTGGCTGGACGACGATCTCTGCTTCCGCGATCGTGATTTTGCCGCAGGTGGCTGCGTTGGGGTTGAAGTTGCGCGCGGTGCGCCGGTAGATCAGGTTCCCGTGCAGATCGGCCTTCCACGCCTTCACCAGCGCAAGGTCGGCGTGAATGCCGCGCTCAAGGATGCACGTGTGCCCGTCGAAATCCTTGTGCTCCTTGCCATCAGCCACCAGCGTTCCGACACCGGTGCGCGTGTAGAAGCCAGGAATTCCAGCACCGCCGGCCCGCATGCGTTCGGCAAGCGTGCCCTGCGGACAGAATTCAACTTCGAGTTCACCGGAAAGAAACTGCCTTTCGAATTCGCCGTTCTCTCCGACGTAGCTTGAGATCATCTTCTTCACCTGCCGCGTCTGCAGCAGCAAGCCAAGACCCCAATCATCCACACCTGCATTGTTGCTGGCGATGGTAAGACCGCGCACACCGGCGTCGCGCAGCGCGAGGATCAGCGCTTCTGGAATGCCGCACAGGCCGAAGCCGCCAATAGCCATCAGCATCCCGTCGCGCACAATGCCTTCGAGTGCGGCTTGCCCGTTTGGATACAGTTTGGACAGGGTCGATCGAGTTTCAATTTGAGTTTTGGCCATAAGGGAAGACATTTTGCGCAGGCGTCGCGCAAACGCAATTCTATATCCCCTTTAGCCATTTCGGACAATCCAGATGTCCGGACTTACCGCACCTCAATCACTGTCAGGGACTGGGCCGGCTCTTGGATGTGCAGCGTCTGGCTCTTGAGCACTGGAGCCGCACCAGCCGAGGGCGCCTCAACCTCAAACGAAGTGCAGCCGGCGAGCGCGGTCAGGTCCGTTGGCAGATCCAGCGTCTTGGGTTGCGCGCCTTTGTTCACCACGATCAGGAATCGTTCATTGGACCGGCCGGATGAATGGTCGGAGGCGCAACCTGCCTCGCTCGGCGTTCGCACAAAAGCAATGGCGTCCTCATCGGCAAAAAGGTTCTGCTCAATGCCGGTTTCGAGTGCAGGATGCACGTTTCGCATTGCAAGAAGGCTCGCAGTCCATGCAAAAACTTCCTGTTCCGTAGCCGTGCGGCCGGCCTTGGTAAACGCGTCGCGTGTGTCGCCAGGAAAACCGCCGGGGAAGTCGTGACGGTTGTCGGGGTCGCCGCCGCCAGTCATCGCAATCTCGTCTCCGGAATAAATCTGCGGCATCCCGCGCAAAGTTGCGAGCAGGCCCAGTCCCAGTTTGAGCGTGGGAACAGAATCATGTGCCTGGGTGAGAAAGCGCGGCGTGTCGTGATTGCCGAGGAAGGGAACCAGCCGCTCGGGATGCGGATAGAGCGCATCCTGGCGCAGAACTTTCTCCAGGTCCGTCATCGGTTTTCCGTGCGCGAGGACGTCGACAAGAGTGAAGTAGACCGGAAAGTCGAACGGGGTGTAGAGCCCGGTGTCAATGCCGCGGTGCTCAACTCCTCCGGCAAAGAACGAGGTGATTTCCGCGTCCCCATTGAAGACTTCGCCCACGCTGGTCACGCGCGGATACACGTTGTGAATCGCCGCGTGGAAGTCGTGCCAGAAGGCGCGGTCGACGTATGGAAACGTATCCAGCCGAATCCCGTCGAGGCTGGCTGTCTCGATCCACCACAACGCATTTTCGATTAGATACTGCGAGACCAGCGGATTCTCCTGGTTCAGGTCAGGCATGCCATTTGTGAACCAACCGTTGGTGACGGCGTTCCAGGCCTGCCGCGGTGCATGCGGATCGACGATTGAATCAAAATCGCCTTTCGTGAGGATGTGGTGCTCAAGCGTGCCGTGCAGCCAATTGGGCGCGGGCGGGTCAAGGACCCACGGATGCTTTACGCCAATATGATTGGGCACCAGGTCGATGACCAGCTTCATGCCTCGTGCGTGCAGCGCATCCGAAAGATGCTGATAGTCGCTGAGTGTTCCGAAGTGCGGATCAACCGCGTAAAGATCGGTGGCCGCGTAGCCGTGATACGACTGGGGCATGCCGGCATTCGAGGCGACGGGTGTTGTCCACACTGTGGTGACGCCGAGATCGTGCAGATAGTCGAGATGCTGGGCGATGCCTTTGAGGTCGCCGCCATGCCAGCCGCGCGGCGCGCTGCGATCGTAGCCGGGCTGATCGTTGCCGGGATTTCCATCGGCAAAACGGTCGGTCATGATGAGGTAAAGCACATCGGCGGAAGAGAATCCGCTATGCGCATTGGGGTCGTGAGAGCGTTCGGCCAGTGCAAACTGTGCGCGCGCTTTTCCCTCGCTTCCGGCAGCGGTGATCCACAATGTCTGCGCGGTTGCGCGACCGGTATCTAGCCAGAGAAAGGCCCAGTGACCGTTGTCCGAGGTTTGCGTGCGAATCAGTTTTACATTCACGCCCTCTACCGTGAATTGTGCGTGGTCGAGGTTGCGGCCGTTCACCAGCAGCATGGGATCGGGCAGGCCGGCCCACCACCCTGGCGGATCGATCTTACTGATACATGGAGCGCTTTGGCCTTGCGACGAGGGGCAGTTTGACTGAGCTTGCAACGAATACAATGCTCCGCAGGCGAGAAGAAAGACAGCGATAGCGAGCAGCCGCCTGGACAGCTTCATTGCGTCACCTTTCGTTGTGCAGAGAAGTGCCGGTTGCGCGTTTCGAGGCGCATCTCCGGACGTGGGACAGG
>JBEKDE010000075.1:0-27479 GCA_050014515.1 Occallatibacter sp.
AAGGCGACGAAAATGCCCGGGCCTAAAGGCCATCGTAGCCTATTGCCGCATTCAGGGGCCTGAAGGCCCCTGCTCCCTCCGCCCGTTTCATCCAACCGTGGGTCGGCGAAAGCCAGTGGACGCCTGACACGAAGCGCGTCTGACACCGGGGCGCGTCTTAATCGGATTCCGCGACCTTGTAGGGCCTTTGCAGCCACTGGCGGGCTTCGTTTACCGCGCCCTGGGTGTTGTCGTTGGTCTGCACGGCCAGGCGGTACTCGTTGACTGCGCGGTCGCGCTGGCCTGTGATGTCAAAGATCTTGCCCAGCGCGATATGGCTCCAGACCTCGGTCCAGCGCGGTTCGCCGTCGCCGCGCAACGCGTCGCGGTAGGAGTTTACGCTGGCCTGGTAGTTGTGCTGGGTAAAGAGCAGTTCGCCGATGCGGTAGTTGGCGAGCGAACTGTTGGGGTTGGCTTCAAGGGCCTTCTGATACTCGGCCAGCGCGGAGGTCAGGTCGCCCTGCGCGACGAGTTGCTGACCCTTGAGGATGGCGATGCGCACCTGGAGGTCGGGCGTGGCCTTGAGCAGCCAGCCGTTGGGGTCGATGGCGATGCGGCGGGGACGGCCGAAGGTATCGACGACATATTGCGTGTCCGTGCCCACGACGTCGACTTTCTTGTCTTCGGTCTTGCCGTCGGTCTCAATGCGCAGGTCGACGGGCATGCGGAAGAGGTCGAGGTCCTGTTGAATTTCGCCGATGGTGCGGAAGCCCTTGTTGTTGCCCAGGCGGTAGACGGCGTACTTGTCAGTGAACTGGGGCGCGCCGGTGCCGTCGATCCATTGGGCAAAGAAGGCGGTCAACTGCTGCTGGCTCTGGGCCTCGGCCACCTTCACAAAATCGGACGAGCGGATGCTGCCGTCTGTGTACTGGCTGAGCGCGCCTTTGAGCGTGTTGAGAAAGGCCTTGTCACCCACTTCCCAGCGCAGCATGTGGAAGATCATTGCGCCCTTTTCCAGGGTCATCGACTGGAATTCTGGCGAGAACGGGCTGAGGCGTCCGGAGGTTGAGAGCGGGATGGTGTCGTAGGCCAGCGCGCCGGCGGAGACGTCGAGCAGAGCGGTGTGCATGGCATTTCTGCCGCTTTCGTCTTCGAGATACATGAGCTCGCCGTAGCGCGACATGCCGTTGGTGATCCAGGCGTCGTTGAGGGTGCGCGGGCTCACTTCAGAGCCCCACCACTGGTGGGCGATGGTGTTGGCCAGCAGGCGAACGCCGCTCTTGTCGCCGACGCGCGAACCGAGGATGGCGGCAAGTTCGGGGGCCCAAACGGCGGGGAGGGTGTCGTCGGGGATTTCGACCACGTTGAGATGGCTGGACTCCGGCACGCCAAAGCTGTCGGTGAAGAAGTCGTACTCCTTGGCTGCGGTCTGGGCCAGCTGATTGGCGGAGGCCTGATGCGCAACGGTCAAGTAGACTTTCACATTGCCGGGGCCGGCCGTGACCGGGTCGACGTAGCGGCCGGCGATTACGGTTCCTGGAAATCCGGGCTTGGTCCAGTTGAAGTCGAACTGGTCGCCGGGTTTGCCATTGGCCAGGGTAACGGGTTTTGACTTGCCGGTGCTGCCGCTGGCGAAGACGCGCATTCCCTGGGGGACGCGGATGTGGATCTCCGCGGTGAAGCGGTCAGTGAGGTAGCCGGTGGTGGGAAACCAGCGTGCGGGGTAGAGCAGGTAGGTGATGGGCTCCTGGATGGCGGCCAGCTTGAGCCCTTCGATGGGACCGTCCTCATTCCCTGTGATCACGCCATCATACTCGAAGGTCCAGCGCGATACCTGACCCTTGGTAAAGGGCGCAGCCGGGGTTACGCGGATGGTGCCGTCGGCGGAGCGTTCGCCGGTGAGCACTTTGCCGGATTCATCGGTAATTTTGGTGACTTTGAGCGCGGGATGGAAGCCGAAGCTGACCAGCTCCATTGTTTCAGGCGCAGTGAAGCTCACCGTGGCCGTGGCGGCGATGTGGTGAGTGGCTGTATCCAGCTCGGCGTCAATCACGTAGCCGGTAATGTTGAGCGCCGGGCGCTCGGGCCTCTGGGCAAAGGAAGGGGAGGTCAGCAGGCCGATGGAGAGAATCCCCAGTAGAGCTTTGAGGGGAAGGCCCAGTCGAAATGCACGCCGCAAATTCCGCTCGTGATTTTCCATAGCAGTCATCATCGCATCGCAGCCGTTCTTGTGGAAGTCAGGGTTGCACGGTTTCTGGTGTTGCCGCCGGGGAAGAGGTTTGAAGCTGGGTCAGAGTGATTGCCGCGACCCGTTCGATGGCGCCGCTTTCCCGGCCCTGTCCAGCTGTCCGGGCGAGAAGCCGCTCCCGGATGGCCTTGAGCTCCATCTTCATGGACTCGCGATCTGGCCCGTCGGGTAGCAATCTTTTGAGTTGTTGGACGATATTTCCCGAGGTAAAGTCATGCTGGATCAGCTCCGGGACCACGCGTTTGCCGGCAATCAGGTTGGCCATGGCGACGTGCGGCACGGTGACCACGCGTTTGGCGATGGCGTAGGTCAGGGACGAAACGCGGTAGACGACCACGAAGGGATTGCCGATAAGGGCTGCCTCGACCGTGGCTGTGCCGCTGGCTACGACGGAGGCGCGGGCGTGGAAGAGGGCTGCGCGGGCGTCGTCGACTAAATGAAGGGACAGTTTAGGAACGTCCGGGGCGGCTGCGTGGATTGCGACGATTTGCCGGACCTGTTCTCGCTGGGGGGCGTTGAGGGTTGGCGCCAAGGGGATGAGGAACCCGAGGTTGCTGCCGGGTTCCTGGGTGGACAATTCACGGGCGGCTTTGAGCATCTCCGGCAGGTTGTCGCGGATCTCCTTGGGGCGGCTTCCGGGCAGCAGGCCGATCCAGGTTTGGGCGGGGTCGAGGCCGTTTTCCGCGGCGAATTGCTCGCGGGTGATGGAGGGCAGCGGAAGCTCTGCCAGGGGATGGCCGACAAACTCGGCCGCTACGCCGCGTTCGCGATAGAACTGCTCTTCGAAGGGGAAGATGACGAGCATCTTGTCGACGTACTTGCGCACCAGCTTGATGCGGTGTTTTTTCCACGCCCACAATTGCGGGCTGACGAAGAAGATGACCGGAACGCGGAGGCGATGGAATTCTTCTGCCAGCTTGAAGTGGATGTCGGGGAAGTCGATGAGGACGGCTATGTCGGGACGGCGGTCGCGGATGGATTGCTTGAGCCGGCGGAACTCGCGATAGATGCGGGGCAGGTGGCGGACGACCTCGGTAATGCCCATGACGGCCATGTCTTCAGAGCGGACGACGCGCTCGAGGCCGGCGACGACCATGCGCTCACCACCCATGCCGAAGAACTGGCCTGTCTGGCCTGTTGCGGCAAGCTGGTTTTTGAGGGCGTCGATGAGCAGGGCGCCGTAGTGCTCGCCGCTTGCCTCGCCTGCCGAAATGAAGAAGGTGGGAGCCATGATTGGGCCTGCGCCGGAGGTTAAGACGCACTAGAGCAAATCCTGAGAAGGTGTGTTCTTTGGGGCGTTGTGCAGGGTTGCCTCTCCCTGATGGTCGCGTCAACTTCAGTATTGTGGTTTCGGGTTACAGCATCTCAGGAATTGCTGTAGCCATGATAGCGGTTGGAGGGGATTTTGATTGTCTCCGCAATGTCGGTGATCTAAATTGGGTACTTCCCGTCGGCCAGGTCATGGTTGGCAGCGGCGATGCTGTCGGGGCGGCCGAGATCGCGCCAGTAGGCATCATCGGCGCGGAAGGCTTCGATCTTTTCTCCTTGTGCGGCGAGACGCAGATAGGCATCGATGATGGAGAATGCGCCGTCTTGGTTGAGCTCGGCAAAGATGCGCGGTGAGAGGATGTGAATGCCGGAGAAGGCCAGGGCTTGTGCGTGCGCCTGGACGTAGTCTTGACCGTGCGCCTGGGCAGGCTCGGCGGGGCGCGCCCATTCTGTTTTGCTGTCTTCTCCTGAATGCTGAATGCGCCGGCCGCAGAGCTGGCCGCGCTGATCGAAGAGCAGTAACCGGGAGGTTTCACGGTGCTGCATTGCGAGCGTGGCAAGCGCGTTCTGATCATCGTGGAAGCGCATCATGCGCTTGAGATCGATGGTGCTGATCACGTCGACGTTGTGCAGAATGAAGGGGTGCTGCGCACCGTCTTCAAGAAAGAACCAGCTTGCGTGCTGGAGGCCGCCTCCAGTGTCGAGAAGCGTCTCTTCGCGAGAGACTTCGATGCGCATGCCGAAGTTGTTGTTGGCCTTGAGATACTCGACGACCTGGTCCGCGAAGTGATGCACGTTGACGACTACAGCGCGGACGCCGACGGTGCGCAGACGAGCGAGGGCAATTTCGAGCAGGGTGTGGCCGGCAATGGTGACGAGCGCTTTGGGACGGTCGTCGGTGAGGGGGCGCAGGCGCGTGCCCAGGCCGGCGGCCAGGATCATGGCCTTCATGCGCCTGGCTTCCCGGCAGCGAGGGTTCGTTCGGTGAAACCGAAGTTGGTTGCATGAGTTGAGGTCCCGAACAGCAGGCGCTTCGACTCAGTCTGGCCAAGAAACGGCCAAACTTCGCTCAGGATGACAGCTCTTTTTGATTTGAACTCTTGACTCATGACACCAGCTCGGATTTTTCGCTGTTCATTTTTTCAAGCTCAATGTGCCGGACGACAACTTCAACGCCCGGGAAACCGCTGAGATGCCTGGCCAACTGCTCGGCAAGATAAACCGAGCGGTGCTGGCCGCCGGTGCAGCCGAAGGAGACCATCAGACTCTTGAAGCCGCGGCGCAGGTAGGTGGCCACGGAGCTATCGACGAGCGACATGACACTGGCGAGAAACTGGTGCACGCTCTCCTGGCGATTGAGGTAATCGATGACGGGGGCGTCCTGGCCGGTGAGCGGTTTGAACTGATCTTCGCGGCCGGGGTTGGGAAGGCTGCGGCCATCGAAGACGAAGCCGCCGCCGTTTCCGGTTTCGTCGGCGGGCATCTGGCGATGAAAACTGAAACTGAAGATGCGGACCTTGAGACTGTCCGCGCTCGAAGCGAGGCCTTGCAGTTTGTCTGACGCGAGCATGCTGTTGAATGCGTCCATCAGGGCCGGGAGCGCGATGGGGAGCTTGACGTTGTGAGCGAGCCAGCGCAGGTTCTTGAGCGCGAAGGGGACGGACTGGAGAAAATGCGCCTTGCGCTCGTAGAAGCCGCGAAAGCCGTACGCGCCGAGCGCCTGGAGGATGCGCACGTAGACATAGGCGTAGTAGTGCTCCATGAAGGCGTCGCGGTTGAGGTCAATGTGGCCGGCGAGGCAATCGAGGTAGTGGTCGAGCAGTTGCTGGCGCAGCTCCGGCGGGAGATCGGCCTTGCCATCGAAGAGCAGGGAGGCAATGTCGTATTGCAAAGCGCCTCTGCGGCCGCCTTGATAGTCGAGGAAGAAGGGCTGGCCGCTGCGGAGCATGACGTTGCGCGATTGGAAATCCCGATAGAGAAAATAATCGTGGCTGGCGCCGAGGAGGAATTTCGTCAAGCGGCTGAAATCCTGCTCCAGCGCCTGCTCATTGAAGGGCACGCCGGAGAGGCGCAGGAAGTAATACTTGAAGTAGTTGAGATCCCAGGTGATCGACTGGCGATCGAAGCTCGCGCGCGGATAGCAGACCTTGTAGTTTAGGTCGCGGCCGGCCTCTACCTGGAAACGGGGCAGCTCGGCTACCACCTTGCGATAGGCGTCAATGGCCTCCGGATCGATGGACGCGCCGGCGCGATGCTCGGACAGCAGATCGAAGAGCGTGATGTCGCCGAGGTCTTCTTCGATATAGGCGCCCTGGCTGAGGTCCTGGGCGTAGATCTCCGGCACCGGCAAGCCATGGCGACGAAAATGCCTTGAGAACTCGAGGAAGGCGACATTTTCCTCGTGGACGGGGTAGAGAATGCCGATGGCGCTGAACCTGCCGCCCGTCAGCCGCACGATGATGCGTCCGGAGCCGCCGAGCTGGCCCTGAAGCGGACGCACGTGTTCGGCCGGCAAATGGAAATGCTGCTCGAAGAGCCGCTTGAGTACGTCCATTGATCTCTTTCTGAAAACTGCGCAGACTTCAAGATACTGAGCCGGACCGGGCGCGTGCAACGCGGCGAGCCTATTCATGCGGTGAATCAGTACTATGGCTCCACTTCACAGGGACCCGGTGAGGACAAAGCCACCAGGGCTTCCATATCTCTGTAACCGCCCGATTCGAAAATTTTGAATCGAAGATATTTAATGCTGCTCCTGCTGCGGCGGGCTGCCGGTGATCAGCCGCGTCTGGGATCGGAAGATGTGATAATCCTCGAACGACACATCGTTGAGCACCGTCTCGTAAGGGCCGGGAACCTCCGCATTCTGACCCCATTCGCGGATGAGGATCATACGACGTCCGCGGGAGAGAGACACGCTGCGCACCGGGCAGATATACGATGTGCCGCCAATCACCTGCGGGCCGTACTCCACCATGGTGGCGGAACGAACCACTGTCGCATCCGGCGGCAGGTCGCTCTCCAGGGCCAGCCGGAGAATTGCCCCCGAAGTTGGGTCGACTGTGATCTCCCCGTGGTAGGCGGATTTGTCTTGAAAATCGTTGCTCCCGTCGGTCAGGCAGCAGTGTGTCACTTCAAAATGCGACTTGCCGTGCGGAATGGCAAAGCGAAACACGGCCTCCGGTCCCGATACGCCCTGCTCCCAGCGGCTCCACGTAATTGCTCCAGGCACTCCGGCGCCATCCAGAATGACCGTCGTGAGAATCGGGCCGAATGTGCCCTTGGTGGTCAGGCTGCCCGCCTCCTTCTTCGGCTTTTTCCCTTTCAACACCTCTGAATCCACTGCCTCATCCCCATTGCGGTAGAGCACGGTTCCCGCGATCACGGAGGTGAGATGCAGCGATCGATCTCCACCCGAACTAGTGGCTTCCGGCTCCTCCCGCTTTAGTTGCTCGGCATAACCCGCCGTGGTTCGCATGGCAAACAAGTTGGGCAGCCTGGGGATTGTTTCGCTCAGGTAGTGAATGGCCTGGGCAAGCATCTGACGCCGCGCTTCCTTATCCGGCGCCGGAGTGGCGGGAATCTCAGCCGTCGGGGGCGGCAGGAAAGCTGAGGTATCCGCCAGCACAACCAGGGCGGCCCAGGATTTTGGGCCGGGAAGGCGATCCTTCCATGAAGCAAGCCGCGGGCTGCTCATGCGCTCGGTCAATTCAATGCCTTCCAGGCGGCGCGCCAGTTCCCCATCGCCGGCGCTGTGAGCTGAGGTGAGCAGCTGCTCCAGTTGTTCCACGGTGCGGTGATCGGCAGCTACATGAGGTTGATCGTAATAATCCGGCTCATCGTAGTAGCCGGTAAAGGTGCGCGCCGCCAGGTCAGGTCCAGCCATCTGCACATGCAGGTCGTGATAGTCGTCTCTCACGGAGGTGCGGGGAGGATCAAAGGAGATCGCGTAATAGGTTCCGGCACCGGCAATGCAATCGGCCAGCTGCGTGGCCAAATCGGCGTCCTGATCCAGAACCCGGCCGCCTGTTTCCGTGGCAAGAACTTCAAGTGCCAGATCACGCGACCCGGCCTGGGTGGGGGACTTCACGCCGCTCAAGTAATTCTGATAGTGAAAGTCGCGATTCTCAGGCGGCCACGCAGTAACCCGGTAAAGGGCAATGCGCGCCTCGCGCAGCCGCGTTGAGAATTCGACGATCTGCGGGAACGGATCTCCGGAGATTTCCTCGACGGGCCAGCCATTGCCAATCCAGATCAGGATCTTCCGTCCCGGCTTGGGTCGTTCAATCAGAGCGATAGCCCCGAGAGCATTCAGAGACGAGTGAACGCGGCTCATCTGGTTTTGGAATGACAGATAAGCCGGCGGGCGAAAGGAATCCGTGTGTTCCGTGATCACGCGCATTCCCTTCTTCTGCGCAATCAGAGCTGCCAGCGCGTTGCCGTCCGTGGAAGGCTCCGGCGTGGCATAAAAGCCCGCGTCGGAGAGCCGGTAGATGGAAACGGGCTCCGCGAGATGGCCGCCATTCTGCCGCAGGAACTCCACCAGCGCCTTCTGCGCTTCGTCCGCGTGCTTTGAGCTGGGGTTTAGCGCATCGAGTAGCACGATGACCTCAAGGGGAGGATCGCCGCTGGCTGCGTCAAAGACCTGCAGTGACGCGATTCTGGCCGGCTGACTGTTATCCAGCAGCGTGAAATCCTTCATGCCGAGGCCGGAAACCGGTTTGCCGGCCTGGCCGGTGACCACCACATCGAGATGGATGCGAGCCTCCGGCGCAAGCTGAGCAGGGGCGGGCGGTTGCTGCGCAAATGCGAAGATGGGGAGGCAAAGCAGAGCGACGCAACCGGAGCGGGCCATCATTTCCATGTGATTCAAACCCATCAAGCTCCGAACAAACCCTTCGAGAAGCGTCCGGCTGCACGTCCCTGATTATGACAAGCTTCAGGCCCTAGGGTTGATCGTAATACCCGGTATTCGTGCGCGCGGTCAGTCCCGGTTTATCGATCTGCACTTTCAGGTCGTGGTATTCGTCGGCCTTCTCAGGGCGCGGCGGATCGAACGACAGCGTGTAGTACGAGGCTGCGTCTTCAATGCACTTGTCAAACTCGCTGGCAAGGTCGTTGCTCGGGCCGACCACCTGTCCCCCGCTTTGCACGGCAAAAACCTTGTCCGACAGGTTGGCGGGGTTGGCTTGTTTCGATGACTTCACGCCTTTCACATAACTCCCATAGAGGAACGTGCGCGGGCCGGGAAATCCCTCGGACACGTTGTAGAGAGTGATGCGCGCCTGGCGCAGGCTGCCCGACATATGAACGATTTCGCTAAACAGCTGCTGCTCGCCCTTGGAGGACAAATCGATGTTCGGCCCGTCGAGCAGCGGCCACCCGTCGCCGACCCAGATCAGAAGCTTCCGGCCAGGCTTCTTGCCCACCGCTGCTACAAGCGAGTTGAGAGACCGGATCGATAACTCGAGCCGCTCAATTGCGCCGTTGGCCCCAGACGAGCGGGTGATGGAGCGCAGCCCTGACTTTGCCTCATCCAGTTGCGCGGCCACGGCGTTCCCGTCAAGCGAAGGCTGCACCAAGATCTTCACGCCGTCATCTGAAACGAGGAAGACCGAAACCGGAATCGCCAGCTTTCCACCGTTGGAGCGCAGAAATTTGTCGATCTCCTCGCGCTCGCGGGCCACGGCAGAGAAATCCAGGTTGGCAGCATCGAGCACAATAATCGCTTGAACCAGCTCGCGCGGCTTTTCCGCAGCGGCATCGAAGGCGTGAAACGAGAGGATCTTGCCCGGCTGTCCATTGTCGAGCAGCGTGAAGTCCTTCAGCTCAAGCCCGGAGATGGCTTTGCCGGCCTTGTCACTCACCACTACGTCAAGGTGTATGCGGCCCTCCGAGGAAACAGGTGCGGGAGCAGGACGGGGAGCAAGCGATGGCTCCTGCGCCGCAGGTTGGGCAGCGGCAGGTGGAGCACCTTGCTGGGCGAACCCTGAGGCCGGTGCAAGAATCAGCACCAGCGAAAGACACGTGCTTTGCGATAAGCGCATGAAACGGATCACAGGCAGGCCTCCGGGAAATTCAATGGCGGGAATCGAATCGGGCTCGCAGGTATGAGCATAATATTGGAACCGGAATTCTGTGAGGAGTTAGGTCGAATGAATACAAAAGTGGCCAGAAAACTGAGATTTACCCTGGTGGCTGGCTTAGCCGCCTGGATTCTGGCTCCGGCACAACCCCTCGCCGCGCAGGAAACGGCCGTTGTCGGCGACCCCGCCTGGCCGCAGCATTTGGCCGCCTGGCGCGCTGACCGTGAGCACGACCTTGCCGCTCCCGACAGCTGGCTCACGCTGGTCGGCCTGGAGTGGCTCAAATCGGGCGTGAACTCGGTAGGCACCGCTGCAGACAACTCGGTCGTCATTCACGCGCAGGCTCCGGAGCATATCGGCCTTTTTACCGTGAGCGGAAAGACCCCGGCCACCAGCCTGATCCAGTTGCTTGCGCCCACGGGCGGCTTTCCCGCCGGGCTGACCATCGACGGAGCACCGGCGCGCGAAGGCCCTCTGCGCATCAGCGACACGAAGCCTTCCACCATCGCCTGGCAAAGCCTTACGCTGGTGGTGCTGTTGCGCGGCGGCCGCTATGCCCTGCGCGTCAAGGACGCGAACTCACCCACCCGCACCAACTTTCACGGCCTCAACTGGTATCCGCCCAACCCGCACTTCCGCGTCATCGCGCACTGGCTTCCTTATAAACCGCCGCACCTGGAAAGGATTCCCACGGTCATTGGAAGCACGCTTGACCTGCCCGCGCCGGGCGTGGCCGAGTTCGAGCTTGACGGCAAAACATACCGGCTGGAGCCGGTGACGGAGCCGGAAGAGCCGGGCGTTCTCTTCTTTATCCTGCGCGACGAGACCAGCAAGACCACCACCTACCAGGCAGCTCGTTTTCTGCATACGCCGTTGCCTCCTGCGGGCCTTGACGACAGCGGACCGCTGATTCTCGACTTCAACCGGCTGGAGAATCCCCCCTGCGCCTACACTCCTTACGCGACCTGCCCGTTGCCGCCGGAGCAGAACCGTCTGCCCGTTGCCATTGAGGCCGGCGAGATGCGCTACTCGCACTGAGCGCACAGGCAACATGCAGCCACAGGCTGGTAATTTTGAAACAGGGCGCATGCAGGTTGTGCACGATCATGCTGCACACTGAACCAGCATGTGCCCTGGAAAGAGACCCATGTTTCATACCACCGAAGATATTCGCATTCAATGGACCAAGGTGGTTCTTCCTCCCGTGTTTCTCGAAGAAGAACGCCCGGTCACTGAGGCCGCGTCGTCCACCATCTACGACGCGCGCCATGAAGTGACCGATATTCTCAATGGCGGCGACTCGCGACTGCTGGTCCTCGCCGGCCCCTGCTCCATTCACGACACCAAGGCTGCGGTCGAGTACGCCACGCTGCTCAAAGAAGCCATTGCCGAGTTCTCCGCCGATCTGCGCATTGTGATGCGTGTCTACTTTGAGAAGCCGCGCACCATCGTCGGCTGGAAGGGGCTGATCAACGATCCCTGGCTCGACCAGTCCTACAAGATCAACGACGGACTGCGCAAGGCGCGCAATCTGCTGCTCGATCTGGCCGAACTGGGCGTGCCCAGCGGCACCGAGTTTCTTGACATGATTTCGCCGCAGTACATCGCCGGCCTCGTGAGCTGGGGCGCCATCGGCGCGCGCACCACCGAGAGCCAGGTACATCGCCAGCTTGTCTCAGGCGTCTCCTGCCCGGTGGGCTTCAAAAATGCCACTTCCGGCGACGTGCAGGTGGCCATCGACGCCATCCAGTCCGCCGCGCATTCGCACACCTTCCTCGGCCACACCAAGCATGGGCAATCGGCCATCTTCGTCACCACCGGCAATCCGGATTGCCACATCATCCTGCGCGGCGGGCGCAAGATGGTCAATTACACCGCCGCATCCGTGGCCGAAACCGCGGCACAGATGCAAAAGGCCGGCGTCCCTCCCCGCATCATGATCGACTGCAGCCACGCCAACAGCAACAAGGACTATCGCCGGCAAGGTCTCGTCTGCCACGATGTCGCGGGGCAAATTGCGGCGGGCAACAAGCAGATTCTCGGCGTAATGCTTGAGAGTAACCTGGTGGCAGGTTCGCAGAAGCTGATTCCCGGCCAGCCGCTCGTCTACGGCCAGAGCATCACCGACGGCTGCATCGACTGGCCGGAAACCCACACGCTGCTAACCGAGCTTGCGGCTGCCGTCCGCGCGCGCAGGTCCGTCACCGGCGAGTTGAATCCGCTTTCACCCGCCTCAAACACCTGATCGCATACAACTGATCATTGACAGCTGACAGCTGCTTTCACCGTTGCTGGCTCGCGAGCATGTGCACGCGCCGTCTGGTCATGGTTACCCGGCACACCGCGAACCCCGGGCCAGCCCCGCAGCTCTGGTTCCTCACATCCAGCCAGGCCAAAGTGCCGGGGCTCAGCATCCATGCCGTGGCGTTGGCCGCGTTGTGCGTCTGCGCCATAAAGTCAGCCGCGTTCAGATCGGCCTCGGCGGCTTCTTCATTCAACGCCTGGCACCGATCCTGCGGCGGGGCTGGCTCGTCGGCCGGGTGATCGCAATAGTCCTCATCGTGCATCAGCACATATTTCTTTCCGTTGCTGGGAATAAAGTAGCGTGGCGAAACCACGCGCAGGCTCTCCGCCTGCACAAACCCGCTCAGGTCTTGCGCAAACGCCAGCGGCAGCTGCGTCATGCTCAGCGTTGTGTCCTTCAACTGCCTGGAATAAATGGCCAGCGTGGGCGTTGGCTCCCCGTTGGTGGGACGGAAATAGACGCCACCCAGCACGATCCCCTCTTTCAGATCGATCCACATGAATCCCCGGCCATGCATCATGGGTCCCCGGTCGCCGGAGACCATCACATAGCGGTCTTCGCGCACATCGACGGGTAGCGTCGAGCCATCGAACATCACATCCCGGGCTTCGGAAAGGGGCAAATCGTGCCCGTAGTGGTACTCAGTGTTGGGGGTCACCTGCTTCATGATTGCCCTGAACTGCTTGTCCTTCACCAGTTCCTTGGTGGGCTTGCCCGCATACCCGCTGATAAAGGCAAGTTGCGCGCTGGGGATGGTGTTCTGAAAGGTGACCGGCGGAGGCGGAGGCTCAGGTGGAGGCGGAGCGTTGTTGGCATCCTGCGCAGAAGCAGCCACCGCGACCAGCACCAGCGCAGCGATTGCAACGCCGGAAGATTTGAAGGCAGGAGAAATCTTCCCCCGGTGGAAAGATCCTGAAAGGAATCTCATCACTTGACCTCCCGATATCAATTTAGACGGGAATCCGTCATTCCGCCGGTAAATTTTTGTGGCGAAGACGCCTTTTGAGAAGCGGCAGGCCCAGTGCCCCATCTAGGCCCCTCTGGGCAGGACGTCTTTGTCTGTGTTTGATGGGTGGGAGGCCACAAGGGCAACTGGAGACCAGCGGTGGCAGACTTATGCAACAGCATCGATCAATACCTTTGTCCAATGGCCGCGCATCGTTCTCTATCCAAATCAATACATCGGCTTCACGGCCGTTATCGTGTGGCCAAAGATGTCAGGAGGCGGCTGGGTGCAGCCGGGCCTCTTTCTTCCAGTCGACCGCTGAAGGTGTCAGAAGGTGGGAACGTACAGCGAATTTCGAAACGAATGCACGGAGGTGCTGCAATCGCAGATCTCCTACGACACAACCGATGTGGCTGTGATTGGCTGGGATGCCGCCCGCCGCAAAGAATGCTCGCCGCTGGATTTTAGTTATCGACCCCGACGGGATCAGCCGGTACACTGCAGGCTAGGAAGGCTGGTCTATGAGTTCCGACGCAGAGGTAGTGAACAGTCAAGCCGAACGCACCATCCGCGCGATTTTTGAACATGCGGCGCGCATCAGCCGCGAGCAGCAGATTGGAGAGCTGGTTCGCCTGAACGCGGACTTTGCGCGGGATCTCATTGGCGCGGACCGCTGCAGTCTGTGGCTGATTGATCTGGCGAAAAACGAACTCTGGACCAAGGTGGCGCACGGGGTGGCTCCGCTTCACATTCCCATGGGCGAGGGCTTGGTTGGCGCATGCATTCGCGATAACCAGGTTCTGCTGGTCAACAATGCCGCCGAGGAATCGAGACTTCTGCGGAGAGTGGATGCTGCGAGCGGCTACCGGACCGAGCAGGTGCTGTGCGTGCCTCTGCGTGCGGAAGGCAAGGTGATCGGGGCCTTGCAGCTGCTGAACAAGCCGACCGGTTTTACCGAGACAGACGCCGGGTTGCTGGGGCTGCTGGCGCACTTTGCGGCTAGCGCCATCGACAGCGAGCAGCTTCGACAGGAGGCGGAAGAAGCGCGGCTGATCAAGCGCGAGTTGGACCTGGCGCACAAGGTTCAGGTGCACATGCTGCCCGACCGGCCAACCGGTTTGGACCGGCTTGAGTGTGTGGGCTTCTGTCGCCCGGCCCGCTCCATCGGCGGCGATTACTATGACCTGATTCCATTCTCCGATGGGCAATTTGCACTGACGCTGGGTGACGTTGCGGGCAAGGGCATTCCGGCGGCGGTGATGATGGCCAGCATCCAGACGCTGCTCCACAGCCTTATCAAACGGGGCGTAAACGACCTGGCCGCGGTGCTGACAACTCTGAACGACACCCTCTTTGAAACCTCCGATCCAGAACGATACTCAACCCTGCTGTGCGGGGTCATCTCCAGCGATCGCAAGCTCTTTTCCTATGCGAATGCGGGACATGTTCCTCCACTGCTGATCCATGCGGACGGGCGTCTGGAGCGGTTAGTGGAAGCGAATTGCCCTGTCGCCATGCTGCCATCGATGAGCTATCACCAGGCGACCGCGGCGCTGGAACCAGGGGACACGCTGGTGATTGTTTCCGACGGGATTGTCGAGGCATTCAACCTTGAGGGCGACTTATGGGACGAGGAGGAAATTGATCGCGTCCTGCTCGCGAACCGTGAGGCTCCGCTGCAGCGGTTGCCGGAATTGCTTTGTGCCGCCGTCGACAACTTTGCCGCTGGCGCTGAGCAGCACGACGACATGACCGTGGTTGCAGTGCGGATCAGCTGAGCAGCGGACAGGTAGCCCGATCCGCCGCCCGAGCTGGATCTCCGCGGCGAATCAAACGGGGATGCGGGGGACGCGGGGGCCTATGCGGGTGAAGACTTCCCAGGGGATGGTGCCGGTGGCTTGGGCGTGTTGGAAGGCGGTGATGGCTTCTTCGCCTTGCGCACCGAGAATCACTCCTTCGTCGCCGGGCTGGACACCGGGAATCTCGGTTACGTCGAGGACGGACTGGTCCATGCTGACGCGGCCGACGAGCGGGGCGTGCTGGCCGCGGACGAGCAGGCTGAAGCGGTTGCCGAGGCTGCGGTGGAGGCCGTCAGCATAGCCGACGGGGACCAGCGCGAGACGCATGGGCTCAGTGGCAACAAATGTGCCGTTGTAGCCGATGACTGCACCGGGGGCTACGCTGCGCACGCTGGCGACGGCGGTCTTCCAGGTTAGGACGGGCTGGAGGCGGTGGTGCGCCGCTGTTAGAGCCGACGGGGCCTCTTCGAAATCGGGATCGAACTCGGGCGCCACGCCGAAGAGCGAGAGGCCTGGACGCAGCATGGGCTTCATGCCGAAACGGCTGGCGAGGTTGGCGATCTGGCCGGTTCGGCCGGCGAGCAGGGCGGCGGATTGGCCGACGCTGAGCCACTTGGGATGCTGGGAGGCAGCCTGGATTAGTTCGAGGGCGCGGTCGAGTTGGGCGAACTGCTCGTCGGTTGCGGTTCCGTCTGCTTCGTCGGCGGCGAAGAGGTGGGTCATAACCCCTTCAAGCTTGAGCGGGGATTGGGCGTGAAAGCGCGGGAGGATGCCGGCGAGGTTTTCTGGGCTGACGCCCTGGCGGCTCATGCCGGTGTCGATCTCGAGGTGCACGGGGACGGTGCGTGGTGGTGCGGCGACGGCCTTCGCGGCTTGCTCCAGTTCATCGAGCTGCCACTGATCCCAGACAACGGGGGTGAGGGAGTGGCTGATTACGTCCGCACCCTGGCCGGGAAAGAGGCCGCTGGCCAGGAGGATGCGCGCCTGGGGGCAGAGAGCGCGGGCTGCTACTCCCTCTTCAACGGAGGTGACGCCGAGCCACTTGGCGCCTGCGCGCACGACTGCCGGAGCGCAGAGGGCGAGCGAGTGGCCGTAGGCGTCGGCTTTGATCATGGCCAGTAGCTCGGCGTGGGGAGCCGCGAGGCTGTGGAGAAATCGATAGTTGTCTTCGAGGGAGCGGGTGTTGATTTCAACCCAGCAGGGGCGCATTGGCATTGGCTTATCCAGAGACCAGTTTATCGCGCAGAGGTTGGGGCACCTATGTTGCGGCAGAATTCAAGTGTCCGGAGAATGCGTCCCCCGGAGACTAAAGCCTGATTGATTCCTGAGGCTCGACGGCACGACTGGACGGGCTCGTGTGAGCGGCCTGATTGGGGGAAAAGCCTTTGACGGGGATGTGAGGCTAAAGCCCCATTTCTCTGAAATTAGTTAACTTGTGGCACGAATGAAGTCGTGCCCGTTCGCACATTGACGCAGGAATTGGAGCGCTGAACCAGGCGGTGAAGCCGTGCCCTTTCAAAGCGAGGTGGTTAAGGCCAACAGTCAGCGCAGGAGGGCGTAGGCGACTACGGTTTCAGCTTGCGACGGAAGTTCTCTCTCAATGATTTCATTCAGGATTTGGGCTTCGAGGTCGTGCGGAACTGGCATTTCACAGGCGGCGACTTCGGCTTGGGTTGCGCCGGTGAAGCAGAGTTCGCAGTGGCCGAGGGGCGGGGCATCGCCGGGCTCTGATTCCATGCGCACGGGCGGGCCGAAGACGCGGCAGGTCATGGGTCGCCAGGCGTAGACGTCGCAGCGGCCGGTTGCGGGGTCGAGGGCGGGACAGGGGGCTTCATTGGCGAAGTCTTCAAATTGCTGCTGGTCTGATTCCGATTGGCCGAGAAGGCCTGTCCCTTGATTGCCCGGGAAATCGGCGCTGAATTCGGCAATCCAGGCGTGGGCGCGGCGCTCGATTTCCGCGGCAATTGCAGGGTCGGCGATGCGGAGGGTGTTCATGCCTTCACGGAGGCGAAGGGTGTCGAGGGCGTTGATGGCGAAGGCTCCGTGACAGCACTGGGTGCAGCCGAGACGGCAGACGAGCCAGGGGCCGGCGCGACGGGCAGCGTCGGCCAGGGCGGCGTCGACGATCTGGACGAGTTGGGAATCCAGCGCGGGCAGAGCCATGAGGGCAAGGATACGCGATGGGCTTTGTCCTCCGGGGTTGGCGCGGATTATCAACTTGATTTGGCCGTAGTATGGAGTGCAGGAGGGTCGCTTGATTTACCTGGACCACAGGCCGGCTGCGCCGCTGAACCGCTGGGTTCGAACGCTGTGGTATGCGGCTGTGCCGGCGATGGATCATGCGCGCGAACGCATTTTGCCGAGCGGCTGCGTGCAGGTGATTTTGAACCTGGAGCGCGACTATCTGCACGATTGTCCGGACGGGAAGGCCGAGCGCAGAATGCCACCGGCGCTGGTGGTCGGGGCGCGGTCGGTCTACGAGATTATCAACACGAGCGATATGGCGAGCCTGATTGGCGTGGTGTTTGAGCCGGGCGGGTTTGCGCCGTTCGCGGGCGATGCGGTGGACCTGTTCAGCAACCGGAGCATTTGCCTGGAGGATGTTTGGGGTGGGTCGGCACGGAGCTTGCGGGACCGGCTGCGCGAGGCTGTTTCACCGATCGCAAAGGTCAGGGTGCTGGAGGAGTTTCTGCGGGCGAGATTGGCCGGGGTTGCGCCGCGGAGCGGTGTGCGGATGAGCACGATTGAGTTTGCGCTGAAGACGATTGAGCATGCGCCTTCAGCGGCCACGGTGCGGGAGCTGGCGCGCTGTACGGGATGGAGCGAGCGGCGGTTTTCGCAGGTATTTCGCGAAGAGGTTGGATTTTCGCCCAAGGTGTGGACGCGGATTCGGCGATTTCAGCGGGCGCTGGGGCAGTTGCACGGGGGCGCGGAGCTGAGGTGGGCCGAGCTCGCGTTGGATTGCGGGTATTACGACCAATCGCATTTTGCCAATGAGTTCAGAGCGTTTTCGGGGATTGACGCCAGCTCGTATTGCGCGGCTCGCGGAGTTTGGGCGAACCAGATTCCGGTGGAGTAGCACAGGAGACATTCGCAAAGAGACGAAACAAGGTGCAGGCCCTTCGACTCACTCCGCTCGCCCGGGAGGACAATCTAATTTTTTCCGGTCCTGTGAACATTTAGCAAGGATGGGCAAGCGGCCGATACGAATTTTACCTATCGTTGACGGCATGGGGCTCAAGCCCCACCTCTCTCATTTTATGGGATTTCCCAGGGCTGCGCCGCGCTTGCCCTGGGCTATTTTTATCCTGTCCCTCCGGGACGGGAACCTGCGGAGGAGCGGGCAACGCCTGCGGAGGAGCGGGCAACGCCTGCGGAGGAGCGGGCAACGCCTGCGGGGGATTAGCGCTCTCGGAAAGGCTTCCGCGGTGCGGAGGCCATTGCATGGAGAGGGATGCTCATTCCGATGTTCGCTATTGCAATGCGCTGATTGAGAATTTCCGATTTTTCCAAGATGCCGGCTGCGGTTGCTGCCATTCTTGAGGGGTTGGTTCAATTCCCCGATGGAGGTTTTTATGTCGAGCCCTGAGAAACATTCCCATTCCGCGATCATTCCTGCGTTTCGCTACCGCGACGCGCATGCGGCTATTGACTGGCTTTGTAAGGTCCTTGGATTTGAGCGGCACGTTGTTTACGAGGGCGAGGCGGGTACGGTTGGCCACGCTGAGCTGAAGCTGAACGGCGGGATGATCATGCTCGGGTCAGCAAAGGACGATGAGTATGCAAGCAGGTTCAAGTCGCCGGACGAGGTGGGAGGTGTTGAGACGTGCAGTGCGTATGTGGTGGTGGAGGACGCCGATGCTGCGCATGCCCGGGCAGTGGCTGCAGGAGCGACGATCATTCGGCCGCTGCAGGACACTCCGTATGGAAGCAGGGAGTTTGGTGTGAAGGATCCGGAGGGACACTCGTGGAGCGTGGGGACTTACGATCCGTGGGTTAAGCAGGGGTAGCGCAGACTAGAGCAAATCAACAATCTTGCCGGGGTTCATGCGGTTGTCGGGGTCTAATGCGCGCTTGAGGGTGCGCATGACTTCGAGGGCTTCGCCGTGCTCCACCTTCAGATATTTCTTTTTGCCGTAGCCTACGCCATGTTCTCCCGTGCAAGTGCCGCCCATGGCCTGGGCACGCGCGACGAGGCGGGCGGCGAAGGCTTCGGCCTCATCGGTCTGATCGGGGCCGAGCAGGCACTGGACATGGAAGTTGCCGTCGCCGACGTGGCCGACCATGACGGCGGTAAAGCTGAGCTGGTCAAGATCGGCGCGGGTGGCAACGATGCATTCAGCAAGGCGCGAGATGGGGACGCACACGTCGGTGGTGACCATGTTGCAGCCGGGGCGAAGGGCGCGCGAGGCGTAGTAGACATCGTGGCGGGCCTTCCAGAGGCGCTCGCGGCCGGCGGGGGTGGTCTGCCAGTCGAAGCCGAGGCCGCCATGTTCGGCGGCAAGGCCTTCCGCAAGCCGCGCGGTCTCTTCCACGCTGGCCTGACTGAGGCCGTGGAACTCGAAAAGCAGGGTGGGCTTGAGGGCCAGATCGAGGTGCGAGTAGCGGTTGACGGCGTCTACCTGGCGGTCGTCCATGAACTCGATGCGGGCTACGCTGAGGCCGAGCTGAATGGCTTCAATCACGGTTTGCACTGCGCCTTCGATGGTGGCAAATGCGCAGATGGCGACGCCGACTGCCTCAGGGAGCGGATGCAGGCGCAGAGTGACTTCAGTGATGACGCCGAGCGTGCCTTCGGCACCGACGAAGAGACGGGTGAGGTCGTAGCCGGCGCTGGATTTGCGGGCGCGCGTGCCGGTGTGGATGAGGCGGCCGTCGGCGAGAACGACGGTGAGGCCGAGGACGTTTTCACGCATGGTGCCGTAGCGGACGGCGGTGGTGCCGGAGGCGCGCGTGGAAGCCATGCCGCCGATGGTGGCGTCGGCGCCGGGATCGATGAAGAAGGTGAGGCCGGTGTTCTCAAGCGCCTTTTGCAGGGTGAGGCGGCCGATGCCCGCCTCGACGGTTGCGTCGAGGTCGTCCACGCTGACGCGGAGGACGCGGTTCATCTGGCGCATGTCAATGGAGATGCCGCCGCGCAGAGCATGCACGTGGCCTTCAAGCGAGGTACCGGCGCCAAAGGGAACAACGGGAAGCTGATGGCGCGCGCTGACCGCGAGAATTCCGCTGACTTCCTGAGTGGTTTGCGGGAAACAGACGACGTCAGGCAATGCGGGCGGGTGGGTGCTTTCGCCGTGGCTGTGGTGCTCGCGGACGACTTCCGCGGTGGTGGCGCGATCGCCGAGGAAAGCGCGCAGATCGGCCAGGGCCGAGTCGATTGCGGATTGGCTCGCGGTAGTGGTGGCCATGGAAGTACGCCTGTGTTGGCAATGATAAACGCGCGGCGGACGCAAGTGAGCGGGTATAGTGTTGCTGTGTCCCCCGGGAGGTTGTTTTGAAAGCATTGCGAATGGCTGCTCTGGCGTTGGCGATCTTGTGCCTGGTTTCGTTCAGTTCGGCACAGCAGGCGCGGTTGCTGGTGGCGCAAAAGGGTGAGGATAGCCTGGGGATCATTGATCCCGTGGCGGGAACGGTGATTGCGTCGGTGCCTGAGGGCGGGACAACCGGTCATGAGGTGGTGGCTTCACCGGATGGGCGGCTGGCGTACGTGCCGATTTACGGGAACTCCGGCGTGGGCAGTCCCGGCACCGATGGCAGCAACCTGGTGGTGATCGATATTGCCGCGCGGAAGGTGGTTGGCAATGTGGACTTTGGGCACGGGGTTCGGCCGCATATGCCCATCTTTGGACCGAGGGACGGGCTGCTCTATGTGACCACGGAGCTTGACCGGTCGATCACACTGATCGATCCGAAGACGCTGAAGATTGTGGGGTCGATTCCGACCGGGCAGCCGGAGAGCCACATGCTGGCGCTGAGCCACGACGGGCAGCGCGGCTACACGGCGAACGTGGGGCCGGGAACGGTTTCAGTGCTCGATATTCCGGGACGCAAGGTGGTGGAGATTATTCCGATTTCATCGAATACGCAGCGCATCTCCATCTCCAACGACGACCGCTGGGTGTTTACTTCGGACGAGACCAAGCCGCAACTGGCGGTGATTGACGCGCGCACCAACGAAGTGAGCCGCAGGATTCCGCTGGAGGGTTTGGGCTACGGCACGGCGCCGACGCTGGATGGCCGCTGGCTGCTGGTGACGATGCCGCAGACCAACAAATTGGCGGTGATTGATCTGAAGACGATGCAGGTGGCGCGGACGGTGGAGACGCCGGTTGACCCGGAAGAGGTGCTGGCGCAGCCGGGCGGCAAGACGGCGTGGGTGTCTTGCGTGGAGTCGCATACGGTGGCTGAGCTGGATTTGGCGACGTGGAAGATTACGCGGACGATTGTGGCGGGGAAGAACGCGGATGGGATTGCGTGGGCGGGGCGGTGATTTGGTTGGAATTGCGGCAATCGGGTCACTCCGTTGATCGAATTGATCAAGGAAAAGGGATGATTATGCCAGAGCCTGCGGAACAGTCCAGAGTCGATTCGAGAGTGAGCATTCGCGAGTTTGAGCCAGGAGATGAAGATGCGTTCAGGACGCTGAACGAGGAGTGGATCACGCGCATCTTCGGGATGGAGGATCACGACCGGGTGCTGCTGGAAAATGTTCACGAGGAGATTCTGGGGCCGGGCGGGAAGATCTTCTTTGCGGTGCTGGAGGGGAAGTGCGTGGGCTGCTGTGCGCTGGTGCGCAAGGGCGAGCGGGAGTACGAGGTGTCAAAGATGGGCGTGACTCAGGCATGCCAGGGGATTGGCGCGGGTCGGGCGCTGCTGCGGGCGGTGGTGGAGGCAGGTCGGGCGCTGGGCGCGCAGCGGCTTTACCTCGAAACCAACCACGTGCTGGCGGCGGCGCAACGGCTGTACGCAAGCGAGGGGTTCAAGCCGACGGACCCGAGCCGGATCAAGCCTTCGCCCTACGCACGGGCGGATGTGTTTATGGAGCTGATGCTGGAGTAAGGCGGGCCTAATGGGCAGGATCAATGGTGAGATAAATACTATGCCAATGCAGCCGACAATTCGGACGATGAAGCGAAGTTTTACGCTCACGCCAGAATCAGTGGCACTTGTGGGGGAGACGCGGCAGAAGCGTGGAGCTGGGTCGGACTCGGAGGCTCTGGATTCGCTTCTACGGGAGCTGAGGTTGGAGGCGAAGCGGCGGGAAATTGATGCGACGTACAGGGAGTACTACGACACCGCATCGGATGAAGAGTTGGCGGAACGGCGGAAATGGGCGGGTATGGTTGGGCCGAACACCATGATTGATATTGAGTCGCCGGAGGCCCACAGTGACCCCACCGAATTTGCGCTGTCCGCTCCAAGGCTAGATTTGGTGGACGCATTTCCCAACCGAGCCGCCCGAAAAGGAGCGAGGTGCCGTGATTGTGACTTCGCCGGACAGCCGGAATTGTCACCCGAGATCCGACACCGTCCTCGTGGTCCCTCTCTCTACATCGATTCACAAATCGCGTCCAACTGACCTTTTTCTGAAGTCGGGTGAAACCGGGCTTCGAGAGGATAGCGCTGCGCAGGCGGATAACGTTTGCGTGATGTCGCGCCAGCAATTGGTTGAACCGGTGACCGGGCATCGCGCGCTGATAAGAAACTGTTTTGTAGGTTGAACAAAACAATAAGGCGACGAAGATGCCCGGGCCTAAAGGCCATCGCAGATCGATTGCGTCCTGTTCGTGACGCATATGAACGCATAACGGGGATGAAGAACCTCCACGAGAATGTGATCATGCACCACCGCATTTCGAAGTGTGGTCCGCCTTGCAAGCGATGCCAAAAGCCGCTGAGGACTCCGCAGGCGAAGCTTTGCGGGAGTTGCATGGCGCCGGTTGAGAATCAGTGACGTGGCTTTACAGGCTGCGGAAAAGAGGCCTGATGTCGGGTGAGATTCTGTAAGAGAATGCCTCAGGGGCTACAGCAAATCCTGAGATGCTGTAGCCCGAAACCACAATACTGAAGTTGACGCGACCATCAGGGAGAGGCAACCTTGCACAACGCTCCAAAGGACACACCTGCTCAGGATTTGCTCTGAAGCCCGCGCTGATCTAACGGGCTTCATACCGGGGATGAATCCCCGGCCTACCGCCCGTGTGAGTTTTTCGCGACCTGTTTATCCGATTGGCTGGTTCCAGGCTTCCAAGGACTTTTTGAGTTCGGCCATGAATTTGCCGGCGTCGGCGCCGTCGATGGTGCGGTGATCGAAGCCGAGACAGATGTGCTGCATGGATCGGATGGCGATGGTGTCGTTGCCTTCGGCGTCGGTGAGCACTACGGCTTCTTTTTTGAGGCCGCCGATGGCGAGAATGGCCGACTCGGGCTGGTTGATGATGGGCGTGCCGAACTCCTCGCCGAAGATGCCGGAGTTGGTGAGGGTGAAGGTGGACCCGCTGGCCTCTTCGGGCTTGAGCTTCCTGGAGCGGGCGCGGGCAGCCAGGTCGGCGATGGAGCGGGCGAGGCCGGCAAAGCTCTGGGTCTCTGCTTCTTTGACGACTGGAACGATCAGGCCCCATTCAAGAGCGACGGCGATGCCGAGGTGAATGTGGTCGTGATAGCGGATGGAGCCGTTCGCTCCTTCCGCTCCGTTTTCAAGCGACGCGTTCACGATGGGGAACTTGCGCAGCGCGTCAATGACCGCCGCGGCGATGAAGGGCATGTAGGTGAGCTTGACGCCGTGCTTCTGCTCGAAAGCGGCCTTCTCGCGCTCGCGGATGCGGACGATGCGGGTCATGTCCACCTTGAAGACGGAGTGGACGTGAGGGCTGATGACCAGGCTCTCGACCATGCGCTGTGCGATGATGGCGCGCATCTTGGACATGGGGACAAGGCCGCCGGTGAGCGCGGGTGCGGCGGCGGGCGCTGATGCGGACGCATTGCCCGGGCCTTGCTGGGTGAGGTGGTGGAGGATGTCTTCCTTGGTGATGCGGCCTTCAGAGCCGGTGCCGGCTACGCGGCTGAGGTCGAGGTTGTTGTCTTTGGCGATGCGGCGCACCAGCGGCGAAGAACGGATTTTGCCGCCGGCGTAGGGCTGTGCGCTGATGACCGGGGCTGCGGGTGCCGGAGGGACGGGAACGGGCGGCGCTGGGATAGTTGGCTTGGAGGCGACCGGAGCGGCGGTTCGTGCGGGAGCAGGCGCGGCGGGGGCGCTGCCGGCTGCGCCGATGACGGCGACTACCGAGTTGATTTCTACGGTTTCACCTTCGGCGGCCTTGATTTCAAGCAGGACGCCGGCAACGGGTGAGGGGATTTCGGCGTCGACCTTGTCGGTGGAGATTTCGAAGAGCGGCTCGTCCTTCTGAACCGTGTCGCCGGTCTTCTTGAGCCATTTGGTGATGGTGCCCTCGAAGATGGACTCGCCCATCTGGGGCATGACTACGTCTGTTGCCGCCTGGGTTGACGGCGCCTCCGCCATCTGTGGGGTGGCCTTTGAGTTGACATTGGATGCTGGAGCTTCGCCGGCTTCGGAGATTACTGCGACTACGGTGTTGATTTCTACGGTGGCGCCTTCGGGGAACTTGATTTCGGCGAGGATGCCGGCGACGGGAGAGGGGATCTCGGCGTCGACTTTGTCGGTGGAGATTTCGAACAGGGGCTCATCTTTCTGCACGGTGTCGCCGGCATTTTTGAGCCAACGGGTGATGGTGCCCTCAAAGATCGACTCGCCCATCTGGGGCATGATCACGTCGGTTGGCATGGATCCCTTTCTCCACGATTCGGGACGGAAATGCAGGCCCCGGCACAAGGCGGATTATAAATCGCAGGACGTGTGAGGTGGAGCGGGCATCCGCTTGATGGACCGGGCGGGAGATTTGGAGAGCTGAGGCTCAAGCCTGAATGGGGCGTTCGGCGTTGGAGTGCAGGCGCTCTATTTCAGGAGGGACCTGGAGGGGTGTGTCTTCTGCCGGGAATTGCTGTTGGGCCTGGGTATGCAAGGCCTGGGTATGCAAGGCCTGGGTACGCAGGGAGGCGAAGCTTGCAAGGGCTGCCACTGGCTCGTCAAAGACTGCTCCGAATTGCAGAGCGGCGAGGTGGGCGAGCTGCTCGAGGCTGGGCAGCGGTTGGCTGGGGGAAATCTCGCGCTCCAGGCTGGTGACGGCGTGGTCGCGAATGCCGCAGGGGACGATCAGGTCGAAGTCGCGCAGGTTAGTGGTGAGGTTGAAGGCGAAGCCGTGGGAGGTGATTCCGCGGGAGACGTGAATGCCGATGGCGGCAATTTTGCGGGCTGGACCAGCGGTGATGGCGGGGGGCTCCGAATCGGTTCCAGAAGCGATGGAAAGGGGGTCCGTTTCCGGCGAAAACTTGGAAGAACAACCCTCAGCGGCTAAAGTCCGCATTTCTTTTGTGCCACCGATGGCACGACTGAAGTCGTGCCCTTTTGAAACGGCTTCGCTGTTGCACCAGACACCGGTCAGACCCTGGATGCGGCCGGCGGGAACGGTGAATTGGGCGCAGAGACGAATGAGGGCTTCTTCCATGGCGCGGACGAAGTCGACGGGGCCCATGCGGCCCCCGCGGGGACCGTGCAGGCTGCGCAGGTCGAAGATGGGGTAGCCGACAAGCTGGCCGGGGCCGTGATAGGTGACGTCGCCGCCGCGATTGATCTCGTGCAGGGTGACGCCGCGGGCCGCGAGCAGTGCATCGGAGGCGAGCACGTTGGCGCGCTTGGCGTTGCGGCCGAGAGTGAGGACCGGCGGATGCTCAAGCAGCAGCAGGATGTTGGGAATGCGGCCAGCGAGGCGGAGCGCGGCGATCTCCGCCTGGAGGCGCAGGCCTTCGTCATAGGGGACGCGGCCGAGATAGAGGTACTGGATCATCAACTCTCTGATTGTAGCCAGCTGCCACAGTAGCGAGCCAATCGGCATGTCTATCGGTGCAGAGCCGGTTGGCGGAACCTGCTTCGGCCGAGCTCATTCTTCGAGCCGCGCGGCGAACAGCCTGGCAAACACAATGCGATGCTCCCAGGCAACCAGGAACCAAAGCAGCGTTGCAAAGGCGCCCATCCCGATGCCACTCGGGTTCATCAGGAGATGGAAGACCAGGATGTTGAACAACACGGGCCCGAGCAGCGTAAGGCCGAGTCCTACAAACCGGTTGATCAGGAACAGAATTCCGGAGATCACCATGATTGCGCCCACGACGTAAAAGTAGTGCGACGCAAACAGTACGGTAGAAAACTGACCGGCAAGGTTTGGCGGCGGTGGCGGCATTTTGATGAAACCCAGAAACATGTTGGAGCCGAAGACCAGGAATATCAGGGCCAGCAGGTAGCGCGCGATGGCGGTAACAATCTTCATTTGACCTCTCCTTTGATTGGAAATCTTAAAGGGGGAGCGAGGCAAAGCCTCTGTTAGCAACAGATGGGGGTTGACCTATTGCTGATTCAAACCATTCTCAATTTACTCCCGGTTCAGCGGCTGCACCACAAATTTGGTACAGTGTCCCTACACGGAGCGCCGCTGACAGACCTTGTCTAATTCGTCCTCTCACACTTTGCCTCGCCGGCACGAGCTGGTTGAGGTGTGTCTTTTTGCTTAGCCAAAGAGAGGATTGAATCCGTGGAACCCAAAGATTTGAATTTTGAGGGAAACAGCCTGGAGAGTCTGGGCTGGGCGGAGTTTTTTGCGCGCCAGGTGACGCAAGGTGAGCGGATGGGGCGGGTCGCGTCGGCGAACCATGGGCGTTTTCTGTTGTGGACGGTAGATGGCGAAGTGGACGCGAGCGTCTCCGGCGTGCTGCGCAAGTCGGGCGCGCTGTGGCCGGCGGTAGGCGACTGGGTAGTGCTCAAGCCGGACGGGCCGGTGATTGACCGGGTGCTGGAGCGGAGAACGAAACTGTCGCGCAAGCAGCCGGAGCGCGAGGTGCGCGAGCAGGTGCTGGCGTCCAACATTGACGTGTTGTTTATTGTGAGCGGGCTCGATCGCGAGTATAACCCGCGGCGGATTGAGCGATACCTGGTGATGGCCAACGAAAGCGCGGCTCGGCCAGTGGTGCTGCTGAACAAGGCCGACCTGGCAGAGGAGTTGGGGCTGGACCTGGATGACGTGGTGGCACGCACGCGGCAGATGGGCGCGGGGCTGACGGTGATCCCGATCAGCGCGCTGACGGACCATGGGCTGGATGCGCTGCCTGTGGAACTGGCGGCGGGACAGACGGCGGCGCTGATTGGGTCAAGCGGGGTGGGCAAGTCGACGATTCTGAACCGGCTGCATGGGACGGAGCAGCAGAGCACCGCCGCGGTCAGGGAGAGCGATAGCCGGGGGCGGCACACGACGACTACACGGCAATTGTTCGTGATGCCTGGCGGATGGCTGCTGATGGATTTGCCGGGGCTGCGGGAGGTGCAGTTGTGGGCGGAGGCTGGCGGGGTGTCAGGGAACCAGGCGGCGGGAAGCCTGGAGGCGAGTTTCGACGATATTCGGGCGCTGGCGGAGGGCTGCAGATTTCGCGACTGCACGCATACGGCTGAGCCGGGGTGCGCGGTGACGGCGGCGGAGATTGAGCCGGGGCGGCTGGCGAACTATTTAAAGATGCAAAAGGAATTGGCGCATCTGGAGCGGAAAACGAATCCGCGCGTCGCGAAGGAGACTCGGTCGAAGTGGAAGGCGATTGAGAAGTCGGTGCGGGGGCATCCAAAACGAGATCTGTGATGGAAGGACTTTCGCCCGACGCAATGCGCAGGCCTGACACCCCGCCATGGTGCGCTGTGGCGGATAATACAGCGTCATCTCCATGACGGTCG
>JBEKDE010000076.1:0-37652 GCA_050014515.1 Occallatibacter sp.
GCGAAGAATTCGGTGTCCTGCGCAAGCGCCAGGCTGCGCATCAACACCGCGCCGGGAAAGAGCTCTTCGTGGGTTGGTTCAACCGCGAGTTGGGAGAAGAGGTTCATCGCTAGGCGACATTCTAGCCTAAAAGCGAATAAAAGACGAAAATATTTCTGAACCGATGAAATAGGCCGACATCGTCTGGAGCCAAGATCGGGGACCGACTGCTGGTGCCTACACTGGGCTCAAACCAGCCGAACAGGGATGGTGAACAATGGAGTGGCGCAGTAGCGGCGAGTTCGAGGTTACTGATCTGGATGACCGCCTGGAGGTGGTGTATCGCGCGCAGCAGGGGTTGTTTGGGTCCGTGTTTACTGCGGTCACCGGAGCTGTAGCGATATGCATTTTGGGCAGGGACAGCTTTCTGGCATCTTCGGGACTGGCCCCGACATTATCACGCTGGGCCTGAACAAGCCGATCAGAAGTAAGTCAAAGCTGCCGACAGGCTGACTACCCCGTTTACCCATCCTGTCACGGCATGGGCGCCGGTCGTGTACTCGCGGGTTTCTCATCCCCAATCCCGTACAATGACGCAAAGCTATCTCTGAGGAGACTCCATGCGGCCATCCTTCTCGCTCGGCATTGAAGAGGAGTACCAGACCATCGATCCGGTGAGCCGCGACCTGCGCTCCCACATTGAAACGGAGATGCTGGCCGTGGGCAAGATGCGGCTGGAGGAGCGCGTGAAAGCGGAGATGCACACCTCGGTGGTGGAGGTGGGCACGCGCGTCTGCCGCAACATCGACGAGGCGCGCGAAGACATTTACGAGCTGCGCCGCGAGATGATCAAGTTGGCCCGCGATCACGGCCTGACGCTGGTGGCCGGCGCCACGCATCCCTTTGCCGACTGGCGCACGCAGTCGATTTATCCCGACCCGCGCTATCACCAGGTCGTCAAAGACTTGCAACTCGTCGCACGCGCGAATCTCATCTTTGGCCTGCATGTGCACGTGGGCATCGAGGACCGCGAGGCGGCCATCCGCATCATGAATTCGATGCGCTACTTTCTGCCCCACATCATGGCGTTGGCGACGAACTCGCCGTTCTGGCTAGGGCTGAACACCGGCTACAAAGGCTATCGCGCCAAGGTGTTTGAAAACTTTCCCCGCACCGGCATTCCCGACGCGTTTCAAAGCTACAGCGAGTTTGAGAACTACGTCAGCCTTCTGGTGAGGACGAATTGCATCGACAACGCCAAGAAGATCTGGTGGGACATCCGGCCGCATCCCTTCTTCAATACGGTCGAAGTGCGCGCATGCGATATTCCGCTACGCGCCGAGGAGACGGTCGCGATCGCGGCGCTGATCCAGGCCACGGCGGTTTATCTTTACAAGCTCCACGAGGCAAACCAGGACTATCGCCACTACGCGCGGCCGCTGCTGATGGAAAACAAATTCCGCGCAGTACGCTATGGCCTGGACGGAAAGCTGATCGACTTCGGCCGTCAGCAGGAGCTCCCCCTGCGCGATCTGCTCGAAGAGTATCTCGCGCTGATTGACCCCGTGGTGGATGAGCTGGGCAGCCGCGAGGCCATCGACGGCGTGCGCAAGATCATGTCCACTGGCACCGGCGCCGATCGCCAGTTGAAGGTCTTCGAGGAGTCGAATGGCGACCTGAAGGCTGTTGTGGATTACATGGCGAAAGAGACGGCTGCGGGGCTGTGAGGCTTTGGCAGGCGAAACAATCTACCCAAAATCAAAGCGTTATCGGCTATAAGATGGCAGGAGAAAGCTGATGCGCAACTGCCTTCAGGCAGCCCTCCATTTCATTCTCGTGAATTTTCCAGTAACCTGAAAGGATGGGGCGTTGCGCTCCCATGAACCTTTTCAGCAAGGAATTCTTCCCACGCATGACTGAATCCGCACAGCGCCTGCTTTCCCTTGACTACCCCGCAGAGTTCGCGCCCGGCGCGCGGTCTGCTGTCACGACCTGCCTGCGCATCGACCCGGCGGAGAAAGTCACGCTCATTACCGACCGCGTGACTGAGCCGATTGCCGCCGCGCTGGCTGCGCAGTTGGCCGAGCGAGGCTGCGAGTGGAACGTCTTTCTGCTGGAGGATCTGGCGCCGCGTCCGCTCATCGATATGCCTGCGCAGGTGCTGGCCGACATGGAAACCTCGCAGGTCTCCATCTTTGCCGTGCAGGTGCAGACCAACGAATTGCACTCGCGCATGCAGATGACCGACGTGGTGAATCGCCGCCACATGCGCCACGCGCACATGGTCAACATCACGCCGGAGATCATGTGCCAGGGCATGCGCGCCGACTTCAATCTTGTGGACCGGCTTAGTCAGAAAGTTTTGGATCGGGTGAAGAAGGCCACGCGGATTCGCGCGACGACTGCCGCGGGCACCGACATTACCGCCGACATGAATCCCGGCTACAAGTGGTTCAAGACCTCGGGCATCATCTCGCCGGAGAAGTGGGGCAACCTGCCCGGCGGCGAGTGTTTCACGTCCCCCGGCGAAGTGAACGGCACCTTTGTCGTGGATGGCGTGGTGGGCGACTGGCTCTGTGCACGCTATGGCCTGCTTGCCTCAACACCGCTGACCATCGAGATTACCAGCAACCGCATCGTGAGTTGCAGGAGCGAGAACAAACAGCTTGAGGCCGATTTCTGGGCGTACACGCACACCGATGAGAATTCCGACCGCGTGGGCGAGTTTGCCATCGGCACCAACCTGGGCGTGGAGCGCGTGATCGGCAACATCTTGCAGGACGAGAAATTTCCCGGCATCCACATCGCCTTCGGCAACCCGTACGGCGAGCACACCGGTGCGCCCTGGCGCTCGGGAACGCACATCGATGTAGTCGGTCTCGGCTTCAACATCTGGCTGGTGACCGAAGCCGGGCAGGAACAGATCATGCGCGATGGGCGTTTCCTGATCGCAGCGTAGAAGATTACACCGCACGAATCGTTCATGGGATCGGGATCATCTAGTTCTGTATGACGAATTCCGCTGTTTCACCTGCACTTCGCACTCTTGGAAATTCTGATCTTCATCTCTCTCCGATCGGCTTTGGCGCCTGGGCCATCGGTGGCGGGAACTGGGAGTTCGCATGGGGCCCCCAGGACGATCAGGAATCGATTGACGCCATCCACCAGGCCCTTGATGAGGGCGTGAACTGGATCGATACGGCCGCCATCTATGGCCTTGGCCACTCTGAAGAAGTAGTTGGCAAGGCGCTCAAAACCGCTTCGAGCAAGAATGGATCGAGTCGGCCGCTGGTGTTTACCAAGTGCTCCATGCGTTGGCACCAGGACCGCTCCATCTACCGCTCTTTGAAGGCCGGCTCGCTGGCCGAGGAACTCGATGGCTCGCTGCGCCGCCTGGGAGTGGAGACGATCGACCTCTACCAGATTCACTGGCCTGACCCGAACGAAGAAATTGAAGAGGGTTGGGAGGCGCTGGCTCGTTTCAAAGAACAAGGCAAGATCCGCTGGATTGGCGTTTCGAATTTTTCTGTGGAGCAGATGAAGCGCGCGCAGAAGATTGCACCCATCACCAGCCTGCAACCGCCGTACTCCATGTTGCGGCGCGCCATTGAAGAAGAAGTTCTGCCGTTCGCTCTCACCAATGGAATCGGAGTCATCAACTACTCGCCCATGGTTTCCGGCCTGCTGACCGGCACAATGACCGCGGAGCGGGTTGCGGCATTCCCGGCTGACGACTGGCGGCGCCGCGCCGCCGAGTTCAATGAGCCGCGCCTGAGCCGCAATCTGCGCCTCGTGGAGTTGCTACGCGAGATCGGCAACGATCACGGAGTAACTCCCGGTGTCGTTGCCGTGGCATGGACGCTCAAGCATCCGGCGATTACTGCTGCTATTGTCGGCGGCCGCAGCCGCAAGCAGGTGCAGGGACTCGCGCCGGCGTTGCACTTCCGGCTGAGCGAAGACGAATATAGCCGGATCAATGCGTTTCTCTCTGAGTATGCTGCTTGAATACTGTTGGGTTGAATCAACAAAAAGCCCCGACCGAGGCCGGGGCTTTTTGCTTCCTAGGGGATGGTCCTACATCGCCGCGACAAAGTCGGGGACGATCACGGCAGCATGTTCCTGCAAGAGCTGAGTCATTCTTGCGGCCATGCCGGTATACATTGAGGCGGCGCGGAATGCATTCACGCGAACGCCTTCGCTGGCCTGTGTGAATCCGTACTGGGCCAACGCCATCAGCACGCAAACACGAATGTGCATCGCGTCGCTGCGCAGGGTTTCCAGCAGCACGCGGTCAACGCTTTCTGAATTCTTGGCGGCGAAGTCTGCCATTTCCAGCATGACTTGCGCATTCTGATACATCACCCACAGACCTCTCGGCCCATGCATGCGATGCCAGGCATCTTCAGGGGTAGCATTGATGCCTTCTTTCCAGAGGAAATGATCGCTGAGTTCGCTTGCGCTCCAATCAGGCCGCAGGCGGGCGAGAAGAGAGTCCCACGATTTCCCATTGCGACGGCGCGCACCCATTCGCCAGACAACAAGGTAGATGGCAACCGCTGCAATCGCCGCAATTTGAATCAGAGGCAGAATCATTGGTGATCCTTAAACCGGTATTTGGTAACCACTCAGATAGCCCGCCGGGCACACCGGGCTTTCCTACTTCAAGTATTAGTAACAGAACTTACTGGGATTGTGCACAAAATTCTTACAGTTCAGCGACATTTTCTGCGCAATTGGTACCTAAAGATTATAGATACTAAAGTAACCATGCATCATTGTTTCAAAAGTCGTTGGTACCCATTCCGCGGTTTCCAGCCGGATTGCCGATATTGGATTCCAGGCGGGAATTTTCTTGCTTCCAGCGAGGTCATTTTTTCCCCTTGTCACGCCGGTCATTTGAAGGTGTATCGGCCAGGGATATGCGTGCGGACCGCGCGCTGCCAGCTACAGCCAGCAAAAATGTCTGCATTTGAGGTGTAAACGCGCGTCGCTCGGCCTCCTTGGTGGCGAAAGAGAAGACCCAATAAGCTAGTACGATAAAGTAGCTGGCGCTCGCGAACTGGTCGAGCCAGTGGTATCGCTGCGTGCCGGAAGCTTGGTGGGTATGGAGGATGGCGACAGCCAGGTAGACAATGGAATAGAAGCCGAGACCGGTCGCGACTTGCAACTCGCGGTTGCGCCAACCGATAGAAAGTAATTGACTTAATCCTGCCATGGCGAGGAAGACAACCACCCTGAGGATGGCGAATGTCTGCTGCAGGCGAAAGAAAACGAGGCCTGCGGGTGCTAGCTTGTTGACCGGGAGAGCCAGGCCGGCGATGGGCCAGAGGACGAGTCCAATGACTGCAATGAAGACGGCGATGCCGATCCAGGCGTTTTTCGGCAGGGATGCGCGGATGGGGCGCAGAATCGACCAGGCCAGCTCGACCAGGACGGCGAAGATCATCGATGCATCGATGATTAATTGAACTTCGTAGAACTTGAGATAGTTTGAGGGCGACAGCGACAGAAACTGAAGGCGGAAGAAGATGAGGTCGCTGACGAAACTCCAACAAACGAAAAGGAAAAACACGGGGAATGCGCGGAACGCACGGCTCTTTACAAGAATCACGATGAGCGGTGCCTCGGCAAGAAAGCAACTTGCCAAGATGGCATTATCCGGGGTCAACCGGACCTCCTTCAACCCAGAAAACAACACCTTTAATTTCCAAGTTTAACAGGTTGATCGGATGATCATTTAAGCCGTCTTAGTCAAAAACCAGACTTCGGTAACGCTTAGGCGATGGTGGGCGCGGTCGGCGGCATCGGCGCGGGGATTCCAGGACCGGCGAAGGCCACTGCGGTAGGCGCGGTTGGCGGCATCGGCGCGGGGATTCCAGGGCCGGCGAAGGCCACTGCGGTAGGCGCGGTTGGCGGCATCGGCGCGGGGATTCCAGGACCGGCGAAGGCCACTGCGGTAGGCGCGGTCGGCGGCATCGGCGCGGGGATTCCAGGACCGGCGAAGGCCACTGTGGTAGGCGCGGTTGGCGGCATCGGCGCGGGGATTCCAGGACCGGCGAAGGCCACTGCGGTGGGCGCGGTTGGCGGCATCGGCGCGGGGATTCCAGGACCTGAAGCGAAGGCGGCGCTGGTGGAAAGCGTGAGAAGGGCGGTAAGCATGCCAAATTGGAACTTAAAGCTCTGCGATGTCATGGGTTGTGTGACTCCTTTAGGTGCAACTTTGTACAAAAAGACTAACCCAAAAGGGTGACTTGGTATACAACAAAAGTTACCTTTGAGCCAAATTTCCAAATTGGGATAGATATAGAGACCCGGATTCGCGCCTCTCTCCGGGGATTGGCTCTGCCCTCGAACGGCCGCCTGAGAGGGAGATTTCTGTGGAAAAGTGCGCTATTCCTGCATTTTTGACAGGCGGACGGTATCTTATTCAGAAGCGCTATCCCGTTCCAAGAGGGGAAGATATTGATTCCTGAGCTGCGCACAGAATTTAACAGAGAGTTCCGGTGGGAGAAGTATCAAAGGCTCCGTGCCATGGTGGAACAGCGCTGTGGTGCGCCGATTGATTACCGAATTGCAGAGACCCCGGTTTTTCTACTCCAAGCCCTGCTGGATGAGATGGCAAACGCAGGAGCAGAAATGACCTCGATTCTGATGGGGAATCCTGCATGCCTGGCAGCGGCCCGGAAGGCGATTCCTGAGGGGTACCTGGTGGCTGGCGAGACGCCGCATCCGCACTTTCTCACCGCCGATTTCGCGCTCGTCGAAAGCCCGACAGGCGAGTTGGTCCCCAGACTGGTCGAGATCCAGGCGTTTCCGTCTGTTTATGGCTACCAGGATGTGCTGTGTTCGGCCTATCGCGAGGCGTTTGGGCTCGGCGAGGGTCTCGGGATCTTCCTGAGCGGATTAAGCGAGCAAAGCTACTGGGAGCTGCTGGAGAATACCATTCTTGGTGGACACGCACCGGAAAACGTTGTCTTGACCGAGGTCGATCCCCTGCACCAGAAGACGCTGCCAGACTTCATGGTGACGGCTCGCCGTCTGGGCATCGCCGTTGTAGACATCCGCGAGGTGCAAGCCCAGGGAAGTAAGCTCTGTTACCGAAATTCTCAGGGGCGCCTGGTTCCCATCCATCGCATCTACAACCGGGCCATTGCCGACGAGTTGATGGCGCGCGAGATTCGCCTCCCGTTTGACCTGACTCATGCCTGGGACGTGGAGTGGGCAGGGCACCCGAACTGGTATTTTCTGATCTCGAAGTTCTCCATCCCGTGGCTGTGCAGGCGCCCGGTCAGCCACCCCTTCGTGCCTCCTGCGGTGTTCTTGAGCGATTTCCTTGATGGGAGCGGCCGGGCGGAGTTGGAAGCGGCGGGCGTTTCTCTACCTTCTACGGTCGGCCTTGAGACGGCGTACGACGAGCTTTTGCTGAAGCCGCTGTTTTCCTTCGCAGGAAAGGGCATCCAGTTTGCCCCCACGCAGGAGCAACTTGAGGCGATTCCAATCGAGAGGCGGGCCGACTATCTTTTGCAGCAGCGGATGCGGTTTGTGCCCACCATCGAGACGCCTTGCGGGCTTACCCAGGCCGAGATTCGTATTCTTTACCTGTGGCCGGATGGGGGCAATCTGACCCCGGCTCTCCCTCTGGTGCGGCTGGGAAGGGGAAAGATGATGGGGGTTGACCACAACAAGAATCAGGAGTGGGTGGGGGCGTCGGCTGCGTTTTTTCCCAAATCGGGTGGCAAATTGGGCAAGTTACATGACTGAAAGTGTTACTTTTGCGAAACTTTGGTGCTGTGTGTGGAAACGGAAAAATCCGTTACAGTGTCAAGGCATAAGTTCTGAGTCAAGGTAGCAACCGATGAGCGTTTCAAATTCCGGATTGCCGGGTGAAACGGCGCCGTCCGCGCCGGTTGTTGCACGGCAGGAAGTGCGGTGTGCTGTGCGGTTTCCGCTGACGTTGCCGGTAGTTTTGTTTTCGAGCGAGGGAGAGTTTCCAGCCCTCACGAGGAACGTGTCCGCAAGTGGTGTTTTGCTGGAATTGGACCGCTCCCTTGCCGTTGGCCTGGAGATCCGTTTTTCACTGCGCATGCCGGGCACGGTCTTGGGCACACCGCGCGATGTACTGGTTCATTGCCTCGGACGTGTGGTACGCTGCTCATTAAGCCAGTCTCTGTACTTAGCCGGAGCCACAATCGACGAGTACCAGTTTGCTGAGCAGTGAGGACTTAAGTGGCTTTGCAGCATCCATCTATGGATTTCCTCGAAGATCTACCCGACGGCGAAATCGCTGACGCGCCAGCCAAGCCGGGAGCGGTTCGCATTATCCTTGCGGACTCCCAGGCCATCTACCGCGTCGGCATTCGCAAGGTTTTTGCCTTGGAAGATGACCTGCGCGTCGTGGCCCAGGCGGACTCAATTGAGAACCTCCGTTCGGCCGTCGAACGCTATCCTACCGACGTTGTTCTGATGGAAGGAAGCCTCCTGCAAGGGACGACAAACGTGATCCCCGAGTTGCTGCGAGCTGCTCCGGATGTGAAGCTGATCGTGCAGGCAGTTTCCGCCGATGAAAACCAGACGGTGGAGCTCTATAGGCGCGGAGTGCGAGGCATCATCTCACGGTCCATTTCACCTGATTTGCTGGTCAGGTGCGTGCGGAGAATCGCAGCGGGCGAGACCTGGATTGACAATCAGTCGGTTACTTGGGTAATCGAAGCCTATCGGGCGCAGGCAGCGGCCCTCGTGAGCCCGCGCAGTCAGCCTCGGCTTTCCCCCAAGGAGATGGCGATCATCACCTGTATCACCCAGGGAAAGCGCAACAAGGAAATTGCCTTCCAGCTGGGAACAACCGAGCAGGTAATTAAGAACTACTTACGCAAGATCTATGACAAGCTGGGCGTCAGCGACCGCCTTGAGCTGGCCCTCTACTGCCTGCATAACAAGATTATCCAGTCGGATGCCGATGAAGAA
The DNA here is from genome assembly GCA_050014515.1 of Occallatibacter sp. GTDB lineage: Bacteria > Acidobacteriota > Terriglobia > Terriglobales > Acidobacteriaceae > Telmatobacter. Next base: position 8,944 of record JBEKDE010000076.1, read on the forward strand.
TCCGTGGCCAAGAAGGTTGTTGGCCACTAGTATCGCTTCTCTGAGATTCCATCAAAAAATCTGCGCCAGTGTTGATACTTTTAAAGCGTGCGATTTTGATGATGCCATCCAATTAAACCCGCCACTTTTTAGGGTCGTGAGGTCAACAAAGCTGTGACCCAGGACCCCCAGTACAGCTCACCGGCGACCGCCCATCCTCCTCGCTCTTGCGGGCAAGCTCAAGCAGGCGGATAAACTCTCTCAGTTCCTGGGTATTCAGATGCCCCAGCAGTTCCTTCGGCGCCTTGAGGATGACCGGATCCATCTCACTCAGCAGGGTAAGGCCGGCCGCGGAGATGTGCGTCCAGACGGCGCGGCGGTCCTGCTTGTCGCGCTGCTGACGGATGAGCTTGAGCGCCTTGAGCCGAGCCAGCAGGCGGGTAATATCGGGTTCGGCGGTGATCATACGGTCGCCGATGGCAGAGCAGGTAAGTCCATTCGGGTGCGCGCCGCGCAAAATGCGCAGCACGTTGTATTGCGTCGAAGTGATGCCCCACTTGCGCGTCTTTTGATGGAAGGCGCGATGCAGGCTGTCGGAGGTTCGCATCACGTTTAGAAGCGCTTCCTCCTCTACGCTCGCAAAGGGAGGGTCCTGCACGATTTCCTGCTTCAGGCTTGTCATCGACAGATCCCTCCGTTCTGCATTTACGCAAGCGGAATGATGGGAGGTTTTGCTGCCCTCATCCCGGCACTAATTCGGCACCAGCGCCCGGCTGCAGAGCCCAGTACCAGGGCCGGTTACTGCTTGATTACGTCCAGATCAAGTGTTAGTTGGACATCATCACCCACGGCGGCGGCAGGGAAGCTGGGGCCGATGCCGAAGGCCGAGCGGCTGATGGTGGTGGTAGCCGAGAATCCGGCGTGCGGCTTGTGGTCCATGCCTTGCACCGGGCCGTTGGGGCCTTCCACCTCAAGAACGACGGGTTGGGTCACGCCGTGCAGTGTCAGCTTGCCGGAGACCTTCAGCTTGTTGCCGTCCTTGGCCACGCTGGTCGAGGAGAATGTCGCTGTGGGGAACTTGGCCACATCGAAAAACGCATCGGACTTGAGGTGGTTGTCGCGTGCCGACTGGCCGGTCTCAACGGTAGAGACGTCGATGGTGGCCGAGACCATTGATTTGGTGATGTCCGCTTCGTTTAAGGCGATGGTGGCTGCGACCTTCCCGAAGCTGCCATGTACCTTGGAGATGCTCAAGTGGGTAATGCTGAATTCGACATCGCTGTGAGCCTGGTCGGAGACCCAGGTGGAGGTCTGCGCCAACGCCAGGGGAGCGGCGAGCGCCACGATACCGGTGATCAATGCCAAACGCTTCATAGATGTATTTCCTTTCGATGCCGGGCCAGTGGGCCGGTTTGAATTGGGCCAGTTTGGGCTGGGCCAGATTGGGTTTGAAAAGATAAGGTCTCTTTCGCCTGGTGTGCCTGGGATGCGGGTTAGACCAGGTTCGCCCCGCGCTGAATCTTCTTTGCTTACTTAGGATGGGCCATGCAAGGTATTCGTTGCAACAAATATTTTCGAGATTTTCCGTAATTTCGGGTGGGCACTGGCAGAATCAGCTACTGGCTCACTGAAGTTTCGTCCACAAACACCACTTTGCATTGATCTTTGCCCTTCGCGGTGTGTTTGCAGTTGTCCATTGCGATTTTCCGCGCGTCGTCGCTTGTCCTTCGGCCCGTCGACATGCCAAAAGAGCTTGCCGATACGGCAAAGGCCTTGTGCGGCCCGAGAATCAGGTAATTGTGGAAGGCGTGCAAGCCGTCTTCGCTCAGTCCGGCGGGCGGAGGAATTTCCGGAGCTTGAACCTCTGGAAGTAGTTCGGATAACGGCGCCAGGCTCTGCTGCTGAAGAAAGATGTCCACCATTCCCGACCACGCGGGAACGTCGTAGAACAAGTGGTGTCCGTCTTCGCCATCGGGTGGGGCAATCACTAACCGGTCCCGCCCTCCACCGGATCGAAAAGCCGTCTCGAATTTTTGCGCCAGTTCCGGCCAGAAGAACTTATCGTTCTGCGCATAGATCCACAGCATGGGCACGCGCGAGCGCTTGCCGAATTCGTGAAAGGCGTTGATCAGGTTGCCGGGATCGCAGACGTCGTGATCCGCCTGCGAGCCTCGACCGCCGGCAAAACTTATCGCAGCCACCAAACCCGGTGGCGGATTGGCCGTGAGTGCTACGGTGGCAAATCCTCCGCTCGATACGCCGGCGGCGACGATGTGCGTGCCATCCACTTCCGGCAGGCCGCGCCCATACTCAATGGCTGCGCGCATATCGTCGGCGGCATACAGTCCAACCGAAGCGTAGTCAGTCGGCTCAGCCCTGCGCTCTGAACAATGGCCTCCGTGATCGGTGTCCGGGCTGCCGCCTGAAGTTCCATATCCGCGCCGCACCACCACCAGCGCCACCCATCCCCGCCGTGCGAACCACAGCGCCTGGGGCAGTTGCTGCCAGGGCGTCACATTCGCATGCTGCTCCACACTGCGGGCCGATCCGTGGGTAAGAACGACCAATGGGTGCTTGCCCGGCAGGTCGACGTAGACCAGCAGCGCATCGAGTCCGTCACGCCCAGCCGACGCAAAGGGAATCCTCACCTCGCGCTCTACATAACGCTGCGCCATCGCGTTTGAAGCGGCATTCGCCAGCATGAACAAAGCCAAAATGCATGACCGGATGGGGCGTTTCACATAGGAACGATACACCTTATTGGACGCCGGCGGAGCGAAGAAAATCAGCAAGTGTTTTGCCGGGCTCGTCTGAGAATGAGGCCCCCGTGCGCTCGCAGGCGAGAATGCGGTCCAGGCGAAAGCTCCGGAAATCCACGCGAAGTTCGCACCACGCCGCCAGCGTCCAAACCTGTCCCCAGAAGTAAAGCGCGAGCGGACGAACGTTGCGTTTGGTTTGCTTGTTGCCGTCGTCGGCATAGTTGAGGGTGAGAACGGCATGGTCGTTAATTGCGGCGTTCAGCGTCTCCCGCATGGGGTCCAGCTCACGGTGCCTGCTCATGGGCGGGACGTAGATCTGCGAGCGCTCCACTTCGGCGCGGCGGCTCTTGGGCAGGGCCAGGATCACCTTGTCGAGCGCGGTCACCGATGCGTCACTGAGCCGGTGGCCGGCGAATGCCTGCGCCATGCGCAGACCGACAACCACGGCGTCGACTTCATCGGGAGTGAACATGAGGGCCGTCAACTCGAACGAGCGGTCAAGCCGGTAGCCGACGCCGGCCTCGCCCTGGATGGGGATCGAGGACAACGAAAGATCGCGGATGTCGCGGTAGATAGTTCGCTCGGATACGGAGAGCAGGTCGGCGAGCTCGGCGGCGGTGGTAAGCCGCCGGGCCCGCAGGTGTTGCACGATCTGGAAGAGCCGGTCGGCGCGGCGCATGCAGAAACGATACCAGCCGCAACGTGATTCGGCACGCTGATATAGATCGGGACCAGCTTAGGCGTAGGCGTGCAGACCCACCCGGTTGCCTTCTGTGTCGAGGATTTGTGCGAACGCTCCCATGCCCGGAGGCAGCTCGGTACGTGGCAGCGCGATTGCGCCACCGGCGGGCTCAATGCGAGCGAGCGTTGCATCGAGCGACGGCCCGGCGTTCAGGTAGACGATGGCGCCATTGGCGGAGGGCTTGAGGCCGGGCCCGGTCATCAGGCATCCGCCAGTGGCGTTGTCGCGATCATAGGGAAACACGGCGAGCGAAGAAGGACCCATGTCGCCGCGGTTGAGGGTGACTGCGAGAATCTTCTCGTAGAACGCGCTTGCTCGATTGAGATCGAGAGCAGGAATTTCGAACCAGCTGATAGGTTTGTTCATGGTGCGAGGATGACAGGGTGCTGCTGACAGCGTTCTGTCAGGAGTGTTTCTTCTGATATGCTCCGGCCTATGTCATTGACTGGGCCCTTTCGCCAACTCACCAGCGCGCAGCGCCATACATTTGTCGCCGCGTTTCTAGGCTGGACACTAGACTCGCTCGATTTCTTTCTGCTGATCTTCTGCGTCAACGCGATTGCCGTGGAGTTTCACAGCAAGCCTTCGGCGGTGCTTGGCGCGGTGTTTATGACCCAGGCATTCCGGCCCGTGGGAGCGCTGCTGTTCGGCATGCTGGCCGACCGCTATGGCCGGCGGCCGGTGCTGATGTTCAACATCCTGAGCTTCTCGGTCATCGAGCTGGCCTGCGCCTTTGCGCCGTCGCTGGGAGTGCTGCTGGTGCTGCGCGCGCTGTTTGGTATCGCAATGGGCGGCGAGTGGGGCGTGGGCGCGGCGCTGGCCTTTGAGACACTGCCCAAAGAAGGCCGCGGCACGTTTTCAGGGATACTTCAGGAAGGTTACGCGGCGGGCTCGATCCTGGCTTCGGCGGCGTTTGCGCTGCTGTTTCACTGGATCGGTTGGCGCGGCTTGTTCATGCTGGGCTCTGCGCCTTCGCTTCTGGTGTTTTATGTGCAGGCGCGGGTGACTGAGTCTCCGGTGTGGACGGAGGCAGCAAAGAAGCGGGATGCGCGGATGACCGGAGTGCATGTCCCCAAGGAGATTGACTCGCTCACACAGGTGGTGAAATTCCTGCCTACATTTTTGTTTCTGATTCTGCTGATGACCGCGTTTATGAGCTTCTCGCACGGCACGCAGGATGTGTATCCCACATTTCTCACGGTCTTTGTGAAGCTGAAGCCGGAGACAGTGGGACTGATCGGCGTGCTTTACGGATTCGGTTCCATTGCCGGCGGCATCTGCTTTGGCGCGCTGAGCGAAAAATGGGGACGCAAGCGTGCGATTGTGACTGCGGCGCTGCTTTCGATTCCTGTGATTCCGCTCTACGCGTATGGCCACTCCGCCTGGACGCTGGGCGCAGGCGCGGTGCTCATGCAGTTCATGGTGCAGGGTGCGTGGGGTGTTGTGCCTGCGTACCTGACAGAGCTTTCTCCTGCGCCTGTGCGAGCCACGGCACCGGGTCTTGCGTACCAGCTGGGAGGTCTCGTCACCTCGTGGAATGGCAAGGCACAGGCGCTCGCAGCCGAACGATGGGGCAATTATCCCGCGGTGTTGGCGATTACGGTGGTGGTGGTGGCGCTGTCGCTGGCGGGGCTGGCGCTGATGGGGCGCGAGGCGCGCGGGCAGGATATGACTGCGGCGTAGGCATTAACGAACGAGTAAACTGACGGCAGATAAATGTCGGAGCCGGAGAACACCGGATCGCCATGCGGCCCCTTCAACGCGCACACAAAAGCCGTCCAATCCCTTGAGCCTGCTCCAGGCTCGGATAGAATGACATACGCGATGAACATCCCGGCAATTCGTAGTGATTGGGTCGGACGAGTCATCGACGGACGCTTTACGCTCGTCGAATGGCTGGGCGGTTCTGAGTCGGCGGGGGTCTTCCTCACTGAACTTCGGGGACTTCCCTGGCAAAAGGCAGCCATAAAGCTCATCCTGGCCGATAGCAGGGAAGCGGAGACCCGAATCGCTGCCTGGGAGGTCACGCGGAAGCTCTCGCATCCCCACTTGTTGAGCCTGATCGCCACCGGCCGTTGCAGGATGGATGACGTCGCACTGGTCTACGCTGTCACCGAATATACCGAAGAAATGCTCTCGCAGATTCTTCCCGAGCGCCCGCTCACGCCCGCTGAATCCGCGGAGATGCTGGCGCCGGTGGTGGACGCGCTCACCTACCTCCACAGCAATGGCGTCGTGCATGGACACCTCAAGCCGTCAAACATTATGGTCGTCGACGATGCGGTGAAAATCTCTTCCGATAGCCTTCACCTTGCCGGTGAACGCCGCAAAGGAGCCGTCGCGCTCAGCGTCTACGACGCGCCGGAGATCGCTGACGGGCCCATCTCCGCCGCTGCGGATGTCTGGTCGCTCGGTGTCACCCTGGTGGAGGCTCTTACCCAGAAGCCGCCGGTTTTGGGCAGGTATTCGCAGCACGACCCGAATGTGCCTCCATCGGTTCCGCCTCCCTTTGCCGCCATTGCTGAGGATTGCCTCCGCTTCGATCCGGCTCGCCGATGCAGACTCAGTGATGTCAAGGCGCGGCTCCAAGGGGATTCGCCCGCTTCGGAAGAAGCGATCCAAAGGCTGCCTGCCAAGCCCGTGCCCGGTGAAGTCACGGACAGCCTGTCAGCCGCTCATCGCGGGGCGATGATCTTTGCACTGACCTTCGTTCTGGCCGCTTCTGCTGTGACCATTGTGGTGCGGTTGCGCCACGCTGAGCCTGGGCTTCCGACCACGAGCCAGCCGTCGCTCAATATGCCTGCGCCGGCGTCTGGCTCGCAGATTGCGCCCACGGCTCCTGAACCCTCTCCTGAAGCAGTTGCGGCTCCAGTGCCCGCAACCTCGCGGGAAGGCTCGCTGAAAGGAGAAGTCGCTGAGCGGGTTCAGCCCGACGTTTTGCCCTCTGCGAGGGATTCCATTCGCGGCCAGGTCAACCTGACGGTACGAGTTGCCGTTGATGCGAACGGCAACGTTTCCAATGTCTCACTCGACTCGCCGGGGCCGAGCAAATACTTTGCCAAACAGGCCCTCGAAGCCGGGCAGCGCTGGAAGTTCAAGCCCGCGCAGGTGGACGGCCGAAGCGTCGCCAGCGTGTGGAGCTTGCAATTTCGGTTCACGCAGGCCGCAACCGAAGTAACCCCGATCGAGGTTTCGCCTTAGCCCTGCATTGAATCGAAAGTGGGCCAAGTCCAGGGCCGGGTCCCGGGCCAGGTCAAGGGCCAGGTCCAGCTCAAACTCGGCTCGCCGACGGCGGCGCACTCGCCGGCGTCGAGAGCTTACGATCACTCTGTTGCCGGAATGGCAGATAGAGCAGCAGGAACACGACAAAGGCCACGCCCTCAGCCGCGAAGATGTACCATGGCCATGGTCCAAGCACATCAAGCAGGGAAGCATTGGGCGGCTTGGCGCGCAGGTACATGTAGTCGGTCTTATAGAAATAATCAAACGTCCCCACGCAGGCGGCGAAGAGGTTCACTCCCACCATCGCCCGCAACACCGATCCCGGCCGGGGCCGCGCCTGCCCGGACCACGCCAGGAAGAGCGCGCCGACAACAATCAGCCCGTGATCCACGAAGAACTGAATCGTCGAGAAGGACGGGAACGGTTCCCACAGGTTCGGCGTCAGCAACGCCATGGTCGCGCCGGCCAGTGCGCCGTAGTACGCCAGGTCGAAGACTCTCTTGTTGAGCGTGAACAGAGCAACGATCACCAGACACAGCGAGGCATCGCAGAGCTCAAGCGGGAGATGGTCCGGAAAGGTGAGCTGGCCGTGCGCGATCAGGTATCCGTAGTAGACCGCACCGTCAAGGACAATGAAGCAGCCCAGTCCGATGCGCAGTGCGCGTGTGCCTGGCGCGAGCCCGCGTTGAATGAATGCAAGCAGGCCGGCAAAAAGCGGGACTGCGCCAAGAATGCAGAGATGCACCGGCCCGAGAAGCCTGAAGTTCGTCGTCATGCTGAGTTTGTAGTGGTTGAACCAGAATAACCCAAGCTGCACCGGTACGTTCAAACAATTTCACCAAGCGCCAGGTGATTTCAGACGTGCTCATTTCAGAATCGAGAGGTACGCACGCCACGGCCCGACAGCTTCGCCGTACGCGCTCGCCATGGCCTTCACGATCTGCGAGATATGGCCAAGATCGTGCACAACCCATGTAGACAGCAGGTTGCCGAGCGTGACCGCACCCAGGTCGGGATGCAATCCGCGAAAATCAAACTGCCGCTGCGCAAGATTGAGATCAGCGAGCGTTTGCAGGCTCTCCCGGCGCACCTGGGCAAAATCGTCCAGCAGCTCTGCGATGGACTTGCCCTCAATCAACGGCTGAAACGCGAACCTGTCAAAGGGATCGAACGGCCGCGTGTCGCCGTGGTCAAGGATCATCCGCACACGCGGCATCCAATCGGTTTTGTCGGCGAGGATCAGGTGACCGACTACGTCGATGGGGCTGAAGGCATCGGCTGTCTTTTTGCTGTTCAGCCATTCCGCCGACTTGCCGCGCAGGAGTGCGTCGAGCACGCCGGGCGTGCCTGCCAATACTTCGATTGCCTGATTCAATTTAAATTGCATCGCGGCTTCTCCCGCAGCAAACTCAAAAGCCTGCGCAGTTCATTTGGGACGGGCGAGCTCGACGCGGTCGCGCGTGCGAACCCAGGTGTTTCCAGCCATGCGGCCCACTGCGTCAAGGCCGGCGGGGTCGACGCGGAAGTTGTCAAAAATCTCTTCACGCAGATGAAAGCGTACGATTTCGCCGAGCACAATCACGCCTCCGCCCGGCTCATGGCTGGTGTAGAAGACCTGCAGCAGCTTGCACTCCATCTGCGCCGGCGACTCGGCCACGCGCGGAGGTCGCACAGCATCACTGGCGATGGGCGTCAGGCCGGACAATTGAAACTCATCCACGTCAGGCGGCACTTCGGCGGCCGTGATGTTGGCCGCGGACGCCAATGCGTCGCTGATGATGTTCACGACGAATTCCTTCGTCTCTTCCACGTTCCGCAGTGTGTCTTTGCGTCTGTCGCGCTCGCGGCTTGCCGCGCGTACTACGGGGCAAAACAGCAGCGCGGGCGGGTTGGAGCCGACGGCATTGAAGAAACTGAAGGGCGCAAGGTTTGCAACGCCTGCGCGATCTACGGTGGACACCAGCGCGATGGGCCGCGGCACCACGATGCCGGTGAGCAGCTTGTAAACATCTTTCGTCTCGCAGTTGGCCGGGTCGAGGGTGAGCATTGGCCCGTTTGTGGGATGGGAAGAAGCGATCTCAGAGCGCATACTGATAGCCTAGAACATGAATCCCGCGTGACGTAAATCATAGCTTGAGCGGGACGAAGGTCCTAAAGTGGGAAATGCCCCGAGGGACCGTGACAAAAGTGATACCGGTCACGATATTTGCACAACAGTAACACGCAATGATGCACAATCAAGAATACGGGGAAAACCGCTGTGCCGCGCATTCACTTTCAACAACAACTCGCCGAACTCAAGGACAAGCTCCTTGCCATGGCTGCGCTTGCGCAGCAGTCGGTGGAGTCCGCGGTGGACGCGTATCTGCAGCGCGACAAAGGGCTATGCAAGTATGTGAAGCAGAATGAGACCGCCATCAACACGGCGCAGCGCGAACTGGACGAGATGGCATACGAGTTGCTGGCGAAAGAGCAGCCCATGGCCATTGACCTGCGATTCATTCTTGCTGTTATCAAAATCAACGGCGACCTCGAGCGCATCGGCGATCAATCAATGGGCGTGGTGCGGCGCACCAAGGAAGTTCTGGATGCGGACGAGATCGATCTGCCTGTGGATTTTGCGGCGATGGGCGAGTTCGCAGGACGCATGATTCGCTCGGCTGTGCAGGCGCTGCTCGATGGCGATGCTCGCCTCGCAGATTCGGTTCGCGAGATGGACGACGAGATCGACCGCATGAACCGCCGCGCGCACTCCGACTTGCTCAAGCTGATCCAGGAGAGGCCGCGCTACACGCAGCAGGCAATGAACGGAATTCTTGTTTCGCGCAACCTGGAGCGGATTGCGGACCACGCATCGAATATTGCGACAGACGTGATTTTCTGGATTCGCGGCGCCGATGTGCGCCACCAGCTCAGCATGTCAATGGACTGACCCGCCCGGGATTGAATTGAACGGCAACTAAAATGCCCAGGCTTCCATACGGAAGCCTGGGCATTTTTCGCCCACTGATAGTGCTTTTATGGTGCGAATAGAAACTTACCGCGTGGCTTCAAACAGGAACCAGGCGCGCCGCTCTGCTTCATCAATCCATACCTCAATCAGGCTGGTTGTGGCGTAGTCGTTTGCCTTGCTGGCGACTTCGTGGGCGGAGCGCAGGCTATCGACCAGCGACTTGTTATCGCCGTGTAGTTCCAGAAGCATGTCGCGTGCAGGTACAAACTCCTGGTCGTTGTCGGAGATGCGCTGCAGGCGGGCAATGTGCCCGATGGATCGAATGGTGGTGCCACCAATCTTGCGCACCCGTTCGGCAATGTCGTCGCTGATGGCGAAGATCTGGGAGGCCTGTTCGTCCAGCAGCAGGTGGTAGTCGCGGAAGTGCGGTCCGCTCATGTGCCAGTGGAAGTTCTTGGTCTTCAGATAGAGGGTGAAAACGTCGGCCAGCAATGCATTCAGCACACTGGAAAGATTCTTGACCTGCTCCGGATCGAAGCCGTCTGCAACGTTTGCCTTGGCGGCCTTTGACTCAGGACGTGTGTGTGTCGACATGAAAGCTCCTTTGCCCGGGGGAATGTGCTGGCACAAGGGACAACTCCAGTTTTGCCGTTTCCCCCTCGCATGAAATTGGATGCGAGCCCGGTTTGAAAGGGTTCTCAGCCGGCTGCCCGTTCGCCCAAAATTAAAACGGACGTCCAGTCTTTCACTCCAGCGACGACTGCTCGTCGCTAGTGGAAGATTGGGCGCCCGTTTATTCCCCAGGGAGTTGGGAGCTTAAACCTTGACTGCTTAGACCTTTACTGCAGGATGAGTTGCGTAGTGCAGCAGAACGGCCACTGCGCAACTGGTGAGCCGGGTCTCCGCGGAATCCGCGCGGCTGGTGAGAATGGTAGGCACACGCGCGCCGAGCACGATGCCGGCCAGCTGTGCACCGCCCAGGTACTCTAACTGCTTGGCGAGCATGTTGCCGCTTTCGAGATCGGGAACAACCAGGATGTCTGCCTGCCCTGTAACCGGAGAGACCAGACCCTTGATGCTCGCGGCCTTGGTGCTCACGGCAGTATCAAATGCCAATGGGCCGTCGAGGATGCCGCCCGTAATCTGGCCACGGTCGGCCATCTTGCACAGGGCCGCTGCGTCCAGCGTGGACTTGATCTTGGGATTTACGGTTTCGACTGCAGAGAGCAGCGCCACTTTCGGCTCAGGAATACCGAGCGCGTGCGCCAGGTCGATGGCGTTCTGCACAATATGAATCTTGTCCTCAAGCTCCGGCGTAATGTTGATGGCCGCATCGGTGATGAGCAGGGTGCGTGCGTAGGCTGGCGTGTCCATGATGAAAACGTGCGAGATGCGCTTGGCGGTGCGCAATCCGGTATCAGCTTTCATTGCTGCCTTCATCAGCTCGTCGGTGTGCAGGCTGCCCTTCATCATGGCTTGCGCGGTTCCTGCGCGGCAGACGGCCACGCCGAGTTCGGCGGCCTTACGCTCGGTGTCGGCCTGCAAGATTGGGTAGGCGCTGATGTCCAGGCCGATCTTGGCGGCCAAAGCTTTCAACTCCGTTTCGTCGCCGATGAGCGTCGGCTCAATCAGGCCTTCAACCGCCGCTTCGACCGTGCCGCGCAGGGCCACGTCAGAGAGCGGCCATACGACAGCGGTGGTGATGGCTGGAAGTCCCTTGCAGCGGTCCAGAAACTTGTGGAATACGTGGTAGTCGGCGGGATGGCCAACCAGGGGGTCAATCACAACACCCTCAGCCAGCGTGGCAAGATCGCTCATTGTCTTCTCCTGGGCACGCAGCGAATGGCTGGCGGGCCTTACGCATTCATTCTCACCCGGAGAGGGGCCAGCGACTGTGCTAAGGATCACACTTCGGGGTTGAGTATCGCATAGCGGGAGTAGGGTGAATGTCTGCCAACTCCTCGAGCCGCGGGAGAAGCCATCTTTCTGCCCTCACGTTTCAGGCAGGTATGCCGATCATTCTCTCAGCGGTCATGAATCGCGGGTGAGCGCATGTAAGTCGAACACTGGAGTTTCACCACGGAGAGTCAAAGGAGAAGGGAAGCGACAAGATGCCTTTTATGGTCTGGAACGACAGGTTGAGCGTGGGCGTTGGCGCATTGGACGACGACCATAAGAAACTGGTCGACATGATCAACGAACTCTACGACAGCATTCTCGCCGGCCGCGGAGCGGAGATTTGCTCAGGAATGATCGATAGACTAGCCGTGTATACGGATGATCATTTTGCCCGGGAGGAAGCCCTCTTTGCACAGGCTGAATATCCCGACGCGGAAGCGCACATAGCAGTGCACCGCCGCATTACCGCCGGGTTGCTGGAATCGAAGCGGAACATTCAGGCCGGAACGCTTGCCGCCCCGTGTTTGGATCTGATGGTCGCCCTCAAAGACGAACTGTTCGATCACGTTCTGGGCGAAGACATGAAATATCAGGCCTATATGCGTGCCAAAGGTATTCAATAGAGTGGCTTTAGGGCAGCCCTCGGATTTGGTAGCACATATACGCACGCATATCTGCTTTGCAACAATTCGAGAGCTGCGGTAAGCATTCTTTTTTCAAAGCCACAGCAGAGGGTTAGATGCTTTAGAAATCGGCGTACAAACGCTCATCATGTTCGGTCGCGATGAGCGATGCAAGAAGGTTCGCGAGTTTGGTGAGCAGTCTTTTCATGCGACGATCATGCGCCAGGTTTCAATACTGCACGATGAACGCCGGTGTAATTTGTTGTAATAATAATTACCCGCTACAACCGGCGCAGTCCGGATCACACCCGCTTGTCATTCGATGCGTGATCCGCGCCGCGTGTTTACTTCACCGGTTCGGCGATAACCGAAATTTCCTGCTTGTGCGTGGTGCCGAGAATATCGATCTTACCGATAATCAATGGTTTGCCCGGTGTAATCGTTGTCGTGATTTCGAGAACCGATTGACGCAGCACTGGATCCTGCGGCCCCGCGCCCGACTTTTCTTCAGCAAGGCTGGATTGCTCGACCTTCGAATGCAAGCTCAGATCATCCCCGTGGCCTTCTACGGTGGCATCTATGGTCAGACCCACATCTAGATATTGCACTTGAGTGTTTGCCTTGGAATTGTCGCTGTCGTATGTCCCGGTGATGATGGGAACCTTGCTCCCCTGCTTGAGGATTGCTCTCTCACCAGAGGCTAAAACCGCGGCCAGGGTTTGCGTTCTCGCCTGAGCGCCGCCGTCCGTATCAGTCAAGGTATAGATAAGCCGGTAGCTCTTCCTCGGCCGGTCGAGCTCCGAAATAAGCTCCTGAGCAAGCCGAATGTCTTCCGGGGTCCCGTGAATGGAGATAGCGCCCTCCTTTGCGACCATATAAATCTTGGTGTGGCCGCCGAGCATGTTGCGCAGGTCCGTCTGCACATCGTTTACCTCATTTTGCTGCGTTAGGTTTTTGAGGAAGATGGTCTGAGTGATCTCTGTGCTGCCTTTTGCCTCGCCTGCGCTTGATTCGCCAGAAGCGGTTTGCGCATGCGCGGCTGTTGCAGCAAATGCGGCGGTAAGCAGGAGAGCAAAGACAGTTTGGGCAGGGCGGAATCCGCGTCGCGCGGCCGCGTCACAATGTATTTTCATTTCTCGCCTCTCAAAATGGATGCACGGAAGAACACCGGTTTGTGCGCGCGGTGGATTCGGGTGTTTCTTCTATCCCACAGACGCTCTCTATCTTTTTCCGCTCGACAATTTTTTAGAGAGGCTCGTCCGCACTTTGTTCAACGTGGCCAGTCGAAGCGCCGGCCTGCGGATTTGCCTGTTGTTGCAACGGTGCGGGATGATATGCTCTCTGCGCTGAGAAAAGCGATTTATCAAGGGAGAGAACGAGCATGAGTTTCCTCGGAATGGACGTGGGCACGGGCGGTACGCGGGCGGTATTGGTGAACGCGGCAGGCAAGCTGATCGCGGGCGCATCCGCGGAACACGCGCCGTTCAAGACCGCGCACCCGGGCTGGGCGGAGCAGGCTCCGGAGGACTGGTGGCGCGCCGCACAGCAGGCGATTCGCCAGGTATTGGCCGCAGCGCCTGAGCCGCATGAGCCCATTCAAGCCATCGGCCTCACGGGCCAGATGCACGGCGCGGTGATGCTTGACGAGAACGGCGCGGTGTTGCGTCCATCCCTCATCTGGTGCGACACGCGAACGCAGCCGCAGTGCGACTGGCTCACGGAAAAGATCGGCTACGAGCGCCTGATCGAGCTCACCTGCAATCCCGCGCTGCCCAACTTCACTGTGACCAAATTGCTTTGGGTGAAGGAGCATGAGCCGGAGATCTTCGCGAAGATCCGCCACATTCTCTGCCCCAAGGATTACGTGCGCTACCGCCTGACGGGCGAGTTTGCCATCGATGTGCAGGAGGCGTCGGGCACTCTGCTGCTTGACGTGACCCATCGCCGCTGGTCGCGTGAAGTGGCGGAGGCAGCGGAGATTCCCGAGAGCTGGCTGCCCAGGCTGTTTGAATCGCCCGAAGTGTGCGCGCGCATCAGCGAGAACGCCTCGGGGCTCACGGGATTGAAGGCGGGCACTCCTGTTGTGGCGGGCGCAGGCGACCAGGGAGCGGGCGCTGTGGGCATGGGGATCTTGCAGCCGGGCTCGGTATCGGCGACCATCGGCACCTCCGGCGTGGTGTTTGCCGCAACGGCCGCGCCGACCAAAGATCCCAAGGGAAGGCTGCACACCTTCTGCCACGCAGTGCCTGGGTTGTGGCACGTGATGGGGGTAACGCAGTCGGCAGGGTTGAGCTTTCGCTGGTTGAAGGAGACGTTTTTCGCAGCGCAGAACTATGACGAGTTGACTGCGGCTGCCGAGAAGATTCCTGCCGGCAGTGAGGGACTCGAATGGGCGCCGTATCTGCTTGGCGAACGCACGCCGCATCTCGATCCGGAAGTGCGGGCTGCATTTGCCGGCATCTCAACAGTCCATACGAGTGCGCATTTTGTGCGCGCGGTGCTGGAGGGTGTCGCGTATTCCCTTCAAGATACGTTCACGCTGTTCGCGGAACTGGGGATTCCTGTGAGTGGCATCAGGCTGGGCGGAGGCGGTGCGCGCGGGCCGCTGTGGCGCAAGATTCAAGCCGGGATTTATGGCCACGCCGTCGAAGTCCTTACTGCGGAAGAAGGCGGCGCTTTCGGTTCGGCGCTGATGGCCGGAGTGGGCGCGGGGCACTGGGCGAATCTGGATGAGGCCTGCGCGCAAGCCATTGAAGTGGCGCAGCGCATCGAGCCGGAGGCTGCCGATCTGGCATCTTACAAGACCGGATACGAAAAATGGCGCAAGCTGTACCCGGCGCTGAGAAGTTTGCGATAGTGCAAGCATAGTTTGCAGGCGCCCGGAAGAGACAAGCTTCGATTCGGTTCTGTGAGCGCCTTGGTCAACCCGGACTGCGGTCGCAGCGGTTGCTGTGGACAATCCTCCCTTTCGGGTGCAAACTTCTTGCATGTATTCAACACCTTTTTTGCTTGCCCTTCTGCTGAGTCCCACAATCGTTTGTGCTCAACAGGCAGCTGACAAGCCCGCTGCGCCCGCGCAAGCCACAGCGACTGTGATTGCGCTGCCGACCAATCCGTCAAAGATGGCGGAAGTAATTCGCGGCAGCTATTATCACCCGGATGATTTGGCGTCGCTTGACTGCTCCGTTTCGATCGACTGGGTCAAGTTTTTCAGCGCCCTGAAGACGAATCTTCCTGACGACCGATTGAAACTACTGCAGGGATTGAAGATTCATTCGCATGCGGTGCGGGGCAAGGTTCCCGAACTTACCTATGACTGGACGGCCGGCAATCTCAGCACAAAAGACCAGATGGAGTCAGGGTTTAATCAAGCCATTGGAGGCTTCTACCAAATGTACTGGTCGATTCTGGGCGGAAGTCTGGTCAAGACCGGCGACGATATCAAGAAGGTCGAACTCCTGCCGGATGGGTCGGCGAACGTTGACTTGTCGAGCGATGGCGCCAGTTTCGTAGCTGCGGTGAACAATGATGGGAGTCTGGGTCACATGGTCCTCGACTCTCCAGCAATGAAGGGGACGATCGATCCTCAATACGTTGCGTCCCCTCATCCGGTGCCGGGCGATCTCCGCAGGATCTCAAATGTCAAGGTCGTTGAGCGGATAGGGGAGTCCAACATCAACGCGGAACTCAGCGTGGACTACCAGGAGGCAGGCGGGTTCGTTATTCCCAAGAGCGTGCTATTTATGGCTGCGGGAGCTTTCTCGCTCCCCATTGAGTTCTCTTCCTGCACGGCATCCCGCGCGGAAAGCGGACATTGAGATTCTTACTGGTCTCAAAGACTTGCCGTAGAGCACCTAACCTTTTGCTCGTCGGCGCTCGCGCCTACTGAAAGTCGGCGAAGACAAATCCATCACGCTCCACCACTTCGCCGGTGTCCAGATGCAGCGGTGCGGTAAACATGGGCCCGTCGTAGACGCAGGTATGAAACTCGCCGCGCTCTCCGCAGGGATCGACCCCGCTCGGCAGGGCCTTCAACAGGGCCGCATCAAACTCGCAGCCTGCAAAAGAAGCCGGCAACTGTTTCGGATCAACGCATGTCAATTTCGCGCGCAGGCCGCCGGCGATCATAGTTTGCGCCAACTCATCGGTCGGAATCTCCCATAGAGGGAACAGCGGCTCAAGGCCGGTTGGCTTGAGTTTCTCTTCGCGATAGGCACGGACGTCGGGCAGAAACAGGTCTCCGAATGCGATGGCGTCGATGCGTTCATTGACCGCTCGCCGGCACGCTTCAGCCATGCGCTGCTCGTAGATTTCGTTGGAGCAGGGCCAGGGCAATGGCACGATCCACAGCGGCAAATGCGCGGCCTCAGCCTGCGCTTCCAGAACCGAGCGCCGCGTGCTGTGCATGGCAACGCGGTCGAACTCAGTGTTGATGGTGGTCAGCAGCCCGACCACTTCGATGTCGGGTTGCTGACGCAAAACGTGCAGCGTCCACGCACTGTCTTTCCCGCTGCTCCACGACATGAGAACGCGCTTCATAAAACGATGATACCCACTCGCCGTGGAGCGCCTGCGGTGCGGCAGACCATTTCATGGAGCAGACGCTCGCGGGAGGATCGCATGGGTGTACAGGCTCTATCCTTCCGGGTTCAACACATTGGAGATGTCGCCGGCCGTACCTGACCGGAGGTGCCCCACCCCCACCGTACTTTTTAGACAAGTATCTTGTTTTCATTGGGATAAGGCAGGGCACCCGCCCTATCTTCATGGATCCAGGCTGCTTAAAGTCAAAGTACTTGCAGTCAATGGCTTGAGGGCGGTTGCCCGGATTCTCTTCGAGGATGAAGGTGTCCTAGAATGATTGTGCGCCAATGGGGCTTAATTATCTGCAAAGTTTGGAGCCGTGGAGGAGATTTATTTTTGCAGAGAAATTGAGAACGCTTTGGGGCAAGTTATCGAGCCAGGGACTCGACTCGTGAACCGGAGCCAAGGACCCTGGCCGCGAGTTCCGTGCCCTCGACCCTCGCGCGAATTTTGCTGAACGCGACCTCGCGTGCGGTTGAAGTGTCATCGGCGAATGGAGAGAAGCCACAATCGTCCGTGGTTCCAAGTTGCGCAACGGGTAAGATCGAAGCCGCTTCAAGAACCTGATCGCGAACCTGGGCTGCCGTCTCGACCTTCGGATTGATCGGATCAATGACGCCTACAAAAAGAGTGTGATTTGGCCGAAGCAATTGGCTGACAATTTTGAGGACGCGTTTCTTGTCCGGCTCGCCGGCCATCTGCAAATAGAAACGGCCGACCTTCAATTGGAATAGGTCAGGCAGGAGCCCGGCGTAATCGACATCCGCACTGTGCGTGGAGTCGTGATCGCCTCCGGGGCATACGTGGACACCGATGCGCTGGCGGTCTTCAGCCGTGAAGCGATCGAGAACCTGATTATTCAGGGCGATAAAGCTGCGCAGCAGTCCTCCTGAAGGATCAAGCTTCAACGACAACCTGGCCTCAGTGAAGTCGATTTGCACGCTGGCAGCTCCGGCTTCGAGCGCGCCTCGAATATCGGTCTCCGCCTCGTCAATCAGATCCGCAACAAACTCTTCGCGCGGATAGCCGGGGATTGGGTCCGAGGGGTAGAGCAGGCTGAGAGCAGAAGCCGATATGACCGCCTGCTTGATCGGCAATTGAGTGTAGCGACGGGCTTCCTCAACATATTTGGCGGCATGAACGCCATAGCGGAAAGGACCCGCATTCAGCTGCGGCAACTGCCGCGTATGACCATCGGCAAACGGAATGATCACTCCATCGGGCACAAGGTTGGCTAGTCCGTAAAGGGGATAGGTCGCGAAGCTGGGCTTGGTTTGTTCACCGTCGGTAATGATCGGCGAGCCCGTCTGCTCGAGCCTCCCGATCGTGTCGCGCAATGCTGCGGAGTACGCGGCTTCGAGCTCTATGCCACTCGCTTTCCCTGCTTGAACATCCAGGATCGTTTGAATGAGCGAAGCAGGACGAGGAATGCTGCCAATGGGTTCGGTCAAGATCGTCATGCAGCGAAGTGTATCGCGCCAAGAAATTCCGGCCATCCATCAAAAGATGGACTCGCGAGTGTCGCGGCAGCGCAAGCCATCCCGGAATGCAAAACTCTGATAAGAAACTGCTTTGTAGGTTGAGCAAAACAATAAGGCGACGAAGATGCCCGGGCCTAAAGGCCATCGTAGCCTATTGCCGCATTCAGGGGCCTGAAGGCCCCTGCTCCCTCCGCCCGTTTCATCCAACCGTGGGTCGGCGAAAGCGCTTTCCCCGGTCCCAGAATCGGGGCCGGGGGCACCCATCGGTTGTGGTGTTTTGAGTTGTCTAGTTAAGCGTTAGCTCCGCATGCAACGGCGTGTTCTCGCTCGAGTCGCCGACGTGGATGATGAACTTGCCGGGGTCGATGGTCCACTTGTGCGCCGCTTCATCCCAGTAGCTGAAGGCGCGCGCGTCGAGGTTGAGCGTGACGTGCTTTGTTTCGCCGGGAGCAAGCCGCACCTTCTCGAAGCCCTTCAGTTCGCGCTCGGGGCGGGTGACCTTTGCAGACGGGTCAGAGACGTAAAGCTGTGCCACTTCCGCGCCTGCCACGCTGCCGGTGTTGGTGACGTCGAAGCTGACCGCAACCTCTGAACCGGATATGGCAGCCGCCGGCGCTTGCAAGTTGGCAAAGCTGAATGTGGTGTAGCTCAGCCCGTACCCGAAGGGATAAAGCGGGTGCTTGCCGGTGGTGGTCCAGTAGCGATAGCCGACCATGAGCTTGTCGCCGTACTTCACGTGCGGAATGTCGTAATCAACGGCTGGATGGCCGGGCTCAAGCACGTGCAGTTTGGTGTCAGCGCCCGGAGTGGGGTAGTAGTACTTTGCCGAAGCACTGTCTTCCCAGCTCGTATCAAAGGTGACGGGCAGCTTGCCCTCGGGGTTGTGCTTGCCGAAGAGAATATCGGCGACCGCTCTGCCGCCTTCCTGGCCAGGATAGTAGATCTGCAGCAGCGCGGGCACTTTGTTGAGCCAGCGATGCGTGCCCGATCCGACGCCGCCGGTGATGGTCACAATGGTGTGCGGATTGGCCGCGGCGACAGCCTCAATCAGTGCGTCCTGGCCCCACGGCAACTCAAAGGTGCGGTCGAAGCCTTCGCTCTCGGTTGAGCCAGTGAATCCGACGGCAACCACTGCCGCATCGGCAATGGAGGCAATCTTCTTCGCCTCTTCTGAAACAAGGCCAGGCTCATACGCGACGGCCAGGCCAAAGTGCGGGCCGGCAACGGGGTGATATTCGGCAACGACGTGGATGATCTGTCCCGCAGCGAGGTCGAGGGTGAACGACTGCGGCGCCTGGCCTTCGGCATGTGGCGGAATCGGCAGCGGCTTGCCGTCAACGGCAACCGTGAACTGCGCGCTGTTCCATCCGCCGGTAGCGGCCAGGATCAGATACTTTCCAGCCTTGCCGGCCTTGTAGCTTGCGGTGTAGCGAATGCTGTGCGGCTGCTTGGCATCCGGCTCCCAGCCATTGAAGTTCCAGTCAGAAAGATTCTTCGCTGTTGTGATCGCCGGCGTGCCGGTGAAGTCAGCACTGGGATACGTGGCCACTTGAACCGGGCCGTCCCATTGAGAATGCCAGAAGATCTCGTTCAAATCCGGCAGGCCCGGTGCATAGAGGACATGCACGTTCGGTCCGAGCAGGTTGGCGATGCCCGTCAGCGTGCTCACCGGCTCAAAGGCCTGTGCCGTTGAAGAGCCGCCTCCGCCGGTGACTGCCGGCCACGCGTTGGGTCCGATGATGGCGATGGTCTTGATTCTGGCCGGGTCAAGGGGCAGCAGCGCGCCGTCGTTCTTGAGCAGCGTGATGCTCTCCAGTGCGCCGTCGAGAGCGATAGCGCGATCGGCAACGGAATATGTCGAGTCTGCCGGATCGAACTGCGGATGATCGAGGAAGCCGTAGCGCAGCGCGGTGCGGAACAGCCGCAAAACCTTGTCGTCGATGGTGGACTCTTTCACCGCGCCATTTTTTACGGCGGCCACCAGGCCTGCGGCGTTCATGAAGCGGGCGTTCGGCATTTCGAGATCAAGTCCGTTGTTGGCCGCGCCCACCGAATCGTAGGTGGCATCCCAGTCCGACATCAGGATGCCCTGGAATCCCCACTCCCCTTTGAGCACCTTCAGGTTGAGGAAGTCATTCTGCGTGGCGTGGACGCCGTTGATCAGGTTGTAGGAGTTCATCACCGCGTCCACGTGGCCCTTGGTGACGGCGGCCTCGAAGGCAGGCAGGTAAATCTCGCGCATGGTGCGCTCGTCCACATCGGAGCTGACGTTGTGCCGGTTGTATTCCTGGCTGTTCACGGCGTAGTGCTTCACGGTGGCGATGACTCCCTGGGACTGAACGCCCTCAATGAATGGCACGTCGAGCTGGGCGTTGAGGAAGGGATCCTCAGAGAGATATTCAAAGTTGCGGCCGGCGATAGGCGAGCGGGCAATGTTCACGCCGGGGCCAAGCAGGAAGTTCACACTGCGAGCGCGGGCATCCTTGCCCAGGCCCTCGCCGATTCTACGCGCCAGTTCGCGATCCCATGATGCGGCCAGGGCGACACCGCCGGCATACGCGGTGGTCGGTCCCCAGGTGCGCACGCCCACCGAGGCGTCGGACATCTTGAAGCGTGGCAGTCCGATGGCATCAATGCCATGGGTGTACATGTCGTCGACACCGCCGATCAGCTCGATCTTCTGTTCGAGGCTCAGCTTGCCGAGCAATTCGTGGGCTCTGGCTTCAATCGCAGGCGAGTCCGCCACCGGCGCCTGTGCATGTGCGGACGAGACAACAAGCAGCGCGAGCAGAAGCGAAGTCAGGCAGGCAACGCCGCGAGGGGCAATCGATTGCGTAGAGGGCTTGGTCGGGTTTTTCATGACGGAAAGAAGGCTATCGCATTTCCCTGGGCAATGTATAGCGATTCCTCGGTCAGGAGCCCGGCAAATGCAGCGCCCGTTGTTGGCTTACTTCATTCAAAACAACAACATGTGATCCAGGTCACAGCGCGGGGTGCATCGTGTCACTGCTACATATCAAAAGGGGAGCGCAGACTCTGAGTCCATCAGGCAGGATTTGCGGTGGGCGTGGAGCGCCCGGAGGCAACGATGAGTTTTGCGGCAGGATTGAAGACGATTGTGGTGGCCACGGATCTGAATGGGCAGTCGGAGGCTGCGCTTGAGTATGCTCGCAAGCTTGCCGGCGGCTATGGTGCGCGCATTGTTCTGGCGCACGGTCTTGACCCGGCCGAGTACGCCCTGGTGGACGCGGTTCCCGGCCGTGTTCTGAAGGGTATGACGGAGGATGCGCGCGGCGCGCTGGGCAAGATGGCCGGCGATCTGCTGCGCGAGGGCATTCACAGCCATTCTGAGATTCGCCAGGGCGCGGTGGCGCAAATGCTGGTGGATGTTGCGCGGCAGTACCAGGCGGGCCTGATTGTGATCGGAACCAAGGGGATGCAGGGCGCGGGTCCGGTGGTGGTGGGCGCAATCGCGGAGCAATTGGTTCGCCTGGCGCCGTGCCCGGTGCTGGCTGTAGCGGAAGACTGGAATGTGGGCGATTTCCGGCCCACGCCCGGCGGCCCGGTTTTGCTGGCCATGGAGCGTAATGAAGCAACAGCGTCCGCCGTGGAAACAGCTTGCTCACTGGCGGAGACGTTCCACCGCACGCTGCTCGTGCTGCATGCGCGCAGTTCCGCTGAGGCTTCGGCGTTTCTAAATACCAGCGCTGCCTCGCTCAGCGAATTCGGTATCGAGCCGACCGGTCGATTTCCGGTGCGTCTTGTGGTCAAGGACGGGAGTCCGGCGGACGCGATTGCTGCGGCAATCGCCAAATACCAACCCAGCATACTGGTGGCGGGAGTGAAACGCGCCAGCGAGACGCCGGGGCCGCACGGGACCATCTTCCTGTTGTTGGCACGGTCGCGTGTACCTGTGCTGTGCGTACCACCGGATGCATCGGCGGCCGAGCGAGAGCAGGCGGCTTGCATCCCGGTAGCAACCAAACAATAGAGGGAAAAAGCGCAGCATTCGACTGTTCAATGTTTGACTCGGGCGGTCGGGTGGAACACAAGATTCCGCCCGCCTTTCCCATTGATTCATTTCTCTGGACTTGTTCCATTTGGAGCGATTTTCCGCTCATGGCGTTCGATGCGATGCCAACTCGCGGAACCATGAGGAATCGCGAGGCGACAGCAGGCAGGTGGGTTCGCGGTGTCAACCGCCGCCGGGTCGCAAATGGGCCAGGGACACAGGAAGAAGGAGTCATGCAAGGTGAGGCAAATTTCGCGCGTAGAGATTTGATAGCGCCGCGTCCGCTGGCGGAGTTGCTGCAGTGCCCTCCGGCGACCGTGAGTTTGCTCAATGGCTCAACGCAGTGCATGGATTTCGAATCCGGCAGGGTTGTCTTTCGCCAATCTGAAATCTCCCAGGGGCTCTACGTGCTGGTTACCGGCCAGTACATGCGCAGGACGGAGAGGCTGGAGACGCGGCTGACACTGGGCACGGCGCGCGCCGGCGAACTGGTGGAACTGGCGGCCGTGCTCGGAGACAGGCACCATACCTACACGCTCAGCACGCAGACTCCGGGATCGGTGTTGCTGCTTCCCATGGATGCGCTGAACCAGGCATTCAAGGACTATCCACCGCTGCGGATGCGGCTATTGGAGGAACTGGCGCGCGAAGTCTCCCGAGGCTACATTGCCAGCTGCCAGAACCGTATTCTGAGGACCCGGCAACGGAGCACAGGAACCGGTCTGTCCTAGCTGACTTATTCTGAATGGAACGAATATCTAACGAGTTTTTGCGTTGGGGCTCTCCCAATTTTCGCCGCGGCGATTGACGCCAAATCCTCGCCTTCTTCGGTGCGAACTCCTTTTGGCCGATGAAGTGCGCTATACTTCGATCAGAACCTCAAAGAAACCGTATGGCTACGTTCCACCCTCACCACCCCCCGGAAGATTGCATCAATTGTGAGCATCGCCATCTGCGAATGTTCTGCAATCTCACGACCGAAGCCTTGAGGGATTACGACAGCATCGGGATCATGATGAGCCATGCGCGCGGCGCCAAGCTGTTTACGGAGGGCGATCCGGCGCGCAACGTGTTCGTCATCTGTTTTGGCCAGGTGAAGATCTCGTCCACCTCGCGCGACGGCAAGACCATGATTCTAAAGATCGCCGGACCCGGCGACGTGATGGGCCTGAGCGCCGTTCTGGCCAACGTTCCCCATGAAGTGACGGCGGAAGCCATCGAGCCTTGCCAGGTGAAGACAGTGCGCAAGCAAGAGTTCGTCGACTTCCTCGGACGTCACGGAATCGCCAGCATGCACGCGGCGCAATCGCTTTCCGGCGAATACCTGACGGTGTTTCACGACGCCAAGCGCCTGGCTCTTTCCGGTTCGGCGGCTGGCCGGCTGGCGCGGCTGCTTTTGGACTGGGGACGTTCAGCGGCCAACGGGAAGCCGGAGATTCGTTTCACAATGGCGCTGACGCACGAAGAAATCGCCAACATGGCGGGCACTTCGCGCGAAACCGTGACAAGGCTGCTGAACCAGTTCCGGCGCGACCAGTGGATCACCATCAAGGGATCCAGCATGACCATCGTCAAGCCCGATCAGTTGGAACGGCTGACTGCCTAACCCAACCTCTCAGCATTTCCTATTCTGTTTCCGCAATCTCTTTGCGATAAGACCCGTTCCCCCATCTTCTGACCAACTCCAAAGGCGCGATTCCGCTTGCTCTCGCTTGCTTCACCTGCATTCGCTTCAAAGATGGATTGAGCTCAGCTGCTCTTTCAACGGCACTGTTGCGGCGATCGGCTCACGCAAAGTCAGCACCGGGCAGCGGGCATGTGCCAGAACTCTGTAGATGGTGCGGTCCCGGGCAAGGGTCTGAAAGATGGAGCGCTCGGTGGCGGCCAGCACAATCAGGCCTGCGTGGTGTTCGGCGGCGGCAGCCAGGATCTCAATTGACGGATTGCCATGCACCACCAGCGCATCGACCGCCGAGCAGCAACTGGCCCCGGCCTGGGCCGCCAACACGCTCATCTCATGCAGCGCCGTGGAGTCGAGGCCGGCCTGTTCACCGATTCGTCCCGCCTTTCCGGCGAACGCCTGAAACGAACCCGGCTCTTCCACCGGCGGAAGCACATGAAGCAGAACCAGCTTGGCTCCTTGGGTGGCGGCGATCTGACACGCAAGTGCTGCGCTCGGGATAGAGGCCTCTCGAAGTGTGGTGGCGTGCAAGACAACGCGTTGCTCAGCGTCCACCGGGAGATGAGCCTCGGGTCCCACGGTGATGACCGGGAGGTTGACCGAGCGCAGCACTTGTTCCGCCACGGAACCGAGCAGCAGTTTACCGAGTTTGCTGCGGCTTCGGGTTCCGAGGAGAACTCTATCCACCTGGAACTGCCGTATGGCGGCCTCGATATGCTTGGCCGCATGGCCTTCGCGGACCAGAGCGTCGCATTGAATGCCCTTGCGTTGCGCCACCGCACACCACGGTTCCAGTGTTTTTACGGCAAATTCCAGGGCGCTTCCGGGATCGTAGTAGGGCATGCCGAGGGCGTCCATTGCCATGCCGGCGCCGGACGCCAGAGCGTGCAGCAGAAGCAGGCGCGCCCCTGTCTCGGAAGCCTGTCCCAGGGCAAACGGCATCAGCCGGTCCAGGTCGTTCAGGTCGGTAGCTACAAGCAGAGCGGCGGGATGCGACCACGAGTTTCTGACGGCATTGGGGACGGCATCCGTCATGGTTTCACCTCGTACTGCAAAGCGTGTCACCGCAGCAATCGGCGGGATGTGCCAGCGCGCACCCCGCGATGTGACTTGGCTCACATGGGCTTGATCGGCTCCCTTGGGCGCAGGTTAACGATTCCTGAGATTCTCCCGATAAAGTGAGCAGAAGCAAAGAATCCGAAGTCGTTGCAGGACAAGCAGGCGCCGCGTGTGGGCTCAACTGAATGAAGAATGTGTCATGAAGGCGAATGCCCATTTCTGGGAGCAGATGCTTTCAATGAAGCTGGAGCGCAGCCTGTTTCCCGATCAGTTCTGCGTGGGCGCAGGGCACATGGTGGGCTGCGTGAATCTTTCCGGCGAGTGGCAGGGCCGGATCGAGGTGCGCATGGCGGGTGGACTGGCCTACCAGGCCACGGCGGCCATGATGATGCAGCCGTTGGAGACGGTGGGCGAGGCCGACGCGCTGGACGCGACGAAGGAGATTGCGAACATGATCGCCGGAGCCATCAAGTCTTCATTGCCGCGGCCATGTGCGATGACGGTTCCCGAATCTACTGTCGAGAGTGAGTGTTTTTGCGGCGAGGCGCGACGGCAGGACACGCTGGTCGTTGCGTTTCGCCACGCGGCAGGTGACCTGATGGTGCGCATCTGGGAGCAGGGGTGCAGCGCGCCGTAGACCATCTGCATGGGATGGTCTACAGCCTCTCAGCAGCCCGCATTGAAGCCTTCGACGCGCGGGCTCTGCCGATCATTCAGCGGAACATTTCGCTTGTTTCTTCATTGAATCTTTACGGCGACTCCCCGTATGGTTGGACATGGTAGTCCATCTGCAGACCTTCCATCCTTGTAGGCACCCCAAGAAAAACTAGATCTCCGTGCGTTCATGCGCGCCCGCGCATCTGCACTCATTCTTCGACCCTTAACGGGCGCATGACAGTACACCTTTACCTGCAACATCTGGAGGAAAGACGCTATGAAATATCGAATCACCCGAACTATTTTCGGTGCGTGGCTGCTGGCACTTGCAACGATCTTTGCTTTGCCGGTCAGCAGCTTTGGCCAATCGTTTCGCGGCGGCATCAACGGCACCGTGACGGATCAATCGGGCGCTCTTGTGCCTGGAGCGATCATTGAAATCGTCGAGGCGGGAACCGGCGCTTCTTCAAAAGCGATCAGTTCCAGTGCGGGCGAATACACGTTCCTTGATTTGCCGGTTGGCAAGTACAACGTGAGCGTGCCGGTTTCGGCAGGAACCACGTACACGCTGGCAATCAAGATGAGTGTGGCCTCCGCCAGCTCAACGACGATCGAGGTCGCGGCCAACGCGCTTGCGCTGGACACGACCACCACGGTAGAGACCACCGACATTCCCAGTGAAACAGTTCAGAACACGCCGATGAATGCCCGCGACTTTACGCAGATGGTCGCCATCACGCCCGGCTATGCCGGCTATGCGGGTGGCGGATACGGCTCAGTGAACGGCTCGCGGCCTGACATGATCAACTGGCAAATTGAAGGCGCCGACAATAACGACATCTGGTGGAACGTACCAGCCGCCAACCAGGGCGGCGTATCGGGAATTGCCGGCGTGACGCTGCCGCTGGATGCGATCGAACAGGTTTCGACGGTTACGCAGGCGGGTCCGGATATCGGACGCAGCCCGGGAGCGACGGTCAACCTTTCGCTCAAGTCAGGAACCAACCAGATTCATGGAACGGCTTATTACTACAACCGCAACGAGGCGCTTGCTGCCCAGTCGGCGTTTCTCTCCACCAAGCCGGAACTGCGCAACCAGCAATTCGGATATTCGGCGGGCGGACCGTTCTGGAAAGATAAGCTCTTTTGGTTTACCACCTATGAGAGCCAGCGCTTCACGATCGGTGAAGGTCAGGCGTCGACCGAACCGTCTGCAGCGTATCAGACCCAGGCGGAGAGCATTCTTGCAGCGTATGGCGTTCAGCCAAGCCAGACGGCTCTTAATCTTCTTAGCGGCAGTGGATCGAATCAGGGTCTTTGGCCGGCAGCGGCCTTGACCGGCCCCGCCACACCCTCAAGCTGGCTTTCAGTTGGTTCATTGGGCAGGGGCCGCAGGTTGCGCCTACTGTGTCGCTGTTGAAACCTTACTTTGAAGAGGCTCCCATCCATGTGGAGCACTTCACGGCAACCTATAACGAGGTCCTGTCCCCGAGGCTGACGAACCAGATCTTTGCCGGCGTCAATTACTTCCAGCAGTCGTTCTACGATCAGAGCACCGACTACAATCCGATTGCCCTCGGACTGAATACCGGTGCAACCAGCCCCAGTCTCGGCGGAGCGCCGCGCATCCAGATCGCCGCGCCCTCGTCGGCAAGCGGCCTGGGATCGTCCTCTGACGGATTTGACGTCGTGGGAAACATTCCTGCCTCGGGCCGCCAGGACATTACGGGCCACCTCGACGAATCTCTTTCATGGACAGTCGGCAAGCACGAGATGCACTTTGGCGGAGAGTTCCGCCACACGCAGGTCTATGACTTCTACCAGGCGGATCAGCGTGGCACATTCAACTTCGACGGGTCGCAAGGTCCGTGGTCTGGAAATACCGGCACGGGGTGCGACGCGTTGACCCAAACGGCGCCCGGATCGGTCGGCAGCGTCACATCGACCTACGGCTCGCCAAATTCCGATCCCCGGTTCTTTTACCTGGCGGACTTTCTCGCCGGTTGCTACGATCCCAGCGACACGACCATTGTGCAGGGCGATCCCAAGCGGCTGGTGTATCTGAACTCGTATGCCATTTTTGCCGCGGACACTTTTCAGGTATCGCGCACCCTGAACGTGAACTACGGCATGCGCTACGAGTACGAAGGTCCTTTGCACGATGCCAAAAAGGATCTGAGCAGCTTCCTTCCCGGAGCGCCCAACGGGCTCGCGGTTGCAGGCACGCCGGGCTACGCCAATTTGTATCAGCAGTATCACGCGGGCTACGGCCCCCGCGTGGGCCTCAGCTGGCAGCCTGGGGAGGACGGCAAGACGGTCGTTCGCCTCGGTTACGGGTTGGGATACGACAACCCCAACATCGTGAACTTCCTTAATTCCCGCTTCTCGTCCAACGGCGGCGCTTTCGGCGTAGAGGACAACCCGGCAGGCGACAGCCTCGCGGTGGATACGACCCCCTCGGCCCCGGTGATTCCATCGGGAGCGAATTTCGGAGATCCGATTTTCCCCGATGCCTTTACCACGCAGCAGCAGTGCCTTTCAAACCCCAGCCAGATCCAGACGGGCTGCTCCACCGTCAACGTGTTCTCGATTGATTCGAAACTGCGTCCCGGTTACATGCAGAACTACAACTTCAACCTGCAGCGGACGCTCGGAAATGGAGTGATTGCACAGGTTGGCTACGTGGGAAGCGTGGGCCGCCGGCTCAGGACGCTGCTCGACATCAACCAGGCGGGACTAGGGAGCGGCGGCGCCAACTCGACGAGGCCTTATTACTCGGCGTACCCGAATTACGGCGTCATCAACCAGATTCAATCGGGCGGCACCTCCAATTACAACGGGTTGCAGGCATCGATCCGGGCCGCAAGCTGGCACGGGATCAGTTCGGAATTCTCCTACACATGGGGTCACTCGCTGGATGAGTTCAGCCAGATCACCCTGTGGAACCCCCAGAACAGCTTCTGCCCCAAGTGCGAATACGGCAACAGCGACTTCGACGTGCGCAACACGTTTATCGGCTACATGACGTATATGCTGCCGAACTCGTCTCACGCAAAAC
>JBEKDE010000077.1:0-46511 GCA_050014515.1 Occallatibacter sp.
TCGAACCCGCGACCTCTGCCGTGACAGGGCAGCGCTCTAACCAACTGAGCTACGCGGGTATTGCGAAAAGGGCGGAGTTCCTGGGCTTTGCCCCGCAGAACTCGCTTGCAAAGGTCGCGTGGAAAAAGCTGGAAGAGAGCATCTATGGAGTGCCATTTTATAAGCAGAGACTTGCCGCAAGAATGCACAGTTTTTGACCCAGGAGTTCCAGCCCATCGAAGAGAAACCTCTGGCTCTGATCTCGCGACACAGTCGAAGGAGGAGGCCGTTTCCTCGGTTGGTCTTCCTGCGGTGAGAGTCCAGGAGCGGACCCGACCGCCACCTGCTCCGAGGCGTTGGAAACGTCTCGGCCTAGTCGGTTTCGCAGGGCCTTGCGCGGTATCCCAAGGGGTGATTCCCGTAGCTTTCAGACGTTTGTACTATTTTGTACTTTAATGTCACATGCCAGATTGGACTTAAGTCCTTTAGAATCTGGCGGGGACGACGGGGCTCGAACCCGCGACCTCTGCCGTGACAGGGCAGCGCTCTAACCAACTGAGCTACGTCCCCTCTGCAATCTCAATCACTTACCGCAAATCGCAGATTTTACTGTCTCTTCGTAGCATCCATTCCGTCGCTTGTTTCCATATTTTCCACCGGATATCGCCAAAATCCGGAAGTAATGGACAGTAAGCAAAATGCAAATTCCACTGTCCAAATCCAAGCCGATACGGATCACGAAGTTGTCACCACTCCGTTGTTCAAATTGTACCAAACAAATCGGGCTCGAAGGGGACATGCCCCTTGAGAAACGGACATTCAAGCCGCGAAGGGTTCCGGGATGACTGCGCTGGTCAGATCGGGGTTTAGGTTGCCCTCATCTCGATGGCACGGCGACTCAGTCAGATCGTAGCGATGATGCAGTCCGTCGAGCTTATCGCCTTGGGCTCCCGGTTCAGCTTATGTCGTTGATGCATAAATGGGCGCTTGGCGAATTCATGTTCTGAGCGCTTCCACGATTGCCCGCATCTGGGTCTCGCTTGCTTCTGTACCCAAACAGCAGACCATTCAGACAGGGAGGCTGAAGCCAACCGGTGGCCAACAACTGCCCGGTGATTCAAAGACGGGAGGCATTCACCACAAGGAGTGACAGCATTCTTGACAAAACGACGGGATAAGGCGGAGATCACGGGATACGACAGGACGTCGATGTCCTATTCGTGCATTGCTGGATCGTCTAGCACCTTGCCACTCATAGGACATGCGAGGTCGATGAATGCTCGGTTGCCGGGAGTGATCGTTCCTTCCGGAAGCCGCTTATTGACGAGCCGGATGCGGCGTACCCCCCAGACGCGCGGGGCTGAGTCCTTCCCTATGACGCAACGTGCGGCCATGGCGTTTACTTTGTCTTGGGAGTGACAAGTTTTTCAAAGAGGAAGATCAAGAGCGCGCTCAGCAGAGCGGAGCATCTCTCGCGCGGCACAAAGAAACTGCTGGTTCACCGGTGATCGTCAGCAATTCACCGGTTAAATACTGAGTTCTAGCCGCACTCCAGGCTCCCAATTGCCCTGAATAAGAATTCCGCAGTCCTCAAGTTTTAGAACCGAACCAGAATTTCTATACCCGTGCACTTCATTTCGTCGAGGTCTTCGGCCTCCTGCCTGGCACGTCATATTGATTAGTTCAGCTTCGAGTGAATCCAACCGTCAATAAGCGATCAACTTGTGAATTGCTTGGTCTGATCATTTCTTTTTTTGGGCCTTTTCGTCGGGGCACCAGCTGAGCGTTTGGCGCAAATAAATCTTCAGGTAGCGCCCAAGCTCCCGGTCGTTGAATGTCTCGGGATTGAAGAAATGGCTCAGAGCCAACCCATCCAATAACCCGCAAATGGCGAGGGAGTCACACAACTGCGCGTTCGCGGTCCTTCCCTTCACATGCGGCAGAAGCATATTCAGTTCCGGGATGGAACCGCGAAGCTTCATCACTCCGTATAAAGCCGCAAGGCGCTTGCGTTTGCGTGGATGACGGATTGAGTAAAGTTTGAATTCGAGGCTAAGGAGCATGCGCTCCCGATCCCTGGTCAATCCACGCAAGAATTTCACCAGGGCTTCGATACGCTGCTCCTGAGAAATGAGCCGCGCCAGCAGAGGTTTGAGTTCGGCCAGACCGCGATTGATGTTCTCTTCGAATATGGCGAAGAACACATCCTCTTTATCGTTGAAATTGTCGTAAAACGCGCCCCGGGTCTTGCCGG
Source organism: Occallatibacter sp. (assembly GCA_050014515.1). GTDB lineage: Bacteria > Acidobacteriota > Terriglobia > Terriglobales > Acidobacteriaceae > Telmatobacter. Next base: position 2,234 of record JBEKDE010000077.1, read on the forward strand.
CCTTCGAGGCGATCTCTTCAATGCGGGCATGTTCGAATCCGTCGCGCGCGAAAACAGCCCGGGCAGCGCGAAGCAACTGCTCGCGGGTGCGCATCGCCCGTCCCTGCTTGTGCAGCGTCTCATACGGGCGTTCAGCAACCACTTGACGAATCATCTTTCTTTCAATCCCGCTCCAAACAATCATACACCCATGTATATTTTCCTGGGTTGAAGATCATTTGCGAATCGTTCTCCCCCGCTCCGCATCTTTCACTCAGTCCCTGGTCTGCCCGCCATTCTTCCCAGGCGGGCAGTAAAGCTGAAGATTCCTAATCCCGCCGTGGAGATTCATAAATGATGAAGCAAAATAAAGAAGCTGCTTTGGCGAGGCCCCTCCGTGGAGTGAGCCGCATCCGCATGGCCGCAGTGGTGCTCATCGCCACAGGCATGCTTACGAGTTGCGGAAACAAGAATGTGACAGCTGCCGGGCCGCGGCCCCCCATGCCGGTCACGGTGGTTCAAGTCACTGCCACGGATGTGCCCCTCACCGGTGAATGGGTCGGGACGCTCGACGGATTTGTGAACGCGCAGATTCAACCCCAGGCCAGCGGCTACCTGATCAAGCAGAATTACAAGGAAGGCGCCGAAGTTGCCAAGGGCCAGGTGCTGTTTGAGATCGACCCGCGCCCGTTTCAAGCTGCGCTCGACCAGGCCAGCGGGCAGTTGGAGCAAGCCAAGGGACAGGTACTCCAGGCGCAGGCGCAACTCGGCCTGGCGGAGATCAACGTGAACCGCGATACACCGCTGGCGCACGCACGCGCCATTGCACAGAGCCAACTGGACAACGAAGTTCAGCAAAAGGCGCAGGCCGAAGCAGCGGTGCAGTCGGCCAAAGCTTCAGTCGCCACAGCCGAGGCTGCCGTGGCAAACGCGAAGTTGAATCTCGGATTCACTGAAGTGCGATCGCTGATTGGCGGCATTGCCGGTCAGGCGACGACGCAAGTGGGCAGCCTGGTGAATCCTCAGTCTGTGCTTACCTCTGTTTCGCAGTTGAATCCTATCAAGGTTTACTTCTCGATCAGCGACCGCGAATACCTGGCCCTGACTGAGCGCGCCCGTCGGGGCGGGGGAGATCTTCTCAGCAGCGCATCGGCGATTCCGCTGACGCTCACGCTTGCCAATGGCCAGCCATTCCCGCTCAAAGGGCGCATCGCATTCGTCGATCGCCAAATGAACCCGCAGACCGGCTCCATCCGGATCGCCGCCGCCTTCCCCAACCCCGGCAATGTTTTGCGGCCCGGCCAGTTCGGACGCGTCAGGGCTGAGACCGAGCTTCGCCACGGTGCATTGCTCATTCCCCAGGTGGCTGTGTTTGAGTTTCAGGGGCTGCACCAGGTTTATGTGGCCGGGGCTGATGGCAAGGCCCATGTGGAAACGGTGAACCTCGGCGCACAGGAAGGCACAAACTGGATTGCAGAGTCCGGCATCTCGGCTGGCGACCGTGTGATTGTCGATAACCTTCAAAAACTTCGCGACGGCGTTCCAGTCAGCCCGCACGTGGCCGCCCCCACTCCCACCGAATCCGCAAGTAATCCGGCGGGGAGGTAACCCATGTCAAAATTCTTCATTCGACGGCCCATTGTGGCGATCGTCATTGCCATCCTCACTGTGATCGTTGGCACGGTCACGCTCTTCACCCTGCCCACCTCGCAGTTTCCTGACATTGTTCCGCCCGAGATTCTGGTCACGGCGACTTATCCCGGTGCCGACGCCAAGACCGTTGCGCAGGCAGTGTCCACTCCCATCGAGCAACAGATGAACGGCGTGGACAACATGATCTACATGAACTCTGTCAGCGCCAACAACGGCGTGGTTCAGCTGTTTGTCGACTTCGACGTCAAGACCGATCCCAACATTGACCAGGTGCTGGCGCAGCTGCGCGTGGATCAGGCGCAGTCGCAGCTTCCCGCGCAGGTGACGACCGCCGGCCTGACGGTGCAGAAGGCGCTCACCTCGCCCCTCATGCTCGTCGCCGTCAATTCACCCGGCGGTAAGCTGAGCCAGGACTTCCTCACCAACTACGCCATCATCAATCTTCAAGATCAGATCGCGCGCGTGAAGGGCGTCTCGCGCGTGCAGGTCTTTGGCGGCCAATACGCGCTGCGCGTGTGGGTCGAGCCAGACAAGCTTGCCCAACTGGGCGTGACCGCTACGGATGTGATCAATGCCATCCAAACCCAGAACAACGTGAATCCCGCCGGCCAGATTGGCGGCGAACCGATCCCCAAAGGCCAGCAGTTCACCTACACGGTACGCACGCAGGGGCGCCTGGTTACGCCGGAGGAGTTCGGCAAAATCATCGTGCGGGCAAATGCGGATGGGTCGATTCTGCACCTGAGCGATGTGGCGCGCATCGAGCTTGGCGACCAGGCATACGGAATCTCGGGCCGCTATAACCAGGCACCCTCAGGCGTGATGGCCATTTATCAATTGCCAGGCTCAAATGCCGTGGAAACGGCGAAGGCGGTCAGCGATCACATGAAGGAACTGTCGGCAACCTTCCCTTCGGGCATAAGCTACGACATTCCGCTGGACACGACGAAGGCTGTCACCGCGGGCATCCATGAGATTGTGCTCACTCTCGTGGAAGCGTTGGTCCTCGTTGTCCTTGTGGTCTTCATCTTCCTTCAGGGTTGGCGCGCAACTCTCATTCCGCTGCTGGCCGTTCCTGTCTCGCTCATCGGCACATTCATCATCTTTCCGGCTCTGGGCTTCTCCATCAATACGCTCTCGCTGTTCGGCCTTGTACTCGCCATTGGGCTGGTGGTCGACGACGCCATCATTGTCGTTGAGGCAGTTGAGCACCATATCGAAGAGGGCATGGATCCAAAGTCGGCGACCGAGAAAGCGATGGAAGAGGTTGGTGGGCCAGTGGTCGCAATCGCGCTGATCCTGGCGGCGGTATTCATCCCCACTGCGTTGATTCCTGGAATCACCGGGAGGCTCTATCAGCAATTCGCCGTTACCATCGCCATCTCCGTGTTGATCTCGGCATTCAATGCGCTCACGCTTTCGCCGGCGCTGGCTTCCCTTCTACTCAAGCCCAAAGAAAGCAGCGAGAAGAAAGGATTGCTGGCGAGAGGCTATGCCGCATTCAACAGGTTTTTCGGCCGCACAACCGATCGTTTCGTCCACACATCCAGCATCCTGATTCACAAATCAGGAATCGCCATGGTGGCGCTGCTGCTGATCGGCGCGGTGGCTGTGTTTCTCGGCAGCAGCCTCCCAAGCGGCTTCCTTCCCACTGAAGACCAGGGCTACATGTTCCTCGCGCTGCAACTCCCCGATGGCGCATCCGCGCAGCGCACGGACGCCGCGCAGCAAAAGATCAGCGACGCTTTGCTGAAGACGCCGGGCGTGCAAGGCGTGATTGCAGTCACCAACTTCTCGCTGCTTACGCAGGTGCAAAGCACCAACGCGGGCTTTTTCTTTGTCTCTCTCAAGCCGTGGGATATGCGCAAGACCAAAGACCAGCAGCTGGCTTACATCCAGGCCAGCGTGCAGAAGCAGCTCTCGGCTGACCCGGACGGCATCGCATTCGCATTCCCTCCGCCCTCGATCCCCGGCATCGGTACTTCAGGTGGCGTCACCTTCATTCTCGAAGATCGGTCCGGATCGGATGACCCGACAAGGCTGACGAAGAATGTGTTCGCATTCCTGGGAGCGCTTTCCAGGCGGCCTGAGATCGGCGCCGCGATCCCCTCCTACCAGCCCGCGGTACCGCAGCTATATGCGGACGTGGATCGGGAAAAGGCGCTGCAACAGCAGGTCGATTTGACCAACATCTACACCACGATGCAGACGTTCATGGGCGGCTACCTGGTGAACTACTTCAATCGCTTCGGGCGACAATGGCAAACCTACGTTGAAGCCGAGGGCACTTCGCGCGAAAACATCGAGAACATCAATCAGTTTTACGTGCGCAGCGCCAACGGCAGCCAGGTTCCGCTCTCGTCGCTGGTGAAGGTCAGCCAGACCACCGGGCCGGAGTTCATCTATCGCTTCAACGAATTCAACGCGGCGCAGATCAACATTACCGGCGCGCCCGGTTACAGTTCCGGACAGGTGCGCAAGGCCATTGAGGAAGTGTTCCACCAGACTATGCCGGCCGATGCGGGCTTCGATTATTCCGGCATGTCGTACCAGGAACAGCAGGCGGAGAAAGGTGTTCCATCGTGGGCCGTGTTCGGTCTGTCTCTTCTTTTCGTATTCCTGATTCTCGCGGCTCTTTATGAAAGCTGGACTCTGCCGTTCAGTGTGCTGCTAAGCACTCCGGTCGCCATTCTGGGAGCTTACCTCGCGCTCCACATTCGCGCGTTTGAAAATGACATCTTTGCCACCATTGGGCTTGTCATGCTCATTGGCCTCTCCGCGAAGAACGCAATTCTGATTGTTGAATTCGCCAAGCTCAACTACGACAGCGGGCAGAGCATTTGCGAGTCGGCGCTGAATGCCGCGCGCGTGCGCTTCCGGCCAATCGTCATGACCGCGTTGGCCTTCATTGTCGGATGTCTGCCTTTGGCGGCGGCAAGCGGCTCCGGGGCTGCTTCGCGGCAAATCCTGGGCACGGTGGTCGTGGGCGGAATGACGCTCTCTACCGTGCTTGGTCTCATCTTCATCCCTGTTACGTTCTCGGTCGTCGAGTATCTGTCGCATCGATTCGTGAAAGGCGGCGAGGGAGTCACCATGGATTGCGGTCACGAACCGGCGCCCAAGGGCAAATTAAGACCATTGCCCGACGAGATCGCCACGCAGGCGGAAGGAGGCCAGATATGATTGGCATTTCCTCACAACGCTGGTCGCATCACGGAAAGCTCGGCGCAATCGCAGTCGCCGCCGCAACAATGAGCCTGCTTGCCGGTTGCAATTTGGGGCCCAAGTATACGCGGCCCAACTACACGGCGCCTCCGGTGTACCGTGGCGCGGATGAAGCCTCCGTCAGCAGCGATGCGACCGGCTCGTTGGGCGATGAACAATGGTCCGCTGTGTACCAGGAACCGGAGCTTCAGGACCTGATCCGAAAAGCGCTCACCAACAATTACGATCTGCGCATCGCTGCGCAGCACATACTTGAGCAGCAGGCGCAGGTCAGGATCACGCGCTCGCAGCAGTTCCCCGCCATCACTGTAGGCGGCACGGGCATCGGCGCCGCGTTGCCCAGTTCTCTGGGAACACAGATCGCCAGCCCGCTGGTGGATGGCTCACTAAACCTATCGGCCGCTTGGACACCGGATTTCTGGGGTCTGTATCGCAGACAAACCGAGGCCGCGCGCGCACAACTGTTGGCCCAGAGTTGGGCGCAGCGCGCCGTGCGTTTGACGCTGGTGCAGCAGGTGGCAACGTCGTATCTGCAACTACGCGCACTTGACCGCGAGCTTGAGATTACCCGGGAGACAATCAAAGTTCGCCAGGACTCGGTGGACCTGACGAAGACGTTGGAAAGCGGCGGCTCTGTTCCGCTATCCGACGTGCGGCAGGCTGAACAGCTTCTGTACGCGGCCACTTCAGAGGAGCCGCAATTGGAGCAGCAGATTCAGCAGCAGGAAAACAACCTCAGGCTGCTTCTTGGTGAGAATCCGGGCCCGGTTGCGCACAAAGACCCAAACGCGCTGACGCCTCCGCCGCAGGATCTTCCCATCGGACTGCCTTCGCAGTTGATTGAGCGCCGGCCCGACATTCAGCAGGCCGAGGCCACACTGATCGCGGCGAATGCGCAGATTGGCGTGGCGCGCGCGCAGTTCTTCCCCAACCTCTCCATCAGCGCCTCCGGCGGCGTGGGCGGAGATAGCCTGAGCAGCATTTTCGCCCCGGCAGGCAAGACAATCTATGGCATCGGCTCGCTGGCTCAGCCGCTGTTTGAGGGCGGCAAGCTGCGCGGACAGCTGCAGCTCTCCGAGGCCACCAAGCAGGAGATGGTGGTGAGTTATCAGAAGACTATCGCGGGCGCTTTTCGCGATGTATCGAACGCGCTGATCGCGCTGAACAAGCAGCGTGCCTACCGCGAGCAGCAGGAGAAGCTGGTGGCCGCGGCGCAGGATGCGACGCGCCTGGCACGCATGCGCTACCAGGGCGGATCGACAAGCTACCTTGAAGTCCTAACCACGGACTCCAATCTCTACTCCGCACAGCTGAACCTGGTAGGCGCGCAGCAGGGCGAGGCGCTCGCGCTCGTCGAACTCTACGGTGCCCTCGGCGGCGGATGGCAGTCGCCGAGCAGCCATTGATTCACGCGTTGGGTAGTTAGTTGTTTGGATCAGACGTTCTGTTGGTGCGAGACCTTCCGATTCGCCAGATCCGAAGTACGGCGGGGCATCCGATCGAAGAGAGATGAAATCACTATAGTATTTTCGGAATTGATGTAGACCGAAAGCACACACTCAAGTGGCTTTTTCCTCAAGAAGAAGCCACCTTTCACCGTACTGAAAAAGTCTATATGTATTCCAAAAATGCTCTAGAATCGTTCGCTCCGAATTAACTTGCGAAATGCGCAGCGGCTGACGGTCATTGGGGACAGTCATGTGGCCTGTGGCGCAATTCTCTTCTCGTGCTACTCTACTCGCTCGAGTATCGGATCTCAAGCTTGCGAATGCGATAACAGGAATAACTCAGGACAATCGCGATCAACGCCAGCAACCCTGCCATGGCTGCCCAGGCGGATACCGGTTCGGTTTCAACCGTCAGAAGCGCGAAGAGGCCTTCAGCACCGACGCTCACCGGCATCAGGTGGCGAAGGTACGAAGCCACGCTGATCTTCTGCAGCAGGGATGGAAGCACAGGGTTGATTGTCTCCCACCCGAGCACGAGCATTGCGGCCGGCGTGGGATTTCTGAACATCATGCTCAACAGGAGAAACACTGCACCATATCCAAGACAGGCGAGCGCGATGATAACCAGGTATGCTTCCAACTGTCCCATGCCAGGCCCATTCAAAATGTAGTCGCGCCCGGCCGCACCGAAGCCGGCATACATGAGCGTGAAATCGGCAATGACCGCACTTCCGAACAGGAGCACGGCGCTGATGGATCCAGCAGCAAATTTGGCCAGCAGCAGGATCTCGCGGCGCACCGGGGAGAGCAGGTAGAAGTGCAAGCTGCGCTCAATCATTTCTCCGCGGATCAGCCGCGAAAAAATCCCCAGGCAGCCAAAGAAGACTCCAAGCCGGATGTAATAGAGCTGGACAATGCCAGCCAATATATTTGTGTCCTCACTCATTTGAAAGGAAGGATGTGTATCAGCCAGCAAATGAATCAGGATAATGACGGTGGGAATGAAGGCGAGGCAGTAAATCCAGGTTGCCTTCCACGAGAAGAGGTTCCGTCTCAATTCGATGCGCGTCAGGCGTTGTGCCTGAATCCACCATAGTCCCCAAGGCTGTTGGGCAAGTTCTTTCGCACGGCCAGCTAATTGCGTTTGCGTCACGATGGGCTCCCATCCTTGCCGATCAGATACTCGTAAATAGCGTTCGCATCGTCGTCGGCCGGAGCGACGGCGTCGATCTTGACCGATCCATCCGCCGCAATTCCGTTGAGCATGGAATAAAACTGGTCGATGTCCGCGGTCCGCAGAAAGACACCTTTGCCATCCGCGTGCAGCCTGGCTTCAACGCAGTGATTGATGGCGAACATTCTTGATGCCAGCACCTCGGGCCGATCGCAGCGAATGAGCACCTGCATGGGCTTCTCACGCACTTCCTGCCTGACCTGGTGGATGTTTCCTTCGGCAATCAGGTATCCGCCGGTTATGAGGATCACTCGATCGGAGATTCGGTCAACCTCATCGAGAATATGGCTCGAGATCAACACATGCATTCCCTGGCGGCTCAGTTCTTCGAACAGCGCGATCGACTCCGCCCGCGCCATCGGATCCAGTCCGTTCAGAGGCTCGTCGAGCACCAGCACGCGCGGGTGATGAGCAATCGCCTGGGCCAGCCGGATCTTCTGCCGCATGCCCTTGCTGTACCCGGCAATCTTTCGCCGTGCTGCATCTCCAAGCTGCACTCGGTCAATTACCTGGCTGGCCAGATCGATGGCCATGGCCTCTTCCATGCCATGAAGCATCAGACCATCCAGCACAAACTGCCACCCGGTCAGTCCCCGAGGGAAGAAATCAAACTGCGTGCAATACCCCAAAATGCTGAACAGCTCAGTCTGGTCCGCCGGTTTGAGCCCGAGAACGGAAATGTGTCCGTTCGAAGGCTGAACCAATCCGGTCATGAGATTCATGATGGTGGTTTTCCCCGCACCGTTAGGCCCAACCAGGGTGGTGATTCCAGGCGAAATCGACAGCGAGATCCGGTTCACGCCGAGAACTTCGCCGTAGAACTTCGACACGTCTTCGAAGATGATTCTGTCATTCATCCCCGGACCACCTCGCGCGCCCTGACCCGCTTGTTCAACATTCCGAAGCAGACAATACTGGCCAGAGAAAGCATCGCGGCAATGGCCAGTGTCGGCACGGATAGCCTCTCGTTGATGGGCGCCGGTGCGCCAAGCAGCCTTTGCCACAGGTTGGTCATCATGACAGGAACGTTGAGCAGCAGTCCCCACCTTGTGCGCAGCACCGCACTTACAATGGCTCCTACTCCGGCGGGGACAAACACTGCCGCAAAGATCGCGCCGGTCGCCACCACGCGCCACTTCACCCAGGATGACAGCGCGAGGCCGAGGAGCGAGAGAAAGGAAATCCAAATGACTGAGCCCGCCAGCAAACCGATAGCGATTTGCAAATTGCTCATTGCCCACGGTTGAGAAGAAGAGTAGCCCTGGTAGACAAAGAGCAGGAGGCAAGGCATCCATGTCGCTAGCGACAGCGATCCGAACAACGCAATGAACTTGCCGAACACATAGCCGAATCGCGAAATGGGATGACTCAACAGAATCGGCAAGGCATTATCCGCCAGGTCGAACGTAATCATCCGCGGAGCGATCCACGAAGCCAGAACCAATGCGAGCCATGATTGAGTCTGCTGGATCTTCAGGAAGAATTTCGCATCGATTGCAAGCATCTCCTGCCCACGGCCTCCGACAAGCGCTCTTGCAATCGGGTTATCGGCAAGGTAAATAACGAGCAACGACGTGATGCAGGGGAGCAGGCAGAAAATGAAGAGCCCAACGGTTATCTTCGACGACCATGCTTCCTCAAATGCGTAGCGGGCCAGCACCAGGACGCGCGTACCTACATGCGTCACAGTTCCTGCATACGCTGTGTAGTTACGCTTATAGACTGCCATTTGCGGTCCTTCCCTGGTCATTCGTGCCCTGCTCGTTGTCCATCGCTCGCAGAAAGATGTCTTCAAGGGAATCGCGGCGCTGATTCATGCGCCGAATCTGCACTTGCTGTTCAGCGGCAATGACATAAAGATCGCGCGCTTCGATATGGTCGGGAATCACAAGCTTGATGCGGCCGCCGGGAAATGCTGCACATTCGCAGCCGAGGTTCCGGATGCTCGCAGAAAAGCGTTCGGTGGCGCCCAACGTCTCCAACTCCATGAAGCTTCGGTTCGAGCGACGCTCTTCTTCGATGTTGCAGAGTGACGCAATGCGTCCGTTCTTGAGAATCAGGACTTCATCGCAGGTCTCGTCGATATCGCGCAGCAGATGCGAAGAGATCAGCAGCCGGATGCTGCCTTCCTTGCGAATATCCTTGATGAGTTGAATCATGCGCTGGCGGGCAACGGGATCGAGGCCATTGGTGGGCTCATCCAGGATAAGCAGTTTCGGCCCGTGCGCCAGCGCCTGGGCCAGCTTGACCAACTGTTTCATTCCCAGCGAATAGGTGTTCACCTTGCGGTAGCGCACCTCGCCCAGCCCCACGTAGAACAAGGCCTCATGAGCGCGTTCCAGCGCGATTCCCGGCGGCAGACCGGCCAACTCGGCCATATAGCGGACGAAGCGGACACCGCTCATATTCCCAATGAAAGAATCATTCTCAGGCATGTAGCCGATGCCGCCGCGAATCTGCGCTCTGTCCTTGTGCGAGTCCAGGCCAAACACCCGGGCCGTCCCCTTCGATGGAAGATGAAATCCGAGCAGCGTATTGATCAGCGTGGATTTGCCCGCGCCATTCGGTCCGAGCAGCCCAATCGCTTGCCCGCGCAACTCTCCTGTGAGGTTGTTGAGCACGGTCCGGTTCGCGAGCCGGACCTCTACCCCATCAAGATCGATGACTCCCATGTCACTCTCTTACGCTTGCGTCGACCTTCTTGTTCCCGGAGTGGATCAAAGTTTCCAGCGTCAGGAAATCAAAGCCAAAAAGACGGCTGTCGCTGGCGGCTTCAATGCGGGTTTGTTCCCCCCGCGCGCAAACGGCAGTGGGCCTTGCATCCGCCGCCAATTTGCGAACGGCATCCGCTGTCTCTCCGCTGAGTTGACTCAGCAGCGGCGTCAGCACCGGGCTTAGATTCTGATAAGCAACCGCAGAGTAATCTTCATTCGCATCTTTGGGCAGCAATGCTTTGAATGCCGTCGAATTCGCCAGGGAATTCCCGGTGGAGTAAGCCTGCATAGCCTGGATCAGCAGGGCACGGGTTGGCGCCACGATCATGTAGCCGTTTGCATAGGTGTATTGAGCCAGGGTCTTGCCTGTAACCGTGTCCTGGACTGAATAGTAACGCTGACCGCCAGCTTCGCTCGGCTCAATCGTGATGGAATGCGGCGCGTTGGCAGGAGCCTGATTACGAATCGCTTCGGTCAACCGCTCCAGCGAGTTTTCAAGGCGCTCCGAGTCATTGACTTCAATCACAGCCTTCCACGAGGGTGTCGGCAGCACCGGACCATCAAGCGACAGCAGGAAGTCTCCGCCCAGGTTGGCAGCCAGATCCTCGCGGAAGTTAATTTGCAACTTCTCCTCGGCCTCAGTGAATCCATTTTCCTGGGAGTCGTTTTTCGGAACAGCCATTGCGATCAGATCGTCGGCAATTGCCTTCGGGTCTTTTGAGAGCGCGGCGACGGCGATCGCGGCATTGGGAGTGACAAAATTGAGAGACCCAATCGGCGCCGGGGCAGCCAGCCACGATGCGATCCCTTGCCTGGCGCCTGAGAATTGGAGGTCAACCCGATTCTCGGGCTGGCCATTCACCTCGCGATGTTCCGCAATCAGGTAGCTTATGCTCTCGATTCCGCTCTTTTCAATCCCTTCATTGGCGCGTTTCGCGACATGCATCTGTTCGGTCTGACTGCCGATCATCTGGTGAAGATCCGCCGCGAGAATGATTCCCGCACCACGCCCATAAGCGGCCGAGATCTGCTTTCCAAAACCGCTTGTCTCAAACCCGCTGGCGCCGGCATTCAACTGCGCGTTAATCAGTGCCAGGGTCGCGATGCTGTTTGAAAAGATCGCTTCGTGTTCCCTGACAACCGCGTAGATACCGTGATTGTCCTGCGAGGTTGTTTTGGCGCCGCTCAGCGAATGCTCATCAATCACGGTGATTCCAGGTTTCGAATTCGACGCGGGGAACTGCTGCTTCAGTAAATCGTCAAGTCCAGCCTGCTTTACATCGGCAATCATCGCAAATCCGGAATTCTTGGATTGCTTTGACCCCACCACGACGATTTCTTCGCCGAGATATTTGCTCATCTGGTGAATCTTCTCTACCAACGCATCGAGATCGGCGGTGTTGCTTGCGTGCCCGCTGTTCCACCACTCCTGCAGCGCGGGGCTCTGCTTCAACTGGTCGTGGAAGGTCTGGTTCGCCTCGCTTAAAAAATCACCCAGGTTGGGAACGCTGATATACAGCGTGGTATTTACAGGGACGCGAGCCAGCAGATCGCTGCTATACCGTGGCTGCGGAAATGGAATTTGCTCGATCTGCTGACGCAGTGTCGCGAACTGGGCCAGGAGAACGAGATACTTGTCGCGATCATGGCTCCAGGCGATCTGTTCTGAGACGGGCTCGGGGCTAAGGTTGTCATTGGTCGATATCTGGTTACCCGCCGTTGTCAGGGTGTCTATACCCGCGTGCAACACGTGCACCGAGCCCTGAAGAACCGCAACACGCGACCCCTTCAGTCCGGAGTCCACCGAGAAAACGGTGCCAGTCACAGCAACACGGCAGTCGGGAGTTTTCACATACAAATGGCCGGAAGTGCGCTTGGCGGCCTGCACAATAACGGCGCCATTCTCGAGCGCGACAGTCATGTCGTGCCCTCGCGCACGGACACCGACGACACTCCGTTCGTTCACCTCAATCGTCGATCCATCGGTGAGCCGCAGAACGGCATGTCCTCCTCCGCTGGTTCTCAGGGTTTCGCCTTCGCTTAGTGTTTCTCCAGGCTCAAGCCGGCGATCGCCTGCATCGGAGATTCGATAAGCTGAGCCATCGATCGATTGCACCTCGGCGCGCACTCCGGGCGGCACCTCCAAATAAGCCTTGTAAACGAAGAAGCACGAGATCAGAATTGCGATAGCGGAAGCGGACGCCCATCCGAGGATCCGCGGATGCCAGGAAAACACACGGCCCGCCTTGGGAGCCGACCAGTCGAGGACCGCTGCACCAGACCCGCCCCTGAACTGACGGCGGCAGTCGCTGCAATCGCGAATGTGAGCCTCGATCAGCAGAATGCGTGCATGCGATAGCGTGCCTGCGCGAAACGAACCGAAGAGGCGCTGCACGTCATTGCAACTCGAAATCGCGTCTACGTTTGATTCGTTCAACTTGTCAATCCCAAGCCTGTCGGCCACGCGCCGGACTGAAACTGCCATCTGCTCAGCTTCCGGCTCATCGGCCTGAAGCGCCTGGACCGCGGTTCTCAAACGCATCTCATCTTGTTTCATCGTTTTCCCCGTTCGAATTCGGAAAGTCGTTTCTTCAATCTTGAGCGCGCGTTATGCAGAGTCACTGCCACAACTGCCTGCGACGTGCCCATCAATGCCGCTATCTCGCTATTCCCGTGCTCTTCAACGTAGCGGAGGAAGAACATTTCGGCTGCCCGCGCAGGCAATTCACTCATTGCAATCCGCAAGAGAGCGCCAAGTTCCCTGCCTGACGCTTCGGCCTCCGGCGAACTGCCCGCCCCTGCCGCCACCACATATTCCGCGTATTCCAGCGGCGCGGCCTGTGCGCTCTTCCGCCGTCTCAGCAAGTCGAGCGCTCCATTGATGGCAGCTCTATACAGATAGCTGCGGGCATTCGTTACGGGCCCATTCGCGCTGGCTAGCCGCAGGAACACCGCCTGCGCCACGTCCTCCGCATCTGCCATGTTGCCGGTGATGCGATAAGCCGCAGTAAGCACGCGCCTGTGATGCTCTCCGAACAGCTGGGATAGCTCCGTCAAGGGCAGGACTGTGGTGCATGCGGCCACGGGAACACCTTCTGAATTGTTCATAGGGATGACGCGCCGACTGGACGATTATTAATCCGCATGAAGAGGTTTACGTTCACAATCACCCGGACGTTCCGTCCAGAGGACCTTAAATAGTTCAAAATGAAGGGCGCTCGTGGCGACGAGCCCTTCGCCTCATTTTTTGCGGGAAACCTACGCTCCGGAACTGCCTCGAGTTGCCCGGCCCTCGACGCAAGGAGCTTGCTCGACGCTGCGCATGGCTTAGTGGTAAAACGGGCTCATAGGTTAAGTTTCATCGTTGTGACTTGAATTGGCCTTAGGCTCTGCCAGTTCAGCCTTCTTGGTTGGTTTTCCATCGTTAAGGAGCAATTCATGCCGTCAGGCGATGAAAGCACGTCCGGTGAACCCCAATCGCTGGGAGCCTTCCGGATCATCGCGAGACTTGGAGCAACCGGCAACAGCGCGGTTTACGTTGGCGAGAGGATGGAAGGATTCTCGCAACGCGTAGCAATCAAACTGCTGCCTGAAGTTACGCTGATTTCGAACGAAGAACTGGATCGTGAACAGCGCGTGCTTGCATCTCTCGAGCACCCGAACATTGTCCGCTTGCTCGATAAGGGAACATCCGAGCGCGGGCGGGGCTACCTGGTGATGGAGTACATTACCGGGGACGCTATCGACCGGTACTGCGATGAAAAGCGGCTGACAATTGCCGAGCGGGCCGCACTGCTGATCAAAGTAATGGCCGCTGTCAGCCATGCACATCACCACCTGGTTGTTCACGCCGATCTCAAGCCCTCCAACATTCTGGTGGATGCGCAGGGCGAACCGAAGCTGCTTGACTTCGGCATCAGCAGTCTGCTCACCGAGAGCGCAACACCCAATCTGTCGTTTTACACTCCGGACTTTGCCAGTCCCGAGCAAAGGCGGAACGAAGCTCTCACGGTGGCTACGGACGTCTATTCGCTGGGGGTCCTTGCGTTTCTGCTCTTTGCTGGCTGTCTTCCGTTCTGCGACGATTCAGCCGTCAACGATGGTGATTCAGATGTTCCGCTGGCAAGCGCCCGCTTGCGCGAGGCGAACGGCGATCAGCGCAAATCCTTTGCGGAACGGAGATCGACTCGATATCGGCCACTGGTTCGCGCCCTCCAGGGTGATCTGGACGCGATTCTGTCAAAAGCGATGCACCCGGATATATCGCAACGCTATCTCACGGTGGAGGCCTTCAAGAGTGATCTGGTGAGCTATTTAGCGGGCAGCCCTGTTTCCGCGCGTCCGGCAACTTTAATAGACCGGGCTCTCAAGTGGATGAGGCGCCACAAGGTGATCGCGATCTCGGTCACGGCCTTAACAGCAATCGTTCTGCTGAGCGCAATTGGCACAGCGGTCCAGACTGAGCGAGCGGCACGGCAGCGCAGCGCGGCGCAGACTCGACTCCATGAATTGGTTCGATTGACCGGAGTTCTCGATGGCGAATTGTACGATTCCACCAACCCTTTGCAACATGCGGAGGCAACGCGGGATTCATTAATCAAGAATGTTGCGGATACTCTGGATAAACTCGCAGGCGATAACGGCGACGATCCGGAGCTTTCACTGCAGCTCGCTCAGCAATATGAGAAATTGGCGCGGCTGCAGCTTGCACAAAACCCGGCTGACCGCGCCCGCGGTTCCAAAGCACTTGCCGATGTCGACAAGGGGATTGCCCTGCTGAACCACAACTCAAGCTTTACATCGAAAGACTCCAACGCTCAAAGAACGTTGGTTGAGTTGAAGGACCTGAAACAATCCATCCCCCATCCATGAGTACCTGATCTCCGGTGAGTAATCATTCAGCGCGTATCTATAGCGTTTTCCGAAAGGATGTAGACCGAAAGCGACTCGCTCAAGCCGACGCGATCCCAAGGAGCGGCGGCCCTGCACTCACTGGCAAGGACCACCCTATTTCGGAAAAAGCCTTAATTCAGCGAGTTTGCGCGTGCGGGAAACGGGGTCTCCGTTCGTCGGCGGAGGCGCCAGGAGAGATAAGCATTCATTGGCGACCGCCCGAGCTTCCGATTTTCTATTCTGTGCCGCGTAAGCCTGGGACAGTAACAGCAGGTAATCCGGCGTCTCACGATGATCGATGCTCACCAGCCGCTCGGCATATTTGACAGCCAGCGACGAGTTGCGCAGGTTTACCGGCTGCACTGTCAGAAATCCCTGCGTGATGTCACTGAGATCGTGCGCGGATGCATCGCTTCTGTCGGCGAGTTGACGCAGAGCATCCACACCCAGCTCCGCCGTGCGAGCGCCTTCTGTTTTTCCAATCTGGAATTGGAACTGCACCGAACCGAGAATCACCCGGTCATACGCAAGGTCGACTTTCCACGCTGGAGCAGGGTTGATTTTTGTGATGCGATCATAGATGCCGATCGCTCTCGTTAGCAGGTCGACAGCATGTCGCGCGTTTGCTGCCTGCTCCCTTGGGGTGCAGGCATGCAGGTCAGGATTCAGCATGTCGACGTAGGCCATCGCCTCGTCTGAGAGTCCGACGGCCAGGTCGTGTTGAGCCCGAATGTCTACTTTGTCCGCCAGCGCATAGGACTCGAAAATCTGGCGGGCCTGGCTGAGAGCAGACAGCGCCGCCGTGTAATCCCGTTTCGCAGATTCAGCATCTCCGAGGTCCATGTAATTGATAGCCATCGACCTTCTATTTCTTGTGGAACTCATCTCGTTCGCGGGTTCGGACTTACGTTCCGCAAGCGAGAGCCGGTAGGCATCGATAGCCGACGCCGGGTCGGTTCGGACAAGAATCTGTCCTATCTTTTCATGGGCGATGGCGACCGATTGCCTGCCGAGAGTAAAGGACGGATCCTTGATCAGGGCACGCTGCGATAGCTCGATATCCTTTCGGAACGCGAGGATTGCCCCGGAATAGTCGCTCAGCGAAGCTGAACCGGGTTGGCCCAGCTCGTCTCCCAACCCGTTGTACGCATTCGAAGCCAATTGAAGCTGAGAGGTCGTTGCGTGTGGATCGGCAACGATCCGGTCATAGAATTGGATGGACGTGCGCATTGAAGAAATTGCTTCGCTCGTCCGCCCAATTCCAAACAGGATCTCCGAACGGGTTCTGGCCAGCATGGCCAGGGCGCCCAGGACCGCATTGCTCTGCGGGTCTGACGCCTTCAATTCTCCCGCAATCGCCTGCGCCTTCTGCAGGCTGACCAGGGCTCCTTGCGGATCTCCGAGGTTCTGTTCATAGGGATCGCCCTGCAGCAACGCCATACGGCGGTATGCATCGGTCGCGTCCAGGTCGAGCTTCTCATCCCCCTTGATTTGGCGGAGTTGATCGAGGTAAGAAACGGCATTGTTCACGGCCCTGTGCTGCGCGTCGACCGAGCCCGGAATATGCTGCAGGCCCTGAATGTAGTTGGTCAACAGAAAATGAATGAGCTTGCGTTCATCCTCAACGCCGGCATTCGCGCGGAGAGTCTCAGCCTGCGCGATGCGCCCCTGGCGCGCGGTGGCCCACAATCCGGTTCCGAGCACCAGGATACCCACAGCAAAGCTAAGAATAATGATGCGATTCCGGCGATAGAACTTATCCAGGTGGTAGCGCAGGTTGCCTTCGCGCGCTCCCACCGGCCTGTCTTCCAGCGTGTTCACAATGTCGGCGGCAAACTCCTCCACACTCGATTGGCGGTCCTTGGGAGCGAAGCGAATCGCCTTCATCACGATGGCGTCAAGGTCCTTGACCATGCGCAGGGCAGACTCGTCGCCACGCAGGCGGTCAGCGCGTGTATCGCCGGGATCCATCGTCCCCGGCGACTTGAGAAAATCAAGGCGCTGTCGCGCGGTTGGAGCCTTCGCTCCTGCGGACATTTCCCCCCACAGGAGCCGGTAAAGAATCATGCCTAACGAATAAACATCGGACGCGGTGGAAATGGTGTCGCCCTGGACGTACTCCGGACTCGCGTAACGCACCGTCAGTGGCCTGATGCCGGCCTGGGTCATGTCAGAGGGAAGGTTTGCGCTCGGCCCCAGCAGCTTGATGGTGCCGAAATCCATCAGCTTGACCACGCCGTCGCCTGTCACCATGACGTTGCCAGGCTTGAGATCCCGGTGCAAAACGAGGTTGCGATGGGCAAACGCAACCGCCTCGCAGAGTTGAAGCATCAAGCGAAGTTTGTCTTCCACGGAAACGGCTGAACTGTCGCAGAGTTCGGAGAGGGAACGCCCCTCAACGTACTCCATTACGATGTACGGCGCCCCGTCTGCGGTGACCCCGGCATCAATCAGGCGTGCGATATTCTTATGCTCCAGCCGAGCCAGCGTATCGCGCTCAAGATTGAATTGCTTCATGGCCGGACTGGAGTGCAGGTGACGGGCGACGAGCTTGATTGCGACTCTCTGCGTGAACCCGCCGGTCATTCTCTGCCCCAGGTAGACGACGCCCATTCCGCCACGGCCCAGGAGGCGTTCCAATTGAAACGCTCCAAGGCGCCGCCCGATCCACGGATCAGCAGAGTCGCCCACGGCGTCCCCGGGGCCGGCGTTCTTTCTCAAGAGCATTCCATCCCCGGATGGCAAGGGAGTCTGAGCCAGCAACACTTCGACCGAGGAATCGGATGCAAGCATCTCCTGCAGTTCTTTCAGGAGCGTTGCGTCATCCCCGCACCATTGCTGCACCCGCGAGGCTCGGTCCGCGGCCGGCAGCTCCAACGCACTGTGAAACAGCTCCTCGAGAGTTTGCCATTGAAGCTTGTTTTGAGGGGTCTCGCTCATCGGTCATGCGCCCGTGGCTGGATGCAACTCGCGATGAAGCCAGCTCCGCGCAAATTTCAAATCCCGCTCCGCCGTTGCCACGGAGATGGAAAGTACCTCGGCAGCCTCATCCATGGTGAGGGCGAGATAGAAGCGAAGCTCCACCAGGTGTGCCTTGCGATGGTCGAGGAGTTCGAGACGGTCAAGTGCGCGTCCCAGGTCGAGAACCGCTTCAGGCGAGTTACCGATCCAGGCAATTTCCTCCGACAAGGGAAGCCTGATGGCGTTGGCTCCGCCGCGCTTCTCGGCAAGATGGGCGCGCGCGTGATCTTTGAGGATGTTGCGCATCATTCTGGCTGCGAACACGTAAAAGTGAACACGGTCATCCCAGGTGACTTTTCGCTGTTCGAGAAGACGGAGGTAAACCTCGCTCACCAGGGCAGTCGGCTGCAGAGTGTGGTCGTCGCGCTCGCGTCGCATGTAACTCTGTGCAATGGCATGGAGATGGTCATATACCAGAGGCATTAGATCCTCCAGGACATGCGGGTCGCCCTTTTGCCACCGCTGCAAAAGCAGGGTCACTTCACCGGTTGTTTCATCCATGAAGATTAATCGCTCTGGAGCCTATGAAGGTGATGGGTAAGAGGCCAACTCGTCGCACGGCGAACGCTGCGGTGGATCGAGGATTTCTACTGTTGACGATTCTAGCCCTACTTAAGGCACTCAGCAATCAGAGTCCGCTGTCCCACTTAAGCGGGGTGCGGAATCGTCGGCAGCGCCTGGGAGCGGGTTCGCCGGTACTCACGGAGCGCGCAAAGCGCACTTTCCTGGGAGTGGCAACGATTGGCCTCGGTTTCACTGGCGTTCAACAGAAGCACCATCCGCGCTTGCAATCGGAAAAAACATCGCCGCATGAGGGGTTTTCCGATTGGACTACGCAGACTCATTAGACCCCCAAAAGCAGTCTCTTTGAGATCCCAGGGGCAGATCTCGAGTTTTTGACCTTGCCCACCGGGCGAACGGGAGCACCGCTGAGAAACCTGAACGTTCCCGGCTCCCGGCCATTTGCCTGCGAATTTCTCCCGCGCTTTTTGAGCGGAAATCCAGGGCCCTCCTACTGTCGATGTGCCTTGTTCCACCGGCGAAAGTGCCAACTCCCCAGCTGTTATCCAAAACGTTGTCTGTTCAAAATTCAGGAGAAGATTCACATGAAGTCTCGGATCCCGCTGAACGCCGCGCTCTCTCTATTCATCGGACTCTTCGCGCATTGCGCCGCTGTTGCACAAGCGGCGATTGCCGCGAATGCGCAACCGCGAGCTTCCCTGGTCCCTTCTCGTGTCGTTGAACGGTTGGATGACGCGAGAGTCGTGCGCCTTTCGGGAAACACTCATCCCTCGGCGCGCCCGGAATTCGACAAGGGACCGGTCGACCCGAACAAGCTGCTTGAGCGAATGGTTCTTGTCCTCAAACGCAGCCCGGAACAGGAAGCGGCCCTGGCCGCCTTTAATGCGCGCCAATACGACCCCCAGTCGCCCGACTTCCACCATTGGCTTCATGCCGCCGATTTTGGCAGCCTTTACGGACCATCCGATGCCGACATCGACCAGGTCGCAAGCTGGCTCCAGAATCATGGCTTCCAGATTTACGAAGTGAGCAAAGGCCGTACCTGGATTCAGTTCACCGGGACGGTTGCGCAGGTGGAGCAGGCTTTTCACGTCGAAATGCATCAATACCTGGTCGACGGAAAATTGCACATTGCCAACGATCGCGATCCTTCCGTGCCCGAGGCGCTGTTCCCCGTCATTACCGGCATTTCCGCTCTTCACGATTTCTTCCCTGTCCACTTCGGGCATCCTGGCGACTATGTAAAACGCGATCTGAAGACAGGAACGTACACCCTGTGGGATCCTGGCCCTTCATCGAAAACAGGGGCGGCGCCGGAAGAACGCCCCCTGGCTGCGAAGGGTTCCGCCGTCGTTCATCCGGAATTTGGCTATACCGATCCCACTACCGGCTACCAGCGCGAAGAGCTCACGCCTTACGATGTGGCCGCCATCTACAACATTCTTCCCCTTTGGAACGCCAGTACGCCCATCAATGGATCCGGGGTGAAAGTGGCCATCGCCGGGCTAAGCGACATAGAGGCCAGCGACCTGAACACCTATCGCAGCTCCTTCGGATTGCCGGCAACCACGCTCGTCACCGTACACAGCGGAACCGATCCCGGAATCGTCTCAGGCAGCCAGGGAGAGAACACCGAAGACACTGAAATGGTTTCGGCCACCGCTCCCGGTGCGACCATTGTTCTGGTTTCAGATGTGAACAACGCCACGACCAATGGCGTGGTGACGGCTGTAACGTATATTGTCGACAACGAAATCGCGCCCATTCTGACCATGAGCTACGGCGAATGCGAATTGGACCTGGGCACCGCGGGCAACAGCCTGTACAACCAGACCCTCCAGCAGGCTGCGACATTGGGCATCAGCGCGTTTGTGGCCGCGGGCGACTCGGGCTCTGCCATGTGCACCAGCCAGAACGGAACGGTCCCCTACGCGGATACATACGGTCTTGCGGTGAACGGATTGGCTTCAACACCGTACGCTACCGCGGTTGGCGGAACCGATCTGCAATGGCCCTTTGCCGAAGCGACCACCCCAATCTCCACATACTGGAATTCCACCAACGCGGCCAACGGATCCAGCGCCAAAGGCTATATGCCGGAGATGTCCTGGAACGACACCTGCACCAATCCCCTGCTGTTGAATGTGTACACCGCCTACACCAGCACTGAAGGGGTTTGCAACGCTGCCATCAACGGCGTCCCCGGCCTCGTGGAAATGGGCGGAGGCGCCGGAGGCGAAAGCAACTGCACCGCTCCCACTGGTACCACTTCGTCCACTTGTGCCGGCGGCTATGCCAAGCCGAGCTGGCAGGCAGGAGTCACGGGGATACCCGCGGACAGCAAGCGCGACCTGCCCGACGTGGCCATATTTGGCGCCTACGGTTTTCAGAATTCCACCGGTATCCCGGGCAGCGCGCTGCTCATTTGCCAGGCCTCCGATAACCTTGAGGATTCCTGCGATTACAGCAATCCGGACTACATCATCTACCAGGAAAACGGCGGCACTTCGGCGGCTTCGCCCATGACCGCCGGCATTATGGCCATGATCATTCAGCAGACCGGGCAGCAGCAGGGTCTCGCCAATCCCGTCTTCTACAGCCTTGCATCCAAGGAGACCTACGCGGATTGCAACTCGAATACGGTAGCTGCCGGCAACACCTGCATCTTTAATGACGTCACCACCGGCTCGAATGCCATGGTGTGCGTCACCGGCGACCCGAACTGCGTCACCAACACCTCTGGAGACGCCTTGGGCGTCCTCAGCGCCTACTCCGCAACCACGGGCTACGACCAGACCACCGGCCTGGGAACCTTCAACGTGGCCAACCTGGTAAACGCATGGCCCACAACTGCGGAAGCATTCGCAGTGACGCTGTCGCCGGCAAGCCTGACCTTCGCTTCAACCACCGTCGGGTCCACAACCGCGGCGCAAACTGTCACCATCGAAAACACCGGCAATGCAACTCTAATGCTGACATCGGAAACACTTACCGGAACCGACTCAAGCTCGTTCGTGGCCTCGGCAAACACCTGCGGGGCTACGCTGGCTTCGGGATCGACCTGCGCAGTTTCAGTTGAATTCAAGCCGGCCGCATCGGGCGCGTTGACAGCTTCGCTTTCAATCGTCGACAACACCACTGGATCTCCGCAACTGGTCACGCTGAGCGGAACAGGCGCGTCAGCTTCCTCGCCCGCGGTGACGCTGTCGCCCACCAGCCTGACCTACGCTTCAACCACGGTCGGTGTCACAACCGCGACGCAAACAGTCACCGTCAAGAACTCCGGCACCGGCGCCCTCACCCTCACTTCTGAAACCATCACCGGCACCAATGCCTCTTCGTTTGTGATCTCCTCCAACAACTGCGGCGCGAGCCTGGCAGCGGGCGCCTCCTGCGCGGTTGCAATCGCCTTCGACCCCACCATCGCAGGATCATTGTCCGCAAGCCTCTCGGTCGCCGACAACGCCACCGGCTCTCCGCAGACCGTTGCGCTCACCGGCACCGGCACCGCAGCCCTCACCTACACTGCGTCCGTTTCGCCCACCAGCCTCACCTACGCCTCAACGACCGTCGGTGTCACAACCGCTGCGCAAACAGTCACCGTCAAGAACTCCGGCACCGGCGCCCTCACCCTCACTTCTGAAACCATCACCGGCACCAATGCCTCATCGTTTGTGATTTCTTCCAACAACTGCGGCGCGAGCCTGGCAGCAGGCGCCTCCTGCGCGGTTGCAATCGCCTTCGACCCCACCATCGCAGGATCATTGTCCGCAAGCCTCTCGGTCGCCGACAACGCCACCGGCTCTCCGCAGACCGTCGCGCTCACCGGCACAGCAACCTCCCCTGCGCCGGCGACGACCACCACAACGCTCTCTTCCTCCAACCCCTCAGTCGGAACGGGCGTCACCGTCACGTTGACCGCAACCGTAACCCAGGCCGCCGGTGTTCCCAGCGGGACAGTGAACTTCCTGAATGGAACCACGAGCCTGGGGACCGGAACCCTGAACGGATCGGGAAGCGCTTCTCTCACTACGTCATTCAGCGCCGTGGGAACCTATAGCCTCACGGCTGTGTACGAGGGAGATGCAGCCTCCGCACAGAGCACGTCAGCGCCCCTCACTGAGACCGTAGTTGCCGTTGGCGTCACCACTTCGGTCAGCCCATCCAGTCTCACCATCGCGGCGGGGCAGTCCGGAACCCTGACCATCACGCTCACGCCAACCGGCGGCTACTCCGGAACCGCGAACTTCTCCTGCGGCACTTTGCCGGCGCATGTATCCTGCACGTTCGTTCCGCCCAGCATCACCATTGCATCCGGAAGCGGCCCGGTAACTGACACGCTCACCATCAGCACGGACGCCAAAACCACGGCCATGCTTTCCCCCCCTCGGGCTGGCTCGGTAGCTGGCGGCATCGTTGCTGCAGGCGTGCTGTGGTTGCCGGGAATTCTGATTCTGGCAGGACACTTTCGGCGCAACGGAAAGCGCCTATCCGCGCGGCGATTGATCGCACTCGGAGTCTTTTGCCTTGCAATCGTCGCGGCTGGAAGCATGTCGGGCTGTGGCGGAACTGCCAGCAAGGACGCCAAGCCCGGCACCTATACCCTTCCCGTAACCATCACGGTGGCAGGAGAAGCCGTGCAAAATGTGAGTGTCACCCTCGTCGTGCAATAGCAGCTCTGAGTTCGCGGTCAGGCGCCAGATTGGAGCAGGACATCCACCAATGTCTTGGAGGACGAGTGCCTGGCCACGCCATTCAAGATGGGCCGGTAGGTTCAACAGATTCTCAGGCTGCAGCATTTTCGGAATGGTGTAGACCGAAAGCACACACCCAAGTGACTTTTTCCTCAAGAAAAAGCCACCTTGCTCCATCTACAAACATCAGTATGTGAATCGAAAATGCTCTTATCGTCGACAGCTGAATTCAAGCTGAGACGTCTTGAATCCTTACGCTGACCAGGCAGCCCTGTTCGCCCGCGCCGAGGTGTACCCCATGTCCACCGAGATTCCCCGCACGCACTGCAGCAACTGGTTGGCGATCGCCGGCAGCTTCTGCGCCGTCACGCGGAACGACGGCCCGGAAATGCTCACCGCCGCCACCGGCAAACGCTGCGCGTCCAGAAGCGGCACCGCGATACACCGCAATCCCTCTTCCAATTCCTCGTCGTCCACCGCATATCCGCGGCGGCGCGTCTTCTCCATCTCCGCGCGCAGAGCCTCGGGAGTAGCAATCGTCCTATGCGTGAACCGCTCAAAACGCGTGCGCCGCACAACATCGTTGGCGCGTTCTTCGGGCAGAAACGCCAGAATCGCCTTGCCTACTGATGTCGCGTGCACCGGGTTGCTCGAGCCTATGCGCGTAATCATGCGCACCGAGCGCGCCGGCTCAATCTTGTCGATATAAATCACCCGCGCCTGCTCCAGGATGCACAGGTGCGCCGTCTCTTCCGTCTCAGCAACCAGGCGCCGCAGGTGCGGCTGGGCGCGGTCGCGCAGATCGTATTGCTCAATGGCTCGATTGCCAAAATCGAACAGACGCAATCCCAGGCGGAACTTCCCCGTGGTAGTCCGTTCCACCATGCGGTGCCGCTCCAAAACCATCAGGAAGCGGTGCGCCGTGCTCTTGTGCAGTTGCAGTGAGGACGCAACCTGGGCCAAACCAAGAGGCGTTTCGCTCTCTCCCAGCAAATCCAGTACGGCAAAAGCCCGATCCAGGGCCTGTACCTTATAAGTGCCTTGCGGCGCAATGTCTCGCATAATGATTCCCCATTCCGCGTTCTGAAGACAGTACCAGTCTCATAAATAAGATGCTCCATGTCAACTAATGGGACGCAATTTCTTTGAGTGGGACCACGGCTATGCCCCCTTTGCCGTGTGCTTTCCTGAGAGCCGGTTATTAAGTTTCGTGCGGGTGGCGTTGCCGACGAAAATCGAGCCGGACCCCGGTCCCCACGGACAGGTCTACGTTCGTGGGTGGAGATGAGGCGGAATCCGAACGCTGTTGAGGGTTCGCAGTCGAGGATGAGAACGAAGTATGGTCCGGCTTGCGTCGCAACTCGGAGGGCTGGTGGAAGCTCAACAACAGGCTCTAGTCGTCCACCGGCTTTCGCCGACCCACGGTTGGATGAAACGGGCGGAGGGAGCAGGGGCCTTCAGGCCCCTGAATGCGGCAATAGGCTACGATGGCCTTTAGGCCCGGGCATCTTCACGTATTGAGCACCTTCGCCGTAGTGACCACCTGGCCCACGTGGCGCTGGGTGTGATCGGCTACGTGGATGAGCGCGCCGCCGATTGATGTGGGCAACTGCTTGCGGCCCACGCCGCGAAAGGTGTCAAAGTTGGCCGTGGCCAGCACGCGGATGCGGTCGGCTGCGTTGCTGAAGGACACTTCGACTTCGGACAGCAATGCCGCGAGCGATTCTTCTCCGGATTGCTCGGCCTTGAGTGCCGTCAACTGCTCGGCTGAAAGCTGATTCCCTTCCGCGTAGCTGAGCAGACGGTCTGTCGAGCGAGCGATGTGGCGCAGATGAAAGGCAATGCTGGAAAGACCTAGCGGTTGCGAATGAACTTCGGCGTCAGTGAAGCCTTCAGTCCATTTGGACAGGTCGTCGAGGGCGAGATCAAAGGCGTGTAGGACCGCGCGCCCAACTGCGGGGACTTCGGCGTGGGTTCCGCGGAGCCAGGGCTCTACGTAGGGAGCGGGGGCTGGGGAAGTGCTCATGGGGAAGGTGTCCTCTAACCTGCGCTCTTCACGCGCACCACGGTAATCTTCTCAAACCCCTCTTCAAACACCGGCGGTTTGAGCTTTTCGGCCATCTTGCGCATCACTTCTTCGCTCACGCTGCGATCACGCTTGCTATTGCGCTCCAGACAGACTTCCAAGGGCACGTCGAAGAAGACCGCCTGCACTTCGTAGCTCATGCTTTTGGCCATCTTGATCCACTGGCGGCGCTCGTGAACGGAGAGGTTGGTGGCATCCACATAGTTCCAGGGCATGCGGGCAATGAGGCGGGCGCGCAGGAGCGAACGCAGGGTGGAGAAGACCAGTCCCTGGTAGCGCTGCTCTTCAACATCGTCAAAGAGGATGTTGCGCAGCAGGTCGCTCGATAGCGGGGTCACACCGCGGCGGCGAAACCAGGTGGTCTTGCCCGAGCCGGGCAGGCCGATGGCCAGCACCACGTATCCTTTGGGCGATTGAGGCGAGCGACCTGCGGCTTCCGGCTCTGGCGGAGGCACGGAGGGAGTTTCCGGCTGGGTTTCAAGCTCGAAGCGGCCGGCGTTTGCCGGCTCACTCCACTCCTGGCGCGCCGGCCAGTCTTGCCTGGCAGGGCGCGGAGTGGGTGCGGGCTTGTGCGGAGCTGCTGGGTGGGCCGCAGCTTGGTGGGTGTGCGCAGCCGCCGGCGGCTGGCTGGTGCGCTGCGCGGCCGCTGGAGGGTCGTCCGGATAGAACGGCACCAGCGGAGCTGGTTGATTCGATGGGAGTTCCTGGCCAATCTTGCCTGTGGATTCCGAAGTGTTTGGATTACGTCTGGAGCGTCTTCTCATTGCGCCTTCAACCTGTATCTAGATACCCGAATACCATACTTCCCGATGCCGCTGCAAATAGTGTGCACTCCATCACATACACTTGTGTACCTTGCAAGACATCCTAGCGGTGAGCGGTTTTTGGTGCGTCGTGATGATGCAGTGAGTTTTCTCGGCGCAGTTTCACGACGCAGCCCTGACCGAAGTGTTACGATCAAGGGTTTGGTGGAATCACCTTTCGGGTCAATTCCGGACGCCAAATGAGCCAAGTTCACCCCCACAGCTTCACCGATCACCAAGGAGAGAAGAACATGTCAGTAAAGGTTGGTATCAACGGCTTCGGCCGCATTGGCCGCAACGTTTTTCGCGCTGCTCTGAGCAACCCGGAGATTGAATTTGTTGCCGTAAACGACTTGACGAGCCCGGCCACTCTGGCTCACCTGCTCAAGTACGACTCGATTCTGGGCAACCTGAAGAACGAAGTTGTGGCCGGCGAAGACTTTATCGCCGTGGATGGCAAGAAATTCAAGGTGTTTGCCGAGCGCGATCCCGCCAAGCTGCCGTGGGCAGAGACCGGCGCGCAAATCGTGGTCGAGTCGACCGGCCACTTTACGGACGCCACCAAGGCCAAGGCGCACCTGGGCGCGACCGTGAAGAAGGTCATCATCTCTGCTCCGGCCACCAACGAAGACCTGACTGTAGTGCTGGGCGTGAATGACGGCAAGTACGACGCTGCCAAGCACAACGTGATTTCAAACGCCAGCTGCACCACCAACTGCCTGGCGCCTGTCGTCAAGGTTCTGCTGGCCCACTGCGGCATTGTTTCCGGCATCATGACCACCATTCACAGCTACACCAACGACCAGGTCATCCTCGACTTCCCACACAAGGACCTGCGCCGCGCCCGCGCTGCCGCAATCAACATGATTCCCAGCTCAACTGGCGCTGCAAAGGCCCTGAAGCTGGTCATTCCTGAGACCGACGGCAAGCTGGACGGCTTCTCCCTGCGCGTTCCCACCCCAAACGTCTCCATCGTCGACCTGACCTTCATCAGCGAGAAGCCCACCGACGTCAAGTCAATCAACGCGGCTCTCAAGGCAGCTGCCGAAGGCGAGCTCAAGGGCATTCTCGGCTATGACGAGAATCTGCTGGTCAGCTCCGACTTCAAGGGCAACCCGCTATCGTCCATCGTCGATGCGCCGTTGACCAAGGTGATCGGCAACAGCGTAAAGGTGCTGAGCTGGTATGACAACGAGTGGGGCTATTCGAATCGCGTTGTGGATTTGATCGGCTTCCTGGTTGAAAAGGGGCTGTAAGAGCAGTTATCAGTTTTCGGTGATCAGTGGTCAGCCGTTCGCGCGGCGCTGCTGATCACTGATCACTGACCACTGACCACGGTTATGCGCCAGAACATCAGCGGCGGTTCTCCCTACGAGCCCATTATCGGCTTCTCGCGTGCAGTGCGCGTGGGGAACGCTGTGCACCTGGCTGGCACCGGCCCGGTGGGCGCTGAGAACGAAGACGTTGCCGCGCAGACGCGACGCATCTTCGCCATTGCCGAGAAAGCCCTCGCAGAAGCCGGCGCAACCTTCGCCGACGTCGTCCGCACCCGCATGTTTCTCACCCACGTTGAAGACTGGGAAGCAGTGGGCCGCGTTCACGGCGAGTTTTTCGTCGACATCCGCCCTGCCGCAACCATGGTGGTGGTCGCCGCGCTCCTTAACCCCGCCTGGCGCATCGAAGTTGAGATGGACGCCGTGATTCCGGACGCAACCGTTACTTGTCCCTAGTCCCTAGTGCCTATTGCCTAGTCCCTGCTTCTCAGAAAGGTCTTCCGTCATGCCCAAGCTCTCCATTCGCGACATCTCACTGGCCAACAAGCGCGTCTTCATCCGCGTGGATTTCAACGTTCCTCTCACCGAAGACGGCACGGAAATCACCGACGACACGCGCATCCTGGCTACACTGCCCACCATTGAATACGCGCTCAAGCATCGGGCCAAGGTCATTCTCGCCTCGCACCTCGGCCGCCCCAAAGGCAAGCCGAATCCCAAGTATTCGCTGCGCCCCGTCGTCGACCGCTTGCGCGAACTGCTCGACAAGAAGGAAAACGACTACTCCATCAACGTGGCCTTCTCGCCGGACTGCATTGGCGAAGTGGCCAGCGAGATGGCGCGCCAGCTTGAATCCGGCCAGGTGCTGCTGCTTGAGAACCTGCGCTATCACCCAGAAGAGGAAGCCAACGACCCCGCATTCTCAAAGGCTCTGGCATCGCTTGCAGACGTGTATGTGAACGACGCTTTCGGCTCCGCGCACCGTGCGCACGCGTCGACGGAAGGCATCACCCATTTCCTCAAGCCCGCCGTTGCGGGCCTGCTGATGGAGAAGGAGATCACCTATCTCGGCAAAGCTCTTGAGAATCCTGAAAAACCCTTCGTGGCCATCATCGGCGGATCGAAGATCTCCGGCAAGATCGACGTAATCGACAATCTGCTCGACAAAGTCGACACGCTGGTGATCGTCGGCGGCATGGCGTACACATTCCAGCGCGCGCTCGGCGTGACGACGGGAAAATCGCTTGTCGAAGAAGACAAGATCGACATGGCCAAGGCTGCGCTCGACAAGGCGAAGGCCAAGGGCGTGAACCTGCTGTTGCCGGTGGACAACGTTCTTGCCGACAGCTTCTCGCCCGACGCGAAGACCCAGCCGTGGGACACCTCAGTCAACTTCCCTGCCGACTGGCAGGGCCTGGATATCGGCCCCAAGTCGGTTGCGGAAATTGAAAAGGTGGTAGCCAAGGCCAAAACCATCGTCTGGAACGGCCCGGCCGGCGTCTTCGAGTTTCCCAAGTTTGCCGTAGGCACCAATGCCATTGCGCACGCTGTGGCGGCCAACAAGGCAGCCATCTCGATCATCGGCGGCGGCGACTCGGTGTCTGCCATCAACCAGGCGGGCGTCGCAGACCAGATCACGCATATCAGCACCGGCGGCGGAGCTTCGCTCGAGTTCCTTGAAGGCAAGAAACTGCCCGGCGTGGAAGCGTTGACGGATAAGTAACAACTCAAGAATTGAAGTTCGCTGGCCCGGTCGCTATCATCCGGGCCAGCTTATTTTTCGGGCCTGGAGAACACAATGCCTTATTACACTCGAGTGCTGTCGAAGGACGAAGAGTTCCCCACTTTCGAGGAGTTGGCGCAACTCGTGCGCTCCGGCCATCCTGACTACCGGCTGACCATTGAAAGCGGCGACGAGGAAGAGTGGGAGTCGCTGTTGCTCTCCAGCATCGACGAAGTCGAAGTTGCGGTGCTGGAGCGCAATCCGGTCTTCGATGGCTCGGTCGGGCAGGATGAGATAGCCGACTTTATTGAAGACCTTCGCGATTGCAAGCCAGAGACCGGTGTGCAGTGGCTCACGGAGTTCCTGAGCCAGGTCAAGACCATTTACGCCTTCCACCACCTGCAGGGTGCGGAGATGGAAGAAGGCGGCAACGTGCTTCATGCGCTGCGCGCTGCGCTGTGGGAGCGCGGAGACGCCATCATCCAGGCGGACGGCGAAGGATTCACCAACGAAGAGGGTTTCCACATTGTCTGGCAGTTCTCCGACCATGTTTCAGGGCCCTGGAATATGGGGGTGCTGCAAGACGGCGCCTGGCATCACTTCAAGATGGACCTCGGCGATCCCGACCATCGCGCTGCGTTTCTGGCCGGTGAAGTGCCGGAAGACCTATCGGCGATCCGAAACACTGACCCGCGCGGATAACCAAATCCATGCCTGCCTCTCCGCAATGCGCTCAATGCGCCGCGCTGTGCCTGCCGTCACTCCGGCACTTCATCTCAATCCACTAAAATCAAGTTGAGGAAACCTGAAAAATGTCACGTAAAGCACTGATTGCCGCCAATTGGAAGATGTACAAAACGCCTGCCGAAGCCAAGGCGTTTGTCGATGCCTTTTTGCCGCTCGTTGCCGGCCACGACCGCGACGAGATTGCGCTGTTCCCTTCGCCGGTGCTGCTGCCGACAGTGATTGAAGCCGCCAAGGGATCGAATGTTGCTGTTGGCTGCCAAAACATCCACTTCGCCGAAGAGGGCGCATATACCGGCGAGACCTCCGTGGGGCAACTTGCCGCCGTGGGCGGAACGCACACGCTGATTGGCCACTCGGAGCGGCGGCAGTACTTCGCCGAAACGGATGAGATCGTCAACAAGAAGCTGCACACAGCGCTGAAGCACGGCATCGTTCCCGTGGTGTGCGTGGGCGAAGTGCTGGCGGAGCGCGAGGCGGGAATG
Organism: Occallatibacter sp.; assembly: GCA_050014515.1. Lineage (GTDB taxonomy): Bacteria > Acidobacteriota > Terriglobia > Terriglobales > Acidobacteriaceae > Telmatobacter. The sequence goes on from JBEKDE010000077.1 coordinate 32,732, forward strand.
ACGGCAAGCGTCCTCAAGACTCAGGTTGCCGGTGCATTTGCCGGCATCACCGGGCTCGCTGCAGAGGTACTGGCATCGATCGTGATCGCGTATGAGCCGGTATGGGCCATTGGCACCGGCAAAACCGCAACGCCGGAGATGGCGGTCGACGCGCACAAGATCATTCGCGCGGAAGTGGCCAAACTGCTGGGTGCGGATGTGGCAGCGGCGATGCGTATTCTCTACGGCGGCAGCGTGAAGCCGGACAACGCGACCGCGCTGATTGGTGAGGAAGAGATTGACGGAGCGCTGGTGGGCGGCGCTAGCCTCAAACCGGATTCCTTCACCGCCATCGTCAAGTACTAAGCGCCTGCGGTGCGGCAGACGCTCGCTCCTCGCTCGCATTGGCGTTTTTTGCCGGCCTTGCGCCAGAAACAAGGCGCAAGGTGCGGGAGAACTTTCAATCGCCCGCCTGCCCTGTGACATGATGAAAGAACCATGTCTCGCCCGGCATTGCCCTCACTCATCGTTGTTCTGATTGCCTGCACTTCCCTGCTGCCGATCCAGCTTCGCGCGGCAGACAAGGCGCCGCCTCGTCTGCTCATTCGCGGCAACCTGGTTACGCCCGATGGCGTCATTCTCAACGCGTGGCTCGACATCCTCAACGGGCGCATCGAGCACATTGATCGTGAACGGCCCGACCTGCCGGGCGTTCCCGCACTCGAAACCAACGATCTCATCTTCCCCGGCTTCATCGATCTGCACAATCATCCCATCTTCAACGTCTTTCCACGCTGGACTCCGCCGCAGAAGTTCCCCAACCGATATGCGTGGCGCAGCCTCGACACCTACCGCTCCACTCTCGAAGATCGCGAAGCTGCGCTCACTGCCGGCGGCAAAAACTTCTGCGACATCGATGAATATGTCGAAGTGAAGGCGCTCATCGGCGGAACAACTTCGATGATCGGCTTTACGGGGCGCGGGCCGGTGAAACCACTTCCCGACTGCATCAAGGGCCTGGTGCGCAACCTCGACGTCTTCACCGGCTTTTATGGAACCGAGCAGGGCCATGAGCGAATCGTCAACGAGATTGGCATTCTCCCGCTCGACATGGATGCGAATCGTGCCGCGCAGGTCGCGCAGGGACTGGCCGACGGCAGCATCGACCTGCTCGCCATTCACATAGCCGAGGGCCTGCCCATTGACGCCGAGTCCGCGCAGGAGTTGGATATGCTGGAAGCGCGCGGGCTGCTCACCGCGCACACCGCGCTGATTCATTCCGTCGGACTATCGCCCAGCCAGTTGGCCCGCGTTCATCGCGCCGGCGCGTCCATCGTATGGTCGCCGCGTTCCAACTTCGAGCTGTACGGCGCAACGGCCAATGTGGCCGCCGCATTCCGTGAAGGCGTCACAATCTCCATCGCTCCCGACTGGTCGCCCTCCGGTTCGGCCAACATGTTCGACGAAATCAAATACGCAACACGCGTAAACCGGGAACAGCTCGACGGACTCTTCTCCAGCCGCCAACTTGTGGAGATGGCTTCCACCGTTCCCGCGCGCGTAGCCCGCATCGACGACAAGCTCGGCCATCTCGCGCCGGGCATGCTAGCCGATTTCTTCTTGCTCCATGTCAACCAGGCACAACTTCCAGCAGATCCTTACCAATCCATCACCGCCGGGGCCATCACCAAAATCGACATGGTCGCGATTGCCGGCGTCCCGCTCTACGGCGATCCCGAGTTTCTGCATCGACTCGAAGTGAAGACTGAGCCGCTTGAGGTCTGCGGCGTAGCGCGTGCGTTGAACGTGGATGCCCTGCCAAGCGGGTCATTTGCGCAGGTTGAAGCAAGGCTCAAGGAGCAGATGAAGGCCGTCGGCTCCGAGTTGGCGCCACTGGCGGAGTGTGCGCCGTAAGCGCTTTGGGAAACTGTTGACAAAATCAGCGCTCTAGATTTTGGCGCGGAGTTCCCCGCTCTCGATCGTGGATTCAAAGACCTCGACCTTCAGGTCGGGGTCGTTTTCTGTGAGGCCGGTGCGCAGGTCAAAGGAGTAGGCATGCCACGGGCACGTCACATGGCCATTCTCAACGATTCCCTCACCCAGCGGGCCGCCCTCATGGGGACAGACGCCGTCCAATACTGAAACCGTTCCGCCGGCGTGGGCGACGCACAGGATTCGGCCCTGAACAGTGAATTCGGCAACTTCGCCCTCAACGGGCAATTCAGACTGTGAACAAATGCGCACAAATTCAGACATGGATGCCTCCTGGGAAAATGCCTTGGGCCGGACGTGATCGCTCGCGCAATCAGCATACCGGCTTGTGCAGTTAGCATAAAGGAGATGGTCCGCAGTGTGCGAAGCAGTTGGGGTGGGAGCTTGCCGCAAAAGAAAGGAAAATCCGGATCAGGCAAGGTGATGCCGAGGTCAGTCTTCGAGCAGGCCATACGCGCTCGGACCACACCTGCGCCCACGGTGAGCGGCCGCTGGCTGCTGACGGCTGTGAGCATCGCGATCGCGGGAGCAGCGCTGTGCGCCTGGGGTGCGCTCTGCCTGCTGTTCTGGCAGGGGAGCTGGCAACTGCTCTATCGCCCGACTTCCGCAGTGATACGCACGCCGGCAAATGTCGGGCTGGCCTTCGATGCCGTTGGATTCGCGACCACCGAGGCCGGCACGCCCCGGCTGAAGGGCTGGTGGATTCCAGCTGCGGCGGACGCCAAATACGGGCGCTACACGGTGGTCTTTCTGCATGGGCAGAACGGCAACATGGGCGATACGGTGGACGCGCTGGCTGCGCTCCACGAATTGGGATTGAACGTGCTCGCGTTTGATTATCGGGGCTACGGGCAGAGCGAGTTCCAGCGGCCTAGCGAGGTGCGCTGGCGCGAGGATGCGGAGTCGGCGCTGAGTTATTTGACAGCCACGCGGCATGTGCCTGCAGGCACGATTGTGCTCGATGGAAAAGACCTGGGCGCAAACCTGGCACTTGAAGTTGCCGCGGCGCATCCCGAATTGGCGGGGGTGGTGGTTGAGTCGCCGCTTGACGCGCCGATGCAGACAATCTTCAACGACGCGCGCGCACGCATGGTTCCAGCGCACATTCTGGTGCGGGACAGATTCGAACGTGATGCACCGGCGGCAGCGCTCAAGATTCCGTCGCTGTGGTTTGCTCAGACTCCGCCCGAAGGTCAGACGGTTGCGAGCGGCGAGCCGCATGCTTTCAAGAGAGTCGCAGCGGGGAAAATGATGGTTTGGCTCAGGGCTGGATCGGCGAAGAAAGATTTTGCGGATTCGCTGGCGCGGTGGCTAGATGATCTGTCGGCGACAGCCGGCGAGCCTAGAGCGAAACCAGAGTAAACGTGCCCTTGCCGAGAGTGCGCGAGGTGGCTTTTTCTTGAGGAAAAGCCACTTGGCATCGTGCTTCCTGGGTACAGCTACTCTGGTTTCGCTATAGATGATTTTTCGCAACACTCACCTCGGCATATCGCGATGCAGCGCCTTTACCTGGTAGCCGGCTCGCTTTAATTGCGCGGCAATCTCCTCGGCCATCATCACGCTGCGGTGCTGGCCGCCAGTACAGCCAAACGCAACGGTAAGATAACTCTTCCCTTCCGTTACATAATGCGGCAGCAGATACAGCATCAGGTCTTTTACGCGGGAGAGAAACTCCTTGGTCTGCGGAAAGCCGCATATATAAGCAGCAACCTTCGGGTCAAGCCCGGTCTTCTTGCGGAACTCCGGAACGAAGTGCGGGTTGGGCAGAAAGCGAACGTCGAAGACCATGTCGGCGTCGAGGGGCACGCCGTTCTTGAAGCCGAAACTGAGGCAGGAGACAAGCAGATGCTTCACCTTGTCTTCATGCCCGAAGCGCTCGAGGATGTTGGCGCGGAGCTCGTGGACGTTGAAGTTTGAAGTGTCGATGAGGGTGTCGGCGACATTGCGAATGGGGTCAAGCAACTGGCGCTCTTCCACAATGGAACGCGAGACGGTCTCGGAGCGGCCGAGCGGGTGCGGGCGGCGCGTCTCAGAGTAGCGGCGAACCAGGACGGCATCCTGCGCATCGAGAAAGACGACGCGCGTTGAGAGCAGCTTGCGCACGCTCTTCAATATTTCAGGCAGGCGGTCGAGCGTGGTTCCCTCACGAATGTCGACCACGATGACCGCACGCTCAATCTCCATGGAAGCGCGAACGAGAACCGCAAAGTTCGGAAGCAGTTCCAACGGCAGGTTGTCCACGGCGTGGTAGCCGAGGTCTTCAAATGCCTTGAGAGCCGAGGCCTTGCCCGCGCCGGAGATTCCAGTAACAATGACCAGTTCCTTCTCTGCCTTCTTCACCACCGGGTCCGGCTTCTTGAGGATCCTGGCGGCCCGGAGTTGCGGCCCTTTTGCGCGCGTGGCCTTGTTGCGAGGAGTCATGGGCAAATGCTACACCGAAGGGGTGGGGCCTGAGGAAGTGAATCGCTCTACGAGCCGGCCGGTGTTACCCAGCAACCCTGTTCCACAAGTTTCAAAGCCTGGTCGGAGTTGAGCGGGCGAGAAAGCAGGGTTCCCTGGCCAAGTTCGCAGCCCATGCGACAGAGTGCGGTAAGCTGCTCAGGGGTTTCAATGCCCGGCGCGACCACCTGGATGCCAAGGGTGTGGCCGAGTCGGACGAGAGACTTGAGCACCGTCAATTTGCGCGCCGTGGCCGTGGATGCCGCGGTCAGCCGCGGATCGAGCTTGAGCACGGTGATAGGCAGGCTCATGAGGTGGTTGAGAGGCGCCAGGCTTGAACCGAAGTTGTCCACCGCGATGCGTACGCGGCACTCGACCAGACGTTCGAGGATGCTGACCGACGCGTCGGGATCGGCGTTGAGCGTTGTCTCCTGGATCTCAAGCACCAGGCGCCAGGGATCGATGCGCGTGGCGGCGAGCGCAGTCTTCACCTGCGCCAGCAGGTCGGGGTGGAAGAATTGGCGGTCGGAGAGGTTGACAGTCAGGGAGAGGTCCACCGGTCTGGCCTCATGGGTCCACTTCTCGAGTTGGCGGCAAACGGCGTCGAGGGTTTCGCGGCACAGGCTGATGGACAATCCAGAATCTTCGGCAACCGGAAGCAGATCGCGGAAGCTGTCGACGGAACCGTCGGGGTGGCGGCGGCGCAGCAGTGACTCGAAGCCCTCCAGCTTGCCGTTTTGGAGGCGAAAGATGGGTTGATACCAGAACTCGAACTGGCGAGCGTCCAGAACGTTGCGCAATTCGCGCTCCCGCTCCTGCTGGGGAGTGAATCGGATGTCAAGGTTCCTGTCGAAGATCTCGTAGCGGCTGCCGCCTTCCTGGCGCGCGGTGTAGATCGCGTGGGCGGCGTCGCGAAGCAGAAATTCAGGAACAGTGTGCGCGGCGGTGGCCATGGCGGCGCCAATGCTGAAGGCGGGCCTTAGCACATCTCCGGGGATTTCGAACGGGCGTTCCATCTCGCGAAGCAGGCGGCTGGCCACAATATCCAGGTCGCCAGGATCGAGGATGTTTTCGACCAGAATAGCGAACTCGCCGGCTTCGAGGCGGGCCGCAGAGTCCTGAAGGCGCAATCCGGCGCGCAGACGTTCGGCGACGGCAACGAGCAGAGCGTCAGAAGCAGCGCGAACCTGCGGATCACCCTGTTCACTGAGAGGTTCGAGAGCCAGGAGCAGCACGGCGCAAGTTTGCTCGCGGCGGCGCGACCGGCGGGTGAGCGCAAGACTGAGGCGGTCACGGAAGAGCGCACGGTTGGGCAGGCCGGTCAGCGGATCGTGGAGCGAATCGTTCGCGTCGGGGACCCCGAGCTGATTGCCTCGAGCGAGCACTCGGAAGGTGAGGATGCTGCCCACCGTGGCGCCGTCAACTTCCAGAGGGCTTGAAAGGATGGAAACCTCCACCGGCTCGCTCTCTTTGGTGGTGCGCACAGTGTGAATGGGCCGGTGCGCTCCCGATTCAAGAGTCATTTCAAGCAATGCGTGTTCATGCGCACGCGACTCGGGCACAATGAGCTGGCTCAGATCGGCGCCCTCGGCCTCGTCGGCAGTGTAGCCGAACATTTGCGTGAAGGCCGCGTTGGTGTAAAGGATGCGGTCGCCATGGACGATGACAACAGCCTCGGGGAGACTGGAGAGCACATCTTCCATAAAGCGAGAGCGTGGCGCCGGCCTGGCGCCGCCGGGGTGGGCAACGATAATGGCGTCACAGAACTCGCCGTTCAGCAGTCTGTAGGTGCCTTCAATCGGCAGCAGCCGGCCATCGCTGGTGGTTAGCGTGGCATGAAATGGGCTGCCGCGGCGGGTTCCGGCGAGCAGCGTGCGCGGCTCCGCAGTCCCTGATGAGAGCCCCCAAAGTATGTCATCGACTGGACGGGGAGACCATTCCGGTTCGTCCAGACCGATCATCTGCCGCGCCTCAGCATTGGCAAAGACGACATTTCCGGCGCGCTCAAGAAAAACCAGCACGGGCAACGCGTCAAGAATTTCCTGCTGATCCGCGGAGTCCGAGCTTTTAGGAAGAAGCAAACTCATAGCCTCCTGTGGATTGTCGCATCAGCCTGAGGGGCTCCGTGCAGGCGCTCTCGGATGTACGACTTTACATCAAAATCTTATGCCCGGCGGAGGGAGGCGAACCATCCCCTAAACCGGGCATAGGCTGCAACCAAAGTCTGTGCTGATCGCTATTTCGGAACTCTAGTTTCCACAGAGAGCCCGGTAATTTCACGGCATCTCGACGAGTTCCATCTGGCCGTCGCGGCGGCGATGGAGAACGAACATTTCTCCAGCGGCATTGTGAAAGATGAGCAGATCGCGGTCACGGAATTCTGCTTCTTTGACTGCCTCTTCAATCGTCATGGGGCGAAGGACAATAGCCTCGGCGCTCTTGAGGATGTGCGGCTCAACCACCGCGGCACGGGAGGGAAATGAATGGACAGCGATGGAAGCGCGCGGCTTGGCCGGGCGCTCCGGCTTCGCTCCGTCGGCGGGTGGCTCGGCCTGTGTGGGACGCGCCTTGGTCCGGGAGACCGGTGGTGCAGTGAGCACCTTTTCTCCTTTAGGCAGGCGCTTGCCTTCCAAACGCCGGTCTCGATAGCGGCGCGCCTGGGCCTCGGCGTGCTCCATGGCCATGCGAAGGGCTGAGTCGAGCGTGGCGGCCTTGCCGGTGGCGGCAATGGTCTGCAGGCGCGCCTGCACGGTGAGTTCGACAATCTGCAGATGCCGTTGCGCGCCGAAAGTCACGCTGGCGCGTGCGGTTTTGCCCAGAATGCGGGCGATGCGTTCCATACCCTCCTCAGCCTGCGTGCGCAGAGCCTTGGAGATCTTTACCTGCCGGGCGGTGAACTCCACTTCCATGGTTAGCCTCCGCTTCTCATTCTTCCAGCGCCTCACTCGGCTGGAGAAATACGGATTCTATAGGGACGAGTTGCCAGTTGTCAGTTTTCAGTAGCCAATCTTCCGTGGTCCATCACGGCACGCTGACCGCTGACCACTGACAACTGACCACTGTTTCTTCACCCATTTCGGCGGCGTCTCTGGTGCGTCGATGGGATATTCATGTCTTCGCGATATTTTGCGACGGTGCGGCGGGTGAGTTGAATTCCCTGCGCCTGCAGCATTGCTGCCAACTGATCGTCGGTCAACGGGTGGCTCGCGTCTTCGTCCTCGATGAGCTTCTTCACCTTGCGCTTGAGCACCAGAAGCGGCGTGTCCGCGCCCTCGGGGCCGTTCGAGCCCTCTGAAAAGAAGAAGCGCAGCTCGATCACCCCCTGCGGCGTGTGGGCGTATTTGTTGGCGACGGCGCGGCTGATCGTCGACGGGTGAACCCCGATCTCTTCGGCCACTTCCTTGATCATCATGGGGCGCAGGCCTTCGACACCGATCTCCAGAAAGTCCTGCTGGCGGCGGACGATCACCTCACAGGTGCGCAGGATGGTGCTCTTGCGCTGGGCAATGTTGCGCATCAGCTGGATGGCGGAGCGGAACCGCTCCTTGACGTAGTCCTTGACTTCCTTGTCGGTGCTTTCGGCCACCAGCATGCGGCGATAGCGCTGGCTCAGACGCAGGCTAGGCAGATCTTCCTCGTTCATTGAGACCACCCACTCCGCTCCGCGCTTGATGAACACCACGTCCGGCTCAATCAGCCGGGTCTGCTCGCGGTTATAAAGCCGGCCGGGTCGGGGATCGAGTGTACGAATAAAGTCGACTCCGGCCTGGGCTTCCGAGGGTGTCACATGGGCCGCACGGGCCAGGTCTTTCACGTCGCGCTTGAGCAGCAACTGAAGGTGCGCATCCACAATCAGCCCGCCCACTTCCATGCTGCGGCGGCGCTCGTCCAGCTGCGCGTCGGCCTCGGCGCGGAAGCTGCGGTGCGGATCTTCGTCGGAATCGCCTGGGTCGCTGCCGTACAACTCGGTGAACTCATGCTGCTGCGCAGCGATCTGAATCAGCAGGCACTCGCGCAGGTCGCGAGCTCCCACTCCGGCGGGATCAAGGTGCTGCACCAGATCAATCGCGCGGCGGATCAGATCAAGAGCCGCGCCAAGCTGAGGATGATGGCCGTTCTGGCCAGTGCCCTTGTGATCGGAGACCTCGATAGGAGCATCAATCGCCGTCAGTTCCGTCGTGTAGGCTTGGACCTCCGCTGGAGCGCCGTCCGCGAGGCCGCTTGCAGGAATGTGGAGGAAGGCAAGGGCCAGTTCTTCGTCCCCGGCAGCCACATAGCCGCCGTCGTCCAGATTGCCAATCACGAATTCCGCAGCCTCGCGCAGCTTGGGCTCCAGAGTCAGAGCTCCCAGCTGCCACGCCAGGTGATCGGACAGAGTCGTAGGCTGGGAGAGGAAATTCTCAAACGAGGGCTTTTCGCTGTCGTCAAACTCCGGCTGCGTGCGATAACCGGGGTCGAGGTAGTCCTGGAAGTACGAACCGAAGTCAATTTCGGAGAAGACGTCTTTGGGCGGGGTCGCGGTTTGCTCCACGCTCCGCTCCAGTTGCTCCTCCCGATTGGCAACCTGATCCAGCATCGGAACCGACTCATCGATCTCCTCCAGGACGGGATTCTCCACCATCTCGGCATCGATCATCTCCTTCAATTCCAGCTTATTCAGTGCAAGAACGCTCACCATCTGCATCAGGCCCGGAGTGAGGACCTGGCGTTGCGCGACTTTCAAGCTCAGTTTTGGTTGCAGCAGCGCCATAGATGAGAACCGTCTTCCCTTTTGGACTCAGTGTAAGTCTAATTGCCTTGAAAAAGTACTCTTGGTGAATATGGCTCAATTCGAACCATCTTTCCCGGAATAGTCCATTATCTATGCGGGAACCGCTGTTTGGAATCCCACGTGCTGAGAGACCGTCTCTGATCATTGACATTGAAGCATTTTCCCCAAAGTAGTTTGCAGATTATTTCCCTCAATTGGCGCACAATTAAAGAGTGAAGTAAGAACATTGTGAAAAAGCATCGACATCTCGAAGTAAGCGACCTCGAAATAATCCGCAAAAATCCCGATTTTCAGATCAGAAAAATGAAAAAACGGCTTTTTTAACCGATCCGCTGAAAATAAACATGTTACATCAAAAATACCCATTTCCACCTATCATTCTAAAGGAGTTACCTGCTTTCAATTTTCGGCAGTTTTTCAAAACAAAGGACTTACAGGTAGGGCATTCGTCGCAACCTGTCCCTGAAACTCCCAGTCAAGCCGGCTGACGTTCCATGCTGAAGCACGCCTGGGAACCCGCTTCCGTGTCAACTCCACCGTACACCACGCCGAGAAATCCAGACGGAAAGTCGGTTCAGCAGTGCTGTGGATGCATCCAGTCCGAATCCATCAAACCCGAAGGCATCAGGCCAGGGAAAAACCTTCGCCCAGATAGACGCGGCGAACTTCCACATCGTTGCCCAGTTCGCGCGGAGTTCCTGCACGGAAGATGCGGCCCTCGGCGATGATGTAGGCGCGATCCGTCACGCTGAGCGTCTCGCGCACGTTGTGGTCGGTGATGAGGATGCCGATGCCGCTGGCCTTGAGATCGAAGATGATTTTCTGCAACTCGAGCACGGCAATGGGATCGATACCGCTGAACGGCTCGTCAAGCAAGATGAAGCTTGGCTGAATGCAGAGGCAGCGGGCGATTTCCACGCGGCGCCGTTCACCGCCGGAGAGCGCATAGCCGCGAGTGGTGCGGATGTGGTTGAGGTTGAGCTGATTGATCAGTCGATCGGTGCGGGTGCGGCGCTCGCGATTGCCCAGCGGCTGTGCTTCAAGGACCGCGAGAATGTTTTCTTCCACGGTAAGCTTGCGGAAGACCGACGGCTCCTGCGGCAGGTAGCTGATGCCGAAATTGCGGGCGCGCAGATACATCGGAACGCGGGTGATGTCGGTGGAGTCAACCATCACGCGGCCGGTCTCAGGCGGGACCAGTCCGACGATCATGTAGAAGCTGGTGGTTTTGCCGGCGCCGTTGGGGCCAAGCAGGCCGACAACCTCGCCGCGCGAGATTTTGAGATCGACTCCGCGTACGACCTGTCGTCCCTTGTAGGACTTGCCAATTCCTTCAGCAAACAATGTTTCCATCTACGATCAGCTTTCCTTGGCCCTGTTTTGGCGCCCTCACTTTGGCGCCGTGGTCTCCGTCATGGTCTTGCCTGTGCCACCTTCGGCGCGGACGCTATCGTCGAAGCTCGAGAAGATCAGCGCCTGCCCGGCCACGTTGCCCTGTACCGGGTCAGTCATTCTGGGCGGTGCGGCCGCAGTACCGGTAAGAACATATTCGCCGTTTTCACTCGTATACACCAGCTGCTCTCCCGTGCCGCGGCGTCCGCCGGAGGTGACAATCACGTGCCCGCGAGCCGTCACTCGGTCCACCTGACCCTGACCACCCTCTTTGCCGGCGTGATTGCCTGGCGGCAGAAGGATCAGTTCAGCCTCGTTGGACACAGACGTGGCCGAACCGGTTTCGGCTACGACATTACCTAAAGCGCCGGAGCGTATGACTGCCTTGTGTTCGGCGTCGGAGTATTTTAGATCGCCCCCGCGCACTCGTATTACCGAGGGATTGGTTGATTTTCCTTCTGGAGACCTGGTGGAATCGGCGCGTGGTTGATTGCCCGGCGCTTTGGCCAGGCCAGAGCCACCGGCGCTCACCAGGACTGCACGCACCGGCTCCGCAGGGTCGACGCTGTGTGCAGTCATGGTTTGTTTCTGGTGGTCGAGAACGATCACCGGCGCAGTGACGGAGTTGCCCTGCTGCCACAAACGCGCATGGCCGGTAAAGGTGGCTACGCCGGTGGCCTGTTCCATTTCCGCATCGGAGGAGATAACGTGGGAAGGCTCGCGTCCGCCGAAGGCAAGACTGGTTTGGCCGGAAGAACGCATAGCGGGCATGACCTGGGGTCCCGATGGAGGCGACTGAGTGTCGCCGTTGCCAATCCATGTGGCCTTGACATTGCCGTGAGCGAAAGCGTCACCGGAGTCGTGGGCGACGTCGATCTTCACCGCGGTCAGCTGCAGAGCGCCGTCTTCTACGCGGGGATTGACGGTAAGGTGCAGCCAGCCGCCTGCGCCCTCATAAACGGCGTGACCGGCCGTCGCATGCATGGTCGCTGGCGGTTGCGCTCCCGGCTTGGCGGCTGGCACCTGAACCAAAACTACATGGCCGTCAAGCACCGCGGACTGAACTTGCGCAGCACTGTTGGATCCGCTTGCTGACTGGGGTTTTGGTGCGGTGCCGGGTGCGGGAGGCGGCAGAAAGTGCGCATCGATGCGATCGCCGCTCGATGTCTGCAGCGCGCCGGTTGCAGTGGTCTCTTCCATTGAAGCGTGGCCGATGCCGGTCATGGAGGTCAACTCGGAATTGGGGCCGAAAATGCCGGTCATGTCATCGGCGGCAAACCGTGAAGGCACCATCGGCTGCTTGCCGCGCTGGCTTTGGCCAGTGACGACAACGCCTTGCGTGCCGTGCATCGTGGATGGCTCGAGCTGACCATGAGCGGCCTCGCGGAAGTCAATATCGGTAATCGGCGAGCGCCAGGTGCGGCTGACGTGGAGCGGGACCTCTTTCAAACTGGCGGACTGGGTCAGCTGGTCGCTGTGCATCTCCACGCCGCGCTCCAGGTGTACGTGGCGCAACTCGCCTGTGGGCGTGAATTCAAGTTCCGCCGTTGGCGATGTGCCATGGACGTGCCGGCTCTGGCTGCCGCTGCTGCTTCTCGTTTCGCGGACGGAGTCCATCACCACGCCGCCTTCAAGATGTCCGTGGCGCGGCTGATTGTGCTCGTCGAAATCCATGGAACCGGTGGGAGCAGTAACCTGGGCGCCGTTTGCGGTTGTGAGCGTGAACCCATCCGATGCATCGAGGTGTTGCGCGGAACCGTCGGCGCGGAAAAGGACCTGTGCGTAAGTTGCCGTCGCTTTCCCACCCCGATAGTCGGCAGTGGCTGCCTGCAGATGGCAGAGCTCTGTCTCGCGCTCGAACTCCGCATGTTGGGCGTGGAGCACAACGGTGCCGCCTTTGCGCGGAGTGTTCAGTTCCACGGCATGATCGAGCACCAGGTGGCCCTCCTGCGAGTCGTACGTGGCGCCCATGGAGCTGCCGGTGCCCTGGGTCATGGAGAAGTCGACGTGCTCTTTGGTGGTGGCCACGCCGCTCTTCTGATCGAAGGTCAGGCCGCTGGTTTTGACATAAATCTCCCCGGATTCAGCGGTCCTCTCGGCGTTGGAAAGAGGGGTTGGTTTTGGCTTCGTCGCCGTGGTTTGGCCGGAGGTTGCTTTTGGTGCGACGGCAAGCTTGGCGCCAGGCCGCATGAGGGTAATTTCAACCGGCCCGACGGCGGTGATGGAACCCAGCTTCTGGTTGTAGTCAAACTCGCCGCCTTCGATCCGATCGACGCGGCTGCCGTCTTCGCCGTAGAGTTCGATTTTGACATCGTGGAGGTGGGCGTTGCCCTCCTTGAACTGCACTTCTTTGGAGGCGTGAATCTTGTACTGCGCGTGCGCGCCGAGGGCGTGGGAGTAGGTCCAGCCGTTGGCTTCCTGCTGAATGTCAGCGCCGAGCGGTTTGAGGATCTCGTGGATATTGAACCGGCGCTTCCATTTGCCGACACCGAGAACCACCACCAGGGCGACAACCAGCAGAATTCCTGCCGAAAGCACCACGGTGCGAATCCGTTCGATGGTGAACCGTGCGCTCAGTTTGCCGCTCCCAGGCGTGCCGCAAGACGCTGGGCAAGACTTTCGCCCAGTTCGCTCCACAACAGGCGCGCTGTTGCGCCGGAGGCCTTTTCGACGCCTGCGGTCAGCTCGATGAGTTGGCGGACATTGTCTTCGACGTGCCGTGCGGCGATGGAATCCAGCTCAATTCCCTCTTCGAGAAACGCCGCGTCCGTGCCGAAGTCGATGCGGATGTGACCGTCGGCCTCGTACGCGCCCTCGTCGAAGAGCGGTCCGTAGCCGGTGACGCGCACCAGCCGCGGCTCTCGGACCCACCGGGGGGCGGCTTCCGCGGGGGTTTCAAGTTCCCAGAGACTCCAGCCGATCTGGAACTCGTAGGCGTAGTCTTCGTGGAGGTTTTCGAGGGACTCTTCGACAGCGAAGGCGGGCTCTGCGCCGCGCTCGCCACGACCGTACACGCGCTGGAAGGTCGGCGACTCGGTCCAGCGAATCGGCCAGACCGTGACGGCGTAGACGCGCGGCTCGCCGCCGTGCTTTGCGAACTCCCCAAGAACCGATGTCAGCTTGGCGGGAAGCGCCTCAAGACGCAGATTCGGGTACCACAAACTCAGATAAAGTGTGTCGGACATCTCTATTGATTGTAGACGCGCG
>JBEKDE010000078.1:0-25165 GCA_050014515.1 Occallatibacter sp.
CCAACCTAAGTTAATCGTCCGGCGGCAGCCGCTCTGGTTCTCCAGACGCGCCTGGATCTATTCGGCCACTTCAGCCCGCCTGATCCCTCCCACCGTGATACCGGTCAAGCTGGCCATTGCGCAGAACTTCACCTTCATCAGCCGCATCTGACGAACGCAGTAATATGATCTTTGCGGTTTGCACCGCCTTGCCGACGAGAGCCAGTCGCATGGGCCAGCGCGAGCCGTACTTGGAGAGACGACGATGAGCGCGAAAATCAAGTTTGGCACTTCCGGTTGGCGGTCGATTGTGGCCGAGGATTTCACTTTTGCCAATATTCGGCTGGCTGTGGCGGGTATTGCCGCTTACGTGAAGACCCAGCCGGAGCCGCATCGCGTGCTGGTTGGCCGCGATCCCCGCTTCCTGGGTGAGGCGTTTGTTGCCGAGGCGGCGCGGGTGCTGGCCGGCGCCGGCATCACGCCCATCGTGATTTCCCACGCCGCGCCGACGCCGGCGATTGCTTATGCCGTGCGTACGCTGAGGACTTCAGGCGCGATCAACTTTACCGCCTCACACAATCCGCCGGAGTACAACGGCATCAAGTTCTCCACGCACGACGGCGCGCCGGCCCTGCCCGAATTCACCAAACAGATTGAAGCGGCCATCGACGGCCTGAGCGACGGATTCAAGATTGCCGACACCGGTACCGAAACCTTCGACACGGCCGACGTCAAGCCCGACTTCCTCAAACGCCTCGCCGAGTTGGTCGATCTGAAGGCGATCGCCAAGTCTGGCATCAAGGTGGTCTACGACCCCTTCTGGGGCGCGGGCCGCGGATATCCCTGCCACCTGCTGCGCGAAGCCGGCGTTACGGTGGAGACGGTGCACGACTATCGCGACGTGCTCTTCGGTGGCCACGCCCCTGAGCCCGATGACCACCTGCTGGGCGACTGCAAGGCCAAAATGAAAGAGATTGGCGCGGCGCTGGGCATTGCCACCGACGGCGACGCCGACCGCTTCGGCATTGTGGATGGCGACGGCACATTCATCCAGCCCAACTACATCATCGCGCTGCTCTTCGACTACCTGGTTGAAACCCGCGGCTGGAAGAACGGCGTAGCCAAAAGCGTGGCCACCACCAACCTCATCAACGCATTGGCTGAGCATCACAAGGTGCCGCTGTTTGAAACGCCGGTGGGCTTCAAGTACATCGGCGAGCTGATTATTGCGGACAAGATCGCGATCGGCGGCGAAGAGAGCGCAGGGCTGACCATTCGCGGCCACGTTCCGGAGAAGGATGGCGTTATTGCCGGCCTGCTGGTGGCGGAGATGGTGGCAGTCCGCGGCAAGAGCCTGGGCGTGCAATTGAAGGAGCTGTTTGGCAAGGTTGGTTCCTTCTATCCGGTTCGCGAGAACTTCCACTTGACCCCGGAGGTGAAGGCCGCGTTCACTGAAAAGATGAAGGCCGATCCCACTGAGCTGGGCGGCCGCAAAGTTACCGGCATAGTCCGCACCGACGGGCTCAAGGTGATCCTCGACGACGGCTCGTGGGTTTGCTATCGGCTCAGCGGCACAGAACCGGTAGTTCGCGCCTACACTGAAGCGCGCAACGAACACGACATGGAAGCACTCAAGGCCGCTGCGGAGAAGTTCGTTCTGTCGGCGTAGAGACAGAGACAAGGGACTTACGGACCAGGGCTGGACACGACTGAAGTCGTGTCCTTGAAGAACAGATTGGGACGGAATGGCGGACGAACAGACACAATCTCAAAAGCGCGCGGCATCCAAATCACCCGTGCCGCTCAGCACCCGCATTGCGGAGTGGACCGTGCGCGCTTGGCGCCCAGCCGGCACTGCAGTGGCGGTAATACTCGCGCTGCTGCTCACCTGGCACGTCATCAACGGCAAAAATGGTCTGCAGGTCTGGCACAAGAAGCGCGCCGAAGACCGGCAGCTGCGCCGGGACATCCAGGACCTGCAGCAGGAAAACGCGCGTCTCAAGGACCGCATTGAAAAGCTCAAGTCCGACCCCGACGCCATCGAACACGAAGCGCGCGAGAAGCTCCACTACGCCAAACCCGGCGAGGTGATCTACGCGCTGCCCGCAACGCCGCCTGCGACTGAGGGCAAGTGACGAGAAGCAACTTCGAGCTGCTAGCCTCTAGCTTTCAGGCGTCGCAGAAGCTGGAGATGGGGAACCTGTAATGGAAAGCTCAGAGCGGAAAGCTGGCAGCGGCCTTCAGAAATCAATATGCGCCCTGAGCGATCCAACCCATACCGGCCCCCGGTCGCGGTTATAGCCCGGATTGTCGATGTGCTGGATATCCAACGCATAAAACATCCCGCGCCAGGCGTGGTAGTTGTAGTAGCCCTCGACAATGTTCTCGCGGCCGTAGTTGAGCTTGCCGTCGCCGAGGAGAAAGCCAAGGCCACCCAGCTTCAGATACTCCTGGTGGTCGGCCTTGATAGCGTTCGAGACGACGGCCAGCCCCACCTTGTCGACTGGCCGGCGCCAGCGAGTTCCCGCATAGTCGGCGACGAGTTCGACCGTCTGATCCACTTCGGTATAGGCGAAGGACTCGTGCTGGCCTTCGTTCCAGCCAAACCGGCCACCGATGCGGAGATTCTCCGTGACTTCCTGTTCGGTGTTGTAACCTACGCCGTATTTGAGAGCGCCGAAGTGCTCGTGCAGCGTGATGGTGGGCACTTTGACGCCGTATTTCAGGGTGTCGGAGCCATTGAGAAAGTCCTCGACCGCCTCACGGTATGTGCCCATGTGGGCGTTGTTTGCGTAGAACAGAATGCGCGTAGTTCCCTTGCGTTTGGGCACCCAGCTATGCCGCAGTTCGAACTCGCCATTCTGCCCGTGGGCGCGGCTGAAGGCCCAATCGAGGTCGATTCCGTTGGCGATCACCGGCATGGCGAAGATGCCGTAGCGCACGCTCCAAATGCGGTCGTCATACTCGGCCATGCCGCCCACCGTGTACCCGCGCGTGTCGGCCGCGTAGTCCCACGCGCCGTTGTTGTCCACGGTCCAATTCAGGAACTGGAGGTGCGAGTCGGAGCCGACTTCGTTGAGGTCGATGAAATCGTTCGAGCCCATTTTGCCGATGCGAAACTCGAGGCGGCGGAGCGGGACGCTGGGCGCCAGCGCAAAGGGGCCCGGTTCCTGACTTGTGGTCTTGTTGGTAAATCCAAAGACCTGGTGAATCTGGTACCGGGAGATGTAAGGCAGCTTGCCCAGGTTTGGGTTGCGCACGACGTCCAGGTTGGTAAATCCAGCGAGGCCGAATGCCTCGCTGAGACCGCGGCCCTCGGCAGCTTCGACGTCGAGGATCAGGTCAGTGTTGTATCGAATGGAATGGGTGGGGCGCAAGGCGGTATACACCGTGCCGACCATAGAGGTCTTGTACTCGCCGCGGCCAATGAAGCTGTTTTTGCCCTGGTAAGGGGAGTGGAACGGCAGGTCGCCCTGGAGGATGATGTTGGCCTGGCCGGAGATCCACCAGGACTGGTTGTCGGGATGTGGGGCCATGGCGACGATGGGTGCATCGTTGGGCTCCTGTCCGACGGGGCTCATGTCGCCGGGCTTGCGGCCTATGCCGTCCTGCGCCTGCGGCGCATCCGGCTGGTTGGCGTTGGCCAGGGCGCACTGCTGCGGAAACTTAGGCTGCGGCGCGGGCTGCGGTGCGCTGGGAAGGGTCTCTGGAGCCTGGGCGCAAACCAGCGCAGTCGCCAGCGGGAAAGCCGAAGCGAGAGAAAAAGCAAGGGCGCGGGTTAAGCGGAAGAGCGCGAGCATCAGGGTGCCAGGGTTGGTTGAAATGGGGCTACAATGGGAGCGCAAGGATACCCCCACCTAGTATGTACCATACCGGGGATGGGTACTGTCAAGAGGAGGATGCCGGCGATGTCGCACCAGGAACGGGAAAAGGTCAAGCTGTTGCAACGGTTGAGAAAGCTCCGTGGGCAGTTGGATGCAGTGGAGCGGTCTCTGACTGCCGACGAGGATTGCGGCGGACAACTCATGCTGCTTGCGGCGGTGCGCGGAGGCATCAACGGGCTGATGGGCGAGGTGCTGGAGACGCATATCCGCTTCCACCTGGTGGATGGCGTCAAGGAGCAGATCGCGCCTGAGCTGGCCGAGGACCTGATCGACCTTGTCCGCGCCTATCTGAAGTGAGTTTGCTGTGAATGCGTCCATGCTCAGCCCGATCGTTTCGCCGCGGTGACTTCTGTTCATCGTAGAGTGCGGACCGAGCGTGGATTGTTAAGGTTTGGCGAAGACGAAAGCGCAGGGAAGGAGTTTCAGGGAATGGAAACCCGTATCAGCTGGTTTAGCCATCTGTTCTCACACGCCGAGTGTGCCAGGCGGACATCTGTTCTCGGTCCACGGCCCGAATCTGCGGTCCCGTGATTGCAGGATCAGAACGCCGGTCGCCTGGTTTATCGGACTAGCTTTTTGGAGGCGGAACCTTCAGGCCCTCTTTTCGGGCTTCTGAAAGCCCAATGGCGATAGCCTGTTTTGGATTGGTCACGCGCTTGCCGCTGCGGCCGCTTTTGAGCTGCCCTTTCTTCATTGCCTTCATCTCGGTTTCAACCTTCTTGCCGGCAGCGGGTGAATACTTCCTCGGGGACTTCTTTGCTCCGGATTTTGTCGCCATGCCATCCTCCAACAACGTCAGATGGCTGACGCTTGTGCGCCGGTTGCATGGCCGCTTTCAAGTTGGTTGAGCAGCGTGGCCCGCGTCGCCTCATCGATGAAAGCCGCACGCAGAGCCTCGCGGTTGCAGGCACGCAACTCGTCGTCGCTCCACGCAAAGTGCTCGCGCAGCCGCGAGTACTCCTGCTCCAGCGTCACGTTGGTAATAGTGCGCGCATCGGTGTTGATGCTCAGCGAAACGCCCGCGCGATAGAGCCTGTCCACCGCGTGCTCCTTGTAGCTGAGCGTGGTGCGAGTCTGTACGTTGCTCGACGGACACACCTCAAGATGAATGCGTTCGCGCCCCAGATGCTCAACCAGCGACGGGTCTTCAATGCTGCGCACGCCATGGCCAATGCGCGACGGCGCGAAGGCCTTGAGCGTTTCCCATACGCTGGCCGCGCCGCTGGCTTCCCCGGCGTGGGCCGTGCGATCAAGGCCGTGGTCCTGCGCATATTGGAAGGCAGCCACGTGCGCATCGATCGGGAAGCCCGCCTCGTCTCCCGCAATATCGAGCGCCGCTACGCGCGAGCCCTTGAACTGCTCCACCAGCCGCGCCGTCAACAGGCTCTGCGCCTGGTCGTAATGCCGCAGCGTGCACAGAATCAGGCGCGCCTCAATTCCCGTTGCCTTGATGCACGCTTCGGTTGCGCGGTCCACGCTCGCAACAACCGCTTCCGGCGCAAGGCCATTGAGCAAATGCAGCAGTGGCGCGAAGCGAATCTCGGCATAGATCACGCCGTCGCGGGCGAGTTGCTGAAACAAATCCTCCGTGACAATGCGCAGCGCATCCTCGGTCTGCATGAGCTGAAAGCCGCGCGCGGCGCGGGTAAGAAAATCGGCCAGGCTAGCACACTGCGGCGGGGCAACGAACTCCGCGTCATACTCTTCGCGCGAAATGGAAGGCGCAAGTTGTGCGACCGCGCCGTAGCTCAGAGAGCAATCAAGATGCAGATGAAGTTCGACTTTGGCCAGTTGGGACATATGTCAATTCTTGTCAAATGGGCTATTTTGTCGCGCGAACCGGGCGCAGCACTGGCTTTTCAGGAATCACTTTGATCTCGAAAAGTTTGGGCCAGAGCTTGCCCGTAACAAAGAGGCGGTCGTGTTGTGCGTCGTAAGCAATCCCATTGAGCACAGCTTCGGGATCGCTGCGCTGGCTCGCTGGAAGAAGGCCGCTGAGGTCGATCCATCCAAGCACTTTTCCGGTCGCCGGAGAGATGCGAGCAATGCGATCGGTGTGCCAGATGTTGGCGTAAACCTGGCCGTGAATATATTCGAGTTCATTGATCTGTGTCACGGGCTTGCCGTGGTCAGTAACCGTAACCCGGCGGACGACGCGAAAAGTTTCGGGATCGAGAAAGCGCAGGCTGGCCGTGCCGTCGGAAAGGATGAGATTCTTGCCGTCCTGCGTCAGCCCCCAGCCTTCCCCTGTGTACGAGAATGTGTGCAGAAAGTGAAAGGTGGCGCGATCGTAGACCAGCGCGATGTGATGCTGCCAGGTGAGCTGAATCAGCGTGTTGCCCCAGTTGGTCAGGCCTTCGGCAAAGTATTGGCTGGGCACATCCTGAAATTTGAGAATGCTGCCGGTCTCAAGATCCTCCATGCGCAGCGACGAGCGGCCCTGCAACCCAGTGCTCTCGTAGAGATGGCCATCGAGATAGATGAGTCCCTGCGTGTAGGCCTGCGCGTCGTGCGGGTAGGTATGGATCACCTGGTAGCTGTCGGCGGCATACGCTGTCGCGACCGCGAGAAGACTGAGCGACAGGGCAAAAGCGAAGGCGCGCCGTAAGGTTTTTCTCGGAGAGTTCAGGACTGGTTTCCTCCATGGAAGCGCCCAAAGTGACGGGCCATCATGACGGACATGAGAACAAACCCTGCGCCGACTGTCAGCACATGGCAGGTGTTTTGCAGGCTGAAAGTTCCAACGCGAAGAATAAGCAGGTAAGCTACGGCGAGGTTGAAGCATCCCCAGAGAACGTTGACGGTGGATGAGGACAAGCCTTCACCGGGCGGCTTGGCGAATGGGCTTTGAAACGGGCGGCCTGAGATGCCGTTGCCAAGATGAGGCAGAGTGTTGGACAGGAATGCGCCACCGAAGAAGTACGAAACGTAGTGGTACCAGGGCACGGTTGTTTATCTCCCGCGTACAAGCGAACTGCCTGCAGTTATTTTAACTTGCGCCGAGGTAGATGAAGCGCGCGAGGAAAAGTGCGGCGAGGATGTAGAGCAGCCAGTCCTGTTTGCGGACCTGGCCCGCAGCCAGATGCAGCACCGCCCAGGCGATGATGCCGAATCCCAGCCCGTTGGCGATGGAATAAGTCAGCGGAATCAGAATCAGCGTGAGAAACGACGGAACCGCAACCAGCGGATCGGTCCAGCGAATCTCCGTAATGGTCGCCAGCATCAGCGAGCCCACCAGAATCAACGCGGGCGCGGTGGCTGCGGGCGGAACGATCCCCACAAACGGCGCCGCCACAATGGCCCCCAGAAACAGCAAGCCAGTCACGATGGCAGTGACGCCGCTGCGGCCTCCGGCAGCCACGCCCGCCGTTGACTCAACGTAACTGGTTACGGTCGAGGTCCCGGTCAGCGAGCCGAAGACGGTAGCTGTGGCGTCGGCCAGCAGGATGCGGTCGAGGCGCGGAATGGAATGGTCCGCAGCGATAAGACCGGCGCGCTTGGTCACGGCGACCAGGGTGCCCAGATTGTCAAAAAGATCGACGAAGAAAAAGACGAAGACGATTTCGAGAAGGCCTTTGTTGAGTGCGCCTCGAATGTCGAGTTGAAAGGCAGTTGCGGCGAGAGCATGAAGTCCGCCGGGTGCCGGTGTCCAGTGCACCAGGCTCTGGGCCCATGCGGTGGATGTGCCGGCGTCCGCTGCGGCAGCCGGACCGGCGGCATGCAGAATGGCGAAGGCAAGCGCCCACGCGCATGCAGTCGTAGTGAGCACGCCAAGCAGGATTGCACCTTTCACCTTCTTCACTTCAAGGGCCACCATCAGAATCAGGCCAAAGAGGGCGAGAAAGGTGGTGGGATTGCGCAGATTGCCCAGGCCGACCAGCGTTGCCGGATCGCCGATTACCAGCCCCGCGTTACGAAAGCCGATGAACGCGATAAACAGCCCGATGCCGCTCGCCACCGCTGCGTAAAGCTCGTGCGGAATGGCGTGCAGAATCATCTGCCGTATCCCGGCTGCAGTCAGCGCGAGGAAGATCACGCCGGAAAGAAACACAGCGCCCAGCGCTGTCTGCCAGGGGATGTGCATCTTGATGCAGACGGTGTAAGTGAAATACGCATTGAGCCCCATTCCGGGCGCAAGCGCTATGGGATAGCGCGCCACCACGCCCATCAAAATCGACCCGAAGGCCGCAGAGAGGCAAGTGGCCGCGGTGACGGCGGCGAGAGGCATGCCGGATGCAGAAAGAATGGCGGGATTGACCAGGACAATGTACGCCATGGTCAGAAACGTCGTGACGCCGGCAAGGAACTCGGTGCGCCAGTTGGTCCCCAGGCGGGCGAATTCAAAGTAGGTTTCGAGGCGGTTGAGCATAGGCGGGTGCTTTTAGAAGACCACACACAGGACACATCGCAAAGTGATTTGTGATTGGCGCGGCGATCAGGCGAGCAGCTTCGCCGCGGCCTTCGCGAAATAGGTGACGATGAACCTCGCTCCGGCGCGGCGCATGCCGAGGAGCGATTCCAGAATCGCGCGGTCGCGTTCCAGCCAGCCTTTTTGAAATGCGGCCTGCAGCATCGAATACTCGCCTGAAACCTGGTAAGCGCCAATCGGCACATCCACGCGCTCGCGTGCGGCGCGGATCACGTCGAGGTAAGGCATGGCCGGCTTCATCAGAATCATGTCCGCGCCTTCCGCCAGATCAAGATCAATCTCGCGCATGGCTTCGCGGATGTTGGCGCCATCCATCTGGTAGGTTTTGCGGTCGCCGAACTGCGGAGCCGAGTCGGCCGCCTCGCGGAATGGTCCGTAAAACGCAGAGGCGAATTTCGACGCATAGCTGAGGATCGGCGTATCCGCGCAGCCTTCGCCATCGAGTGCGCGGCGGATGGCGGCGACGCGGCCGTCCATCATGTCGCTGGGAGCTACAATGTCCGCGCCTGCCTGGGCCAGGCTCAGGCCGGTGCGCGCCAGCAGTTCGAGAGATGGATCGTTTTGGACCTCAAAGCCGTCCTTGGTTTCGGCAACTATGCCGCAGTGGCCATGGCTGGTGTACTCGCACAGGCAGACGTCGGCGATCAGCACCAGCTTCTTTGCCGCAGCCGACGCCTTGATAGCGCGCAAACCCTGTTGCACGATGCCGTTTTCGTCGTAGGCGCCGGTTGCCCATTCATCTTTCGACGCAGGCAGGCCGAACAGCAGCAGTCCGCCGACGCCCAGGCTGGCGGCTTCCTCGGCTTCTTTCACGGCCTCGTCCACCGAGACATTGAAAACGCCGGGCATGGAGCCGATCTCGCGGCGAATGCCCTCGCCGGGACAGACAAACAAGGGATGGATCAGGTCGCCGGGCTCGAGCGTGGTTTCACGCACCAGGGCCCGCAGCGATTCACTGCGCCGCAGCCGGCGCATGCGTACTTGAGGGAAACTCATGATTAGAGATTGTACTTGAGCGCGGAATCAGTGCTTTGTGCCGAACCTCACACCGGTCCAATGCGGCTCGTGACGCGGATGAATCCTGCTAGTATCTCAATGATTATGAATTCTCTAGAGACAAGCCCGGCGGCGCGCCGCAAGCAGCAGTGGGCGCAGGTCGTGGTGCTGGTAGCCATGTTTTCTGTGCCGGCGATAGTGTGCGCGCACTTAGCCATCGTAGGCGATCCCGATGTGTGGTCGCACATGCGCACCGGCCTATGGATTCTTCAGCAGCGCGCCGTTCCGCAAACCGATCCATTCTCGATGTACGGCGCGGGAAAACCCTGGTCGGAGTACAGCTGGTTCTTTGACATTCTGGTTTTCAAGCTCAATGCCTGGTTCGGACTCAAAGGATTGGTTGCCTACACCGTTACCTCGCTTGCGCTGGTCACTATGGCACTGCATCGACTGGCTCGCCGGCAGCAGCCGGATTTTATCTTCGCGGTGCTGCTCACCTTCGGCGCCGTCTTCTGCCTGGTAAACCTGTGGACGCCCCGGCCGTGGTGGTTTACCATCCTGTTCTTCATTCTTGAAATCGATATCCTGATGCACGCGCGCAAGACAGGAAAAACAGGCGAGCTTTTCCTGCTGCCTGTAATCTTCGCTCTCTGGGCCAACGTCCACATTCAATTTGTGATTGGCCTGCTGGTGCTGGCGCTCGCGCTAGGCGAATCGGTGCTGGCGCACTGGTGGAAGCAAATTGAGGTGCGCATCAACCCGATGCGTCTGGGTGCAATTTCGCTCGCCTGTATCGTGGGCGCAATGCTCAACCCTTATGGCTGGAAAATCTACCAGGTGGCCTACCAGGTCGGTTCGCAGCCGGGCATCATGAATAAGGTCGCCGAGTTCAAGGCGATGCCGTTTCGCGGACTTCAGGACTACGGCGTGCTCGCGTTCGCCCTGGCTGCCACTGCGGTTCTGGCGCGCGCAGGGCGCTTTCTGTTCTTTGAAACTCTGCTGCTCGTGTTCGCCATTTTCCTCTCTTTCCGGTCGGAGCGGGATGTGTGGATCGTGGTGACAGTCGCGGTCGCAATTGTGTCGGCCGGAATTCACACTGTGCCCGAAAACAAATTTGATTTGACCCTGAAGTTTGCGCCAGCGGTACTTCTTGCAACCGCATTGGTGGTCTGGGCGAGCTTTCGTTTGCAGGGCATCAATAACCACGATCTTGAATCGCAGGTGGCAGACAAACTTCCCGTGCGCGCGGTGGAGTTTGTTAAGCAGAAGGGTTTGCAAGGGCCGCTGTTTAACGATTACGGGTGGGGCGGGTATCTGATCTGGGACCCAGCCATGCCGGTCAGCATTGACGGCCGCACCAACGTCCACGGCGACGCGCGCATCGATCATTCCGTCGCCACATGGGCAGGTGCGAAAGACTGGGCTGCCGATCCGGAGCTTCTCTCCGCGAACCTCGTTATCGGCCCGGTCAGCACGCCGCTGGTCCAACTGCTGCGCACCGATCCGCGCTTCGACCTGGTGTACGAAGACAAGATTGCCGCGGTCTTTGTGGCGCACAAGAGAGACTCAGTGCAGACGCCACCTCTGAGCGCAGATACTCAATCACCAGCCAGGTGAGCGGCCGTCCGCTCAAAGCTGCTCGTAGAGCGTCGTGTTGCGGTAGCCGAGCAGCATGACCAGGGTCCATATGGCGATGGCGGTGCCGAAGGGAATCTTGAGGATGCAGAAGATGGCCGCTACGATGGCCACCACGCGTCCCCACTTGGAGCGCTCCATCAGCGCCCATCCGGCGGCAAAGGCCAGCGCGCTGCGAAGCAGAACCGCAATCCAAATGAGGTGAATGATGGCTGGGCCAAAGAAATCCGAACCTGGACCGTGCGTCCAGGGCCCGTTATCCCAGTTGCCGAAGTGGTGAGAGAAGAATGCCTTGGCAAAGCTCAGGCCCAGGAACCCTGTTAATAGGCTGACCCCGCCGTAGACAAACCAGAAGATGCTCAGCAGCCTTATCTTGCCAGCGTAGTTTTCAAGCTCGAATTGAAGCCCCGGGATTGGCGGCACCACTTGTCCGGCCGGACGACCGCATTGGGTGCAGAAGGGCTGCCCCTGGGCTAAAGCTTGACCACAACCACTGCAGAACATGGCGCCTCCTCGGCAATCACACTGAGATTACTACGCACGCCGGGTGCGGCGGGTTCCCAAAAAGCAGCTTCCAGCTTTTAGCTCCTGGCGTCTAGCTATTTGGCTCCGATCGACTGTGCAATTCCCAAATGTTCGGCCGCAGCCTGCGATGAAATCCCGATTCGCCACCACCGGGCAGCCCTTCGCTTTTGAGCATCAAACAGGCAAGCGGCACAATAAGCTGAATGCTGAGACAGGGAAGAAAGAGCTAAAAGCTGGAAGCTAGAAGCTGTTTCTCATCTCGTCCCCGCCGTCGATCGCCGTTCCCACCGCTCTTCGTGGCGGTCGTCGCGGAGCAGCAGCCCCGTGACACGCCCCTGCGCATCGCGCTCGAACGTAAGCCGCGGAATCGATGAGCCATTGGGATAGAAGAAGAGGAACGGCGATTCAGGCGCTAATTCATTGATCTCGCCAGCATGGTTTTTTTCGTAAAGAAGCTCGCCCTGGCGGAAGATGGTGACAGCGATGTGGCCGTTCTTGTCGTCGTATTCGCCGACCAGGCTATCGAGTTGAGCTGGCGTCAGCTTGATGGTTGGCGGATGGAGCGGGATTACCAGACGTTCAGCCTGCGCGGGTGGCTCAGCTCCGCCGGAGCGATGTGCCATCAGCCAGCGCGGCAGATCCGGCTCGTCAAAAGCGCGGGTCCACGAGTCGTGCTTGAGCCCCTGGTAGACCCAGAGCCGGATGTGGCCTCCGGAAGCTTTGAACGCGTCATACATCAACTCGCTCTCACGCAGGGGCACCACGTTGTCCTCGGCCCCGTGAAAGAGCCACACCGGGGTGCGGCCCAGTGCGCGTGCGTACTGTTCGGGCAATACCGCCATCTCCTGCCAGCGCTCCGGCGCATAGCTCCAGAAGATGCCGCTGGCGGCAATGGCCACCGCGGCCCAGCGCTGAGGATGCAGTCGCGCCAACTCCCACGCGCCATATCCGCCCAGCGAAATTCCGGTGAGGTAAGTCCGCTCCGGGTCGCCGTGGAACTCGGTCGTTTCCTGCTCCAGGGCAGCCATCGCCATGGCCAGCATGTCGGTGTCGGTCCAGTAGTGATCCAAAGGGCACTGCGGCATCACAATCACAAATGGCCAGCGCTCCGGGTGGTCGCGCACCGCCTGGGGAAGGCCGATCTGCGTCTGCCACATTCCTTCCGACCCACGCTCGCCACGCCCATGCAGGAAGAGGATTACCGGCCATTCACGATGATCATCGCGGCGCCACTCCTCCGGCAGATAGACCTGGAAGCGATAGGCGAGCCCGTGCGACACGACCACGCGATTCAGAAAACCCGTATCCTGCTGTGGTTCGGGGTGCGCTGGGTGAGGTTTGGATGGGCCGGCGAATCCCCTCCCAGGCGCAAGAATCCCGGCGATCAAAAGGCAGGCCGCCAGCAATCCTCGGAATCGGGGCATATAGGAATAGAAACACAGATTGCCCGGTGTGCAAATCCCAAGTTTATTTGAGAGGTCAGCCGGCGCAATGGGTCAGTGGCCACCGCAAGCAGCCAATACGGTTCCCTTCGAACATCCTTTCAGCTTTCTTACGACTTACGTGAAAGGATTTAAAGTGAAATGCAGTACGCACTGATGACGACACTCGAAGCCGGAGACACGCTGGACCACTACCGCCTGGATGCGACGGTTGCTCGCAGCGGCATGTCCACGCTTTTCAGGGCGACTGACCTGATCGATGGCCGCCAGGTGGCCATCAAGATTCCGCACGCGGAGATGGAAGCCGACCCGGTGCTCGTCGCCCGCTTCCAGCGCGAGCAGGAGATCGGCCAGGAACTCGACCACCCCGGCGTGGTGAAAACTTTTGACGGGGAAGTCCGCAGCCGTCTCTACATGGTCATCGAGTGGGTGGATGGCCGCCTGCTGCGTTCGGTCTTGAATGAGCAGAAGAAACTGCCAATCGAACGTGCAACCAGCTTCGCATTGCAGATTTGCGACGCGCTTGACACCCTGCACAAGCACGGCGTGGTGCACCGCGACCTGAAGCCGGAAAACGTGATGGTCGACGACCACGACCGCATCAAGCTCATCGACTTCGGCATCGCCCTCAAGGAAGACGCCCGCCGCCTGACGCATGTGGACGTGACGCCGATGTTGGGCACGCCCGACTACATCGCGCCCGAACAAGTGAAAGGCCAGCGCGGCGACCAGCGCAGTGACATCTACTCACTCGGCATCATGTTCTACGAGATGCTCACCGGCGAGGTGCCCTACAGCGGGCCCAACCCGCTGGCGGTCATGAACGAACGCCTGCTGCACGACCCGGAGCCGGCGCGCAGCCTGCGCCCGGAGATTACGCCCGAATTGCAGGAGATTCTTGCCCGTGCCCTCGAGCGCGATCCCCGCCGCCGTTATTCAACCGCGGCCGACATGGCCTGGGAATTGGAGCACCAGGAACAGGTGAGCGTGGACGATGCCGCGCGGCCAGCCCTCCGTGCGCGTCTTTCGCTCGATAAGCGCAAGGCGATGCTCTACACAGGGCTGGTGCTGTTGCCGGTTCTGATCTTTGGGCTGATGGTGGCGATGGCAGGGAAGTAAGGCAGTCAGCGGGCTGGCCGGTCGAAAGGATTTCTCGTCGGCGCAGCTTCCAGATTTGCGTTGGTTCCCCCTAAACGCTGAGTTTACCCCCAGAGAGCTTGATTTGCGACACGTCGGTCTTGCGGAAACTGAAGGTAAAGGCGGGTCTCCTGACTCTCATTTGGCCGCTTATAATCGGTTCGTGTCCTTGTAAGCTCAGCGCAACTCATTGGATCAGGAGTTTGTATGGGATCAGCCTTGCGTGGGTTTGTCTATGGTTTCAAGGCGTTTTCACGCAGCCCTGTTTTTGCAGTCGTTTTTGTGGTTGCGCTCGCGGTTGGGATCGGAGCAGCTGTCTCTGTCTTCACCGTTGTTGACGCTCTGATTCTCCGTCCCTTGGCGCTTCCACATCCTGAACAATTGGCCGGGATTGCCGGCGTCTATCGCGGCCACTCCCGAGTTCCGATCTCGTATCCCATGTTCGCGGAGTTGGAACGTGAGCAGCACGTCTTTTCCGGAATCTGCGCGTGGACGGGTGGGCAGGATTATAGCGTCGAGATCAACGGGAGGGAGTCCCTTTCGGATGTGAGATCGGTTACCGGCAACTATTATTCGGTCCTCGGCGTTCGTCCCCTGCTCGGGCGATTGATCGGCCCGGGGGACACCGAGAACGGACGCGTCGTTCAGGTCGCTGTGATCGGTTACCAAGTGTGGCGGGAGCGGTTCGGGGGCGATCCCAATGTCGTCGGCAAAACCCTCCATATCGACGGCAAGCCATTCACAATCGTTGGCGTGACGCAGAAGTGGTTTACGGGCATGACGGTCGGCTCTGCGCCAGAGATCACGGTTCCGACGGGTGCAATCGATCCGTCTTCTCTTGAGAGCCGCTCGCTCTTGTGGCTCTTTGTCACCGGAAGGCTTGCCAATAATGAGAATGTCATCGGCGCAACTGGACAACTCCAGGCCATCTGGCCGCGGCTTCTTCAGAACACTGTGCCGCTCGAGAGCACAGGCACCAGGCGACAGTCGTTCCTTTCCATGGGCCTCCAGGTCGATCCGGTGGCAACCGGAGCCAAAATCAACGGAGATCTTCGCAGCAAGGTTCAACGGCCGTTGAACCTCCTTCTGGGAATCGTGGCGCTCATCCTGCTGGTGATTTGCGTCAACCTTGCAAGCCTCACGCTGGCCAGGGCTAGTTCGCGCAGCCGGGAAATCAGTACGCGCATTGCCCTCGGCGCCAGTCCATGGCAGGCAGTTCGCCAATTCGTTGTTGAGACCCTCATTCTGTCCTCAACAGGCGGTTTGCTCGCGCTTTTTCTCGCGTATGGGGGTAGCCAGTACCTTATTTCCCTCATGACGCGGGATCAGACCATTCCGGCCCTGCTTGATGTCAGGCCGGACTGGCGTGTCATCTGCTTCGCTGTGTGCGCGGCCACGTTCACCGGATTGCTGACTGGATTGATCCCAGCCCTGCAACTCTCGCGCCAGCAGCCAGGATCAGCCTTGCGCGAAGGCGCTCGCACCATAGGGCCCGGCGCCGGCGTGCTCAACAAGGCGCTTATCATCTCCCAGGTTGCCATATCGCTTATCCTTCTGCAGACTGCCGGGCTCTTCATGCGCACGCTCGAAAGCCTCAAGTCCTTCAATCCTGGCTTCGAAAGAGCCGGAGTGACCGAATTCGATTTGAGTTCCACCCCGCACGGCTTTGATGGAGTCGATGTGGAGAGCTATCGCAGACAGCTTGCCGATGCGGTTGCCAGCCTGCCTTCTGTCCGGTCAATCGCCTTTTCAAACCTGCCCATCCTCGGAGCAACCTACGCGTGGAAGGATACCGTTACTGACGCTTTGGTCCCCGCCCCGAAGGACCCCATCGCCGCGGCGCGGGTAGTCGTGACGCCGGGTTTTTTCAGAACCTTGGGCATCCCACTCACCGCTGGCCGCGACTTTGCCTGGTCCGACGATAAGCAGCATCCCTCCGTCGCTATCATCGACGGCCTTTTGGCGAAGCAATTGTTTGGTGCGGAAGATTCCATCGGCAAACGAATCCACTTCGGAGTGCAGCCCGAGTTTCAGAATTTGCAGATTGTCGGCGTTTCTCAATCTGCAAGGCTTCTGGAAATTCGCGATGCGGATGGCGCCTTCCTTTACGTTCCCTCGCTGCAGCACGGCTCTCCGGTCGAAGTGGGCACGCTGCTGGTTCGCGGAACTGGGGGCGCAGACTTGCGAAACACCGTTGAGCGGGAAATTGAGTCCTTCGGGCGAGAGTACTCAACCACACTCAACACGCTGGCGGAAAGAAGCGATCGGTCCCTTCAAAACGAGCAGATGACGGCGACGCTCTCGACCTTTTTTGCCTCTATCGCTTTGTTGGTTGCCGGCTTTGGCCTCTTCGGCCTTCTCACCTACTCCGTAACATTGCGCACCAGGGAGATCGGCATACGAATTGCCATGGGCTCACAGCGCGCCGCCATTCTCAATCTAATTCTTCGAGAGGCAATGCAAGTAACCTTGATCGGGATCGGGATCGGACTTCCTTGCGCAATCGCACTTGCGCGGATCTTCGCGCACATGCTCTTCGCGCTTTCGTATGCGGATCCTGTAACCCTGATAACAGCCTCGGTCACGCTACTTTTCACCGGCATGCTGGCGGGATTGCTGCCAGCCATCCGGGCCATGAAGTTGGAGCCAGTGGCGGCTCTCAGGCATGAATAACTAGATGTTTGACTGTGTCCGACTTTGCTACTTGCCTCTAATTCTCAGGCCGGGATGCGCTTCAGTATTTTGTTTGCGCTGCGGAACCATGGCCGTTCGCGCCGGCGCAGGTAGCCGGGCATCGTCGGCCGCTTATCCAGGACCTTCTGGGCCCACTGTCGTGCTTCGGCGTTCTTGCCCTCCGAAGCCAGCAAATCCGCAAAGTTCAAATACGTTTCAGAAAGGGTCGAAGCCACGGTCACATGGCGAAAGAGTGCCTCGGCCTTGTCCTTTTGCCCGGTCTGCGCGTAGGCGTGGGCCAGCAATCCGGCCGCGCGGCGAAAGTCGAAATCGGAATCCTTGAGCACCACGCGTTCCAGGTCAGGCAGCGCCGCCGCCGCATCGCCCAGCTGCAAGGCGCAGACGCCGCGGCGGTAATACGTGTCCAGCGTGTCGGCCCGGGCTGCGATGGCCTTATTGAAGGCGTCCCTTGCCAGCGCCAGTTGGCCGTCGTCCATGTAAAGATTGCCGAGTTCCTCGTAGTTTCCCGCCGAGGGATTGTCCCGGATCGCGATGACCAACTGATTGATGCGCTTGCGGCGCGGAAACACCTTGAACGACTCGCGCGCCAGGCCAAAGTCCGGCACCGCCTCGACGAGGATATAAACCAGCGCGCCAAGCGGACCGAGAAAGATGATGATGTAAAGCCAATACATATTCGGGCGTCGCCGTATGAAGTGGATGATCGCCACGGCCTGGAGCAGAATGCCCCACGGATAGAAAAGATGGCTGAGAATTCCCATGTCTTGTTGGTCCTTCCTCAGCTTACACACATGGAGACAATCGAGAAAGCGTTGAAGTTGGAAAGGCGTCGGAGAGCGGTGGCTCTCGAATTTCAGACCAGCCCTAACAATTTCCGTGAAAGTGCCGATAAGGATGGAAGAGGGTCTCCATGTCTGCGCAAACGTTACCGGCAAAACTGCCGGATGGCTCGCTTCAGAATCTGGTTCGCAGTTCTCTTCAGGGACCGGCAGGCGAAGTCTGCTATGTGGCGCGGCAGCCGATTCTGGATCTGCACAGCCGCGTGCATGGATATGAACTCCTGTGCTGGAACGGCCGGCAGCAGGCCGACGGCCCAGACAGAAACGGCCCAGACAGAAACGGTCCAGACAAGGAGCTTGCCGCCCGCGCGCTCCTCGGCAACGCGGTCGTCTTCGGAGTGTCGGAACTGACCTCTGGCCTGCCTGCGTTTGTGCAGTGCACGGCCGATTCGCTGACCGAGGAGTGGGTGCTTGGCCTCCCGCCTGAGCTTACCGTAGTCGAACTCGACGAGGAGATCGAGGTCACAGAGAACGTGCTCGCTTCGTGTCGCGCACTCAAGCAGCTTGGTTTTCGTCTTGCGGTGGACAATTTTTGCGGCAGAACCGAGTCCGCGCCGTTGGTGGTTCTGGCCGACTACGTGAAGGTGGAAATTGCCAGAGCCGGCGCCGGCGAACGCAAACGCCTGCTTGACCGGCTGACCCATCTTCAGGCCCGCGCCATCGCCATTCGTGTGGAGACCCCGGAAGACTTCAAGCACGTGCGCGAAGAAGGCTTTGAACTCTTTGAGGGTTACTACTTTTGCCGCCCTGAGCCGGTGAAAAATGCCAAAATTCCGGCCAACCGGCTGGTGCATCTTGAGATCCTCGAAGTTCTGCAACAGGATCCCGTCGATCTCAATCGTCTCAGCCAACTTGTAATGTGCGACGCGTCGCTCACCTATGGGCTGCTGCGCCTGGTTAACAGCCCGGTCTGCGCACTGCGCCAGGAAGTCTCTTCCATCCACACCGCGCTGATCCTGCTGGGCGAGGCAACCGCGCGCCGCATGGCCATGCTGGCCATCGCCAGCGACTTCAACGGCGAGCAGCCGCAGGAACTGCTGCGCATGGCCTTTGAACGCGGCCGATTCTGTGAACTCGCCGCCGGGTTGATGGGGCTTGCGCCGTCCGAGCAATACCTGATCGGCATGGTCAGCATGTTCCCCGCCATGCTGCGCATCTCCATGAAGGACCTGGTGAAAACGCTGCCTCTACGCGAGGAGGCGCGCAACGCGCTGCTGGGCACAGGAAACCGCGAGGGCGTTCTGCTGGATCTGCTCATCTGTCAGGATTGCCGAGACTGGAATAAATACGACGCGATCCTCGCCGCCAACGGATTGCGCTTCGATCACCTCATGTGGCGCCTGAGCGAAGCAATTACCTGGGCAAAAAACGCGCTGCAGAATGCTGCGTGAAGAAACCGAGCCAGCGCAGAAGGATATGGCGCGCGCGACTCAGCGGTACGAATCGTCGCGGTGAATCACAAACTCGGGATACGCGCCGCCGCCCAGCTCGTGCAGGTCCATTCCGATGCGCTCGCCGTCCGGATCCACGCGGAAAGGCACGATGCAGTTGAGTAGCCAGAAGAGCCCATAAACCAGCGGCAGAATCACGCCGAGCAGCGCCGCGATTCCGATGAGCTGCGCAAGAAACTGGCCGGTTTGCTCAGCGAATATCCCCGCGGCCAGCAGTCCCAGCAATCCTCCAACAGCGTGCACGGAAATCGCTCCCGACGGGTCGTCAATCGATACGGCAAGCTCAAAGACCTCCACCAGGAGCGGCGTCGCAATTCCCGCAATCACTCCCACCACGAGCGCCTGAATTGGTGTGATCACCGCGGCGCAGGCGCTGGAGGCCACCAGGCCGGAGAGCCATCCATTGGCGCAGAGGCTGGCGTCAGGCTTGCCGAAACGAACCCGCGTCACTGTAAACGCAGCCGCCAGCGCACCGGATGCTGCGAGCAGCGTGCTCAGCGCCGTTGCAGGCAGAGCGGTCAGCGGCGAATGCAACCAGAGAAGCGCCCCCGCTGCATTCAACGCCAGCCAGCCCACCAGGGCCACAAAACAGCCGAACAACACATAAATGGCATTGTGGCCTGGCAGCGCGGTCGAAAAGCCTTCCTTGGGAAACTTGCCCTTGCGAGGACCTGCGATCCAGATCACAGCAAGCGCGCTCAGGCCGCCGAGTACGTGGATCGTCCCTGCGCCGCCGGGATCGAGAAAACCTGAGCCAAGAGAGAAATTGACGCCGAGTCGCGACAGCCAACCGTCATTCCATACCCAGTGAGCCAGCAGCGGAAAGACAATGGCTGCTGTGACTGCGGCAGCCGCGCATCCGGCGACGAGCCGCCAGCGATCCGCACCCGAGCCCCACGGAATGAGCGCGGCGAGCGCTACGGCAAGGAACTCAAAAAGCAAGCCAAGTTGCGACTGAAGCGGCGCTGAGCTGAGCCCGCCAAGAAACAACGGCCCTGCGCCAATCCAGTTCCAGGGCTTGCCGGCGAGTTGAAATGTGTGGCTTGAACCGTTGATTGCGCCGGTGAATGTGGCCCCCACCAGCGCAAACACGATCGCGGTCACAGCCACAATGGCCAGGTTGCCGAGCAGCGCCTGCGCGGCAGAGCGGGAGCGGCCCAGCCCGGTGTTGATCAGGGCCACTCCGGCAATGGCCAGCAGGGCCAGCGGCAACAGGACAAAGCAAAGAGCGCACGCGGTCTCTGAAAGCACGGGAGCAACGGGCAAGGGGCCAGCGGCCGAAGGATTCATGGTTGCTCTCTCCGCGCTTCCATGTGTCCGCGGAAGGCGACGGTGAGACCGAGGCCCTCAACAGCCAGCCCGCAGAGGACGAATGCCGCGCGGCTGGCGGCGGATTGGGCAGGGAACAGGACGATGGCGGCGATGGAGAGGAAGAATCCGGCGGGCAGAACGAGCAATCCGGCGAATTTCATCAGCGTTTCCTCTTCGTATGGATGGAGTATCGCGATCCGAACCGTCCCATCGGTTCGCACTGCTGGATAGCTTTTCGAGGACGACTCAGAAGTCTTTATGAATTCTAAAGCACGCGGTTGTTACGATTGACCCGAAGACGCCAGGACAAATTGCATTTCAGGCGCAATGTCTCGCGCCTGCTCCCTTTCCCTGTTTTTCACTCTTCATGTTTTGGAGGTTGTCTCGCGATGAATCTTCTTGACCGCCTGGTGGCAAACCCCTTGGGCGCATTTGCCGTGTTGGGCCTGGCAGCTTTCCTGGAGGCCTACGGCGACTCGTTCTTTCAAGTCAGCTTCTACCGCTCCTCCGGCATGGGCCGCGTCATGACGTTTGTCGCTGGCGCAGCGGTCTTGGCGGCATACGGCTCGGTGGTCAACGTGCCGCGATGGGACTTCGGCAAACTTCTAGGCGTCTACGTTGTGCTCTTCTTTCTTATGGCACAGCTTCTCAACCGCGTGCGCTTCGGGCAGTCGCCCACCTTGCAGATCTATGTGGGCGGCGCTCTGATCGTGTCCGGTGGCCTGGTGATTGCGTTCTGGAAAGGTTGAATCGGAAATCCCAAGGACCAGCACAAGCTCTGACAAAAGGATTTCTGCGTGATATTTTAGGTTCAATATCCCAGTCTCTGGTACGCGAGCCACCAGCGAGGTGGACTGTTTTTCCTCCGCGAGCCTCTAATCACAAGGGGTTTTCTTTTCAGTGGATTACGCGACTGTTCCGAAATGAACATTTTTTATAAATTTGTGGATATACACTCTCCGGAACCCATTTCCGGCTGCTATATTAATTTTTCGGGGACATACGCCGTTCAGGTGGGTTTTGTCCTGAGAAGTTCTTTGTACACAACTGTTGTGACCGCCAGCACTGCGGCGCACGAATACCAAAAACACCGAACTCCCGAGCGCGTCCAGCTCCGGAAAACCTTGCAGACAATTTGCGCGGCCGGCGAGCAGCGCGCTCTTCCTCTAGAACCACAACGAAGCAGGGAAAGCATTCATGGCGCAGATATTTGACCGCAGCTCCAATGCCCTGGCTCGCGCGAGCCTGGTCTTGACGGGGCTGATCGTGATCGCCCTGGGGGTGACGCTGGATGAACTGCAGAGGTCGCCGTGGGTGACACGGCAAGGCCAGCGCCCGGATCAGCCGGTACCCTTCAGCCACAAGCATCATGTGCAGGGGCTCGGACTGCAGTGTCAGTACTGTCACACCACGGTAGAGAAGTCGAGTTACGCTGGAATCCCGCCTACCAAGACCTGCATCAACTGCCACGCACAAATCTGGACCAACGCACAGCTTCTTGAGCCGGTGCGCAACAGCTGGGCTACCGGCCAGTCGGTGGTGTGGACCAAGGTCCACGACCTGCCCGACTTTGCCTACTTCAGCCACGAGATCCACGTGAACAAGGGCCTCGGCTGCGCAAGCTGCCATGGACGCGTCGACCAGATGCCCCTGATGTACATGCAGAACACGCTCCAAATGGAATGGTGCCTGAACTGTCATCGCAACCCCGCAAAGAACCTGCGGCCCACCAGCCAGATCTACAACATGGCGTGGGAGAAGCCGGCCAGCGACAGGCCGGTGTGGTGCTCGGTCAGCGACGAAAAGCCGGGCGTACCGACAGCCGACAGCGTGAGTTGCGTGACCAAGGATCCCGCCGGCTCGGGACCTGAAGTGGCTTCGCTGCAGATTCCGATGGGTTCGACCCATGGCCTGGCAGGCGATGTGGCCGCGGCGATGCCGGTTGCGCCCACTTACACCAAGTTCACCAGCCAGGATGAGCTGGGGCAATTCCTGGTGAAGCATTACAAGATTCGCACCCCCAAAGAGCTGACCAGTTGCGAGGTCTGCCACCGATGAGCGCACACGAGATGGATCATGGTTTGAAGAATTCGGAAGGTGCAAGGCTCCTGAGCCAGACTCAGGAAGAGCATCCCTCGGGGGCTAAAGCCCAGCCCTCACTATCGGCCTCAAATGGCACGACTGAAGTCGTGCCATTTCAAAACTCCAACGCAGGCAAATCCGACGCTGGAAAAGCGATGACGCAAACCCCGATGTCGCTGGAAGCGGTGCGTCAGGAATTGAA
This sequence comes from Occallatibacter sp., assembly GCA_050014515.1. Classification (GTDB taxonomy): domain Bacteria; phylum Acidobacteriota; class Terriglobia; order Terriglobales; family Acidobacteriaceae; genus Telmatobacter. The sequence continues at coordinate 22,607 of JBEKDE010000078.1, forward strand.
GGGCGTGAAGGGCAAGAAGTACTGGCGCTCGGTGGACGAACTGGCCAACACGGCGGAGTTTCAGGCTGCGGTCGAAAAAGAATTCCCCTCTGCGGCGCAGGAATGGATCGATCCGGTCTCGCGGCGCGGCTTCATGAAGCTGATGGGCGCTTCGCTGGCTTTGGCCGGTTTGGCAGGTTGCACCAAGCAGCCCGATGAGCCGATTTATCCGTACGTGAAGGCGCCGGAAGATCTGATTCTGGGCAAGCCGATGTACTTTGCCTCGGCGCATCCTTTCACCACCGGCGCAGTGCCGCTGCTGGTGAAGAGCGATCAGTTTCGCCCCATCAAAATTGATGGCAACCCGGAGCACCCGTACAACAGCGGCTCGTCCGATCCGTTTACGCAGGGGACTCTGCTTGATTTGTATGATCCTGACCGGTCGCAACATGTCACCTATCGCGGCGAGAATAGCGCGTGGGCCGAGTTTGCCCAGACGTTGCGCGAGAAGATCGTCGAGAGCAGGGATGGCTCGGGTATCTATTTCTTGAGCGCCGCGGTGACTTCGCCGACGCTGGCTCGCCAATGGAAGGCTGCGCAGGCAGCGTGGCCGAAGGCGAAATTCGTGCAGTACGATCCGGCGATTGCGGGAACGGCGCTTCAGAGTGGTCCGGCAACGCAATACAACCTGGCCGACGCGGATGTGATTGTTTCGCTCGATGCAGACTTCCTGTCGGGCGCATCCTATCCGGGCTTCCACAAGCTGGTGGGCGATTACGCCAGGCGCCGCAAGGATCCGAATAAGCTGAACCGGCTCTATGCAATCGAGTCCACGCCGACGACTACAGGGCTGAAGGCTGAGCACAGGCTGGGGCTGCGCGCCAGCGAGATTCCGGCGTTTGCCGCGGAGTTGGCTAAAGCAGTTGGAGCGTCCGGCGTCGATGCTCCTGCGTATCAATGGACAGATGCCCAGCAGAAGTTCCTCTCCGTTCTCGCAAAGGATTTGAAGGCCAACACGGGCAAGAGCGCAGTGATTCCCGGCCTCTATCAAGACCCATCGGTGACGGCGCTTGCCGCGGCCATCAACAGCGCGTTGGGCAACACCGGCAAGACCGTGCTAGTTTCAAGCGAAACCGCAAGCCCGGTGCCGAGCGATCAAATCGGCGATCTGAAGGCGTTGGTTGCGGACCTGAATGCTGGCAAGGTGGATTGGCTGGTGATTCTCAACGCCAACCCCATCTACTCCGCGCCGGCCGATCTTGGATTTCCCGACGCTTTCAACAAGGCAAAGATTGTCGCGCATCTTGGCTCGCATCTGGATGAGACCGGTCAGATTGCCCACTGGCACATTCCTTCGGCTCACTACCTTGAGTCGTGGTCGGATGCGCGTTCTTATGACGGCAAGGTTTCGATTGTGCAGCCGCTCATCGACCCGCTTTATGGTGGCAAGTCGGCGCACGATGTTTTGCAGCTTCTTCTCAACGAACCGGGGCCGGGCGCGTATTCGTCCGGGTTGACTCCGTACGACACAGTGCGCGAAACCTGGCGTCCGGTCATCAAGGGTGATTTCGAGACCGGCTGGCGCAAGGTTCTGCACCAGGGCTGGATCGACAATACGGCGTACGACAAGGCCGGCAAGGCAGCAGCGCCACAGGCAAAGGTTCCCACGCCCGCTCCCAAGGATTCGCTCGAGATCATCTTCCGTCCCGATGCCAACGTCTATGATGGCCGCTGGTCCAATGTGGGCTGGCTGCAGGAACTTCCCAAGCCGGTAACCAATTTGAGCTGGGATAATGCAGCCATCGTTTCAGGCGCCACGCTGACCAAGCTGGGCCTCGAAGAAGACGATATCGTCGAGCTGACGGTGAATGGCTACAAAGTGAAGGCGCCGGTGATCGTTGCGCCGGGCCATCCGGATAATTCGGTCACGGTGCATCTTGGCTACGGACGCGAGTTTGCCGGCCGTGTGGGTTCGGGTGCCGGCTTCAATGCATACCTGATTCGCACCACGGCGGCTCCGTTCTACACGACGGGTTCGATCAAGAAGGTGGATGGCAAGTGGGGCCTGGCGATCACCAAGAGCCACTACAGAGATGATCGTCGTCCTCTATTCAGCAATGACGGCCAGGATCACAGGCATACAAACAACTCGCTTGAGGCCGATGAGGCAATCGGCGAGCGCGGCATCATTCGCTACGCGACGCTGGATGAGTACAAAGCCCATCCCGGATTTGCGAATGAGGGCGAAGGCCACGAGAAGACCAATGTCGACACGTCGCTCTTCCCCAACTGGGATTACTCAACCGGCAATGCCTGGGGTATGTCGATCGACAACAACAGCTGCACGGGCTGCAATGCCTGCATCGTGAGCTGTTACGCCGAGAACAACATTGCCGTGGTGGGGAAGCAGCAGGTGCGCATAGGCCGCAACATGCAGTGGCTGCGCATCGACACCTACTTCGAAGGCGATCTGGCAGCCCCGCGGGCCCACTTCCAGCCCATGGCCTGCCAGCACTGCGAAAACGCTCCCTGCGAACAGGTTTGCCCGGTAGGCGCCACGGTGCACACGCCGGAAGGCCT
>JBEKDE010000079.1:0-25222 GCA_050014515.1 Occallatibacter sp.
ATCAAACAAGAACTAGAGGCTAAACAAGTAAAAAGATCAGCCATACCGTCTTCCTCCGGCCATTCCTAAATTGTCCCTGTTCACTATGGTTCTATATCCACCCCAGGGGTAGAACAAACCAAAGCAACAGGAACCGCCCTCGCAAAATTGTATAAACCATTGGCGGCGGAGACAAATTCGGAAACGGGGTTTGGGAACATGGCGCGAACGAGAGATATCGTGTTGATGGCAACTTGGACCCCACTCGGCAGTATCTGTGTTTGTTTAAAGCCATTGTTGAAGCGCTGCCCATAGGGCTGGGTGTATGTCCCCGGCGGCGGCGTGGGCCAATGCGGTTTCTCGTCCCAATCCCACCCGTTATTTGGGGGTTGACTTACTTCGAAGCCGGTGGAGTTGTGGTTGCTTCCTTGCCCGGCTTTGCGGCTTCAACGCCTGGAATTACCGGCGCGGTATTCACTACGCCCGCGGCCGCATCGTTGAGGTTGATCCCGTAATGAATCTGGTAGAGTGCCGCCCGATCCTTGGCATACGCGGCGTGCGCCGCAATCAGGTTGTTCTCCGCAGTCGCAAGGTTGCGCTGTTGCAGCAAAACGTTGGCGGAGGTTGAAGCTCCCAGGTGCAGCTTCTTGAGCTCTGCGTCCACACTCTGCTGCTGATAATCTCTGGCCGCGACCGATGCGTCCACTTGGGCCCGGTCCGTGGTCAGGGCAAACTGCGCATTCACCACCTGCATACGAATCTGGGTATAGAGCTGCTCCAGGCCCAGTTCGGCCTGGCGATACTCCATGAGAGAACGCGCCTGCTGCGCCTGTGCCACACGGTTGCGCAAAGGAATTGACAGGTTGAACGTTACGCCCTTGTTGGGAGCGCTGCTGTTGCCAAGATTGCTCAGCACTGTGCCGTAACCCACGCTGGGAACCGTGCCGGGAGTGCAAGGTACGAATTCACCAGAAGACGAAAGCGTGAGGCAATCAGGGCTTTGCGCGCCACCCGCTGCGCTTGCGCCATAAAATGCCTGCACATTCAAATTCGGCAGCAGAGCATTCCGTGCACCCTTCAGCGTGATCTCATCGTTCTTCAAGCCCAGCACACGCTGCTCCAGCAGCGGGCTGTTCTGAAACGCCTCCTGCACCAGAGCCTCAACCGGCTGCTTCTCTTCAGGCAATTCTTCGGTAGTCACACGGTCAGTCGGAATCACCGGCGCAGCGGACAGCGCCGGATCGTTCAGGTTCCTGGCTATCGCCTGCTTGATGATCTGCTGCTGATAGTTCAAGGAAAGCTGGCTGGTGATCAGCGCCTGCTTGTCGCTGGCCACTGAGGATTCGTCGCTCGTCACCTGCAGCGGCGCAACCGTGCCAATCTCAAGCTGCTTGCGGTCGTCGCCCAAAAGCTTTGAACTCTGCTCCAACTGCCGTTCCTTGGCCTGCACGTCTTCGTACGACTGCACCAGTCCCCAGTAGATGTTCTCCACCTGGTTGACGGTGTAAAGGATCTGCTCACGGAAGCTCGAGTCGGTAATCCGCCGGTCGTTGATCGCCTGGTACATGAAACGCTTGTTCACCCATATCCCCGCGCCCTGCAACAGTTGCTGGGTCACTGTTGCTTGAAAGCTGGCACTGAGTTGCGGGCTATACACGTTGTACGGGCTGCTTGAGGTGATGCGGCTGTTATTGAACCCCACCTGCAGGCCGGTGCCGGTCACAAAACCCTGATTGTAGGTGAAGTTGTATTGGTCGGTGTTCTCGGAGAACCGCGGAGAGAACAAGCTCGTCTGTGGAAACTCCTGCCGCTGCAACTCGACCAGGCTGGTTATTGTTGGATCGAGGTAACTTTGCGGGTTCGGTCCGGCGCCTGATGTGCTGAACGTAATGCCGCCCGCACCGGCACTCGCGCCACCGGAGCCACCGGATGTTCCGCCGGGACCGCCGCCTGAAACCGATGCCGACGTAGACGCTGCGCCATTCAACGTATTGGCCACCACGCCCGTCGCGACGCCCAGCGGCGCCTGGCCCGCCTTGGTGCGCAGAATATCGGTGTCCGCAATGTCCAGGTTGTAGCGCGCAATGGCGATGTCGTAGTTGTTTTCCAGCGCCAGCGCCAGCGCGTCTGAGAGGCTCAGGTAAATCTTGCCGTCCTTCACCAGGTCTGCAAGACGTACTGAATTCGCGAAGTTTGCCTTGGCAATCGACGTTGGCCGGTAGACATTGATCGGATTGCCGAGCAGGCCCGCTGCCGGCTTGGAAAAGTCGCGTTTGGAAGGCCGCAGGTTGTATGGCTGCGTCGCCACAGGAACAGGCGCCGCGGGTAGGTCGGAGGCCGCTTTGTCGGGCCGGTTCGATCCTGCACCAGTGACCGTCTGCTGTGAATATCCCGTAGGCACTCCCGCCGCAAGCGTCAGTACCGCCAGCGCTACTGCGCGCAGACGCATCCCTGACTGCCCCCGGCCGGCCCCACCGCGAACCTTCTGCGCGGCCTCATCCTTCTGCTCAAACACACGTGTACCGTACGATTGCATGTTTCCTCTCCACGGATAGCTGAGGCATGTGGGGTGCCATTCTTCAAGACGTCTGGAGAACCTCTCCGGACGCAATTTTTGATTCCCTCGCCTGGCATTCGTGCCCGGCTCTCGCGCACAGCCCGAGGGTACAGCCGTTCGCCTATCGGTCAATACGCGAGCGGCCCGCGATTCGTTCCCGATTCCTCAATTTCAGGCCGTTGCGGCGCGAAACGTGCTGGAATGCGCAGATAGCTGAGTATATCTCACCTGCGCTTGCTGCATCCGCGCCCACCCCTCTCGATTAACCTGTTATCAAAGCAGATACCTGTGACTGATCTCGATCAACCCGTTCCCCGCCTGAAGACCTGGAAGCTGACCCTCGCCTACGACGGCACTGACTTCAGCGGCTGGCAGATTCAGCCCGGCGAACCAACCGTCCAGGGAGAGTTGCAGGCCGCACTCGGTCGCGTTACTGGCGAATCGCCTCTGCCGCAGGGCTCGGGTCGCACAGACGCCGGCGTTCACGCTCTGGGCCAAGTGGCCAGCTTTGAACTTCAGGCCAATATTCCGCCTGACAACCTGCTCCGCGCACTCAATCGGACGCTTCCCCCTTCCATACGCATCCTGGAGTCGAGAACCGTGCGAAGTACCTTCCACGCGCGGCACTCAGCCGTGGCCAAGACCTACGAATACCGTGTCTTCCGCGAATCGATCTGCCCGCCCTTTCTGGCCCGCTATGTGCACGCGTGTCCCTGGCCGATGGACGTCGAGGCGCTGCAAAGGTCAGCCGCGGTTTTTGTGGGACGGCACGACTTTCTCAGCTTTGCCGCCACAGATCCCGATCTTGCTGCACGAACGGCAGATCTTCGCGACGAAGTTAACCAGAACGGAAAGCCTCCCGCAACGCTCCTCTCGCAGACCGCCTTTCGTACAGTCTTTACCTCTGCCTGGGAGCAAAAGGAGACCGAGGCCGGCAGTCTGCTCGTCTACCGCGTCCGAGGCAGCGGATTCCTGCATCACATGGTCCGCAACCTGGTGGGAACCATGCTTGACGTGGGCCGAGGCCGTCTCGCGGTGGATGAGATTCCGAAAATCCTCGACGCTCGTTCCCGCGCCGCCGCCGGACCGACCGCTCCGGCCCAGGGACTGTTTCTGCATTCTGTTGAATATGGAGGCACGGAAGACGAGGAATAGAATCAATTAAGGACTGAATTCAGTCCAAATATGGACTATATTACATCTGTAGATTCTTCGGAGGCCCAATGCGCTACTCAACACAGATCAAGCCCATCAGCTACGTCAAAGCCCACGCCGCCGAACTCCTTGATCGCATCACCGAAGAACGCGAGCCCATCATCATCACCCAAAATGGCGAGGCCCGTGCGGTACTTGTCGACGTGCATTCTTATGAATCGTCGCAGGAGACCATGGCATTGCTGAAAATTCTGGCCATCGGCGAGAAGCAAATAGCTTCTGAACAAACCCACTCGCTGGCCGAGGTGGTTGCCGACCTTCGCGCGCAACGTCTCGGTAAGAATGAACGTTCAGAAGAGGACAACCAAGCCGTCGCCTAGCCACGCCGTCGGGCCAAGCTGTACTCAGTAAGGAATTGATGAACTACACCGTTCGGATTACCACGGCGGCAGTGCGCGATCTTGAAGAAATCGTTGCCTGGATCTCCGAGTATGATTTGCCCGCCGCTGCAGGTCATGTACTCGACCGCCTGCTCGCTGCGGCGGAGAGCATCACTGCACTTCCTCAGCGCGGCTCACGTCCACGAGAGCTTCCGCCGGAGATCGGGATGGAGTTGCATCAGGTCTACTTCAAGCCCTATCGCGTCATCTGCGAAATCGTTCACGACCAGGTAGTCATCCACCTTATCGCAGATGGAAGGCGCAATCTGCAATCCCTCCTCCTCCGCCGACTCACAGATAAATAGCTGGTACCTCAAGGGCCGTCGATGGCCTCCTGCACACTGTCCACTGGCTTCCCTGCTACCCTTGAATTGATCGCATGCCCACGACTCCGCGCAGGTCGGCCTTCTCGCAGGTAACGGCTCTGGCCGCGCAACGGCCCGTACACGCCGCCTTTTCCTGGATTCACAACAACCCCAAAACCATCCTCGACTGGCAGATCGACCTGGTCGCCATCCCTGCGCCGCCCTTCGGCGAACAGGCACGCACCCAGTGGCTCCTGGCACGCTTCACCGAGGCCGGCCTCGACCAGGTTTACGCCGACGAAATCGGCAACGTCTACGGCTTCCTTCCCACCCCGCAACTTTCCGCCGAGAGCTCCGGCCCTGTGGTCGTCCTATCGGCCCACCTGGACACTGTCTTTCCCGCTGAAACACCTCTTCATCCCACCGTGACGCAAATCGATGGAGCTGCGCGGATTGAAGCTCCCGGCGCTTGCGACAATGCAGCAGGAGTGGTGGGCATGATGGCTATTGCCCACGCACTCATCGAGTCCAAAGCGCAACTCCCCGCGCCTCTCGTCTTTGTCGGCAATGTCGGCGAAGAGGGTGAAGGCGACCTGCGCGGCGTGCGCCATCTCTACAAACACAACCCGCTCGCCGGCCGCATCGCTGCGCATATCGTCCTCGACGGGGCCGGCGCAGACTCCGCGGTAACCCAGGCTCTTGGCAGCAGGCGCTTTCAGGTAACCGTCAGCGGTCCCGGCGGCCACAGCTTTACCGATGCGGGCACGCCGAACCCTATTTCGGCATTGGCAACTGCACTCGCCGTTCTGGCCCAGACCCAACTGCCGGAAGATCCCCGGACCACGCTCAACATCGGCACCATCCATGGCGGCACCAGCGTCAATTCCATTCCGGAAACTGCGCAGGCTTCCATCGACTTCCGTTCCACTCGCGCTGACCAGCTTGTCCGCCTTGAAGTAGCCCTGCATCGCGCCGTCGAAGACGCTGTCGAGCAGTGCAATGGGCAAGTCAAAACGCCCGTCCTGCGCAGCCACGGCCTGCTCTCCTTCACCATCACTCGAATCGGCGATCGCCCTGCGGCGCAACTTCCCGCTGATTCGCCACTGATTGAAACGCTCCGCGCGGTCGACCGCCATCTCGGCCTGCGCACCGATCTGCGACTGGGGTCCACCGATGCAAACATCCCGCTCTCACTGGGCATTCCGGCGCTTTCGTTAGGCGCCGGCGGCGATGGGGGCGGCGCGCACACGCAGGCCGAGTGGTACTTCGCCAAAGACCGCGAACTGGGGCTGCGCCGCGTGCTTCTGCTGACATTAGCCATGAACCAGTGGGCCGCCGAGCAATAGCTCTATCTTTCTCATCTCGGCAGCGGTTTGGGGTCTCATGCTTGCGCTTTTTTCCTGGCGCAAGTGCAACCAAGCCAGTGCGAGCGAGAAGCGAGCGTCTGCTCCATGCAATGGTCTGCCTGACGGCTGGTGGTGATAGACTGCGCCCATGCGCGTCTATTTTGCCCTGCTCACCGCGGCCCTGGCTGCTGCGTCGCTCTCCCCGGCTCAGACTACTCCGACCCATAAGGTTGCGCCCAAAAAGCCCAAGCCCGCCGCCGCTCCCATCGCCGGCGTGCCTGATGAGATCTTCTTCAATGGCGTTATCTACACCGGCGAGGGCTTCGCCGAAGGCAAGCCGCAAATTGTCCAGGCGATGGCCGTTGGCGGAGGCAAGATCCTGGCCGTCGGAACAACCGAGGAGATCTCCCGCCTGGCCGGCCCCAACACGCACCTGCGCGACCTGGATACCGGCAGCACCAGCATCTATGTTTTTCCCGGTTTCAATGATGCGCATACGCATCTCGGCAGCGCCGGCAGCACCAAGCTGAATGTCGACCTGACCGGCGTGAAATCCCTTGCGGACATGCTCGCCAAAATCCAGACGTTTGCGTCCAACTCACCTGCCGGCCACTGGCTCACCGGCGGCAACTGGGACCACACGCTGTGGGCGCAAAAAGTGCTGCCAACCCGCCAGGACCTGGACAAGGTCACCGGCGACCATCCGGCCTTTCTTGATCGCATCGACGGCCACATCTCGATTGCTAACTCCGCTGCGCTGGCTGCCGCCGGCATTACCGGCAAAACCGTCCCGCCACAGGGTGGGGCAATCGATCTAGACGCAAACGGCGAACCAACCGGCATCCTTCGTGAATCGGCGCAGGAACTGGTCAACAAAGTCATTCCCCCGCCCAGTCACGAGGAGCGCCGTCGCGGCGACGAACTGGCCATTGCCGACGCTCTGGCCCACGGCGTGACCAGCGTGCAGGACTTCAGCGACTGGGAAGACTTCCTCATCTTTGAAGACCTGGAAAAGGAGGACAAGCTCAACCTCCGCATCACCGAATGGCTGCCCTTTAAGGATCCGCTCGACGAACTGATCAAGATGCGCGCCCACCACGACTTGAACGATCCGCTGCTGCACACCGGCTTCCTCAAGGGCTTCATGGACGGCTCGCTCGGTTCCCGCACGGCTGCAATGAAAGCGCCCTTTACCGACGATCCCGGAAACACCGGGCTGCCCCAGTACACCCAGGACCAGCTGAACAAGATGGCTGTCGAACGGGCCAAGGCAGGTTTTCAGCTCGGCTTTCACGCCATTGGTGACAAGGCGGCAGCCATGGCGCTCGATGCGTACTCGCAGCCGGGCATCTCAACAACGGCCCGCAACCGCATTGAGCACGCACAGGTCGTGGACCCTGCCGACATTCCTCGATTCAAGAAACTCGGCGTCATCGCCTCGATGCAGCCCAGCCACCTGCTCACCGACATGAACTGGGCCGAAGACCGCCTCGGTCCCAAGCGCGCCGCCTACTCCTATGCGTGGAAGGCATTTCTCGACGCGGGCGTTCCACTGGCGTTCGGCACCGACTACCCGGTTGAGCCCATCACGCCTTTCAGGGGCATCTATGCAGCTGTCACTCGCGAGAACGAGGCAGGAACCAAGGAGTATTTTCCCGCCAGCAAGCTCACCCGTGGCCAGGCGCTCTACGCTTACACGCAAGGCTCTGCCTACGCCGAATTCGCGGAGAAGCGGAAGGGCAAGCTGGCACCCGGGTATGACGCCGACTTCATCCTCGTTGATATGGATCTCTATGCCGTTGGCGCGCGGGCATTGCGCTTCGCCAACGTCCAGGAAACCTATGTCGCTGGTCGTGAAGCCTTCGCGGGCACCACACCAGCTCAATAATCGGGCGGCCCGGTACCGGGCGCGGGGCACCCCATCTTTACGGATCTTTGCGCTGCGAGGGTGGAAATCAACAAAGCTCTTGCGAGCGTCTTCCGCCCCGCAGGCGCTGGGGCACGGGAGTGCAGACCCTCTTTAGGTCGCACCTGAAATAATCACAAACGGATGAAGACCCGCGCCTATCTCCTGATGCTCTTCGTGGTCGCCATCTGGGGATCGACCTTCGTCGTCATCAAGTCCGCGCTCGCTGACGCAACGCCCGCGGCCTTCAATCTTGTGCGCATGACGCTGGCCTTCGCGGTGCTGGCGGTTGTCTACCACCGATCCTTTTCCACAATTCGCCGAGCTCATGTCGTTTTGGGCGCGGTCGTCGGCCTGTGCCTCGCCATTGGCTACCAGTTCCAAACCACGGGGCTGGCCTTGACCACGCCTTCCAAGTCCGCCTTCATCACCGGACTCGTCGTGGTTCTTGTGCCGCTGTTCTCCGCTATCCCGGCCTTGCGCGTGACTGGCGCGCGCCGTCCGGGTTGGAACGTCTTCCTTGGCGCAGCGCTGGCTTTTCTGGGAATTCTGTTGCTGACCGCGCCCGTTGCCGCAACGCACGACTCGGCGTTTGTACTGACGAATCTGCTGCCGGATCTCTCGTCCATCAACCTGGGCGACCTGCTCACGCTCGGCTGTGCCTTTGGATTTGCATTCCACTGCATTGCCCTCAGCCGCATATCACCGCGCATCGGTTTTCAATCCCTGGCGATTTTGCAGGTGGGGTTCTGCGCAGTCTTCATGGCGTTCAGCCTGCCGTTCATCGAACACCCTCACATCCATTGGACGCCGCGGCTGGCTCTTGCTCTAGGCATCAGCGCCGTCCTCGCCACTGCGGCGGCATTCTCCATCCAGAGCTGGGCGCAATCCGTCCTGCCGCCCACGCACACTGCTCTTTTGCTCACGCTGGAGCCGGTCTTCGCCTGGATCACGTCCTTTGTATTCATGGGTGAACGCCTGGGGCTCCGGCCTGCACTCGGCGCATTGCTGATCCTGGCCGCGATTGGGCTAACCGAGCTGGTCCCGCAACCGCACGTGCCGACCGCGCATGAAGCGTGAGAAAAACAGGGATTAGGGGTTCGGAGGGCTTACGCCCTTGGTCCCTTATCTCGGCGCCGTTTCCGCAGAGTCCGCCAGCGCATAGGCCAGCACGGTCATCACGGCTGCGTTTTCATTCAGAAGCTTCGGATCTACCTTGTCAAAGGTGTCCGCGGCGGTGTGGTGATAGTTGAAGTAGAAGCGGCTGTCCTGGATGGGCGCAAAACTTGGCACGCCTTTCTCCGTCAATCCTTCAATGTCTTCGCCGGTTCCCGGTGCAGCCTCCAGTTGCGCGGCGCCAATTGCATCGAGCACCTGCCCCACGGGCCGCAGCCAGTCACCGAGCGCCGGCTTACCCGCGTAGTAAATCCCCGACGGATGATCCGCACCCAGGTCGCACTCAATGGCTCCAATTTGGTTGGCCGCATCGGAGCCATGTTCCGCCACATAAGCAGCAGCCCCTTGCGATCCCTGCTCCTCGGTCATCCAGGCCACAAACCTTACCGTGCGCCTGGGATGGATCCCCAGTTTCTGCAGCAGGTGAATCGCCTGCATCGACACCACTACGCCGGCGCCATCGTCGATCGCGCCCGTTCCCAGGTCCCATGAATCCAGGTGACCTGAAACAATCACCACTTGCTCCGGGTGCTCAGTTCCCTTCCAGTCCGCAATCACGTTGTAGCTATCTGCATCCGGCAGCGTCTGCGGGGTCAGCGTCAGGTGCAGCTTCACCGGGCCCTCGCTGGTAAGCACTTTCAACAGGTCCGCATCCTCAGACGAAACCGCTGCCGCAGGCACTTTTGGCACGCCGGGCAGGTACTCCGTCATGCCCGTATGCGGCAGCCGGTAATCCGCTCCGCCGGCTGACCGCACCAGCACGGCGATCGCGCCCACTGCCGCGCCCGCGCTTGGTCCACCGGCGCGATAGGCAACGGCATCACCATACGCGTTGAGTCCGCTGCCCACCGCTGCCAGCTCCTTGTCAAAATGGTGGTTGAACAGCAGAATCTTGCCCTTCGCCGCTCCCGGCGGAAGCGCCGCCAACTGCTTCCAGTCGTCCACCACAACCACTTCCGCTGTGACTCCCTCGGCGGGGGTCGCAACGCTGCCCCCCAGCGCGGTCAGCACCACCTTCTGTGTGGTTCCAGGTGTCTGCCCGGCCCAGGAAACCACCTCAGCGGTCTCCACGCCGCGCACCCAGTGCGGCACCTTCGCCGGTTCCAGCGTTACCTCGGCGCCCAGCGCACGCATCTCGCCCGCCACGCGGTGAACCGCCGCTTCCGCCTGCGGAGATCCGCTGATGCGCGGGCCAATATTGTAGGTCAGATAGCTCAGTTCGTCCAGTGCGTAGGTGTCCTTCATTGCCGCGTCGCGCAGCTTATCCATAGTCGCCAACTGGTCCGGCGTCCACGCGCTTTTGCCACCTGAAATCATCGCATTCAGCCTGTCCATCATCGTGGCTGGAGGCGGCGGAATCGAGTTCTGAGCGAGGCTGACGGAAACCATGGAGGCAGCGCACAATGCCGCCGCGGACAGCTTGTTTAAGTGCTTGCGAGTGAAATCCATGAGGGATGTTACCACGCCGGCCGGGGCGACTCTTTGGCTGCAAATTGCGTCTAAACAATGAGCGCGCATCCCTTGGCTCCGCATCCGGCGGCGTCCTGCTCCATGCGCTCTCCGTTTCAGTTCCGTGCGGCCGTGGCCACTACTGGCTATACTTGAAGTTGGTGCAGTCAACAAGCCCGCCGCAAGGCTGGCCACCGGATGAGGTCATTGAACCTATGAAATCGCTCTTCGAACGGCTTCGCTCGCGCCGTCTCGCGTCAGCTTTTGTTTTGCTTGCCGCCCTGTCGGCCGCCATCGTGGCCGGTTCATTCGCCGCACACGGTGTCCGCGGGCAAGAGAAGCAAGTCAACAGCTCCGACGCCACCCCGCTCAAGGTGGTCAACTCGCCTGTTCCCCCCAACGACTTTGTGAAGATTGCGCGCCAGGTCGGCCCTGCGGTGGTGAACATTAATACCCAGACCCTCCCCAAGCAGTCTGAGAATAAGGGGCGCCGCATTCCCCACGGCCGCGTCCAGCCCACCCCTCAGAATCCCGATGACGAAGACCAGCCCGACGATCCGCAGCAGGGCCAGGGTCAAGGCCAGGGACAGGGCAACTTCCAGGATTTCTTCAACCGCTTCTTCGGCGGCCAGGCCCCTGACCAGGAAGGCGACGACGGCCAGGTTCGCGAATCGCTCGGCTCCGGTTTCATCGTCGACCCCAAGGGCTACATCATCACCAATAATCACGTCATTGAGAAGGCCGACAAGATCTACGTCAAGCTATCGACAGACCCCGACACCGAGGACCTTGGCCGTCCCGCGCATGTCATCGGTTTCGATAAGGCCACGGATCTCGCCGTGATCAAGATTGACACCAATACACCGCTGCCCATCGTGACCATGGGCAACTCCGACGCCGCGGAGGTGGGCGACTGGGTTGAAGCCATCGGCAGCCCCTTCAGCTACTCGCAGACCGTGACCGCCGGCATCATCTCCGCAAAGAATCGCACCGTGGAGAAAGGCGCAAGCGGCCAATTCCAGCACTTCATCCAGACCGACGCAGCCATCAATCCAGGCAACTCCGGCGGACCGCTGCTCAACATGAATGGCGAGGTGATCGGCGTCAATACGGCCATCATCACCGAGTCCGGCGGCTACCAGGGCATCGGCTTCGCCATGCCATCGAATGTCGTCGTCTCGGTTTACAACGACCTGATCAGTTCCAGCCATAAGGTCACCCGCGGGTCAATTGGAATTCGCTTCAACCAGGGTCTTTCCGGCGCGGTCAACCGCGTTTACGGATTCAAGAACGGCGTGCTGGTGCAGCAGATTCAGCCCGGCGGCCCTGCTGAGAAGGCCGGCCTCAAAGTGGGTGATATCATCACCACCGTTGACGGCCGCACCATCAAGGATGGCGACGACCTGGTCAACGAAATCACCACGCGACGGCCCGGATCAACCATCCGCCTTGGCTACATCCGCGACGGCAAACCAGGCGATACCACGGCCACCATCGGCGACCTGGACAAGGTATTTGCCGACCAGGGCAACCAGCAGGCAGAAGCGGGTCCTGACGATCAGGGCGACGCAGGGGAAGCCAAGCTGGGAATGATGGTTCGAGAAATCTCACCCTCCACCGCCACCAAGCTGCACATGTCCGGCGTGGTGATTCAGTCGGTGCGCACCGGCTCCTTCGCTGACCTGCAAGGACTCGCGCCCGGACTGGTCATCGTTCGTATCAACAAGCAGCCGACCGGAACCAAGGCTCAGTACGACGCCATCGTCAGCAAGCTCAAGATGGGCGACGACGTGGTGTTTGAAGTGGTCGACCCGCGCCAACCCGATAATGGAATCAACTACATCGGCGGAACGCTGCAATAACAACGGAATGCGCCGACCCGCGGAAACTGGAATTTCCGCGGCCGGCGCAATTCCCAAATAGGTGACGATTGTCACTGCGGCTCCATTTTTTTCCTGTTGCAATGCTGTAAATTCCACTAGACTGCAAAGGAAAGACCAGCTCAATTTGGCTTTTTTATGAGGTGATCCAGCGTGCTTTCATTTAGAGCAAGCCTGGCATTCTTACTATCTGCTGCACTGACCGCATTACCCGCGTTTGCCACGCGCACTCACCACGCAAGGAGCAGCCATGGGCATGGCGCTCACAAAGCATTGATTTCAAAGTCCCATCGCCTACACGGACAGCAGGCAATTGACCCGGCCCGTGTAACCCAGATTCAGGAAGCTCTGATCCGTGAGCACTACCTCTCCACGGATGCCAACGGCAAGTGGGATGCGACCACCGAGGCAGCCATGCAGAAATTCCAGGCCGATCAAGGCTGGCAGACCAAGCTCATGCCCGATTCCCGCGCCCTGATGAAGCTCGGCCTCGGCCCCGACTACTCCACCGCCATCAACGCCAAGGACTCTTCCTTCGCCGCTCCGCTTGCGCCAGGGACCACACCTGCGGCGCAACAGTCTGCCTTCGCCGCCGCAGCAGGCGTGAGCCGCTAGAGCAAATCCTGAGAAGGTGTGTCTTGGGGGGCGTTGTGCAAGCTTGCCTCTCCCTGATGGTCGCGTCAACTTCAGTTTTTTGGTTTCGGGTTAGAGCATCTCAGGATTTGCTGTAGTCTTCCATTCCCGAATCGTTCTCGAGCTCCAGTCCCAGCAAGAAGGGCCACCGTGAGGTGGCCCTTCGTACGTTATCGACGCTGGGTGCTCGAGGCTCGTCGTCCATGTTTTTGCCTGGAGTGGGAAGCGACCAGCCTCCTGCGAGGCTCCCGCGCCGCTCTGCCGCGCCGTAGGTGGCCCGCAAGCACTTACATGTGAAACGGCGGCATTCCCTCCAGCAGGAACTCGTACCGTGGCCGTAGCGTGTCCGGACCCGAGGTGATCGTGCTGTCCAGGTGAATCAGCTCATCGTCTTTGCCGTACTTCGGCCAATTCGGCAATCCTGGTCCATTCGGATCGCCGGTCTTGGCAAAGTTGGTCCAGTAGCTCATCATCTCGTCGCTCAGCTTGCGATCTTCCGAGCGAACGGTCTCGCCAGGCCGCGTATCCAGTGTGCCAAACACGTACTCGATGTCATCCGAGTGGAATGCAAACGTTCCAGGATGGTATTTGCTGGGGAGTGCCCTCAGCTCAAAGTGGTAGCGATAAACCGGCGAGTCGCCCGTCTTGCGCGCCGCTTCCAGCCACTTCCATGTACTGAAAGCGATGAACGCATCGCCGCCGTACGCACCCGCTGATTCGACGGCCTGCTCGTCGGTGTCGCCGGGATAGAGCTTTAAGAATTGGTCGGCCCGGTCCTTGAACAGTGTGGCTGCCATTCCCTTCCACTTCTCGGCCGTCATGCCATTGCCCAGCCAGCTGCCTTCATCGCGATTCCAACCGGCCAGCAGCGGCACATGCGCCTGTTTACCGGCCGCGTAGGTCGCCGGCACTGACTCAGTCAGCAGCCTGCCGTCAATCGTCGTGGAAAACCCGCCCCTTTTCGATTTGACCGATTCCAGAACCTTGTCCGTCGGCAGTGCGCGCAGCTCTGCCAGCGACTTGACCCCGAGCGATGCGATCCATTCATCATCCTTCTTCTCGCGCACATCCAGAGGGTCAAGCGTCAGCACGTCGCTGAAGGCACCGCCGCTTTCACCAATCGCCTTGGTAAACAACCCTTTCGCCATGGGCGAAGCCATCAGCGTGCTTACCGCGAAAGAGCCCGCGCTCTCGCCGAAGATGGTGACGTTGTCCGGATTGCCGCCAAATTTCCTGATGTTGTCCCGCACCCATTGGAGCGCGGCCACCATGTCCAGCAGGCCGTAGTTCCCTGCCGTCCCATTGCCTTCTTTGGCCAGATCGCTCGTGGCCAGGAATCCGAAGACCCCCAGGCGGTAGTTGATGGTCACCAGCACCACGCCCTTGAGCGGCAAAAAATCGCCATTATGCCGAGGCTCAGAGCTGGCGCCGCCGGAATAGCCGCCGCCGTGAATCCAGAACATCACCGGGTAATTGCTCTCATCCATCGCATCGGCCGGCGCGTAGACATTCAGGAAAAGGCAATCTTCACTCGGCCCGCTGTCCTGAAAAACCATGTCGTCAAAAACGCGGCCCTGGGCGCAGTGCGCGCCAAACTTTGTCGCGTCCCGCTCGCCCTTCCACTTCGCGGGTGCCTCGGGCGCCTTCCAGCGCAGATTGCCCACCGGCGGCGCAGCGTAAGGCAGTCCCAGGAACGCCTTCACCTTGCCGTCACTGATCGTTTTGCCGTGAACTTTGCCTTGTTCGGTCTTTACCGTCAGCGAATCCGCATGCGCGCCTGCAGACATTCCCAAAATCGCCCCTGAAAACGCAAGAGCACACGCCAGTTTCATCCCTACCTGCATCTCAAAAATCCTCCGGGAGTACATTATCAGGACGGCCCGAAGGTTGCGCGAGTCTCACACATCACGGTGATGCAGGCTACTCGCCTTTAAGGTCCAACTCCGGCGCAAGCAGATCGGCCACAGTCTCCCGCCGCCGGATCAGCCGTGCCTTTGTGCCCTTCACCAGCACCTCGGCCGCGCGCGGGCGCGTGTTGTAGTTGGAGCTTTGCGCCATCCCATAGGCGCCCGCATCCAGCAGCGCCACCAAGTCGCCCGGCTCAACTGGAGCGACCTTGCGGTCGCGCGCAAAGAAGTCTCCCGTCTCGCACACGGGCCCCACCACATCCACCGTTTTAGTTCTTCCCGCACAACGCC
This sequence comes from Occallatibacter sp., assembly GCA_050014515.1. Taxonomy (GTDB): domain Bacteria; phylum Acidobacteriota; class Terriglobia; order Terriglobales; family Acidobacteriaceae; genus Telmatobacter. The sequence goes on from JBEKDE010000079.1 coordinate 15,025, forward strand.
GCACCGGCACAATCTCATGATGCGCCTGGTAGAGCGCAGGCCGGATCAGGTCGTTCATTGCCGCGTCGGTGATCACGAATGTCTTCTTTCCGTTCTTCTTCACCTGCAGCACGCGCGCCACCAGCGCGCCGGCCTGGGCCACCAGAAACCGCCCCGGCTCCAGCATCAGCCGGCCATCGAACCCGGCCAGCGCCTCGCCAATCGCCGCGGCGTATTCCTTCACCTTGGCCGCCGCGTCAAAGCTGCCGCCGTGATAGTCGATCCCCAGGCCTCCGCCGGCGTCAATCGACTTGAGCACGATCCCTTCACGCCGCAACTCGCCCACCAACAGGTTCACGCGCACCATGGCCGCGCCGAACGGCACCGCCGAGCGGATCTGCGACCCGATGTGCACGCTCACTCCGTGCGCCTCAAGCCAGCGATGGCCCGCAACGCTCTTGTAAATCCTCAGCGCCTGGCGGATATCGATGCCAAACTTGTGCTCGCGCAGGCCAGTCGAGATGTAGGGGTGCGTATCGGCGAACACGTCCGGGTTCACGCGCAGGGCAAACCGAGCCTTGGTCTTCAATTTCGCGGCACGCCTGGCCAGTAAGGCGAGTTCAGCCTCGCTCTCTACGTTGAACTCAAGAATGCCGGCCTTGAGCGCCAGATCAATCTCCGCCGCCGTCTTGCCCACCCCCGAAAAAACCACGCGGCTTACCGCTTCGGGCGCGGCTGCAACCACACGCTCCAGTTCCCCGCCGGAAACGATGTCGAAGCCGGCTCCCCGATCCGCGAGCAGCTTGAGAATCGCCAGCGCCGAGTTGGCCTTTACCGCGTAGCAGACCAGGTGATCGCGATGCTTCAGCGCCTGCTGAAAGAGATCGAGGCGCTCCACAATCTGATCGGCCGAGTAGACATAGAGCGGCGTGCCAAAGCGCTTTGCGAGTGCATCGAGGGAGACTTTGCCGCATGAGAGCGGAGCGCCGGCCTGCGGATATTGAAACGGACGCGAGGATGAAATCTTCGATGGGGTCAAGAGGGGTTTCCAGAGCGAGAACGCTCTCTTGAGCCTACAGCATTTTGCCGGCGGCCCAGGCATCGCAGACCACGAGCCGTCTGTGCGAAAATCGACCGAACGCTAATGACATTCTCAGACAAGACCAAAGCCGTTCTCACTGACAGCCACTTCCTGGTCCCGCTGATCGTACTTTGCATCGGTCTCGCGCTGCTCATCACGCTGCACTAATCAGGCACCCAAGGAAACGCACGATGAGCGCACCGATGAAATCCAGCGCAAGCTTCGCATCCACGCACGGCATCGGCGTGGCATGCGCGCTGGCTGCCGGCGTCTGGCTGGGTGCGGCGGAAGCGCCCACCAAATTGGTCAACTCCGGCCTGTCGCCTTACGCCATCTCGCTCTGCATGGTCGCCGGCGTCTTCACCGCTCGCTGGACCGTCCCCACGCTTCTCAAAGGCACACGCTACGTCTTCGCCGACCTCGCGCACAACAAGCACCTCATCGTCACCGCCATCCTCGCCGGCATGCTGTGGGCCGTCGCCAACACGCTCACCGTCTTTGCCATTCGCGATGTGGGCCTAACCATCGCCTTTCCCTTGTGGAACACCAATTCCCTGGTCGGCATTCTGTGGGGCCTTCTTCTGTTTGGCGAATTGAAGGGCGCCAGCAGCCGCAACATCGCCAAGGTGCTTCTCGGCGCGCTGGCCATTGTGATCGCGGCGGTCATGCTCGGCTTCAGCACCATGCACGGAGGGGGCCAGGGCAGCGGACCGCATGCCGCTCATGCACTCAGAGGCATCTTCGCCGCTGCCGGCGCCAGCCTGCTGTGGGGCACCATGTATGTTCCCTACCGCAAGGCTTACATCAGCGGAATGAACCCGCTCTCCTTCGTCACCGTCTTCACCGTTGGAGAACTCGCAACAGTCTTCGCGCTGGTTCTCGCATTCGACGGTGGAACTCACGCCGCCATCTTCCATTCACCCGAGACGAAGCATCTACTCTTCTGGCTCTTTCTCGGCGGTTTTGCCTGGGTCATCGGCGACCTCTTTCAGCAGTTCGCAACCAAGTATCTCGGCATCGGCCGCGCCATCCCGCTCTCCAACACCAACCAGCTCTGGGGGCTCGCGTGGGGCGCGCTGGTTTTCAGCGAACTGGCCCACTCGGACTGGTTGCATAAGCTTCTCGTCATCGGCGGATCGCTGGTGATGATCGCCGGAGCCATTGCAGTGAGCACTGCAATCGCCACCGAGCGAGAACAAACCACAATCAACATGGCGTTGCTCCGTGAATGCTGCCGCTACGGCCTCAACTACGATCGCGTCGTCGCAATCTACAGGGGCACGCAAGGGGTCAATCGCTCGGACGCTACTGAATCCACCGACAGGCGCCGCTGGTGGGACTACGCCATCCTCACCCTCGCCGCAGGCGTCTTCATCTATCTCGGCTTCAACGCAAGAGTACCTGCGCTCAGCATGAACTTCACCTGGCTCTGGGTTCTCGCCGCGCTCCTCGCCGCCTCCGCGCTTGCCGCCGGCTGGGGCCTTTGGAAAGCAACGCGCTTCTCCTGATCGATGGATGAAACTAGACCCATGAGTGTTTCCCCCGACCATTGAAGGCCGGTGCTCCATGGTTGCGACTCTTCTATCGCAACGATGGGAAGTATGCACTCAGTGCGAGCCTCCTGCGAGCATCTGCCCACCGCAGGTGGTGATAGTCTAGTTTTGCGTCAAGGGCGCATCCGGTTCGCGGAAAGGACAGAAGTCCACCTGCAGTGACAATTCATTTTTTCGAACTGACTTTCTGCCCACACCTGCGGACATCGGGCGCGCGAAAGGAAGTTCGTCATGCCAGTAAGACAGCTCCCACCAAACCCGAATCTCGACCATCTCAAACACCAGGCGAAAGACTTGCTGCGCGATCATGCCGCGCGCACGCCTGACACTGCGCAACGCATCCGTGAATTTCATCCGCGCTTCCGCGAAGCCACTGACGCCGAGATCTTCGGCGCAAAGCTTTCCCTCAGCGATGCGCAGCTCACCATCGCGCGCCAAAGCGGCTTTCTCAGCTGGCCGCGCCTGAAACGTCACATTGAAAGACCAACGCTCACCGACCGTCTCGACCTGCCCCACCACGAGCGCATCGAAGACGTCGTCTTTCGCCGCGCCGTCGACCTGATTGACAAAGGAGACGCGCAGGGACTGCGCGCCTGGCTGAAACAGCATCCCAACCTCGTTCATCGGCACATTTCATTCCCAGGCCGGAACTACTTCGAGAACCCGACCCTGCTCCAGTTTGTCGCTGAAAACCCGATCCGCCATGGCACAATGCCCCAAAACATCGTGGAAATCACCCAAGCGATTCTTGATGCCGGCCCCACCGTGGCAGAGCGTGAAATCACGCTGGCACTTGTGGCAACCGGCAGCGTACCGCAGCAATGCCGGCAACAAGTTCCCTTGATCGATCTCCTCTGCGATCACGGTGCCGACCCGGACAGTGCGATGGAACCGGCAGCTCTTCACGGCACGTTTGAGGCGCTTGGCGCATTGATTCGCCGTGGAGGACGAATTACTCTGCCCATCGCGGCGACGCTTGGCGGCATTGAAGATGTCCGTCGCTTGCTGCCGTCCGCGGACAGTCGCAAGCGGCAGGTGGCGCTCAGCCAGGCAGCGAATCTTGGGCGGCATGAAATTGTCCGCTTACTCCTGGATGCTGGTGCAGATCCTGACCGTTATAACCCTCTCGGCGGACACTCGCACGGCACTCCTTTGCACCAGGCAGCGGGCTATGGGCATCTCGAAGTCGTCCGCCTGTTTGTCGAGCGTGGCGCAAAGCTTAACCAGAAAGACGTCCTGTGGCAAGCCACTCCAGCCGAGTGGGCAGAGCATGAAGGCCGAACCGAAGTCGCCGCGTATCTGCGCGCTGAGGAGAGGAAACGAGGCGCAGCGGGGTAATCGAGAGGACCGGGAGTCCGCCCTGAGCTTGTCGAAGGGCCCAGCCTTTGGGATCTGGGAAAGCGCGAACTTAAAGGCACCAAAACAATAGACCGTCAGTTCGGCCGACTCCCCCTCGACCCGCCGTTTTAAGATATTTAGATGTCCGTATCCGAAAAAGTTGACCTGGTGGGCGTCGGCCTCAACGCCACGGATACGCTCATCCCTCTTCAAAGCTATCCCGCCCGCGGCTCCAAGACCGAATACCGCGGCGCATCCATCATGCCCGGCGGCCAGGTAGCCACCACCGTCGTCGCCTGCCAAACCTGGGGCCTGCGCACCCGCTACGTCGGCAAGCTCGGCGACGATGACGCAGCCCGCCTGCATCGCGAAGCCTTCGCTCGTGCTGGCGTTGAATCGCAGCTCATCATCGTTGCGGGCGCGCTCAGCCCGCAGTCGCTTATCCTGGTGGACGCTGGAGGCGAGCGCACCGTCCTGTGCCGTCGCGACGATCGCCTGATCCTTCACCCCGAAGACCTACAGCGCGATTGGATCATCAACGCCCGCGCGCTGCATGTGGATGGCTACGACACCACCGCCGCAACTCTAGCCGCGCAGTGGGCTCACGAAGCGGGCATCCCGGTCATCGCCGATCTTGACGAGCCCTATCCCGGCATCGATGCGCTGCTTGAAAACATTGACTACCCAATCGTCAGCCGCGACTTCCCCATGCGCGTGATGAACGAGCCGAGCATGGACAGCAGCCTGGAACGCGCGCTACGCCTCATGCAGGCCCGCTACGGCTCGAAGCTTGCTGCCGCTACGCTGGGTGAGGATGGTGTTCTGGCCTGGGACGGCAAGCGCTTCCATCACAGCCCCGCATGGTGCGTGCCCGTGGTGGATACCACCGGCGCCGGCGACATCTTCCACGCCGGATTTATCTATGGCTTGATGCAGGACTGGCCGCTCAACCGCCAGCTCGATTTCGCCTGTGCCGCCGCGGCGCTCAATTGCACCGCAGCCGGCGCACGTGGCGGCATCGGGACCGTTGCGGCCATAGAAGAGCTTATGTCCACCTGCTCGCGCTATCACCCTGCGCTCGAACTGCCAAGCTCCGAGTAAACATCAAGCTGCTACGGCTTCGCGGATCCCATCGGTGAAATCAGAAGAATCGTCACGCTGCCTGCGGTGGTTCGCCGATGCGGTGTTCCCCGCGGAATCACCAGCATGTCGCCTTTCTTGAGCGAAATCGCCGCCGCCCCCTCTGACGCCGGGGCAAGCCACTCGCCCGGCTTGATATTTCGCCCGTCCCTCGGTATGCCGCCAACCTCGACTACCGTCGTCCCTTCGATGATCTGCAATACGTGATCTCGGCCTTCATGCCACTCAAACTCTTTGGCGCTCTTCGCCTTCTCCACGGTCAGAACCGCCGTGAAATTTGCTTCGCTCACCAGGTTGTTGTTCCCGGGATTCGCATCCAGTGCCCTGGCATCTTGTGCCATGGTCTCCGCAGTGAAAAGTTGAAAGGTCACGCCGGGTGGCGGAGATGTTTCCTGTGCGAGACTGCCTTCGCCAAACGCCGGCCCGCTGGTCCATGCAATTCCTGCGGCAGCCGCAAACGGCGCGGCAGCCAGAAAACTTCTGCGGCTTCGATCTCGATGAAGAAAATCTTCCATTGCTGCACCCCGGCACGAGTACATCACGTAACGTGGAGCGCTGTCATGCTTCCGGCTGCCGTAGCCACTCCGCCAACAGCGCAGCCACCTTTTCGGGCTGCTCATACACCGCAAAATGCCCCGCATCCGGCAGCAGATGAAATTCGCATCCACCCGGTGCATCATGGAAGGCTTCCATATCCGCTGGGCTGGTCGTCGGATCCTCGCCACCGGCAATCGCCAGCACCGGCGCAGTGATTGTCGCGACTGTAGGCAGCGAATCCGGCCGCGCGGCCAGACCGGCCTGCACTGCCACCGCTCCCATCGCCGATACTGTCATGCGCGCCCGCACTTCCTTCACAATCTCTGGCCGCCGCTCCTGCGCACTTTTCCCAACCAGGCTCGCGGCCATCCCATCAAACAACGGGCCGGTTCCGTTGGCGCGTAAATTCGCAATGTTCTCCGCACGTTTTCTGAGATTTGCCTCTGCATCCGCCTGCGGTTTCGAGCAGACAAACGCCAGCCCCGTCATGCGCTCCGGAGCCTGCCGCCAAAGCTCCAGCAGAACGTAGCCGCCGATGGAGCATCCGGCAAAAACGGCCTCTTCAATCTTCAGGTGATCCAGCAGAACCAGCACATCGGCAGCCAATTGCCTCATGCTCAGTACAGGTGCATCCGGAACCAACGCAAATCCGCCCACCGGCAGCACTTCGAGCGGACCCAATTCCGACTCGCCATGGCCGCGCAGATCGGGAATGATGGCTCGCACTCCTGCCAATGCCTCGGCAAGCGGACGCCAATATTCGCGATCGAGCGGGGTCGGATGCAAAAAGACCACCACCTGGCCCTTACCCGTGTCCCGAAAACTTAAGCGTGCCCCATTCGATTCGTAAGTGCCCTTCATATAGAAGGAGGATACGCTCCCGTAGAGGGTGGATAGGTTCCCGGCGGCGCAGGATAGACTCCCGGCAGAACCAGCGGCTCTTCCGGAATCCCGATCCAACCGGCCAGGTACGCTACAGAAACAATGCCGCCGGAGAAGAAGAACGCGATCACGGTAACCACGCGCACAGCAGCCACATCCCATCCATTGGCCCTTGCCAGCGCAAGGCAGACCCCGGCAATCATCCGTCCTGCGCGCGGCCTCACCAGCGGCTGACCAGGAAAGGTCGCAGCCACGGGAATCACCTGGCCGCAACTCGAACAGAATCGCGCACTCGTGGGTAATCCAGTTCCGCATCGATGACAAAAGACGGCCATAATGGGTTCCTCCAGCAGAAATCCCTATCCATCATGTCATACGCGGCAAACGCCCCGCCGGTTCCATCGGCCGCCTCCGCAGACACGTATCCAGCTCCTCAATTTCCCAGCGTCAATTTCCGTGGTAGGGCGAGCGCAGGTATTTCCTCGCCGTATCGGCCCGAGAGGTTTGCGGCCCAGCGTCGATGGCCTCCTGATAGTCCTGCACCGCAAGTTGCCGCTCGCCATTCAAGTCGCGGCATTGGCCCGCCTCCAGCAGTGACCTTATCTTGAGTTCCAACCCCACATTCGGCGTTCCCGCTGCCTGCTCATACGACTGCGCCGCCTCGGCATAATGCCTTTGTCCGCGCAGCGCGTCGCCCAAGCCAAAATACGCAAGCTCCATGCGCGCAGAGAAGTAGTACCCCGGTTTTGCATTGGCAGCAATGGTCGCACGATAAGCATCCACGGCGACCATCCCTTCGCCGTCATCTTTGCGGAGATTGGCATCTTCCAGGGCAAACAGGTAGTTGCGCGGATACTCTTTCCTGAGCCCTTGCACCACCTGGATTGCCTCCTTGTAGCGTCCTTCACGGCGCAGGAAGAGCGCCATCGTCGTCCGTGCCTCTACGTTGGTCACGATTCCCCGATTGCCATCGTCGGCCAGCATCGCCAGGCCCTGCTTCTTTGAACCCGTAATGCCGGCAAAGCCAATGAGAAACTTGAAGGGCAGCGGCAGCGCTCCCACAACGTATTCGTAAACCCCCACCACCAGTTTCGCGTCAACGTAGTCCGGATCAAGCTGGAGCACACGCGCATCGTCATCCTTGGCCTGGGTCGCCAGGTGAAACCCGCTGCCAAAGCCCCGCTCGACCATCGCCACATAGGTGCATTTCAGCGCCCTCGCCCAGCCTCGCGCATAGAGCGCGTCCACGTCATTGGGGTTTTTGCTCAGACGCCAATCCGCCTCGTGCACCGTCTCATCGGTGAGCGCCATGATCCGGTCCCGGGTCTTCGGGTCTTCCACCGTGGCATGCCTGCCGCTTAGAAATCCGTCGTTCGCATAGAAGGTCGTGTCCAGCAGGTCCAGCCGGTAGAGCTCCTGGAAAGCCACCGCGTCCAGCAACAGCGCCGTCCCTTGCGGGTCGCCGGGGTGAGCCGCGTGAAAGCGCTCAAACCGCTCCACCGCTCCCGCATAGTCCAGGTTGTAGAAGTGTTCAAAGGCCTCTTGAACCAGCGGGTCCCGGTTGAGCGGGTTGGTATGCACGTCCGACGCCCAACCCACACTTACCGCTGCCCACAACGCCACCCCCAAGACCAATCTGCGCATCCGGCTTCTTCTCGTCCTCACTTTCCATTGTCTTACCTGGCCACGCCCCAAAGCCAATTCAACCTCGGCAAGACCCGGTCTTCTCACCTAGTGAGATATTCCACCCTAGTCTGTGAGGGGTTTTCACCTTAAAAACCGCCTTCTTCTGTGAGAGGCTTCCTGCGTCTCGCAGGTTGCTAAAAGGAAATCAGGGCGTATTTGACGTTAAACCTCATCAGAAGGCGTCTTGAAATGCTCCTTCCCCGGCATTCGTTCCCCGCGACCCGCTTCCGGGTTGCTCAACCATGAAAGCTAAGTTGAATGAAAAGGATCGGTGCAATGAATCGGCAAGAGATGTTGCGACTTCTGTTGAATCAGGCTCAGTTTAACGGCTTCGAGTTCCGGCGCTGGTTCCAGTCCCATGTCCAACCCATCTGGCCCGGGGCCGAGCAGGCATTGCTCGTGCTGGCGACCGAAGGCCGTTACTATGCCTTGGTTTTCTCCCATGAATTCGCCAGCTGCTACTGGCGCTCCGGCGCAAAAATGAGTTTTTCTGTGCCCACAATCACCTACCCCAGGGTCACCTCTACGGGCGAGGTGGTCTACGTTACGCGCAGGCCCTTCACCCGCCGCACCATCAAGCCCGATGTATGGAAATACCACCTGCGCCAGATGGCCGCCGCCGAGGACCCGATTGAGTACCTCTGCCGCTTTCTCCCGGCCAAGGATCAGGCCAACATCAGCGCCGCCTCCGGTCCCGAGCGCATCGCGGCCCAGGCGTAAAGACTTGGGCACCCACCCGGGAGCCCTTTGGGGTATCGCTGCGCCTGTGAATGATTGAAACGCGTTCCTGGAATCACCTTTCGGGGTGGGATACCGCAGCTCGTTGGCCATGTTTTCACCACAAGAAAATTGAAAACTGGCTTAGGATTGAAGTATGCCCATCCCAGAGCGTCTGAACCCGACATTCGCCTCCGCGCGAACGCACGCAGTTCCTGTGGCCGACCCCCTGGAAGAGGCGCGCGGGCGGCTCATCGTAGCCCTCGACGTGCCCAATGCGGCCTCCGCTGCCAAACTTGTCAAGCGGCTGGATAGCGCCTGTATATGGTTCAAAGTCGGACTTGAGCTTTTCACCGCTGCCGGGCCCTCGGTGATCGAACCGATCCTGAAGAGCGGTCACCAGGTCTTTCTCGACTTGAAATTCCACGACATTCCCAACACCGTCGCGGGAGCCGTTCGCTCCGCAGCCGGACTGGGCGTGCACATGCTCAATGTTCACGCCGGCGGAGGTCCGGCCATGCTTGCCGCAGCCCGCTCCGCGCTGGATGGCCTGGCCAACCCGCCCGAATTGCTCGCCGTAACCATGCTCACCAGCATGGATCAGCCCCAGGTGAGCGCCGTCGGATTCGAACGCTCGCCGGCCGAACAGGTCGAACTTCTAGCCCGGATGAGCATGGCCGTCGGAATTCGCGGATTCGTATGCTCCGCCGAAGAGGTTGCGACCCTGCGCGCCCTCGCCGGCCCCGAAGGCGTTCTCGTGGTCCCAGGCATCCGCCCCGCGGGAGCCGCAATCGGCGACCAGAGCCGCATCGCCACGCCAGCTGTTGCGCTGCGAAGCGGCGCCACCTTCTTAGTGGTCGGCCGCCCCATCACCCAGGCGCGCAATCCTGCCGAGGCCGCGGAGGCCATCCTCAAGGAAATGTCTGAGGCACTTTAGATCGAAACCAGAGTAAATGTGCCCTTGCCGAGAGTGCGCGAGGCGGCTTTTTCTTGAGGAAAAAGCCACTTGGCATCGTGCTTCCTGGGTACAGCTACTCTGGTTTCGCTATAGTGCGGAGGCTGAATTCCCCCCAAGAGATTCAAGCCCAACAATGCAGGGGTCCCGTGGCATCGCGAAAAGAAAATGCCCGACACGCGCCGGGCATTTTCTGAACCTTTTGAATTGAATTGAAACTTAAAGTTTCTCGTAGAAGTCACACGCGGAGCACGAGATATACACTCCGCCGGGAATGCCGCGTTCGCGGTCCTTCACGCGCTTGACGATGCGCGTCGGCTTGCTGCACTT
>JBEKDE010000080.1:0-24746 GCA_050014515.1 Occallatibacter sp.
GCTGAGCATTGTCACGATGAAAGGAGGCGGCACCAATGGTAGAATTAGGTATAACTGTATGCCTTGGTCGGACTAGAAGTGCGGGCCCGGCGAGAGCGGATTTACTGGTATGATCTGCTTACCCTGCTCGCCCGGTAACGTTACATGCATCCCACATGAGGTGTTGTGACTCAACATAAGCTTCTTGTAGCAATAGCTCTCTTGACTCTCCTTCCGGGCGTGCAGGGCCAACAGGCTTCTGCTGCACAGGCTCCTGATGCGCAGGGCTCCGTGCAACCGTTCTCAGTAGGGTTGGCGCCGGGTGACACCGTCGAAGTATTCTTTTGGGATTTTCCGGAGGGCGCCCAGCAGCGTCTGACTGTCGCGCCCGATGGCACTCTTTTTGTCCCCTACGCGGGCTCAGTCAAGGTCGCGGGCTTGGCTCCCGAAGAAGCGCAGCAGGCGATTATTGATGCGCTGAAGAACAAAAAGGTCGTGAATTCTCCGCAGGTTTCACTCACCGTCGTCAGTGCGCGCAACCTTCAAGTTCTGGTGATGGGGCAGGTAACTCTGCCGCATCCGATTCAGCTATTTGCCCCGGCTCCTCTGTCAATGATCTTGAACCAGGCCGGCGGGTTTACCCAGAATGCCAGCTACCATGTTCTGATTGCGCACAAAGATGGGTCGCCTCCAACCGATGTGGAACTTGATCGCACCATGTCCAATTTACGGGGACTGAACGAGATCGTGAGTCCCGGAGACATCGTAAGCGTAGCCCAGGCAGGGAGCTTTTATGCCCTCGGGGAAGTAAACCATCCAGGCATTTTTCCAATCACAGGCAGCCAGCATCCAACTCTTCTCCAGGCCCTTTCGGTGGCCGGCGGCCCCACGCTCTATGCGGGCCTCTCCAGGGCCCGCATCCTCCGCGTAATGAAGGATGGGACCCGCGAGGAGATCGATATCGACCTCGCCAAGCTGCACGATGGCAAAGTCGCCGATCCGCTGATTCAGACCGACGATATTCTCTACGTTCCCAGGAGCTACCTGCGGGTTGTAGCGAACAGTTGGTTGAATCAGTCATTAGAGGCCATTTCCATTTTTGGCGCTGTCAAGAATTACTGATTGCTCGACTTTCCAGCAAGGAGGCGTCTCACCTTTGGCAACGTTAATCCAAGCATTGCCGCCAGCCAAGGCTCTGCGGCCAGGGGCGACCAGCAGAGATGTGCTCGCCAACATGTTGCTGGCAACCTGGATATGCGTCATTTTGGCTGGAGCCGTGAGGAAGTGGATGTTTCCAGGCGTGCAGATTCTTTATCTGCTCCAGGATGTTCCATTGGTTATCGCATACGCCTATGCCCTCTACAAGGGTCTCTTCTGGGCTGGGTGGCTCGCGTGGGCCTGCATCATCGGTAGCCTGCTTCTATGCATACAGGGATTGCTGCAAGTCATCGTCATTAACCTCTCATGGGTCACCGCCATCATTGGGCTGCACCACTACATCATTTATCTTCCTATTCTCTTCATTGCTCCCGTTTGCTTTAACTTTAAACACCGCCGGCGCTTCCTGCGTTTCAATCTTTTGAGTACCATCCCCATGGCGGCAATAGCCGTGTTGCAGGCTCGCTCGCCGCAAGCCGCATGGATCAATCGCACCACCTCCGGAGCGACCGCATTTTCCATCGGCGGGTCCGATGCATTTCGCGCCTCGGGAACCTTCAACTTTGCGCTTCCATTCGCCGTGTGGTGCGGAGTTGTTGTTTCCCTGGTAATCGGCGAATGGCTGCAGTCCCCCACCCAGCGCTCATTCAAGTCCCGCATACTGCTCATTATCTGCACCATCAGCGCTTGCGTCGCCACAGAAGTCAGCGGATCTCGATCTGCCGTGTTTGCGGCCGCACTTGCATTTCTTGGCGGGTTCCTTGCTGTCTTACTTACGCGCAGAACCAAGTTGATTGTGAACTTCATTGTCTTGACCGTTTTGTTGCCGGTCCTTGGAGGGTTGGCGTACCTCATCGCACCCGCGAGCGTCATGGGCAACTTGAACCGATTCAGTGGGGAAGAAAACCATCGCGATCTTGCCCATCGATCGGAATACATGGCGGTGGGATTTGTAACCGCAACGGATCTTAGCCTGCTTGGAAAGGGAGTAGGTGTGGGGATTCAGGCCGCCAATGTTGAGTCTGCAAACGCGTATGTGGTGACTTTGTCTGAGAACGATACGATGCGTGGGGTCGAGGAGTTAGGCACCTTTACCGGGACCATCCTGGATCTGGCCCGTTACTTCGGAGCTATTGCCTTTGTCTTGATGGGCGTGAGGACTCTCCTGCAAACGCCCAGCGTAGGCTACGGACTGCCCCTGGCTCTTTCCACAATACCGACCTTGGCGTTTGGAGACCTGTGGCGCACAGCGCCCATGATTGCAACGCAAGTATACTTCTGCATTGCCTTCCTCTTAGGCACCATTCTTTTCCGGCGCGAGGCGCTCGGTTTCGAAACGCTGAATCAACTCAGGACGAGGTGAATGTGACCGGTACAGTTACCGACTTTGCACCCGAGGTGGGTGAGAACAAGACTCTTGTGTTCTCCGATATTGCTCGGATGTTCAAAAAATATCTTTGGCTGTTGATAGTGCTCAGTCTGACCTGTTCAAGCATCGCGTATGTCTGGACCAAGCGCCAACCCAAGCAGTACGACGCGACCGCCATGCTGCAGATTGATCAGCATGGCACCCTGAGCCTTGGCTCGACCACCATCTCGGACGATTACGAATTGAAGATTAATACCGAGATGCTTGCCGTGCAATCTCGAGACGTGGCAATGGATGTTATTGAGCGCCTTGGACTGCAAAACAACAAACTATTCAACCCCATGGCGCCGAGGTACACCAACCTGAAAGATCCGGCGACCCGCAACTATCTTGCGGGGGTCTTCGCAGGCGGCCTCATGGTGGAGCGAATCCCAAAGAGCGAACTCATTTCAATAACCTACCGCAGCCTTTCCCCCGCGCTCTCCTCTGAAGTGGCAAACACGATCGTGGATGCTTACATGGAGCAGAACTTTCAGAATCACTTTCGGGGATCGAAGGAAATCACCGGTTGGCTGACGAAAGAACTTGGCGATCTAAAATCCCGCGTCCAGGACGAACAGGCCGAATTGCTTGGCCTCGAATCAAAACTGGGAGTCTACAGCACAAATGCAACCAGCGAAACGAGTCTCTTCGAATCGGAACTCGAAGAACTGCTTGCCGATTCGATCCGGACCCAGACACAGCGGTTCATCGCCGAAGCACAATACAAGGAGTTTACAAGCGACACAACCGGGGCCATGCCTCCCCAAACCATGCCGGGCGCCCAGGTTATAGGAGTCTTAAGTACACAGCTGGCAGCATTGCAAGCGCAACAGGCCGCACTGACTCAACGTTATGGACCCGGCTACGCACCGCTCAAACAGATAGACAGCCAGGTGGAAAACCTGCAGAGCAGTCTTGCGGATGAGCGCCGTAAGGTTGCGGAGGGCGCGCGCGAAGAGGTGGATGCTGCAACGAAAACTGAGGCAGAAATCCAGGCCAAAATCGATGCGCTCAAGGCTCAGGCCAAGGCAATGAGTCCCGAGGCAGTTCATTACCAGGTGCTCAAGGCCCAATATATGGCCGATCAAACCTTGTACAACGGTCTGCTGGGCTTGTTGAGCGCAGGCGGCATTGAGGCCGGGCTCAAAACGCAGGATGTGAATCGCATGTCAACGGCCGACATTCCCTCGACTCCCTCCCAGCCAAGAGTTATGGTGAGCACCATCATGGGATTCGGCATCGGATTTTTGTTAGCCGCGACCATCATTTTTGTCTTGGCCGTGGTAAGCGATACTGTCGAGACAGTCGAACAGATTGAGGAGTCTTTGGGGCTGCCGGTGCTTGCAGCGGTACCCGTCTATAAGCTGGACACGGTGGATCCCTCAAGCCAGGTGATGCCGCTGATATCGCTGAACTACCCCCGGTCAGCCGGCGCCGAAGCCTACAGAATCCTGCGAACTTCCGTTAGTTTGATCCCCGTCAGCAGGCAATCGCGTGTTATTGGAATTACAAGTTGCGGGCCCGGCGAGGGTAAATCAACTACGATCATGAATCTCGGCGTCGTCTTCTCCCAGCAAAACAAACGTGTGCTGTTGATCGATGCAGACATGCGCAAACCGAACCTGTCTCACTGGATGAAGATGTCGGCAAGCAACGCTCCGGGGCTTAGCCGTTTTCTCAGCGATCCATCGATCAAACCCGATGATTGCATCGAGGAGATTAGTACGCTCCCCGGCATGAGTATGATTTCGGTTGGAGCTATTCCCCCTTTTCCATCGGAACTACTCGGTCAAGGCCGCTTCGAAGAACTGATCGCATGGGCCAGACTGAATTTCGACGTCGTGCTCATTGATACTCCTCCCGCCCTCCTGGTCACAGATGCATTCATCGTAACGCAGTCTTTGGATATTCTTTTGTTGGTGGCACGGGTCGGGGTTGCCCAACGGCGAGCCCTCCGGCGTTTGCGCAAAGAGCTGGCGAGGTTCCCCGATAAGCATGTTGGCATGGTGGTCAATGTGGTTCCTCAATCGCAGTCCTACTACAGCGGATACGGTGGAAAGTATGGCTACTATCGGGCTGATGACAAGTAACATCGCCATAATGCCATTCAGGGCCGACAGGCGGGGATGTCCCGTCGCCTGCGCTCCCCCGCGTTTCATTCAACACGCAGTCTCTTTTTTGTAACTTGACGGCGCGCGAACAGATCGATCTTTACACTTGCCGGCGGAGCCAACGCCGGCGGCGCCACGGCGTTGATGCTGAATATACCAGCTGCGTTGATTCGGGTGTCGATGTTAGCAACGGCTATTCGACCCAGATCGGGCTGGAGCTAGTTCACGGCAGCCTGAAGCGGCTATTGGAGCGGCGTCTACGCATCATGTGGGTGAGCACCTACCTGCGGGGAATATCGATTGACGCGGTGATTAATGCTCGTTCGCCGGGCAATCCGGTTTTTGTCAAATCTGATTCCAAGGGTTTTCAGTGTTCGGGCTCGCAGCACAGGCTTGCTGCCAAAACAGTACACATGGATCTGAATGCCACGTTAATTGCTTGCCGTTCTAGTGGGCGGCTCTCGTTGGTGTTACAGCCAAGGTGTGCCTCTGCGCTGAACGGTGCTTGCCATGACTGAGCCGATCAAGCATCTTGCGTCAGATACGCGCCTCCCGCCAAGAATCCTTCAGCTGGTACCGCGATTCCGCCCCGACACGGACGGTGTCGGCGATTGCGCATTAACTCTGGGTAATGCCCTTTTGAAGAGTTACGGCGTTTCGAGTGATTTTTTGGTTTATAACTCGGCGAGGTCGCACTCGAAGCTGGAAACTCCCGATCTGTTTTCACATACGTTGCAAAGGCTTGGCGGAGGAAAGGCCGGACCGCTCAACCGAGCGCTTGACGAGGCAATCGCCAAATCCAGCCATCCTCCAATCTTGTTGCTTCATTATGTCTCCTATGGCTATTCACAAAATGGAACTCCTTGGTGGCTGCCCGGTGCTGTGGAACGCTTCATTGGCAAAGGTGGACGATTTGTCGGGCTGTTTCACGAGCTTTTTGCCACAGGGAGATTTCCATCGCGAACTTTTTTTAGCTCATGGCTCCAGCGCAGAATCTTTCAGCGCCTTCTGACTCAGAGCGAAGCTGCCTTCACATCAAATCAAGAATTCCTGGCGAGGATTGAGTCGGAAGACTCAAGGCATCGCCCTGTGAGCCTGATTGGCATCTGCTCGAACGTTGGCGAACCAGATCATCCTAAACCGTTGACTCTGCGGAGGCGCAGACTCGCGGTGTTTGGCCAGTTTCTGACACGCAAATCCGTATACTCGCAGTTCTTGCCTGACTTGCTGAGGGTTGCAGATCATCTTGGTCTTGAAGAGATTGCGGACATTGGTCCCGTCGATGCCCCGGATTGGATGGAACAACATGTATATCGTCCGCTCGGAGGCCGGGTACACAGTTACGGCACGCAATCCTTTGCAGCAACGAGCACGCTGCTTGAAGACAGCATTCTTGGAGTGGTGCCTTATCGTTATGCTATGCGGTGGAAGTCGGGCGTTTTTGCCGCATACCAGGCACACGCAATGGCTATCTTGTTGCTTCAGCATAAGGATGAGGTTGAACCGGAGCCGCGTGAACAGGATGACTGGTGCTATAGCCTTGATCAGCTGCTAGCGCTCGCTCCTGGTTCGCTGCTTGAGATGCAAGATGCCGCAACAGCCGGCTTTGATCATTACCAGCAATTCCGATCCTCGCGCTCGATGGCAGAAACCATCTTGCCCGCACTTCTGCAGAAAATGTGAACTCGCTGCCGGCCAACAAGTTGACACGAGTTTTCTTCGGCAACAGTTTCGAGTTTCAATCCTTGCGCGCCGCGAGGATCCTCTCGAATTGGTGCATATATTTCCTTGCAACCAACGACGGTTGAAAACTAGCTAGGTGTGCAGGACCTGCATCTGCAAGTGTCTTCCGGAGAACGTCATCAGTAAGCAATTGCTTTAGAGCTGAACGCAACGATTCCGCATCACCGTTTGGGAACAGCAATCCACAAGGGCCAATTGCTTCACCAAGCCCGCCCCCCGAAGAGCCGATGATCGCACAACCGCTTGCAATTCCCTCCAGAGCGACAACGCCGAACGGTTCTCGCCAACGGGACGGGACTACCATAACCTTATGCCTTCCTACTTCCCGACCTCGCGCGCTCCCGGAAAGATTGCCCACAAAGCGAACTTGGGAATCTAGGCTTAGGTTCTTGCACAGGATCTCTAAGTTGGCGCGTTCCGGTCCGTCCCCGATAATCGTTACAGAAGGAAACAACCCTGATTCCTTCAACATTGCAACCGATTGAATCAGTAAATCAACCCCTTTATCGCCAACCAATCTTCCCATATAAACCACGTCGAGGTTCTTGAGGCTGGACCGGAAGGGGCTAAAATCCGAATCATCATACGGATTGAAAATCACTGGTGTAGACGGCGGCAGGAATTCCGCGATTGCGTGACTGATCGCTATGCTATGGCATCGGCGAACAAGGAAACGCTTGATCCGATCAGACCACGTGACCTTCCCACCATCCCACCGGAGCCACGTCTGGCACGTGATCGCAACCGGCTTGTTTAACAAGAGTGCGGGGAAAAGAAAACTTAGAGAGATGTGGTTTTGAAAGAGAATATCGCACTGCCGCGTCAGCGTCCACAATCGCCGCCTGTCAGGATTGCGAAATACTCTGTAACCCTCGTCGTGAGACTCACCCTTCGTCTTGGTAATGACATCCACTTTGTGCCCGAGTTCCAGAAACTCCCTTGCAAGAATGCGTGAGACAGTTTCGATTCCTCCTATCGCTGGGGCAAAACTGTATGAGCTCAAGAGAATGTTCATAGTGATCCCTTCCCATTTTCATCGGAATGCCTGATACCCAGTCATTGTCAAGGTTTGCCCTGCAAGGGGAGCAACAATGGGATAAAGGCTCTACTTCTAGTCAGGGGAATAGCTTGCAATTCATTACAAACTGGGACGCGCGACCGAGCAAGGCTTTCAGTCCTAACGTTGTCTACGATTCACAAGCGAGCGTAAAGCGGCATCCACGAAGAGTGTGCCGCAACGCCTGGCAGAATGCAATTGCCCGAGTTCGGTTGATATCTTGCCGGCATTTCTGCGAGTAGTTGAATCGTCGATGATCTCAGCTAGTATTGCCGACAACGCTGCGATATCGCCATTGGGATACACCCAACCGTTTCTGTTCACTTGGACATCGTCAGTCGGGCCGGTGCTTCCTACGCGGTCAGAAGCAACAACTGGAAGACCGCAATAGAGCGCTTCGCTGATTGCCAATGGGTGCGGGTCGAAGCTTGAAGGATGAACATAAAGATCGGCTGCAAGGTAATACTTCGGCAATTCATCAACGCCGATGAACCCAAGCAGCCTCACAGCGGACCCAAGAGGTCTTGCCAACTCTTCAAGTGCCGCCCGCTGAGCACCGTCGCCGGCAATCAGCAATACAGCAGGATGATCCGCCGATTTTACAGCTTGAGCGAATGCGCGAATCAGGTCTGCTTGTCCTTTTCGCGGGATCAGTTTGCCAACACTCAATATTGCGACTTCATCGCGTGAAATTCCGAGTTTTTCGCGCAAAGAATTCCGAATCTCTAGTTCTCGGAGAAGAAACTTGTCATAGTACGAGCTATCGATTGAAAACGGCACTCGATGGAAGCGCTCCTTCGGGACTCCGTAGTTCTCAAAATAGCGTTCATTCTCGTCGCCCACCGTGAGAAACATATCGATGTTGCGCAGAACGCGCGGGAGGAGTAGACGCTTCACAGCCCTGACATACCATGGG
Source organism: Occallatibacter sp. (assembly GCA_050014515.1). GTDB lineage: Bacteria > Acidobacteriota > Terriglobia > Terriglobales > Acidobacteriaceae > Telmatobacter. The sequence goes on from JBEKDE010000080.1 coordinate 8,376, forward strand.
CGAGGATGCAGTAGTTCACTGTCAGTCGTCATCATTACTGGAATGCTGTTCCGGCGCGCCCAATACATCGCCTCCCGCATATAGTCGATATCGTAACCGTGCACATAAACAACATCGGGTGAGAATTTGCTCAATTCCTCAAGAACCGCTTTTGAGCGCTGAGACTCTGATGCCGAAACCACAGTGTGAGCATATCCGTCCAGAATGTCTTCTTGCCACTGCACGACGCGCCCGAAGCCATCGTCATATCGAGGCACTCCTCCTGCTTCGCAGAACACCACCTGCAGTTCAACTCGGCCATCTTCCGCAATGCTGCGATACATCGGGCAGAAGTGCTGAATGGGATAACGCAAGACAATGGCCAGGCGCGGAATACGGTTCAATTCCGGATCCATATGCTCGCTCACGTCTGTCACTTGGTCCTCCATTACCAACTCCTGAATGTTTTCGTTTTTTGAGACACAGACGCCTGACTACCCTTGATCTTGCAGTCCAGTGAAAAATTCCCGCTGAGAGATAGTATACTTGCGATCGCTTTCAGCTCAGTTAGATGCCTTCAGCCATCTCGTACGGCCCTTCATTGATTTTCAAATCTGTTTCGCGCAACCAGCAGGCAGCATTCGCACGAACAGGCGAATGGAATTAGGCAGTTGTCCGTTCGCGCAGATTAGAGGGCATTTTGCCTAAGTAGCAATGCTGGCCCATACAGCGGTGATCCATTGCTCCCGAAATCTTTCCCAACTCCATAGGGCGGCCTTTTGACGTGCAGACTCGCTCATGCTTGCCAGAAGATCGCGATCCTCGGCCAATTGAGTCAGCCGCTGCGCAATCGCTTCCGCCGAGCGGATGGGAACGATGAAACCGTCCTGCCCGTCCTCCAGGATATCGGCTGCTGCAGTGTGCGTGGTCGCAATTACAACCGTGCCCTGAGCCATTGCCTCCAGAATGACTAAGCCGAAGCCTTCAAATAGCGATGGAAACACGAGCACATCATGCTCGCGCATAATCTTTAGCACTTCAGCGTGCGGTGCCGATTCGATCCAATGATGACGGCAGAGAGCTTTCTCCATCACTCCGGGCCGTCCGATAGGTCGGCCAAGCAGCGTAAGCGTGTAGGGAACTTGCAGTTGATCCACCGCCTCAATGAGATATCCAAATCCTTTACGCTGCCCGAGTGATCCCACAAACAGCACGCGCAAAGGCTCATCGCGTCGAGTGGGCGTGCGCTGTGGGCCTACTGGCGGTGCACCGTAGGGTACGATGTGAATGGCCTTCGTCAAAGGTCCCGGATAGGTTTCCAGCGTCCTGGCTGTGAATGAGCTGGCAACGAAGATGGTGTCAGCACTCGAAAGCTCCTGATCCTTCTGAGCCAACATCTTCGGACTGTCGTCAATGCCAGTCAGCGTTGACGCCCACTCCGGGCTTAGTTCCCGTTCCTCTTTGACGATCTGCTGATAGGCTCGGTAATGCCCAATGGGAAGTTCATAGATACAGTGAACGCCGCGATCCCTGGCGACCGCGAACGTCTGCAGCGCGCAATTGTCCAAAGCGTAGACTGCGTCCGGGGCACGGCCGCGGGCAAGAGCGCGAGCCGCAGCACGGTCCAGGTTTGCGCAAATCGTGTCTGTGCTAAATGGATCCGTTTCGTGGCGGTAAAGCCGATGCCAACCTCTGCGTATCGCAATCAGGCGCACCACCTCACGCCACGGATGAGTATGAATCAGCTCCGGCGTGATGCCTGGGAAGCTCCGGCGGGCCAACTCTGACCGCAAGCGGAGAGGAAGGATATGGTCGAGCGCTGACCCAGTTCGCCAGGCTATCGTTGTATAAAACCCCGCAAGCATCTGCGCCTGATGAAGTGCGAGTGCAGCCTGGCGCACATTTGCATTTCCCGTCATGTGCAGTAGTAGAACGGACCGGGTCACTGGCGCCAGTTCAGACATGTTGGCAGGCTTGCCTCCAAAAAAATAGCGCCAGCAAAGCATCCCCGCGGACAACATGAATTTCATTTTGTCCTGTGACCAGACTTTGCGTCTAGGGCAGACTCGCCGGGTGGACACGGTTTCAATAGCAAAATATCATCATCTCATGGGAAGAATTCAACGGAAGAATCAGCGCCGTGGTATCTATCTCGTGGCCAACCGGAACAGCTCCGATCACTGCCACAACCTTATCTATACCATACGTCAATTTGGCTGCCGGCTACCCATTCGAATTATCCCCTACGGAGGAGAGCCCATCCTCCTTCAACCGCTCCTCGATAACGTGGAACTGATCAATGTTGAAGACTTCAACTCTGAGGGACAGGCCTTCGTGGCTGAGTTACGACGCCGAATGCCGAGTTGCAGCCCGGGACTTCTCAACCGGTTCCTTGCATGGTTTGGAGAATTCGATGAGTTTCTCTACTCCGATAATGACATTGTTGCCTTGATGAACTGGGAGGAGTTGTTTCCTCATCTCGCAGACTACGAGTTAGTGAATGCCGACCGCGAGTACACCACGAAGGGTAAATACAACCTGTTCCAACCCGACCGATTTGAGCAGCTGATCGGTCCGGGCTCACTGGAGCGCGCTATTACAGCTGGGCACTTTCTGTGCCGCCGAATGCCTCAACACACTGCCGACCTGATCGCCGGCGTTGAGTGGATGGAGTCTCACCCCGAAGTGACCAAATGGCACGATCAGGCCCTTCTGCATGTAACTCTCAGCTTGGCAAAATGGCCCGCATTGAATCTTTGCAAACCACCCTACAATTGGGGTAGTTCCTGGGCCGGTCATTATGCAAACACCTTTGACGTTTTGCGCACAATTCAGGCAACCAAACAGCCCCTCTCGCATCTCCACTATTCCGGCGGCGTACCTTCCGGCGCCAAGCCTGTGGATGAATGGCTTCTGGCCAGCCTGCCGGAGCGGGATCGAAATTTGCGGCTACTGTGGGCCCTGGCGCGTGATTTGTCCGGCCTTCGAGCGGCGCAACACATCCTGCACCGCGCCAGGCACAAGTTCAAGCGAACATTTTTCTGAGCTTGAGAACTCACTGCGTATTCCGCTGCCGCAAAAAGTTCTTACTCTCTGTTACCTTCCCTCGAATAGATGCTTTAGGATAAGCCTTAGGAAGAATTTTACGGAAACATGTTCCCGGATCTGGAATCCGCACTGACACAGTCCTCCCGTGGCCCATCGATCGTATGAGAGTTAAGCAGACGGGCGCATTAACAACATCCCAGTTTTGAATACATATCTTCAGAATCGATCAGCTACCAAACGCTTTAGGCTCACGCTGCGAATCTCAAGAGCGGACGTTCCTCCGTCTGGAAAAATCCTTACCTGTTTAAAGGGACCAAAAGACCTGATCATTCTTCGATATCACCCGGAAGAGCAGCACATTCTGGCCGATCGCCAAAAACAATTTCAGCAACGAAAGGAGGCAAACCGCCCATGAGCCGCGTGAGATTTTGGATGGACTTTATGATCCCCAAGCTGCGCCGAGTCTTCGAATTCATGTCTGCTCAGGGAATTACAATGGCTGGCAATCTACTCTATGGATTGCTCTGCGTTCGTTTGCTTCCGATCCCCGAATACGCCAAGTTTGTCGTGGTCTTCGCCATCCAGGGAACGACCGTCGTCCTGATGGACATCGGAATCACAGGCAGCCTGATCCCTCTGGTGGGACATCGAATCGATGATCGGCAATTGATCGCGGACTACGTGGCCTCTCTGAGGCAGTTGGCACATTGGCTCTTTGCGATCGTTGCCCCACTCATGATCGTCGCTTTTCCCTTGTTGGTTCGCAAACGAAATTGGACATGGCAGATTGTTGCGGGAATGGTCATCATTCTGCTTGTTTCCACATGGTTCGCTCGGGTCAGTGCTGCATATGGATCTGTTCTCATCGTGCGGCGCGATCGCAAGCGCTGGTACCGGGCACAGATGGTCTCCAGTCTTGGAACATTGGCCCTGCTGCTTGTTTTCTGGGCATTCCACTGGCTCACGGGATTCTCCGCGATCCTGATTAACGTGGCGGGCATTATTTCGGTGGCGCTTACATACTTTCTTCGGGCCCGTCACCTGCTCGGCACAAGAGGAGTACCTTCCAGACAAAAACGAAACGCCATCGTGCAACTCACGCTGCCCTCCATTCCGGGTGTCGTGTTTTATGCCTTGCAAGGGCAGATCTCTGTTCTCATGATTACGACCTTCGGCCGGACAGCCGCTGTGGCAAGCGTGGGCGCGTTAGCACGCCTGGGGCAGGTTTTCTCCCTCGTAGCGCAGATGAATCCAATGCTGGTGGAGCCCTATTTTGCAAAGCTATCCAGAACGCAGCTCAAAGCCAATTATCTTATCGCTATCGGTGTGGTCGGCGGAATCGGCATCTTTGCCGTAGGACTGGCAGGTTTCTTTCCGCAACTCTTTTTGTGGGTACTTGGCCCAAAGTATTACAACTTGCACTTTGAGGTTCTTCAGGTCATGATTGGCGGCGCGATCGGACTTGTTAGCGGCCTGTTCTCCTCCATGAACGGCTCACGCCGCTTCAACTACTACTGGCAAAACCTGACGACCATCACCCTTGTGCTCATTGTGCAGGCAACAATCATCTGGAAAACTGATATGAGCACAGTGCAAGGAGTCCTTTGGCTGGGTATCGGATCATCAGCAGCGGCCTTGACTTCAAACATTCTCGGTGCGTTCTACGGTTTTGCCCGAGGCGGACGCAGAATCGAAGGACTGGACAACAGTCTCGAAAGGAAGTGAACATGCCTGAAAACGATATTGATAGCTTGCAGTTCTCCAGCGATGTTGCCATCTGCACACTCTTCGACGGCGATTTTCATTTCGGGCTCGCCGCTTTTGCAAATTCTCTGGTACGCTCTGGGTACAAGGGCACAGTATGGGCCGGGTATCGTGGCTCATTGCCGCCATGGCTCCATCAGCTTCCTCGCCTGAATGCCAATGCGCATGAGTATCTGGTAGGCGATCAGGTTCGACTAGTATTTCTGCCGGTCGAAAGCGCTACTCATCTAGCGGTCCATAAACCACAATTCATGTTGAACCTGCTGGAAAACCAGGCTCGTGACTGCAAATACATCTGGTTCTTTGATGCAGACATCTTTTTTCGTTGCAGTTGGTCATTCTTTGAAGACTGGCAGCGTTGTGGCATTGCCCTGTGCCAGGACATTCTCTACCAGGTACTTCCTGAGAACGACCCATTGCGGCATAAGTGGGTAGAGATCGGAACCGACTTGGGACTTGGCAAGCCGCGCCCGCTGATTCAATACTTTAATAGTGGGCTGGCAGGTGTTCCCGCCGAATACATCAGCTTTCTCCGATTGTGGCAAAGGCTGACCGAATATGCTGGGACGATGGGCGTCGATCTTAAACGACTTACTTCGGGAACTCGTGACATGCCATTCCATGCACATGATCAGGACGCAATGAATATTGCCGCGATGTACACTGAGCACCCACTTTCGCCAACTGGGCCGGAAGTGATGGGTTTCCGACCCGGACGCTCCAACCTCTATCATTCCGTCGGGCCGAAACCATGGCGAGGGTCGCCGCTTCTGAGAGCGCTCGCTGGCGTACAACCCTCAGCAGCCGCAAAGTTTTTCTTGACGCAGGTTTCGTCTCCAATTCGCCCTTACTCCGCGTTGCATCTGCAAGCTAAGAAGCTGGAATGCGCGACTGCTTCATTCATTGGGCGCTTTTACGCGAAGAGATGATTCGCGGCGCTACAAAACGGTCGCGGAAATACATCGAGTCCGTTGTCAAGCTGTCCGCTCACCCACTTTGGAAGTCACTGCGAATCTTGAATGGAGCCAGGCGATGAATGAAAGCCACGACCCGAACGATCAGCCTCCCCCGACGCGCCAATTCCCTGCGCAAATCGCGACTGAATAAATCGGCTTCCGTTGCGGCACTCTTGATCGGACGCATCTACCATCGGTAAATATAGGAAATATTTGTCGCGTAAGTCCCGGAATTCTGATTCGCAATCCGGTGTATCGATGCAGAAGAAACTCTCTAGGGAGAATGTACAGATTGGATATTCAAATGATCGAAGCGATGGGCGCAACGACAGAACGAGCCGCTCCTTTCCCGCTTCCGCAGGGCCACGAGGAAGTCATTTGCAGTCTCTTTGAAGGAGACTTCCACCTGGGCCTTGCCGCGCTGATCAATTCGATAGTGCGCAGAGGGTTCTGTGGCCTCTTCTGGATCGGATGTAGAGGCGTATTGCCTCCCTGGACAGCAAAGTTGAAGCGCCGCGACGACGGCCTCTTTGAAGTCGGCAATGCGCTCTTGGGCTTTGAATTTCTGAAGACTGACCGGCACTTTGGCCAATATAAGTCAGCGTTCCTTTCCACGGTTTTTGACCGCGGAATCACGCGTAGGTACCTCTGGTACTTCGATCCCGACATTACACTCAGGTGCGCCTGGGCCTTCATCCAGATGTGGGTCCGTCACGGTGTCAGCCTCTGTGAAGATACCAACTTCCGCATGATGCACTCGCGGCATCCCCTCCGCTGTGCATGGGTGGAGTTGGCCCGAACGGCCGGCTGGGGCGAACCGCGCCTGCTTTCGGAGCGCTACTTCAACAGTGGATTTGTGGGCATGGACGTCGCACAACGGAGTTTCCTCGACACGTGGATTGCCGCCATTCAGCTGGCCAATGGGAGCGGAGTGACGCTCAATCAATTCCAAAAAGGCAGCCGTGAGCAGGTCTTCTATACCGTCGATCAGGACACCATGAACATCGCCGTCATGTACGCGGACGTCCCCTTCAGCACCATGGGGCCGGATGCGATGGGCTTTGCTCCAGGCGGATTCGCCATGCTCCACGGAGTCGCCAAACCGAAGTCCTGGCGCAAAAAGTTTCTGCGTTCCGCGCTCAATGGTGTCCCTCCGAGCCCCGGAGACAAGCACTTCATCGCCTGCCTGGACGGGCCAATATTCCCTTATCCACCCGGCAAAGTTCGCCGCATGAAGTTCTCCGCAGCCCTGGCCGCCCTAATCGGCCGCTTCTACCGCCGAGGATAGAGAGCTTCCCATAAGGAGACGAACTTCCGCAATGCGCATCAAAGAACTGGACGGTCTTCGTGGAATCGCCGTACTTGCAGTCATCAGCGAGCATTACTTGTCATGGCTGCCTGCCATCGGCTCTCGGTACGGTTGGCTCGGCGTTGATCTGTTCTTCATTCTCTCCGGTTTCCTCATCACCAGCATTCTCCTTGAACTGCGTGACAAGGAGAACTACTTCAAGGTCTTCTACGCACGTCGGGCCCTGCGCATTTTCCCGCCTTACTATCTCGGCATTCTTGTTTACTTTTGCGTTTCGTTTGCGTATGGCTTGCCGGGCACTTGGAGACTCTGGCTGCAGTATATCTTCTACTACACCAGTTTGTTCGTCGGGCAGCCGCCAGAGTTACATTCAATTCCACCCATGCTGCCATCAGTGGTGAGCTTGGGTTTAGCTGTTCTGTGGTCACTTTCTGTAGAAGAGATTTACTACACAATATGGGCACCCGTTGTTCGCTACACCACGCAAAAGGGATTTGCATCCATTCTGGTAGGAATGATCCTGGTTGCACCCTTGCTGCGTTGGTGGCTGCATACACCTGAGTTTCCCGAGATCTATACTTTTTATTGCCGGATGGATGGACTAGCCTACGGCTCGGTCGTCGCCCTGTTGATCAGGGATCGTCGGCTCGCTCCTGCCGCCTGGCTGGCGCTGGACGAATGGTTTGACAGGGCCGCGTTGATCATGGCCATTGTTACTGCAGTCTTCTGGCTGCTTAGCCGCGGAGACCGAAGCAACGTGCTGGTCGTTACTCTTGGCTTGCTCGCTGCCGATCTCAGCTTTGCTCTCATCGTCCATGCACTGATCCGCAGGGCTGGAGGAAGGCAAATTTGGGTGCGCGCTTTTCGGGCCGGGTGGTTGCGCTCAATCGGCAAGGTTAGCTACAGCCTCTACCTCTTTCACTATCCTCTGCGTGCGGTCGCTATCAATCTCGTCGCGCATCTTCATCTTTCCCGCCGCGTGGATGCCGTCGCGGCTGTTCTCCTCGGGCTATTGCTCAGCTTTGGCGTAGCCTACGGGTTGTGGTACGGCGTGGAATCACGAATCTTGCGTTGGAAAGATCGTAGAGTTCCAAGCCCGGCGCATCCCGAGATTCCTATCCAGGCCTGATAACTCGGCAATCCATCCACGGCGCTTTGCCAAAGCGAATTGAGCGCTTGTTAAGATGCAATCAGGAGTTTGTGGCGGCATGCGTTGCACGCAACCCAGTCGAGTTGCAAACTCCCAACCACCTCTTCGAAGAACGGCCGCAGCGCTGAAAACGGTCCGCTTCCGCCAAGCTTTCCATGACGGTCAGGCATCGACGGGAACGAATCCTCTGATCGGAGAAACAGATTGCCGTCTAATTCATCAATCCGCAAGGTGCTCATCTACCGTCTCGGAAGCCTGGGCGACACGGTTGTTGCGCTTCCCTGCTTCCACTTGATCGCGAGCGCTTTTCCTAACGCGGAGCGGCTGCTGCTCACCAACTTTCCTGTCCATGCGAAGGCTCCCGCTTCTGCTGCCATACTCGGTGAATCAGGCCTGGTTCACGGCTACATGCGCTATTCGGTGGGCACGCGCAGCGCTGTAGAACTCCTGCGCCTGGCATGGCAGATTCGCCGCTTTCGCCCCGATCTGCTGGTCTACGTAATGCCCGTACGGCCGCTCAGCAGCGTAAAACGGGACTCGATGTTCTTCAGATTAGCCGGCGTTCGTCGAATCATCGGCTTGCCCACAGAGGATCAGCTCAAACATAGGTTCGATCCCGCGAGCGGGCGCTTCGAATCGGAAGCCTCGCGATTAGGCCGAACGCTTGTTGAACTCGGCGATGCCAGTGTTCAGGATCTGGCCAATTGGGATTTGGGATTGACTTCGCCGGAACGTGCAGCGGCTACCGCTGCCCTCGGCTCACTCGGCAATTGTCCGCTGATCGCTTGCGGACCGGGCACCAAGATGCAGGCCAAGGACTGGGGCCAGGACAACTGGCGCGCACTCCTTGGTGAATTGCAGCGAAAGTTTCCCCACCACGGTTTGGTGCTGCTCGGAGCCTCTGAAGAAGCCGAATCCGGAGACTATGCGGCATTGAATTGGACCGGACCGAAAATCAACCTATGCGGCCGGCTTACTCCGCGAGAAACCGCGGCAGCCCTCGAGCGTTCCCAGATTTTTCTCGGACCGGATTCGGGCCCGATGCACCTGGCCGCAAGTGTGGGAACACCTTGCGTCATTGCTTTTTCAGCACGTGGGTTGCCCGGCGTCTGGTATCCCGTAGGGCCCCGGCACCAGGTCATTTATCATCAGACAAGCTGCTACGGATGCAACCTTGAGACATGCATCGTTGAAGCTAGGCGCTGTCTCAGCGCTATCACCGTTGCAGAAATGGCGACTGCCGTTGGCAAGGTACTTGGCCGAACGAAAGAAGAATAGCGGCACGCAATCGACACTCGGTCAAACTCGATAGATTCATTAGAAAAAGGAGAACTCTGGGAATGTTGATCGTTACCGGGGGCGCGGGCTTCATTGGCAGCAACCTGGTTCACGAGTTGAACGCCCATGGCCTGACCGACATCCTGCTGGTCGATAATATGGCCAACGTGAGGAAGTTTCAGAATCTTCACGGCGCGCGCTTTGTGGACTATATGGACAAGCGCGAGTTCCGTCGCGCGATTGCTGAAAACGCGCTAGGCGCCGGCAAGATTGAGGCCATCCTGCATCAGGGCGCATGTTCCAACACGCTGGAAGACGATGGCGTATACATGATGGACAATAACTTCCAATACACCAAGGAAGTTCTGGCCTTTGCTATCCGATCCGCCGCACCCCTGGTTTTTGCTTCGACTGCGGCAGTCTACGGGCTTTCCGGCCCTGGCCGCTTTACACCGACTCTGCAGAATGAACGGCCGCTCAACATTTACGGATTCTCCAAGCTCGCCTTCGATCACTACTTCCGCAATCAACTCGCTCTGGGCCGCGTTCCGATTACCGCCGTAGGCCTGCGGTACTTCAATGTCTACGGGCCCCGCGAACAGCACAAGGGGCGTATGGCTTCGGTGATCCACCACTTCACAAAGCAAATGTTGGAAACGGGCAAGGTTCGCCTGTTTTCAGGAACCGGCGGTTACGCAGATGGTGAGCAGCGCAGAGACTTTGTCTATGTCCGTGACCTCGCGCGGTTAAACATGTTCTTTGCGCAGATTGGTCCATACGCCCCAAAAGACGGCGGTCCTCCACAACAATTTCAGGGCGTCGTCAATGCCGGCACCGGAGCCAGCCGCAGCTTTAACGATGTGGCTCGGTCCCTGATGGCTGTGCATGGCGAGACCCCCATCGAATACATCCAGTTTCCCGCGGATCTCGAAGGCCGCTACCAACACTTCACTGAGGCCGATCTCACCGGCTTGCGCGCATTGGGCTGCACTCTCGAATCGACGCCGCTCGAGGAAGGCATTGTTGAAACCTATGCGACGTTGCGCGCGATCGAGGCCTCATCCTAAGCGTGACCGCCAGTTAATATAGCAGTAGCTGTGCGCATTCCCGCCCAGCATAACTCACACTGGAAGCAAGCGTTTTGAAGGCAGGGATCAATGTCCATCAGCGCCAACGCCGGAAGTTCCCTCCCAAGTAAGATTTCATTATCGGCTGCAATTCGGGTCATCGAGGTGACAATTTGATCGAGCAATTGCACGCGGTGATCCAGGAAATTGAGCACGAGTGGTCGAACAAGCGCCTGCTTGTTGTCGGCGACGTCATGCTCGACAAATACATATGGGGAGAAGTCGGGCGCATCTCTCCGGAAGCGCCGGTCCCTGTGGTGCGCGCCACCCACGAGAGCCATCAGCCGGGCGGGGCAGCCAATGTGGCAATGAACCTCGCCCGTTTGGGTGCGCAGACTCGGCTCATCGGCTTTACCGGGGGCGATGAAAACGAGCATCTCCTTGTCGAGAGCCTGCTCACAAACGGCATCGATTCGCAGTTCATTGTCTCTCGTGGATTTCCCACAATCACCAAATTGCGCATCCTGGGCGGGCGTCAACAGATGCTGCGTCTAGACAGCGAACGTTTGGGAACTCGTCCCGCGGAAGACCATAACCGCCTCGTCGAGTCAGTTCGGACACACATCGCAAGTTGCCATGCCGTCGTGCTTTCCGACTATGCCAAAGGGGTGTTATCGCCTGAGGTTTGTCAGGCAATCATCCAAAGCGCTCGCCAGCTCGGTATTCCTGTACTGGTTGACCCCAAGAGTAACGATTTCACTCGCTACAAGGGCGCCACCACCATCTGCCCCAACCTCAATGAACTTTCTGCCGCCACACATGTCGACGCGCACGATTTGAATCCCTTGCTCGACGCTGCTGAGGCCATGGTGCCCGCACTCGATGTCCGGTATCTCATTGCAACCCTAAGTGAGAAGGGGATTGCACTTGTACAACCCGGCAATCGCTTTATAGCCCCTGCCGTCGCCCGCCAGGTCTTCGATGTGTCGGGCGCCGGAGATACCGTGATTTCGGTTTTAGCCTTGTGCCTGGCCTCTCAGCTCAACCCCGCGACTGCGGTTGAACTAGCTAATCTCGCCGCGGGCATTGTCGTAGGAAAAGTTGGCACGGTACCCGTCGAGAAGCACGAATTGCTGGCTGCGCTCGCCCCGGACATCGCTTTGCATGCGGAAGACAAAGTCCTCACACGCGAAGAGTTGGCAACCCGCGTGGCGCTATGGAAAGCAAACGGGGAACACGTGGTCTTTACAAACGGCTGTTTCGACCTGCTCCACATAGGCCATATCACCTTGCTTGAGCAGTCCCGTCGCTTTGGCGACCGTCTCATTGTGGCAATTAACAGTGATGCTTCGGTTAGCGCACTCAAGGGGCCCAGTCGGCCCATCGTGGGCGAGCGGGAGCGCGCGCGTGTTCTTGCCGCGCTCGCTTCTGTCGATGCCGTTACGGTCTTCGATGAACCCACTCCGCTGGCTTTGATTACCGCAACCCATCCCGACGTCATTGTGAAGGGCGGTGACTACAGCCCTGAAACCGTTGTGGGTGCGGCCGAAGTGATGTCGTGGGGTGGCCAGGTCAAGATCGTGCCGATCGTCGAAGGTTATTCAACTACCCGCTTGATTGAGAAGGGAGCGGGTAAATAGGCCGAGCTCAAGGTTTGAAATCAGTCATCTGCTTGGGGATCAATCAAGAATACAGCTCTTCGCACGCTTTCAATGGAATCCCCGGCAACGCTGAGAACAGGCTGTAAAATTGCATCAGAGCCAGGAATGTATTTGCCGTTCCTGGGTAATCATAATTTTTGCGACTTCCTCTGCATAGAACGCCATTGAGATTGACGCAATCTTTTTTGCTCCCATTCGGTTGGGTTGCCTTGGCCGTCGGACTCAGATTTCTCGAGCTTTTATCGGAACCACAGGCCTCCAGGTGAGAGGCTCTCTAATGCGCGTGGAAGACCATCAAAGCCCCAGCGGAGAGAACATGAATCAGATCACTGAAACGCCTCGCCGTATATTGAGACTTCTCTTGAGACAAGCTGATGCATGCGCCAATGGAATTCGATTCGGCTTTCTATTCGTTCGCAGCCGCTGGTTCAAGATACCTCGCCGGGTCTTCGTAGGTGGGAGATCTGTCGTGTTGCACTATCCACCCGATCAGGGCGCGCGAAGCGACTTTTTCACTTGCTTTATTCGCAATGAATATGGGCTCCGGCGCCAACTTGCTGATGTTCGAACAATCCTCGACATTGGCGCCAACGTCGGGTTCTTTTCGATGACTGCCAGAGGCCGTTATCCGCATTCGACCATTCACGCATACGAACCAAATCCGCGCGTATTGCCCTCTCTTGAATCGAACACGTCTGCGCTCAACATCGAAATCTACAACGAAGCCGTCGGTAGCCGGGAGGGCTCCGTTGAGATTCTCGAATCCGGCTCATCCAATCAGGCACAAACCACAACTGTCGGTGCCGGCTCGATTCATCAGGTAACTCTCCAAACTGCAATCGAGCGGCTGGGAGGATCAGTCGACTTGCTCAAGCTCGATTGTGAAGGCGCGGAGTGGGATATGTTCCGCCTGGATGAGTGCTGGAAGAACATCCGGGATATCCGTATGGAGTATCACCTGTTCCATGGAGAGACGTACCAGCAAGTCGAACAGACGTTACAGAGACTTGGATTTGAGGTGATCCTTTGGAAGCCTGACGCGGGATTCGGGACGGTCTGGGCCTCGCGAACCACCCGCTCTCAATAACATCTTTGGCAGTACTCGCTCAATCGGAAATCAGGAGCTTCACAGAATGGGAGCAATCCTTTCACTGCTGTCCTCCAACTTGGCGCAATGGGCCGTAAGCAGAAACTCCAACTCTGAAATTCCGGCAACACACAGGATTGTTCCGAACCAACTATAATAGGCCCAAAACGCAGCCGCTTTGAACGCGCTTCTGACCCCAAGGAAAAATCCGCACACCAGAACCGATAGACAAGAGTGAAGCATGGCGAAGCAGATTTATTACAACGCGGCAGACCACATCCCTGCCGAAACGGCTGAAGACCCATATCTCCGCCCCGCATTCTCTCTCCAGAGCAAGCTCCGCAGGCAAATATGGAATATCTGCTGGCTGATTCTCTACCGGGTATCCCCGCGCCCGTTCCACGCCTGGCGCGCCCTTCTCCTTAGAGCATTTGGTGCCAGGATGGGTCCAAACTGCCACTTTTATCCAAGCTCAAAGGTTTGGGCGCCATGGAACCTGGAATGCGCTGACCAGGTAACTGCGGGCGACGGCGCGGAGATCTATAATCCGGCCCCTGTCCGCTTCGGATCCCACGCCATTGTCTCGCAGGGGGCGTACATCTGCGGAGCCACCCACGACTTTGACGACCCGGCCTTCCCCTTGCTTGCCTGTTCCATTACTGTTGGCCCCTACGCGTGGATTTGTTCGCGCGCCTCCGTCGGCCCAGGGGTGAACATAGGCGAAGGTGCGGTGCTTGGATTGGGCTCTGTCGCAACACGCGAACTTGAAGCTTGGGGAGTTTATGCGGGCATCCCAGCTGTCAAAGTAAAGGAGAGAAAGCGCGTAAATTCTTCCTTAATAACAACTGCTTCGGAGTAAAACCACTCCGTTCAACACGGCACTAACTCTTTGCGAGGAAGCTCGAACACGAAAATCACAACAGGTGTATTCTACAGTCTCCGTGGTACGTTCATAGCATTTTCGGAATGGTGTAGGCCGAAAGCACACACTCAAGTGGCTTTTTCCTCAAGAAAAAGCCACCTTTCACGGTACTGAAAAAGTCTATATGTATTCCGAAAATGCTCTAGAATCGGGCTGGCTTGCCGCGAGATCAACTCCGATTATTTCTCGCAGTAAATCGTCCCGTGTTCACTTCGCAAAAACTGAGTGCACCAGTTCGCAGAGTTTTGCGTCAAACATTGCATGTCCACCCGCACTACAGCAAATCCTGAGATGCTGTAACCCGAAACCACAATACTGAAGTTGACGCGACCATCAGGGAGAGGCAACCCTGCACAACACCCCAAAGGACACACCTTCTCAGGATTTGCTTTAGCAGATCCGTTTGAACCCGGAAACTATAGGTTGTATTTGCCCCTTTCGAGGAAAATGCTCCGTCTCGTTTCAATTCAGATGAATGGTACAACTCTTGGGTCTGAGCACGAATTCACACTTTTGGAAACGATCATGAATATTCCCCGCACGATGCTAGAACGTATTAGCAGGGGTCGCATCTTGCAACGTCGCCTGCCCGCTGAATTCGGCTCGGCGCCTATTGTGGTTTCTCCGGATGCAGGCCTTCGATTTTGGAAAACACAACTCAGATCAGACCTATTCGATTTCGCAGCTGAATTTGTAAAGCCAGGCAGTGTTGTCTGGGACGTGGGCGCAAATGTTGGCCTCTTTTCGGTTGCGGCTGCGCATCGCGCAGAGGCCTCCGGGAAAGTCATCGCAGTCGAAGCGGACATCTGGCTAGTCTCCCTGTTGCGCAAGTCGGCGGCGATTCAGCCGCCAACATCCGCACGCATTCAGGTGATCCCGGCCGCAGCCTTTGATTCGCAGACAATCGCTTCGTTCAATATCGCAAACCGAGGCAGAGCATCTAACTTCCTGAGTTTGTCTGGCGGTCACACCCAGACTGGAGGTGTTCGAGAAACAGTCAGTGTGCTCTCAATCACGCTCGATTGGCTTCTGGAACAAGTCTCCGCACCGCACATTCTAAAAATTGATGTTGAAGGTGCCGAATGCAACGTTCTTAGGGGCGCGCAGCGAGTTCTCTCGGAGGCACAACCTGTGATTCTCATCGAAGTATCCGAAAAGTCGCGCGACGAGGTGACGGAGTTGCTGGTACGTCTTGGCTACACTCTATTCGATTGGGACGCCTGCCCAAGAGTACAGGTTGATCGGGCGGAGTTCAACACGCTCGCCATTCCAAACAACTGAACGAGAATACGATGTGCTTGTTTTCAGCAGTCTATTTGTAAGCTTCAGGGCTTTCTCGTCAAGGTGTGATTCTTCATTTTATTTGGAGCTGAGTTCCCGCTCACGAAGTCTACAGCAAATCCTGAGATGCTGTAGCCCGAAACCACAATACTGAAGTTGACGCGACCATCAGGGAGAGGCAACCTTGCACTACGCCCCAAAGGACACACTTTCTCTGGATTTGCTCTAAGACCCACCCTTGATTGTCGTCTTGCCGGCAATCCTCGTGGCGTGGCGCTTCTCCCATATCTTTGCATCGACAAGAAACCTGAACCAGAACGTTTGCAGCACCCAGAAAATGAACCCCTCCGTCCCGTCCAGAAATCCCAGGCGGAAAAAGAACCGGTAGGCAAACAAGCCAAATGGCCTCACAAAAAGCGGCAGTTGATTGTACTTTTGGCGTAGGTACCGTTTGCGTTGAGCAGGATTGCCGCGCGCGTCCGGCTGGAGCCGCCCGGTCGAATTCTGCTCGTCCAACTCAGCCACTTCGCCATCCGCCCATCGGTTGTGGCGGGCGGTCCACTCCGTCAGCGGCATGCGAATGTCGTCCACCATCGTCCCCGCCAACTGGCCGGTTGTCCCGCTTTTCAGAATGTAGTGCTGGTCGTATTTACGGTCTTCGCAGCGGCCCACGCCTGTGCGAAAAAGGCGCAGATGCCAGGTTGGATTCATTCCGCCGTGACGTAACACCCGGCCCAGAAAGCGAATGTAACGCGCCAGAAAATAGCCGTCGTGTTCAGCTTCCTCGGGCAGAGCTTGAATGATCGCAACCAACTCGTCGTCCATCCACTCATCCGCGTCCAGATGCAGTTGCCAGGAGCGCGTGATGG
>JBEKDE010000081.1:0-22621 GCA_050014515.1 Occallatibacter sp.
AACGGAACCACGCCGACCACTTCGTCAACCGTATACACCGGCCCGATCACAGTGAATTCGACGGAGACGCTGGAGGCTATCGCAATCGCAACAGGCGATGCGAACGCTGTCGGCATGGCCACTTACACCATTGCTCCGGTGCTGCCCACTCCTGCATTCAGCCTGGCGGCGGGTACCTACACGACCACGCAGCCGGTGACCATCAGCGATTCAACCGCTGGCACAACCATCTACTACACCACCAACGGAACCACACCGACTACTTCGTCAACCAAGTACTCTGGGGCGATCACAGTGAGCGCAACAGAAACGCTGGAAGCCATCGCGGTCGAGACAGGCTACACGAACAGTGCGGCAGGTTCTGCCAGCTACACTATCGCTCCAGTTCTGCCTGCACCCACTCTCAGCCTGGCAGCCGGCACCTACACCACTACGCAGACGGTGACGATAAGCGACGCGACTGCGGGCGCCACTTTCTACTACACCACCAGCGGCACCACGCCCACTACGTCCTCGACTAAGTACACCGGGGCGATCTCAATCAGCGCGACGGAGAAACTGGAAGCCATCGCAGTTGAGACGGGCTATACCAACAGCGCGGTAGCCTCGGCGACTTACACCCTCAATCTTCCCGCACTGCCGACACCTACATTCAGCCCCGCGGCCGGCACCTATGCAAAGTCGCAGGCGGTAACTATCGGTGATGCGACGGCCGGCGCCACCTTCTACTACACGACCAACAACACTACCCCCACAACGTCTTCGACCAAATACACCGGACCGGTTACAGTCGGCGCATCGGAGAAGCTGCAAGCTATCGCGGTCGAGACAGGCTATTCAGAAAGCGGCATGGCTTCGGCTTCCTACACGATTACACCGCTTCCAAC
Source organism: Occallatibacter sp. (assembly GCA_050014515.1). Taxonomy (GTDB): domain Bacteria; phylum Acidobacteriota; class Terriglobia; order Terriglobales; family Acidobacteriaceae; genus Telmatobacter. The sequence continues at coordinate 888 of JBEKDE010000081.1, forward strand.
GCCCACATTCAGCGTGGCAGCCGGCACTTATACCGCGATTCAGACTGTGACTATCAGCGACGCGACGGCGGGCGCTACCTTCTACTACACCACCAACAACACTACCCCCACAACGTCTTCGACCAAGTACACCGGACCGGTTACAATCGGCGCAACGGAGAAGCTGCAAGTGATCGCAGTCGAGACGGGCTACGTCAACAGCGCGATGGCTTCGGCTTCCTACACCATCAATCTCCCCGTGCTGTCGGCGCCGAAATTCAGCCCTGTCGCCGGCACCTATGCAAAATCGCAGTCAGTGATCATCAGCGACGCGACTGCGGGGACGACAATCTACTACACAACCAACAGCACCACGCCCACCACTTCCTCGACGAAGTACACCGGCGCAATCACCGTCGGCGCATCGGAGAAGCTGCAAGCAATCGCAGTCAAGGCAGACTATTCTGAAAGCGACACGGCATCGGCTTCCTATACCATCACACCGCTGCCCGTACCAAAATTCAGCCCTGCGGCCGGGACCTATGCAAAGTCGCAATCGGTGACCATCAGCGACGCGACTGCGGGCACAACCATCTACTACACCACCAACGGAACCACGCCAACCAAGTCGTCGACTAAGTACACGGGGGCAATCACCGTCGGCGCAACAGAGAGGCTCGAGGCCATCGCGGTGGAGACAGACTACATCGACAGTTCCGCAGCTTCGGCATCCTACACCATTACGCCGCTTCCCGCGCCGACATTCAGCCCTGCGGCTGGTACCTATGTAAAGTCGCAATCGGTGACCATCAAAGATGCGACCGCGGGCACAACCATCTACTACTCCACCAACGGAACCACGCCAACCAAGTCGTCGACTAAGTACACGGGCGCAATTACGGTCGGCGCAACAGAGAAGCTCGAAGCCATCGCGGTGGAGACGGACTATATCAACAGCGCGGCAGCTTCGGCATCCTACACCATTACGCCGCTTCCCGCGCCGACATTCAGCCCTGCGGCTGGCACCTATGCAAAGTCGCAATCGGTGACCATCAAAGATGCGACCGCGGGCACAACCATCTACTACACTACCAACGGAGCTACGCCAACCACATCCTCGACTAAGTACACGGGGGCAATCACCGTCGGCGCAACAGAGAGGCTCGAAGCCATCGCGGTGGAGACAGACTATACCAACAGTTCCGCAGCTTCGGCATCCTACACCATTACGCCGCTTCCCGCGCCGACATTCAGCCCTGCGGCTGGCACCTATGCCGCTACGCAGACAGTTAAAATCAGCGACGCGACTTCGGGGACGACTATCTACTACACCACCAACGGCACAGCGCCAACCACGTCTTCGACCAAATACACGGGGGCGATCACTGTCGGTGCAACAGAGAAGCTCGAAGCCATCGCGGTGGAGACAGACTATATCAACAGCGCGGCAGCTACCGCGGCATACACGATCGCAAGCGGCTCAGCCGCGGTGGCGACACCCGGTTTCACCATCACCGCCAATCCTTCGTCGGCTTTAGTGGCATTTGGAGATTCGATAGCATTCACTTTCAAACCAGTTCCATTGCCTTCGGCAGCCCCGTTCCCACCTTCACTCAACTTCAGTGCCGGCGGTTTATCAGCGGATGCGAAGTACGGCATTTCACCTGCCGCTGCGGCGAAAGGTGACGTCGCGGAGACCATGGATATCCAGATGGCGCGATCCGCATCGTCCGTTGAACCGGCAGCCACTTCCGGCCACGGACTCCCGCCGAGGACTGCCCTGCTATCCCTTGGATTCTTTATTTTGCCGTTTGGGGCCAAACTTCGCCATACCGCAAAACAACTTGGTCGCGCGACGCACTTGCAGCCGCTGCTCGTTGCAACCCTGGCCGTGGCAGCTTTCAGCGGTTGCAACTCTACCTGTCGTTTCCTCGGCCAAACCTATGCAGTGACGATAACCGGAACATCGGGCGCATTATCAACTTTCACCGCGGTTGCCCTGACGGTCAAACAGTAAGCTCACGCAACAGAATTCAGCATGCGGTCGAATCCGTCCACCAGCATCAGGGCCAAAGTCACGCCCTCGTCCATCTCTCGCTACCCGCGACTTTGCTTTCCTGTCAGTTCCCTTCGTTGAAAGTGATACCGATCAAATTGGCTGTTCTCCCTTTCAGAGGATCTATTCTGCGCGCGGTTTTGCCGCCTATGCCCAAAGGTAAAGCTCTTCGGCCGGCCGGATCGGGTTCGCGTTCGACCAATGCCAACCCAGTCATCTCGTTCGGTTGGCTGATTCAGTTCGCAAGGTAGCGGCGATAGATCCGCAGCACGTCGAGCGCAGCCTTCAGGAAATCGCCAGAGCGTACCTTCGAGCCGGCCACATCCTCCCAGCGCAGCAAGGGAACCTCGTATATCGATTTCCTCAGGACGGACGGGTCACCATTGTTCATCGCAACGAACCGGGCCAGAATCTCCACATCAAATACCCATCGGGAAATAAACGGATCGGCCAGAACGCTGCGCAACACCGGGTTCACACGGAAGATCTTGGCACCGCACTGGGTATCGTAGATCGGCAGCCGCAGAATCAGTGAGACCACCGAGGCAAACACTCTTCCGGCATAGTGCCGCGTCGCCCGCCGATGCACTTGCCGCCCCAGCAGCCGTACGCGAGAGCCAAAAACCATTTGCAACTGGAGATTCGACTCCAGCAGCGCCAGAAACTCAGGTATCGCATCCAGCGGCGTCGCCAAATCTGCGTCCCAAAACCCTACATAGGAAACGCCCGAATCCATCGCCGCCAGCATCCCGAAGCGGACTGCCTCTGCCTTGCCTCCATTCGGCTGTTTATCCAATACCTCGATGTGGTCTTCAAATCCCCGCCGCATTTCTTCCAGTACGGCCAGAGTCTGATCCTTGCTTCCATCGTTCACAAACAGGATGCGGATCTCCGGATGCTCCTTTAGAAAGTGGCGAAATGGCTCTCTCTGCAGACGCGCCCCCTCGTTGTAACAGGGCACAATTATCGTGCACATTGGCTGCGCTCGCTGATTCAAGAAGAAGGCTCCTATCGAATCCGTCTGCCTCGCAGGGATTTGCCATGCGAACCGAGTGGCGATTCGTGACTAGCATGAGGTTCAACCACTAAGCTCAGGCATGAACTTGGACACAAGGGTGATGATAGTCTAACCCGTAATACTTGCGGAATAAACACCGATGCAGCACGATAATCGATCTGAGGCGCTGGCCTGCTCACCAGGAACAAGTATGTGCATCAGATCAGCTGCAGTAGCGTTCACTAAGAGTCGCGTCGCTCCATCTAAGGTCGCTCATGGATACGAGGCGACTCCATGCATGCTCCCACGAAACGGAATCCGTAAGAATCACAGTTTCCCTATTCGTGAACTGCCCGGGAGGCTAGACAAACTGGGAACCGCATTTCTCATCCTTCCAACCCACCAGACAACTGACCGGGGGCGTTGGCCTATTGGATCAGGCTCCCAGTCGTCGCAACTACCCCCCTGCCGGTTTAGCCAGTTCTCGCCGCGACATTAGATTGCGATCAATTGCAGCCGATACCCGGAGAGCGTTGGCCGCAATCGTGAGGGATGGATTGATCGCCCCACTCGTTGGCATGAAAGACGCATCCGCAATATAGAGATTGTCGATTCCGTGCGCCCGGCAGTCTCGATCGACTACCCCGGTGGATGGGTCGTTGCTCATTACACATGTGCCGCAAGGATGACCGAAGTTGAGTTCAATATCCTGGGTAAGGAAGATCAGACGCCGCTCCTTAAGACGAGTGGTCAAAAGCTTCCGAAGGAGAATGCCACGCTCACGCAGTTCAGGCTTAATGGTGTATTTCACGCTCACACCATCAGCCTCGTCTTCATTGACCACAACACGATTCTCCGGGTAAGGAAGGTCCTCAATCAGGTTCACAAAGATCGTAGCGCGACCGAATCTCTTGATTGTCATGACTGCGGGAATCCTCAAAAAGGGTCTAAGGAACCTGAGATAGGAAGGCGCACTTTGGTCAAAGCGTTCATACAGATGCATTAAGAACTCGCCATACCCGAGCTCAAATCCCGTCGATTGAACACATCCGCAACGCTCGCCCTCCACATAGTAGAAATCTCGAAAAGAGATCGACTTACGCGGACCCGAACTTGACAGCTTCTCGCTCGGCCATAAGGCGAAGTTCTGTACCGCGTGGAACATCAGGTTGCGGCCGACCAGGTCGGAATGATTCGCTAAACCATTCGGCCAATAATCGCAATTCGACTTCAGGAGCAACTTCGGAGTGTGGATCGCGCCTGCAGCCAATACAAACACTTTCGCCTGGACCTTGATCTGTGCGTCGCCTTGAGCAACAATCGCACACGTTACGCGGTCGCGGGTGGATTCAAGTCGCACCACTTCGCTCCGGGACATAATCGTTGGCATCTTCGGGGACTCGGCGAGCACAGAGCGGATGTCTGCTCGACAGTTCTTGTAACACAACCTGCCGAGACATTCATCGCACCCCGGAAGATAGCGAATACCCACGTGCAGCCTGTAGGGGTGAAGACCATTCAGTTGGAACAAGCGCACAAAATCTGAATCGACAGGTCCCAATGGCGGTGGCTCCGGAAGATGATCTGCTGGATGAGCACTCAGTGGGTCATTCGTTCCAGCAACATGAAGCATCCGCTCGGCTTGTTCAAAGTAAGGAAGAAGCTCCTGGTACGTGATCGGCCACCCTCCCGTAGGATGGGGCACATTCGGCAGCGAGTCGATATCGATGTCCCCGAACCTCTCCAGCGCTGCGGCATACCAGTTCGTGCTTCCACCAACTCCCGACCCCAAGGGAGCGTAACACCGGTTCATTACACCATCAATCTCAAACGCGCTCAGCGTCGGCCACCTGCTGCCCGCCAGTCTCGCTTCCGGATCATCGGAGGGCTCGGAAGCAGCGGATGGGGTTTTTTCTTCGATGCCGCGTTCGATGAGCAACACATCGTGACCAGCATTGGCAAGGGCCCAAGCAGTGAAACCACCACCCATCCCAGCTCCTATGATGGCGACATCCCATTTCCGGTCTTGATTGCGCGCACCACTTTGTAGCAAATGGGCTCTCCTGAGAGTCGGAATTGTGAGGATCTCTTCAAAACCGTGGACTGGCTGGAAATACAAATTTTATCATGTTGGGACTTCAGAGGAGCCGGCCACTTTGGCATTCCGTTCCACGGTGAAAGCGCATGGTGCGAAGAACTACTGCGATTGTCGAGGTGGTCCATACCGCAAATTCACAGGATCGACTGTTCGATATCCCTACGCATATCGGTAATCCGGCCTGGCAGGGATACGTTTGACGCGGCGCATCCCAAGTTTCTTTTCCTTCGGACATTCAGGTAGGGAACGTCTGAACATACGGCTGCTGCGGAATGCCCTAACCTCCCTGAGTACCTTGTCTACTCAACGAATCGTGATCGTTGGCTGAGCAGAACGAATGGCTTTCTGCAAACGTGTTAGCTCAGCGTCAAGTTTAGATGAGTGGGTATCTAACGCCTCGGAGAGAGTCTTGAAGCGCCAACGCCAATCGAACGTTTCAAGGGACCTTACATAATTAATTTGCGCCCGCTCGGGAGTCCATTCTCTTACCGCTGAAGCAATCACTTTGAGTCCTTCTGTCTGATCGACCGTCCCTATGTCGAGCAATGCTTCCGGCCACAGGAGCGACTGTACAGATTCACTCCGGGGGGGGATGCCGGCAACCGCTGCCCCAGAGGCCAATGCGTCAGTCCAGCGGCCAGTGATGTATTCCCGCTCAGGATGGGTCTGCGTTGTCGGGTTTGCCCGGTTTGAGAAGGCCAATGCAAATTTGGTCTTGCTCAAGCTTTCCATAAGTCCACGCTCGTTGTCAGTCGCATCGCTGAACGATGGGGGACGCCCGAGAAAATTTAAGCCGAAAGCTTGGCAAGCCCGTGCGTTGACCTGGTCATCATCCCAGTCTTTTGGCTGACGTCCAAATCGCACCAAATCTGTTTGCCGCACAGGATTGGAGGAACCGAGATTAAGAACATCGGATCCCCATGGAAGCCAGTCAGCTGGAGCGCGTAGCTTCTGGCGCCAAGTATCCAGATCCTCCCTTTCCGTTACAAACACGTGGTCGAATATGCGCGATGCCCGCACCCACGGTGGAATCAAATTTGGCCAAAATGAGTCAAATACCCATCCGACAATTCGGCCATAGTTTTCTCGCCAATTTTGAACCTGCAGTATCGAGCTAAGAGCAGCGGGCGACGGGCATATCAGTAAACAAGATGTACGAGATCTTTTTCGAGGGAGAAGGATACCAGCTAATTTGTCAGTCAGTGTCGGGCTTCCTGGTGGAAGTACGATCAATTCCCCGTTTAAAAGTTCGGCTGCGAGTCGCGCCATATGGAATATGCAAAGATACCCCTCTCCACCAGGATCTGGGTACACGACATGAACTGAAGCCTCTGTCATAAGCCTTTCCGAGTAACCTCTCATTCTGCTGAAAGAGAATCAAGAATCGCATCCCCTCCAAGCGCGAGGTTATCTTGCCGCTCGCTGCCGCCTCGATCAATGGAAGGGATGGTCCAATCTGGATCAGCAAGTCTGGGTTCGAATCCCCTGAGGGCAACCACTATTCCCATTTCAGGTATTACCTTTCATGCCTTCTCTAGACGCCCCAACCGAATTCAACGCTTGCTCCGGCCTGGAATCAATAGGATACAGACAGAATCGCGCTAAAGATGTGCTCAAACGACCAAATGGCGATTTGGGAGGCTCTTCTGCACACGAACATTTCGTGCTTGAATCTTCTTGATATTTTCCAGAAACACGAGCGGCATCAGCGATGGTATTTCGCTGTCCAGTTCTTCCATGGTTTTTACCCTTTGCGCTGAATATACACCGGTATGTCCTGATCCGAAGCCTGGCCGATATGGCTGATGTCAGATTATAGGATTAAGATGCGAATGCCGATCCCACTTTCGCGTAGGCATCAGAATGATCTATGTAGTCCGCGATAAAGCCATGATTCAGCCAGTAGGCCTCCGTAGCGTCTGGGCATCTTCGCGGAGAATGTGAATCCGGTAATCCCGCTCGGCCTTTCAGACCTTGACGGCACGTTCCGGACATTTGGGTGCAGATCGTAGACAGGGTCTAGCGCGATGAAGAAGAGAGAATCCGAAGCTTCGGTGCCCTATGCTGTATGGAGAGGGGACAAATGAGCAGTAGCACCAATTCAGAACCGAAGACATGTTCTCAAAACGGTTGGGATTCGACGCGGTACCCGAACCCGTATCTGCTGGTTGTTGGACAACATTTACCCATCTACGTAACCGAATCGGGACAACTCTTCACGGACGAACTCTGGCAAAAAGATCTTGCGATGCATCTGGTGTATCTAGACCATTTAATGATCGCTACGCCGTTGCTGCATGAAGAACCACCCGCAAATGCGGTTCTCTTGGAGTCAAAACTGTCGCGGGTCGAGGTCATTGCACTACCTGCACAGGCAAGTTTTCGCAGCGCGATCCGAACGATGCCGACCACACTGTTCCGGCTGTGGCGCGCGACTCGCCGCGCGGGGATCGTACACAGTGGAATTGCTGGATGGCCGATACCGATGGGATGGCTCGTAACGCCAATTGTCCTTCTGTGCAAGAAGCCCTTCGTCGTTATCGTCGAGTCCGCGCCCTGGCGGCTCCAGAACGGAGTTGCTGCAGGCTGGAAGAAGCGCCTGAGGGCATCTTTACAAGAGTTCATGGGCCGATGGGTTCTCAGTAAGACCGAACTCCCGATTTTCACGCAGGACGAATACCGACAAAGCCTGATGGGTCAACGGGCATCTCGCGGACATGTTATCCCAGCGTCTTGGATCGACGAACAAGATATTCTCACCAAGGCTGAGGCCGTGCAAGTCTGGCAGAACAAACTTGCCAACCCTGATTCGCGGCTTAAGATTCTCTTCGTAGGACGCCTCGTTCCGAACAAAGGCATACTGGTGCTTCTGGAAGCGTTGCGCCAATTAAGCGCAGGTGACGCTCCGATTGTGTTGAGCATCCTTGGAGAGGGCGATCTGAAGAGTGAGTGCATGACGGTTGCTTCAGAGCTGGCAGGGGTGACTTCTGTGAGCGTGCTCGGGATCGTGCCTTATGGTGCTCCTCTATTCGCTTTGATTCGCGAATACGATGCTCTGGTGGTACCCACCATCTCGGATGAGCAACCAAGGATTGTCTTCGATGCATATTCGCAAGCAGTCCCGGCTCTTGCGAGCGATACAGCAGGTCTGCGCTCATGCGTCCGGAACGGAGAGACAGGCTTGCTTGCCACTGCCAACGATGTTACGGCACTGGTCGCGCTTCTCCAATATGCGTTGCAGAATCGATCAGAGTTGAAATCCCTGGGCCTGCAGTCCTTGAAATACGCTCACGAGATGACACATCAGGAGATGCATCGGCGGCGTGTAAGTCTTTTGAAAGATATGCTCGAAGCACATGCTCGACGAATGGGGATATAGTCAGGGGGCAGCACCGAAGCCCGTCTTCAGAAGATCGCCCGGATCGACAAGAGTTAAATTCGTTCCAGTTCGGCGGCCGCTCGAAAAGAAAGTGGCTCTTCCATTGTTCTCGCGACTCCTTTGCCATATCTTCAAGGTCTCAAACGCTTATGACGCAGCGCATAAGATGCACGAAGCTAGGCAGACAGCCGCTACGGAAGTTTTCATGTGGAGCACAGGAACGAAACGCCGGGAATTTGCTCACCGCGACGACATCACGGATGCGAGCGCCTTCTTGCTCGATCTGCCCTATGAAGGGTATCTACCGATGGCACAATCAGAATCCCGAGCTTCCGTTCTCAACATCGCCTGTGGCAATGACAGGCCGCGAGCTTGCGGAGGTTATCCGTGATGTTGTAGGGTTAGGTGGGAAGTTGGCGTTCGACATCTCCAGGCAACGCGGAACACCGCGAAAGCTACTAACGTCTCATGGATGAAGGAATTTGGCCGGTAGGAATCCGCCTCTTTGCGTGGAGGACCACGGCAGTATACCGAGAATATTCAGCTATGCATCCCGTCGCGGAAGCAACGCCACCTAAATGCCCCGCACGCTGTGTTGTGATTATGCTAGCCATTAACACAATCTCCTGATAATCACCGGGATAATGGTCACGGGCCTTGGTGGATGCGTGTCGTTGATCGAGCTGGCAGCAGACACGCGGCTTGATTATGATAATAGTGAAGATTCAGGATCATGCGCGAATTGGGCGAGGTCGTAATACCAATCAAGTATCTTTGTGACATCGGCGAGTGTAGTTAGCGGCGATGGTAGAGAGTCGAAACTCAACGCGTTGACAGGTGAAATGGAAATAATGAACCTTTCTGATTATTTCGACCGCATTTCCATCATCCATTTGCCCGAGCGGAAGGATAGATTTCGCTCGCTATCGCGCGAATTGCGCGGCCTGAGCATCGACATCGGGCATCCAAAGGTCGAAATTCCTTATGCTCCTCGACCAACGGATTCGAATGGATTTACATCGCGCGGCGTGTATGGTAATTTTCTAAGCCATCTTGAAATACTCCGAAGAGCTCGAGACGAGGGACTTCGCGCCGTGCTGGTACTCGAGGACGACGCGATATTCAGCCGACGCATGTGCCGCACCCAGGCATCCTTGGTGGACAGGCTTCGTCACGACGACTGGGACCTGTGCTTCTTTGGGCACTCTTTGACTGAAGGTTTAGGCGGTCTTCCCGTCGGGCTAGTAAAGCCTCCGGCAGATTTTATTTGGGCCCATTGTTATGCCGCGCATGCTCGAGCACTCCCAAGGCTGGTAGATTATCTTGAGCAAACGCTCACCCGGCCTGCGCACCACCCCGAAGGTAGCCGCGTGTATATCGACGCAGCGTTTACCCTTTTCCGCCGCCTAAATCCCGATATCATTGCGCTCGTCAGCAACCCTCGCTTATCGATTCAAAAGGGCTGCTACAGCAGCCTTAACGAGCGCAAATGGTACGATAGCGCCGCGATTACGCGCCCGTTTGCTTCTGTAGCGCGTTCCGCGCGCGACTACTGGTGGAAGTTGAATGCGTGATTGCACCACCCTGGCTTGAGGCCTTCTGACACGAAACACTGTGTCCCAGACCACACTAGAATGCTTTGTACACGATTCCTGGAGCGGGCTGGTTGAGCACAACTGTTATGAGTAGAGAGATCGTTCCCATAGCTGTCGCATAAATCACCAGGGCGTAGCGACTGGTGAGCACAGGGCCTTCCGACATTCGGAGCCTCAGTAATGCCGCACGCAGCTGTTCCCACGTTGCCAATACCGCCGTAGCACCTGCCCAGATGACCAGCCACACGGTGAGCCACGAAGCCACACCCATCGCCGAAAAGACCATGCCAATCTGCTTCCAGTTTGCCCAGAACCAGAACATCGTGAAAGCAAACCAACTGAACGTCAGGCCGCGGCTAAAAGCAGTGTAGGTGGTATTCTTAGCGAGCTCCTTGTAAGGCTTACGGCCGAGGATGCTTGTAAGCCAGAGCTGCCAGAGCTTATTCGTGGCTACCCCTCCGCCTTGGAGGATACCGAAGACTATGTATTCCGAGGTGCGCCCGTGCCAGACGCCAATCAGAAAGAATGTCACGAAAAAGCAAATGACGCCCAGGAATGGTTGCCAAGAAAGTGACGAGATGCGTCGCATCAGTGCCAGCAGCAGCGGATTGTAGACATAAGTCTTGAGCCATGTCGAGAGCGTTATATGCCACCGATTCCAAAAATCCAGAAATGACGATGCCGAGAAAGGGCGATCGAAATTCTCGGGCAGCCGAATCCGCATCAGGCGTGCTATCGCAATAACAATGTCGATGTATCCGGAGAAATTTGCATAAAGGAAAAGGGGATATGCGACTGTGAGTTGGACTGCAGCGAGCAATTTGTGCTCGATCTGGATCGGCTGCGTGAGTTGTTCCAGTCCATTTTCCTGCATCCTATGCAGCAGCATGGCCAGCACATTCACTTTGAAGAACCCGCGGATGATTCGCTCCAGTTGCAGTCCGATCACATCTGGTCCGAGAGCAAGAGGCTGGGCCGCGAACTGGCTTCGCGCAAACTCATCGTAGCGCTGGATAGGACCGGAGATCAGGGTTGTGAAATTCAGCGTATAGAGCAGGTAGGAGCCAAAGCCAACGTGCCGCTTTTCTTCTGCCCCGACTCCTTCGCCACCCTCGATCAGCAGGTGCAGGACGCGGAAAAAGATATACGAAAGTCCGAGAGTGAAGTAGGGAAAGTGCAGGAAGAACCGTTCCGGCAGAAACGTATACTTCTTCAACCAAACGTAAAGGAAGATCACTGCCGGAATGCTCCAGGCCACCCCGGACCAGCCGCGCTCGCGCATGGCGAGAGCGCCATAGCCAAAGAGGAGAAATGCGGCCAGCGGGATCAAAACGAAAGCACTCTTCGCCAGCATTGCGAGAAAGATCAAGCTGGCCAGCATGAGCACGATCGAGCGCCAAACATTGGAGCGGCTGAAATTCGAGAGTGTCGCGACTATCAACCCGAACAGCACAAATTGCAGAGATGCCGTATCCATGATTACTTTCAAGGCTCCGTCGCGATGTTGAGTGGGGCTTTCAGCTCCGGCACTGCCCCGCTGGTAAGCTCCTTGGCCAAAAACCTGGAAATGACTGCATGCCCGTCGGCATCGGGGTGGCCGTCTACGGGAAAGTAACCTCGTTCGGAACCGGGGGTGTTGCGATAATCGCCGAGTATGTTGATGAAGCGCCCACCATGATTTACAACGCTGTCGCGGACTTCGTTCTCCAGCTTGAATGGATCGTAGCCAGCAGGCCAGCTGCCTTTGGATAGCATCGCTGCCAGGGGCCGATTAGGAACGAAAACTGCAACAAGGGGCACCCCGGAATTCTTAGCAAGCTCCGCGATCTCTGCCAACTCGGCATCGAAGTACCGCAGTTGCAATTGCCACCGCAGGTCAGGTTCGGTCTTCAGAAAACTGGCGTTCTCTCCGTTCTTCAGATAAGACTTGATGTATTCATCCTGACTTTCGCTCGAAATCAGGAGATGCTTCAGCACAAGGGATGTTCGAGTCTCTTCCCAGCGAGATTTCAACCGCTCGCTGAATGTTCCCTTCGCAATGGAAGCGATGATCTTGTTCCAGAAACTGCGGGGCTTCGCGGAACCTGTCGCGGATAGCCGATCAGACTTAAGTGTTCCCGCATCGGGAGAGCCCGTGTTCTCCGTTGATTCGGCGTTCACAATATCATCGGGCGTGATTGCCCAGAGAATCAGGTTCGGTTGAGCTGCCAGAATCTGATCGAAATGTTGCACAGAGTTCCGCGTCGGAAATGGTCCACCTCTGAATTTTCCACCCGTTGCTTCGTTGTAGACCTCGATCTTTCGTCCCGTCTCCATGGAAAGTTCTCCCGGAAGCAGAGCGGCAAATGTCTTTTCTCTTGGAACAAACAGCCCCTGGGTAAACGACGAGCCGATCAGCACAATCCTGTACGTACCTGGGGGCTTGGGATTCAGCTCGGTTCCCGCGCGATGTCCTCTGCTGTTGAACCTGTACTCAGCCTTCAAACTGCTTTCTGCGGTTTGTTCCCAGCAAACGCTATTTGCGTTTGCTGCCGCATTACCCGTTGGATCATTCGTCGGAAAGCAGTTCTGGAATCCGACCTGCGTGACGGGATAGAACCACCTTGAAAGTGACTCCGCGGAAACTGCCATAAAACTAATCGTCAGCAGACTTAGTGCCGGCAAGAGTACCCAATCTCGGCGCCGCCAACTTAGCGGCTTCACTGCTGCAGGTTCGGTCAGATCTGATTGGGTCATGATGCCGCCGCCGCAGCAGGGATCGGAAAGCCTGTCGAGACAATTTTCATGGGCAAACCCTCCCCATCTTTCGCACTCTCGACCAGTAACTCCCACGCCGTCAAGCCCGACTCCTCTTCCTGCACCTTGTTGAATCCAAGCCTGGCATAGTGATCAGCAACCAGCTTGTTGCGATCTGTCGGCCGGTAGGTACCGATCAGCTTATGAATGCCAGCGGCGCGCGCGTGCTCGACGATCTTGCGAAGAACCGAGTGCTCGACCTTGCGTCCGAGCACCCTGCAACTCATCAGCCAGGTATCGATCTCCCAAGTGTCATTGCCCGCGGGTCTGCAAATCACAACGCTGATCATGCCGTTGTCGCCAAAGATGTCCGCGAGACGCACCTGCAATGTGAAGACTTTCGGATCGGACTCTAGCTCGAGAATCTCAGGCTCGGTATAACGGCGCGTAGTCAGGTTGTACTGGTTGGATTTGTTGATGAGTTGAACGATACGCGCACGGCCCTTCCCTTCAAAAGGTTGGAAGGTGATGGTCATATCCAGAGATGCCAGATACGCATCAACGCCGCCTGCCTGCTTTTGCAGGATGGCTCGCTTTGCATTGTCCTGGTAAAAGCCGGCGCGTTTGAGATCTTCTGCCGCCAGCGTGACTGCTTCAAAGTAGCCGCCCGCCGCGAGGATCCTCGCGTAGTCGGACGGATCTTCAGGGAGCTCCGGGACAGCAACTTGAGGAAGCAACTTGCGCACCAGACCGCGCTCTGCCGGATTATCGTCGAGAAATACGATTGAGTCGAGTCCCAGCGAAAGCTCCTCAGCGATGGCCTGAATATTGGTAGCCTTGTCGTTCCAGTTGGCCTGGAAAACAGCAATGTGGTCAAGCTTCAGCAACATCTCTGGATGTTGTTCGAAGGGGGCACGCGCAACTTCATCGGTGTTCTTCGACGACACGGCCAGCACAATTCCTCGCTGGCGCAGGTCGAGGGCCATACGTTGCAACGCAAGGTGGGCCTCGCCGATCGGGTCTCCCTGAGCAATCTTGATGCCCTCCAGGCCGTCGTCTCCGATGATCCCGCCCCAGACCGTGTTGTCGAGATCGAGGACCAGGACTTTTCCGCTCTTGCCCCGCAACGCAGCGACAACACGCGCGACGTGATCGGCGTAGAGCGGAATGAGTTCGTCCGAAAATGAAAACTTTGCCAGGTTCCAAAGTTGTGTGTCATGCCAGTTCGCAAGACCGACGGTCTCGGCAAGTCCGGCGACATCCAGCAGTACATCGTCAGAACGGAGAACAAACTCAGCAAGTTCGCGATTGATAGCGTCGATCAGGTTCCGATTCGATCCAGGGAGCACACGGTCAAGACTTCCAAACAGGGTTTCAACCGGAGGAGCAAAACTTTGAAAGACGCAGACTGCGTTCGAGTTCGCCTTGATGCCGTCTCGAAGCGTTCGCAGGTAGCCGATGGCTCCGTCAATGGTAGCGGCTGAGGCCTCGGTGTCGCCGAGTGACAGTTTCAAAGGAAGGGCGCGATAATCGAGCGCGAAAAGCACCGCATCCGGTTTCGAGGAATTCACTTTCGAATCGGGAGCCAGCGCCTCTTGAGCCACCTGGTCGTAGGAAGGCTGAATTACCTCAAGAGCAATGCCACGGCGCGCAGCACTCGCTACCATCGCGGGCACCATTAAATCGATCGTCGAGTTGCTCAGGACCGCAAGACGAAAAGGGAGCAGCGGATGCAAAGACTTGCCGTTGGCGTTTGCCCTGGCAATCGCTTTCGCCAGTTTCGTCAATTGGTTCAGGTTCAAACCATGCTGCGCTAGCGCCTGCAATTCGCTGCCCAGCGGACCAGGCAAATTGTCCAACGCTTTCAGCCTGTCTGATAAATCCGTTGGCGCAGGCGGCAGCCACCGCAATTCCGAATAAAGTGAGCTCATTCCGTGATTCCTGGTCCTGCTTGTTTCTACTTTATTGAGCTGAATCGAGAGCGTTCAGGCGAACAACCTTCGACGAGGTCATCGACCCTTCCGGAAAGCTCAACATCCTTTTGGGATGCCGGCCACATGTAAGGTATCTTTCAGGCCTCTTGCCCAAATTCGGCGTCCTGGGTTCAGTCCTCCCGGTGGAAAGCTGCCCTATCAATGCACTTGCAGTTTCGGTCAAATTGTGCGGCTGCCCCTGTTTCAGGTTCGAGCCTTGATGAGCGTCACCAAGTCTCCGACGGTCTCCATCTTGCCAATTTCCGACGTTGAAAATTTGACCTTGAAAGCCCTCTCAACGGTGAGTATCAGTCGAATGTGGGTCAGGCTATCCCATCCATCCACGTCTTTAGCCGATAAAGCAGGAGTCACCGTGATCGATTCATCATCGAAGACGTCTCCGAAGATTTCCGTGAGCCGGGCGTAGATATCTGACTCATCCATGGAGGGAAATCCTGTTCAGGCCGCTCAAAGTTGGTACCCCCTTCGAAAGATTGTAGCGTAAGGCCCAGGAACCGAAACCTGTAGAGGCAGTCTTCACTCTGGACCAACAAGGCAGAATCGTGACTGAAACCGTTGTCTCCGGCTAATTGAACACCCTGCGAAAGGAGAATTTTGGACTTCGATTTTCCGTAATTTGCACACCGGCAGATGCAGCAGATTTCCGCGGAACCATCGATTGTATCCAGCCCATCAGGAGAAAAGAAATCTGTGGCAGCTGTCCCCCCATGAATACCGTCAGAAGCGTGATCCAGAGGACTGCCATCGCAGCCAACATCGAGAAGACGAAGGCACGATCCTGCGAATCCTTGAACTGCCATGAACGCACCACCAGAACGCGTATGTTTTCCCAAACGATCAGCAGAAAGAGGAGATAACCAAGCCGACCCCAGGAAAGGTGGACGAGCAGATAATGATTGTCGATCGACTCCATTCCCATAATGTGTGGAATGCCACCCACGCTCCAGCCCGTCCATCCTCCTGCCTCCGCGATCGGAGCGTATACCTCGTTCATAATGCGCCTATACACTGCGCTCCCTTGCTCCTCGCTAACGACCTCGGTGGTACTCGTATAGGAAGCGAAATACGCTGACGCCGCCATATAGCCGCCAATCAGCAGGACTGCCAACACAATCGTCATGAGCCTGGTGTTTTTGAATCGCGGAACCTGAAGGATGAGATACCCGGCAGCCAGGGCGATCAGTGGTCCGCGCGCTTGCGTCAACCAAACACACAAGAGCAAAAGTAGTCCGGGCAGATGGTATTTCTCGAGTGTTGTCAACGTCTTTCCGAGATCGAAAGGAGCCTTGACTCTTCTCAGGTAAACCAGCCATGCATGCAGGCAAAAAGTCATGGCAAAGGCGATTCCTCCCGGTTCGCTGCCTGCGAAAACCGCGCCAAGTCTGCCATGCCCGCCCCTGAGCTGCACGTTTTGGGGAATGGTCGTGAGACCCAGATACTTGGCCCCAAATATTCCGTATAGACTCTGCCCCATCTTCCACTCATACAGGCCAAAGGGGACATCCAGGAGTACCAGGGTGACGAACCTCCGCACTGTGGCGAAGCGCAAGTCAGGTTCGATCAACTTTCTTCCTGCCATGTAGGCCAAAACCAAGGAAACAAAAACAGTCATGGCGGAGAAGATACCGTCATTTAGGACGGGAGCGTGAAGAATCTCACTAAGTCCCTCACTTGCCGCAAAAAGAACGACGAGTAAATCCATCAAGGCGAAGGAACCGCCGCGAATCATCCGGGAGAGCCCCACCACACCGAGTGGGATCAGCGCAAAATCCGCTGCCGAGAAGGGCGGCAAATGAGGTATCCGAAGGGAGTAGTCTTCAGGAAGAAGCAACAGGCATGGCAGGTAGACAGACAGAAATGCGGTCTCGATCCGTCCTCGCAAAACGAGGAAGAGCGAGACTAAACCGGGCACAATGAGGAGCAGGCTCATGCGGCTGTTTCGTTGAAGTCGCGATTGACCGCACGCGGCATTTCAAATCGACTGATTGGATGCACCATTTTACACCGGAGGCGACGCAAGGGAGTCCGCTCTTCTCGATCATAATGCGAGAGCGTGCGCAGCCTACAATCGACTGCGACGCCAGGTAAGTACTGCATTAACACCGTAATTCCAAACGGAGCTAATGATTGTTCCAGATATTCCCGCCACATACCATGCAATTCCTTGCCGTACCAGCAGGTTTGCAAAGGAAACGTTGATGAGCGCCCCCATCGAACAAGCAGCATAGAAAATCAGCAGACCTTTTAGAATACGCCAGCCCTTCAGCCTTCTGTCTCGGAAGGTGATCGCGTTATTCAGCAGAAAATTGAAGGTCATCGCCGCAGCCGTCGCAATCAGCTGGGCTTGCGGAAACTGGAGCCTTCGATTGAGATAAAGCGGAGCCAAAACCGCCAGATGAACGAGAACTCCAAACGCACCAACCAGCACGAAGAGCGCGAATCGTGTCGGCATCCATTTGCCGACTAACTTATCGACGATCAGAAAGATATATTCCAGCTGAACGTTGACATCCAGCTTGCTTTCTCCCAGTTGCCGAGTTCGAAAACGATAGGGAACCTCCCCGAGCCGCGGGGCGGTACGGCTTGATGCCAAAATGTCCACCAAAATCTTGAAACCCGAGCCGGTAAGATTGGGCACCAGTGCGCGTAAAAACTTAGCGTCTACGATAAAAAAACCGCTCATCGGGTCGCTGACTTCGCATCGGCAAACAAGCCGGCTGACCTTCGTGCCCATATCGCTCAACTTAACCCGCTCTTTTGCGAATTCCCCCATGCTGCCGCCAGCCACGCGGCGGCTGGCAACCACCACATCCAGCCTCTCCGTCTCGATCTTGCGAAGCATTTCGGGAAGAACAGTTTCATCGTGTTGCAGGTCAGCATCCATGACGGCTATATAGGGAGCTGCTGAAGCCATCATCCCTTCGACACACGCGGAACAGAGCCCTCGGCGTCCGATGCGTTCTATCACGCGAACGCGTCTGTCAATTCGTGCAATCTCCCGAACCGCATCCGCTGTTCCATCCGGAGAATGATCGTCTACATAGATCACTTCCCATCTAACTTGCGAGAGCACGGCTTTCAGCTTCTCTAAGAGGATCGGTACATTGGCTCGCTCTTTGAAGGTCGGGATGACGATTGTCAACTCGATTGGACCTGCGGCGATTCCGCCGTTCGCAACGTTCAAACCGGTTTCCGCCGCCTCATTTGATTGCCGTTCGTCTACATGCATACAGTCTCCTCAGAGGACACACTCACCAGAAACATCTCGTTAGAGCCAAGGCCCCGAATACGACTGCGGGCGCCTTAGTCAATGAGGCGAAATCGGATTTGGCTTCACTTGCTTTCCGCCAATACCGGTATCTTTGTGAATTGCACCTCATAAACGCCCGTGCGACCTGTGCAGTTTGCAGGTCCGAGGCAGACGGACGATGCGCTTCCTGCCGCTTGTTGCGCAGCCAGATAGGGAAGCAACCAGCCAATCTCTGAAGGTTCTGCCATCTGCAAAAAATGCGGGTGCTCAGGCAGAAAATCGGCTATGTCCTGAGTCTGGCGTAGAATTCTTCCCCCAAAGTAAACAAGATTCAGTTGAAAAGTTGTAGTTCGCGGGTATTTGCTTATGTCTTCAATATCGGTCACACCGTAAAGCCGTTGTTGCAGCTTCGAACTTGCGTAGAATTCGAATTGGCTATCAAGTGAGATGTTGTCTGTGACTACAGGAAGACTGCTTCGTTCGAGTAACTTAACCCATTCGAGGTTGTTATAGCGGACCTGAAGATTCTCATGTACGCGGCCTGGATGAACCAACGCATGAAGTCCTTGGACAAATTCGCCGAAACGGCTGTGGGCAGCCGCAAATAGAAACAGTACCAGCAGCACGGCGCCAGAATACCTGCTTCTCCGGGCTGCCTCCGCGACAAGGGCAATGGAGAGTACGACCATTCCAATATTGCAGCCAACAGCATACCGCGCAACATACACGTGAAGCGGGTAGGAGGCCAAGACGGAAAACGCCGGAAGAAGAACAAGCATGGACACAAGGATCCACTCCGGTGTGGAGAAACCGCGCATTTTCGACTGAGACCTGCTACGCCAATGAAGCAGGGCGGCTCCGATCGCGACAAACAATAAGATTTTAAGATAGCTCGATCCTCCGGAAACGAATTCCGAATAAGATTTGAACAGTGATTCGAAATTCGGTTGAGACCAGAAGTTGGTGCCGTAGATCTTTTTAGCAAGAAGCTCGCCATGCAACACTGGAAGAAGCCCTGCCGGAGACAGCGTAAGAGCCATCCAAACAGCTAAATCCGCTTCCTTCCGCTTCAGATCTCGTGTAAGTTGCGCCACCGCGAACGGAGCCAGCAAGAATATCGCGAATGCGTGCGCTTCGATGGCGAACGCCAGTCCGAGCCAGATGCCAAACACGCTCCACCGCCGGTGCAGTCCGCTAACCGCAGATTGCCAGCTGAGCATGGCAATGCCACAGCCAGCCAACACGAGCGCATAGGCCCGAGCCTCTGTCGCATAAGAGAAGAACGCATAGTTCAAAGAAAAGATTGGCGCGGCTAAAGCATAGACCGCTGGATACCGGCGATGCACGAAACTGTACATGGAGAAACACATCACCAGATAAGCAAATGTAAAGGGGAGTCTAGATACAAGTTCAGGGCTGGTCGGCAGGAGCAAGCCGACCCGAGCGATCATCGAAGGCACCGGGCCCGTGGTATCGAGTCCGTTGTTGTAAAAGTTCCAAACATCGCTCCAATGCGGCAGAAAGGCTGTTTTTAGGGTTATGAGCTCGTCGAACCAAAGAAGTTTATTCGCGGACTGGCCCAGCGCTATTACGAAAATGAGCAGAAGCACCAAGGCCACGGTACCGCCCGCGTGCCGCTCCAGTCTGTCGACAATCCAGTCGCAAACTGCAAGCACTCTCTGCCTGGACTGGCCTTCCACCGTCATATGGACCCAGTCCTGATCTGCAAGCACATCCTCTTCACTATGTGTCTCATTGCAAAGCTCCTCGTCCTCGTGCACAACAGCACCGGCTCCATTCAGATGAAGAGTTTCTATCTCCACCGAACTCCGCGCATCCGGTCACTCCATCCCGCTTTCTTGATTTTTGAAGGTGAAGATCGAGGGCTTTACCCGAAATCAAGCAGCAACGCGTTTTATTTCAACCCAGAACTGTGTCCTGATCCGGCAGTAAACGGATCGACTTAATCCACAGCCGTATAAACTGTGAACCAGTCCCGCTGTTCCGCCCTCCATCGATGGCCAGATTGCTGCTCAAACTGCTTGATTGCGGAGTCAGCCGTAGGATCTCCGGGCTTAGCTGCGATGAAGAGCACCCTGCATAGCGGTAGATACTTTTGGTCCATCTCTGGAGAGCCGACCATCTGGTACATCAGAACCCTCGGATCGCTGAGAATCTCCTTGGGGTAATCGACCGTCAACAATGGCGCACGACCGGAAAGAATCATGTAATGCGATTCCAGCCACGGGCTGCCGAGCAGAACCGCATCCGAACGCTCGAAGTACGATACACCAGCCCACCAGAAGGGAGCTACAGCCAACCCGGTTTGTGGCATGCTTGGCGCAAATAGAAAGCCCACATTTCCAGGTTGAGCCGCTGGGAGGCTATCGATCTCGGCGAGTTTTTCGGCTGCCGGACGGATCCTTTGCTGCGCGAGAACCATCACAAACACCGTAAAGCTCAAAACAAATCCAAGAATCGCAACCTGAGTGAAGCGATTTGTGATTGCTCCCGACACGGCCGCTACACTCACTAACCATGCAGCCACCATCAGGCGATCGGAAAAGTAAAAGGACCCATTGATATCCGGGGGAAGAATGGGATATAGAACCACTAAGAGTCCCGATAAAACGACAAGCACGTCGGTTACAGTCCAGTTGGCGGTTCGCGTTCGTCGCAGAATGCCCCTTGCTCCAAAATATAGCGAGCCCAGAAGGATGGTCCACAGCGCGACTCGATACAGACTAGTAGCGATTCCCGGATCGGCAAAGGCAGCTACTGGGCTGGCCTTGAGCAACTTTAAAAAAGCTTCCTGGGCTGAGCGCAACGGAACCAGGTTTTTAGCCGACCTATTGATGAACGCCGCAATGTATCCCAGGCTAAGTGCCGACAAAAAAAGGAACACGATATCGCGCCGGTAACCCGCTAGATAGGCGCCCATCTTCTCTCTCGAGCCTGCGGGCATGGCGCTCCAGTTTCGAGCAATCCGCGCCACGAGTTCGCCGCCGGCAAAGGTAAGTACCAATACGACTGGAACTGGATGCGTCAGCATAAGAACGTAGCTGAGAGACAGGAATGCCAGCCAATTCCCGGTGTTTCTCTTTTGCGTGGCGCGGAGCCAGAAGGTCGCTGCCCAAAATCCTAAGCCGAGCGCGAGAGAGTAGTTATAGAACCCCATGAGCAGAGACTGATGAAACAACAACGGCAGAACACCCAGGGAGGCTATGCCACTATCATCTCCCAGGATGCGCGTAAATGCACGAAAACCTGTGGCAGTTAGGAGAACAATCCCGGCCACCAGTTGCTTTTCTGCCGCGTGCGCCGAAAAGAACTTCATAGCGGCGATCAGATAGTAGTAATGCAACGAGTAGGGCGGCAAAATGTGCTGTATGTAGAAATACTTGGAATAAATCGTTGAACCTGAAAATAGCGCGCCGATAATATGCGCATAATAGATGTGGACTGGCCCATCCTGAGTAGGAAACAGGGGCAGGGTGAATATCCAAATCACCTGAACTGCAAGAAGCGCGTAAAACAAAATCGTAAGAGCTATCTTCGGGAGACCTGGCCAGTTTGCTGTTGCGCGCATGCCATAATACTTGCATTTGAGAGTTTTGTGCCACTCGCCCAAAACAAAGAGGCGCTCTTGA
>JBEKDE010000082.1:0-41926 GCA_050014515.1 Occallatibacter sp.
GACGCATTGCAGAACGGGTATCGGTCAATGGCTGCGTTTCCGCTTCGCTGCGAGGGCAAGATCGTCGGCGTCTTCTGCCTGTATGCAACCGAGATTGCGTTTTTTGATGAGGATGAGACCAAGGTGCTGGACGAAATGGCCATGGATATTTCGTTCGCCCTCGAAGTGAATCGGCATGAAGACGAACGCCGCAAGGGGGAACAGGAGCTGCGCCGGCGAACCGCATTCTTGGAAGCCCTGGTTGAGTCCGCGCTGGATGGTGTTCTGGTGATCGACAGCCAGGGCAAAAAGATCCTCCAGAATCAACGGCTCATTGACGTACTCAGAGTCCCGCCCGCAATCGCCGCAGATCCCGATTTCTCTCCTCAGCTTGAACATGTGAAATCGGTCATGAAAGATCCCGAAAAATTTGCCGAAAAAGCGCACTTTCTCATCAACCACCTCGATGAAATCAGCCGCGATGAAGTCGAACTTGCGGACGGTACGATTCTCGATCGATACTCGGCCCCGGTCAAAGATAAGGACCTGAATTACTACGGCAGAATCTGGACGCTTCGCGACATCACCGAGCGCCGCCAACTCGAAGCCCAGTTCCGCCAGGCTCAGAAGATGGAGGCGATCGGTCAGTTGACGGGAGGCATCGCTCACGACTTCAATAATCTGCTTACGGTGATGCTGGGTTGTTCTGAGTTCATCGCCGAAGACGTCAAAGACAACGCCCGCCTGGTGAAGATGGCGCAAATGGTCATCGGTGCAGCGAAGCGCGGCGCTGAGCTGACTCATCGCATGCTGGCCTTTGCGCGCCGCCAGACATTGCAGCCCCGCCCAGTCGATATCAATCAGCTGCTTGCAGGCATGGAGAACTTTCTGCGCCGCACCTTGAGCGCCGACATCGAACTTCATCTGATCCAATCTCATACCGAGTGCGAAGCCACGATTGACCCCGCTCAGCTTGAGAACGCGCTTCTGAACCTCTGCGTGAACGCCCGCGACGCCATGCCGAATGGCGGCAAGTTGACCATCGAGGCCAGCAGCACCGCTCTCGATGCGGACTATGCCGGCCAGAATGCCGATGTGACGGCCGGCGAATACGTTCTTCTGGCCGTATCCGATACAGGTTGCGGCATCAGCCAGCAAAACCTCGGTCGCGTCTTCGATCCGTTCTTCACCACCAAGGAAGTGGGCAAAGGCACCGGCCTGGGCCTGAGCATGGTCTATGGCTTCGTCAAGCAATCGCAGGGACACGTCAAAATTTATTCCGAAGTCGGGCGCGGCACTTCAGTCAAGCTGTATCTTCCCAAGTCCAGCGTGAAGGGTGAACCAGCCATTCCTGATCCCATCTCCATCGCCGATCTTCGCGGATATGAAACCATCCTTCTGGTTGAAGACAACGACCCGGTCCGCGAGTTCGCCAAACTGCAACTGACGAGTCTGGGATATCTCGTCCTGGAGGCGGCGAACGGATCCACGGCTCTGGCAATGTTGAAAGAGCACAGGGAAGTGAATCTTCTTTTTACGGACATCGTCATGCCAGGCGGGTTAAATGGACGTGAACTGGCGCGCAAGGCCTGCAGAATCAATCCCACGCTGAAGGTTCTCTATTGCTCTGGCTATGCCGAAAATGCAACAGTTCACCAGGGCCTGCTCGAAAAGGATATGCAGCTATTGAATAAGCCGTATACTCGGTTGGATCTCGCAAAGAAGATTCGCGGAGTGCTGGCGGAGAGATAGACGAGCTTCGCAAAGGCGGTGTGCGATGCCGAACAGGCGCGTTCTCATCCTCGACGACGATGAGGCCGTTGGTCAAACGATTCAGTGGATCGCTGAGGGCCTCGGCTTTGAAGCCGAATTTGTCACTCACCCTGAAGACTTCTTTGATAAGTTCTCCCGGATGAGCCCCGAGATTCTTACCATCGATCTGGCCATGCCCGAGCTCGATGGAGTTGAGATTATGCGGCTCCTCGCCGAGCGCAAGTGCAATGCAAAAATCATCATCTCCAGCGGCATGGGAACAAGGGTTCTGGACGCGGCTCAGCGTTCCGCATCCGAGCATGGATTGAGCATCGCCGGAGTGATCTCCAAACCTATCTCAAAAGAAGCAATGCGCGCCCTCATCGGCGAGGGAGGCGATCTCAATTTGCCCGCCATTGCGAAAGAACAATCCGCGGAGCGCGATCGGTTCGAAGTTGCAAAGGCCGACCTCGAAGATGCGCTTGATCACAAAGAATTCTTCATGGCCTACCAGCCGAAGATTTTCTGCGC
The DNA here is from genome assembly GCA_050014515.1 of Occallatibacter sp. Taxonomy (GTDB): domain Bacteria; phylum Acidobacteriota; class Terriglobia; order Terriglobales; family Acidobacteriaceae; genus Telmatobacter. The sequence continues at coordinate 2,263 of JBEKDE010000082.1, forward strand.
CACCGGCAAGCCTGCCGGCGTTGAAGCTCTCGTGCGGTGGCGGCATCGAGCCCAATGCATCGTCATGCCCGACGACTTCATTCCTGTCGCGGAGCAGACTCGTTTGATCGATGCGCTGACCGCGCAGATCTTCTCTCAAAGCCTCGAATGGTTCTCCCATTCCTTCGCCGCATCCGACCTGAAGCTTTCACTGAATATCTCCGCAACGAGTCTCGTCGATATTCACCTGGCCGACAATCTCTCCAACATTTGCAGCCAGCACGGAGTCGCGTCCGAGCGCGTGGTGCTGGAGCTCACGGAGACCAGCGCCATGGTCGACCCCATCCTCTCGCTCGATCTCATGACCCGCTTCCGCGTGAAGGGCTTTCAACTTTCCATCGACGACTTCGGCACCGGATTCTCTTCCATGGTGCAATTGGTGCGGCTGCCCTTCTCTGAGATCAAGGTCGACAAATCGTTCGTCATGGGTGCGCAGCACTCGCGCGAGTCGCGCACGGTCATCAAATCCATCATCGATCTCGGCCACAGCCTCGGCCTTCAAGTTACAGCGGAAGGCGTTGAAGATCGCCAGACCTTCGACTACCTCACCAGCCTCGGCTGTGACCTCGCGCAGGGATACTTCATTGCACTGCCCATGTCCGGCGCGGATGTTTTGGGGTGGCTGGAGGAAAACGGTTCTAACTCTTGCTGATGCGGCCACGGAGGCGCTTCAGCACGTTGGGCGGCACCAGCCCAGTCACGTCACCGCCGAAGCTGAAGACTTCTTTCAGCATCCGCGAGCTGACAAACGAGTAGCGCCCGGCCGGCTGCAGAAATACCGTTTCGATCTCCGGAGCCAGACGGCGATTCATCAGCGCCATCTGGAACTCGTGCTCGTAGTCGGAGATGGCGCGGATGCCGCGCAGCACCGCAGTCGCACCCAACTGCCGCGCAAAGTCCACCATCAGGCCATCGAATGTGGCCACTGAAACATTTCCCAGGGAACGCGTGGCCTCGGAAAGCATCTCCACCCGCTCTTCAACCGTGAACAGCGGATTCTTCACCGGGTTCTTGAGGATTCCGACCGTGAGGTGCTCAAAGAGCTTGGCCCCACGCAGGATCAGGTCAACGTGACCATTGGTCGGCGGGTCAAACGTACCGGGATAAAGGGCCTTCACGCTCATTGAGCCTGCTCCAAATGGATTCTACCAGCCACCTGCGCCATTGCATGGAGCAGACGCTCGCGGGAAGCTCGCATGGGCCTGGCTGCTTTCCCACCCACTGTCCACTGTGCACTGTCCACTGGCTTTTGTTCACTGTCCCGTGGCCAGCGGCAGCGGCTCTCTGATCCCAGATCCCTGTTCCCTGATCCCTGTCTCCTGGTCCTTGTACTGCAGTTGGTAAAGCTTCCAGTAGAGGCCGCGGCGGGTGAGCAGTTGCTGGTGCGAGCCCATCTCGCGCAACTGGCCCTTGTGCATCACCAGGATGGTGTCGGCGCGCTGCACGGTGGAGAGGCGATGCGCAATCAGAACTGACGTCCGGCCCTCGACCATGCGCTCCAGCGCGCCGCGGATGCGCAATTCAGTGTCGGTGTCCACGCTGGAGGTGGCCTCATCGAGGATGAGGATACGAGGGTTGTAGGCCAGGGCGCGGGCAAAGTTGATGAGCTGCTTCTGGCCGGTGGAGAGGGAGTTGCCGCGCTCCTGCACTGGCTCTTCAAAGCCCAAGGGCAGACCCTCGATGAAGTCGAGGACATTAACGTCGCGGGCGGCCTGGCGCATTTGCTCGTGGGTGATGGCGTCGTTGCCGAAGCGGATGTTTTCCTGCATGGTGCCGGTGAAAAGGAACGGGTCCTGCAAAACGACGGCGAAATGCTGGCGCAGCGAGAGCAAGTCCTGCTCGCGCAAATCGACGCCATCCAGCAGGATCTGCCCCGCCGTTACATCGTAGAAGCGCATCAGTAGGCTTATCAGCGTGGTTTTGCCGGCTCCAGTGTGGCCCACGATGGCTACAGTCTGGCCCGCCTCAATCGTGAACGAAACGTCGCGCAGTATCCACTCAATATTTTCCAGCGCAGTGAGCTCTTCACAGGCCGTGGCTGAGGTGCGGGCTTTTTCGACGGCGGCTTGCTGCTCGTCGGTGAGTTTCTGATAGGTGAACCAGACGCGGCGGAATTCAATTCGGTTCGAACCGTCGCCGAGCTTGGGTTGCGCAGGGTCGACGATCTCCGGCGGCGTGTCCATGAGCTTGAAGATGCGTTCGCAGGCGGCCATGGCGGACTGGAGAATATTGAATTTATCGCTGAGATCCTGGATGGGCCGCCAGAAGCGCTGCGAGTATTGGACAAACATGGCCAGCGTGCCGATGAGCACGGCGCCATGAAGTACGCCGAAACCGCCGCGCCAGACGACCAGCGCGATGGCGATGGCGGAGAGCAGTTCGACCGCGGGGTAGTAGAGGGCGTACGCGAAGATGGTGTCTTTGAAGGCGATCATATGCAAACGATTGACGTCTTCAAAGTCATGGTAGGCGCGGTCTTCGCGGTTGAACAGTTGCACAACCGCCATGCCGGACACATGTTCCTGCGTGAAGCTGTTGATGCGGGCGATGGCGGCGCGGACCCGGCGGTAGCTCTCGCGCACGCTGTCACGGAAGAGGCGCGTGACGATCAGAATCAGCGGCAGAACGGCAAAGGCAATCAGCGCCAGCCGCCAGTTGATCCTGAGCATGACGATGGACATGAAGGTGAGGTTGAAGGCATCGTCGACAATTGCCAGGATGCCTGCGGTAAACATCTCGTTGATGGCGTCGACGTCAGAGGTGAGACGCGTGACCAGGCGGCCGACGGCGTGGTTATCGAAGAAGCCGATGTGCATGCGCTGCATGTGGCGGAAGATGTCGCGGCGCAGGTCGAACATCATCTTCTGGCCGACCCACTGCATCAGGTAGGTCTGGAGAAACTCAAAGAAATAGGCGAAAAGCAGCGCGCAGAGATAGATTTCCGCAAGGCGGGTAATGCCCTGGTAGGGATCGGCGGGCAGGCGGCGGGTGAGCCAGTTGGTGTCTGGGCTAAGATTTCCGGTGAGATAGCGGTCGATGGCGACCTTGGTGAGATAGGGGCCAGTGACGTCAGAAAGCGCCTTGAGGCTGACTGCAATGGAGGAGATAGATGCTTGGAACCAGTAAGGACGCAGGTAATGGGCAAGACGGCGAACGAGGTGGGCATCGTAAACCTTGCCGACCGGATCTTCATCCGCCTTGCGGGGCTCGGGCTTTTTCTGCTCTTGATCCGCCATGTTTCGGTAGGTTGGGCTCCTCCTCTATTGTACGGGGAGAGGACTGAGAACAGGGATCAGGGCCGGGCGCTGACGCGCCCGATTGGATAAAACCCGTCGTTCGTGGATTTCTAGATGGGATGGGGCGTGGTGTTGTGCGCGGGGGTAACGTTCTCGGGCGTCCCGGTAAAGAATTTGCCGGAGTTGTAGGCGCATTTCTCGTAGTGGGAGCCGGCCTTGCGGATGACGTCCTCTGCGCCATCGTCCCAGGTGATGTGCGCTTCGCCGTTCACATAAACCCATTTGCCGTGCACGTTGCCGATGGAGCGCATGGCATCCCCATTTTCCTGAAGGGTGATGTAGAAGTTGTTCCCGGTGCCATCGCCGACCTCCCACTTGCCCAGGAAGTGACGGGGCGGAGTCACGGCATTGGCGGTTACATCGGCGGCTTCGGCTGCAGTGGCGGGGAACTCCACGCGCGCCACGTCAGCGAGGTTGAAGCTCTGGCGATGGCCATCCTTGAAGACGATCACGATCATACCCTGGCCAGATTTTGGCGGGGCTGCGGACGTCTTGGCAAAGGTGGCGGGGATGGCAAGACAAAACAGGGCAGCCAGAGCTACAGCGCGGACGGTCTTGCGCATGGGAGTCTCCTTTTCAAAGAGCGGCGTCGAGGAGCACGGATGCTCCGAAGCGCTGGTATGGAGTACGCGACGCGACCTGCGGTTGTTCCCGTGGTTGTCGGGTCAAGCGGGAGAACCGCAGACGCCTATTCCGCGCCGTGGCACTTTTTGTACTTCTTGCCGCTGCCGCAGGGGCAGGGGTCGTTGCGGCCGACCTTCTCGCCGGTGCGGCGCTGCGCCGGGAGGCTGGCGTCACCACCGCCGGACATGCTGGCTGCTTCAAGCTCGCGCTGCTTTTTGCGATGGAATTCCTTCTCCAGCGCGTCGATGGTGGTGGAGGGCTGGCGGGTGGGAATCGATATCTCGCGGGGTGCCGCGTCGAGGGTGGCCGGCCTGGCCGCGCTCGCCACGGGCGGAGCCGGAGGAACGGGGCGGCGGGGCTCAGGCGCGGCGTTAATTGGCTTGCCGTCCGGCCCGAGAATCTGCATCCGGAAGAGGAAGCGGACAGTATCTTCCTGAAACTTGAGCATCATGGCTTCAAACATGTCATAGGACTCGCGCTTGTAGGCGACCAGCGGGTCCTGCTGCGCATAGCCGCGCAGGCCGATCCCCTCCTTGAGGTGATCCATGTTGAGGAGGTGCTCTTTCCATAGGCCATCGATCACACTGAGCATGACCATGCGTTCGTGATAGCGCATGGTTTCAGAGCTGAGAATCTTTTCCTTGGCTTCGTATTCCTGCTTGAGCTTCTCAAAGATCGCTTCGCCGAGCTCGTGGCGGCTCAGTTCCAGCGGATTGATTCCTGCCGGTTCAAGACTGAGGCCGAACTGGCCGTTGAGCTTTTCGTCGAGACCCTTCACGTTCCATTGATCGGGATGAATATCCTCGGCTGCGAATTCGTCGAGGGCGCTGGAAAGAATTCCGCCGACGTAATCCTCGAGGATGAGCTCTCGCTGATCGAGGCCTTCAAGCAGGCGGCGGCGCACGCCGTAGACGGCCTCGCGCTGCTTGTTCATCACGTCGTCGTATTCGAGCAGGTGCTTGCGGGATTCGAAGTTCTGCGCTTCAACGGCTTTCTGCGCGCCTTCAATCCGGTTCGAGATCATCTTCGATTCGATAGGAACGCCTTCTTCCATGCCCAGGCGCTCAAGCAGGGTGCTGATCCACTGCTTGGCGAAGATGCGCATGAGGTCGTCTTCAAGCGAAAGATAAAAGCGCGACTCACCGGGATCGCCCTGGCGGCCGGCGCGCCCGCGGAGCTGATTATCAATGCGGCGGGACTCGTGGCGCTCCGTGCCCAGGATAAAAAGACCTCCTGCTTCGATGACCTGGCTGTGATTTTCTCCGGCGGCTTCGGCGTGGCCTTTGAAAGTCTCCGCCCAGTCGGAGTCGGCGACTTCAAACTCCTGGCCCTGGTAGTAGAAGCGCAGGAATCCCGCCGGCGCCATCGGATTAATCGCGCCCTCATTGGCGCTGATGGCGCGCGCCTGGCCCTTCTTGACCAGTTCTTGGCGAGCCATGAATTCGGCATTGCCGCCGAGCAGAATGTCGGTGCCGCGGCCGGCCATGTTGGTGGCAATGGTGACCATGCCGAGGCGCCCGGCCTGGGCGACAATCTCCGCTTCCTTCTCATGAAATTTGGCGTTCAACACAACGTGGCGCACGCCCTTGCGCTGCAGAATGCCGGAGAGTCGCTCGGATTTCTCGATCGATGTGGTGCCGACCAGGACAGGCTGATTCTTCTCGTGAAGCAGCGCGATGTCGTCTGCGACGGCCTTGTATTTTTCCTTTTCGGTGCGATACACCACGTCTGGGTTTTCAAGCCTGCGCATCGGCTTGTTGGTGGGAATGACGACGATCTCGAGCTTGTAGATCTTTTCGAACTCGGCCGCTTCTGTCTCGGCGGTGCCGGTCATGCCGCTCAACTTCTTATAGAGGCGGAAATAGTTCTGGAAGGTGATGGTGGCAAGGGTCTGGTCTTCCTTGCGGATGTTAACCCCCTCCTTGGCTTCGACGGATTGATGGAGTCCATCGGACCAGCGGCGGCCGGGCATGAGGCGGCCGGTGAAGGTGTCGACGATGATGACTTCGCCGTCCTTGACCACGTAATCGACGTCGCGCTTGTAAAGCGCCTGGGCCTTGATAGCAGTCTCGACGTAGTGCTTGAGGTCCCAATTTTCGGGGTCGGCGATGTTGTCAATGCCAAGCAGCTTTTCAATCGTGACCCAGCCTTCGTCTGTCACGCCAATGGTGCGCTGCTTCTCATCGACAATGTAGTCGCCGGTGAGATACTTTTCACCCTCGCGGAGCTGCAGGTTAAGCTCTGCCTGGCGCTTGTAGTCGGTGGCTTCAATCTCTTCGCCCAACTGAAGTTGGGGAATGATCTTGCGCGCGCGGGCGTACTTGTCCGTGGTCTGGTCGGTGGGTCCGGAGATGATGAGCGGTGTGCGCGCTTCGTCAATGAGAATGGAGTCGACTTCGTCCACGATGGCGTAGTAGTGGCCGCGCTGGACGCAGTCCTTCAGCTCGAACTTCATGTTGTCGCGCAGGTAGTCGAAGCCGAACTCGTTATTGGTGCCGTAGGTGATGTCGGAGGCGTAGGCGGCGCGGCGCTCGTCGTCGCTTAGGTCGTGGACGATGACGCCGACGGAGAGGCCGAGAAACTCGTAGATCTTGCCCATCCACTCTGCGTCGCGCTTGGCCAAGTAGTCATTGACGGTGACCACGTGGACACCATGGCCGGCAAGTGCGTTGAGATAGCAGGAAAGAGTGGCGACCAGCGTTTTACCTTCGCCGGTTCGCATCTCGGCGATCTTGCCTTGGTGCAGGACCATGCCGCCGATGAGCTGAACATCGAAGTGGCGCATCTGCACGGCCCGCCAGCCGGCTTCGCGCACCACGGCGAAGGCTTCGGGCAGAATTTCGTCCAATGCCTCGCGTTCCGCGGTCCGAATTTCTTCTTCGCCGGTAATACCTTCGAGACGTGCGGCAATCCGCGCACGAAATTCCACCGTTTTGGCGCGCAACTGCTCGTCGGAAAGCTGCTTGATCTCCGGTTCAAGGTCGCTGATGGTAGCAACCACGGGCCAGAGCTTCTTTATGATGCGTTCGTTCGACGTGCCAAAAATCTTTGTTAGAACTTTATCGATCAAAACACAAATCTCCGTATACCAGTGTAAATGGCGAAGGTGTATGGGCGCGCGCGGGCGGCTTCTCTGAAGGCGCCTCGATCCGGCTCAGCCTGGATCGAGTCTACGATTCAGTCGTCTCGTGGAGAGCCTTGGGGAAGGGCCAGAGGCTGAAGGATTTTTTCTTTTCGTCGCTCTCCGGAAGACCGCAAGTCTTGCGAGCCATTTTGCGGAGGACATTCCAGCCGGATGAGCCCTTTTGAGTCACAGCTGGAGCGGCCTCCTTGAGCTGAACTGTCAGGGCCAGATCATCGGGAACCTTCCACTGGGCGGGCCGGGTGAGAGCCTTGGTGATCTTCTCCTCATCAAATCCAAGGCCCTGCTTGGCAAAGCGGTTGAGGACAATCTGTAGCCGGCGTCCGCGGGTCGCGAAGAATTGGGAGATCATGCGATTTGAATTGCGCAGTTCGGAGACGCCGAACTGGGTGACCAGGTAGATGGTCGACGCAGGATCAAAGAGCGTGGTGTCTTTGAGGTCGACCCTGGAGCCGGCATCAACCACCACAAAATCGAAGTTCTGGCGCGCTACCGCGAGCATCTTGTCAAACGCTTCAACAGGGGGCATGCCCTGTGGGACCTCGTTGGGCGACGCGAGAACCGACAAACCTGAAGCGTGTTTCACAAGAAGCGACTGGAGGAAGTTGACGTCGAGCCGGGCGCTGTTCCGAAAAGCATTGTCCGTGGAGTACTCAGCGAAAAGGCCGAGGTGAAGCGCAGCGTCGCCAAGGGGCTGGCCAAGGTCGATGAGCAGCACTTTCTTCTCTGATTCCTGGCTCAGGACGACGCTGAACCGGGTTGCCAGAGTAGTGACGCCGCAGCCCCCCTTGGTGCCCAGGAAAACAACCAGCCGCCCGGCCTTTTTCTTCGTTGGACGTTCGCCGGGAGCGTGCACCGAGAAGCGCGCCAGGGCATCGGCGACCTCCGTGGCGGCTAGGGGAAGGGCGAAGAATTCGCGAGCGCCGGCGCGCATGGCCCGTACCACCAGTGTTCGGTCGGCCGTTGCGGAATAGACCATGACCGTTGCGGTGCTGTCGGCAAAGAGGCTTTCAACGACTTCGAGGGCGTATTCAGAATCGCTGTCGAGGTCCACGATGACAATCCCCCGCTGCTGCTGAAGGATTGGGGGAAGGTCATCCAGGTCAACAGGATAGGCCGAGAACTCAGTCAACTGCACGCCGGGAAACACAGACAGAGCCGTAGCGACCTCAGTACGGCGGGTTTCATCCGGGCCGATGAGGGTGATGGACACGGTGCCGGCGCCAGAGGCGCTTGGGTTCTGATGCGACCCCGACATAGCGCTACGCAACTCCCCGTTGCCTGCAACAGACTCTAGTCTATCCTGAGTGCTCATTCACGTGAGAGCCCACAAAGAAAAGAATGGTACTTAGGGCATTAACAGGCTGCAAGAAGACCCCTCGCCCGAAGATTCTGTAGCAGGGTATGGCTTCGGTGGTGCCAATAAAGCCAATAGAGTTGGTTGGACTTTAGCCTCTTCGAGTTGCTTCTCGCAAAATTCGCAAGAGCCTCTTGCAGTCCCTTCAGCCCCCGAAGGCCTGCAAATCAGCATAGCTCCAGCCCCGGTTCTCGAACTGTCCTACCTGAAATATTTCCCTTCTTGACATAATGTTTGAATTACATAACAATACATTTTGAACATGAACAGTACGCCTCAGAAAGGTCCTGGCGAGAGCGGTTTGTACAACCGCATTGCCGTGTTGCGCGCCGAGCGCGGTATCAGCCGCCAGGATCTGGCCGACGCCATGGACGTGAACTACCAGACCATCGGCTTTCTGGAGCGCGGCGACTACTCGCCCAGCCTCAAGCTGGCGCTGGCGCTGGGCGAGTATTTCGGACTGCCCGTGGAGGCAATCTTCTCCCGCATGCCCTTTCAGCCGCTCAGCCAACAGGTCTACGGGACAAGGAAAGTCGAAGGCGCCATCGATATGGATGGGCCAGGGAGCGATTCTCATGAGAAGTGAACTTGATCTCTTCGGTATGCACATCGACTTTGCTTCCCGCGCGCGACGCCGTTGGCTGGTTGCTTGCGTCCACGCTGGTTTCGTCGCGTACCTGACTATTTCGTGGTTCGCCGATCAGTGGAGTTTTTCGGCGATTATCGGGTTACCCGTTTTCCTGGGGGCCGCCGCGCTCATTTTTGCTCGCCTCACCGGGCGTTACCGCGGCAAGAGGACGCTGTGGAGAGACAAGGCCCCGCCTAAATCGTGGATCGGTAGATTCCTCTTTCCTGCCGATCCGGAGTTGCGCGACCTGCCGGATGAACAGGGGTTGCAGTTGCGAGATCGGGCACACTTTTGGAGCTACCATGCGCTCAACCTGGGAATCTTGTTGATTTGGGTTCTGATCTTCATGCATCGGCAGAACCAGATCCGCGAACAGATGCAGCCGGCCTTGGCCGGCGTGCACAGGTGGAACAGCGATAACCTGCTCTTCGGCCTGGCTGCGATTTTGCTGTTCGCCGCCCTGACCCTCCCCGATTCCATCATTCTCTGGTTCACGCCCAACATGGAGGAGGCACAATGAGAACCAATTTTGTCTTCATGGGCGTTGAAATCAACATTGCGTCGCGTAACCGGCGGCGCTGGCTGGTAGTGGCGATATTCTTCGGGTTCGCCGCGATGGTGATCGCCTGGTTCGCGCTGCGGGGACCCTCTGTTTTTGGTTGGATCGTTTTTGTGGCGTTCGCGGCGCTGAGCCGGTTTCTGGGTGGCGGAGGCTATACAGACGGTTTGGTTCCACCGTTTGAGGGCGGCGACGAACGGGAACGCAACCGACGCTTCCGGGCACATTACGTCGCCTACCAGTTCCTGGATTTTATGTTTTTGCCGGCGTTGATTGCAGTGGCGTGGAAAGCCAATCCGCGGAATATGGAGCGATTCCCTGAACTGCGCGGCTTTTTCGAGCAATTGTCGGTTGCGTTGCTGGCGGCAGGGTGGATTCTCTATTACACGCTGCCTCAGGCGATTTTGCGGTGGACGGAGCCGAACCTGGAGGAGCAGCCATGAGGGCAGAGCTGGTTTTGATGGGCAAGCGCGTGGATATGGCGCTGCGGACACGGCGGCGAGCGCTGGTGGTGCTGATTTACGCGGCGATTGCAGCGGTAATGATCAGCATGTGGTTTGTCGATCAGTGGCGCGCCAAGGGCACCTACATCTTCTGGGCCGCGATGCTGGCCTGCAGGCTGTTTCTGGGCGGGTACTATTCAGGAGGCCTCGTGAAACCCTTCACCGGCAAGGGACCAAGGCAGTACGACGCGCCTCCGCCCTTGCTTCTCTTAAAGCTCCGCCTCTACCAGCCGGTTCTCGACGACCCAGACCGCAGATTCCGCAACGATGAGCGCGAATTGAAACAGCGCGACCGCTCCCATTACCAGGCCTACCAGGCAGTTGGAATGGGCGTGGTGATTGCGTGGTTCGCGGCGTATATGGGTATGCTCAAACCCGCGTGGCTTACGTGGATTCCCATGACGCCTTTCCAGTTGTTTTATGCCTTGATGTTGGTCACGCTGATGCTGTTCCTCACGCTGCCGCAGTGCATCCTGCTTTGGACCGAGCCGGACCTGGAGCCGGAGGGGTGAATGCGGCCGGTGTCTGCGCACTGCTTTTCTCTGACAGGCGCAGCTTAACTGGCTATACCCACTCGCCGTTGCGCATCAGCGGTTCCACCGCGCCCGTCGCGGTGATCCCGTCGATATCCAGTTCGCCTGACCCGATCATCCAGTCGACATGGATGAGGCTATCGTTGGCGCCCTTGGCGGCGAGTTGCTCGGGTGTCAGCGTGTCGCCATCGCGCAAGCAGGACGAGTACGACTGCCCCAGCGCGATATGCGACGCTGCGTTCTCATCGAAGAGCGTGTTGAAGAACAGCATTCCGCTGGCCGCAATCGGCGACGAAGCCGGCACCAGGGCCACTTCACCCAGCCGCCGCGCCCCATCGTCAGTGTCAATCAGCCGCTGCAGCACTTCCTGGCCGCGCGTGGCATGCGCTTCCACGATGCGCCCCTTTTCAAAGCGCACCTGGATGCCTTCGATCATGGTGCCCTGGTGCGAGAGCGGCTTGGTCGCCGTCACCGTGCCATCGGCGCGATCCTTATGCGGCGTGCTGAACACTTCCTCGGTCGGCATGTTGGGAATGCAGTAAAGCCCGTTGCCCGCCGTAGTGCCGCCGCCCAGCCACAGATGATCGTCCGCCAGCCCCAGCTTGAAATCCGTTCCGGGACCGCGATACTGCAGGTAAGAAAAACGCTTCTCATTCATGTACGCGGCGCGGTGATGCAGCCCCGCATCGTGCGTCTTCCACGCGGCCACTGGATCGGCCGTGTTGATGCGCGTAGTCTGAAAAATCGCCTCCCATACCTTGGCGAGAGCGATGTCCGGCGCGTCCTCAGGAAACATCGACGCGGCCCACGCAGGTGTAGCGGCAGCAACGATGGTCCAGTTGATTGCGTGCCGCGTAATCAGCTCAAGTGCGGGCCGATAAGCCTTGGAGACAGCGCTGTTCGCGCGTCCCACCTTGCCCGGATCCTCGTTCGAAAGCAGCGCCGGGTTGCCGCCGGCGATTGCCAACCGCGCCGCGCCGCTCTTGAAGGCCGCGCCCATGCCGTCGTAAAGCCACTTCGCCGCGAAGTCGAAGCTCGCGTCAGGCGCGTAACGATAGCGCATCAGCGTCGCCTCGTCATCGACGTAGAGAGTCGTCACCAGCGACGCGCCTGCGCGATAGGCCTGTTCCGTGATGCGCCGTGCCAGCGGCAGCGCATCCAGCGAAGCGGTCATCACAAGCTCCTGACCGGATTCGAGTCCTAGGCCCACTTTAATGGCCACTTCGGCCAGCAGGTCGAGTTTCTGTTCAAACGTGCGCTCAACGGCAACTTCGGCAGATACACTCATCGTCTATTCCCCTCTTTGAACTATTGAATGACAGCAACCTTCGCGCGCTTGCCCAGACGGACGACTAGACGCGCAGGCAATTCGTCGACAGAGAAAAGCGCGCCCGCAGCAACCTCGCCGTCCAGTTTCACAGCCTTCTCGGCGATCTTGCGGTTGGCTTCGGCGCCGCTCGCAGCAAGACCGAGATGAACGAGCAACTTCGGCAAACGAATCTGGTTCGGCTCCGGCCCTGAAATCTCCGCAATCGCGACTGCAACTTCTTCCAGATCCTCCGCGGTCTCCTTCTGCTGAAACATCCGCGCCCAGTTCTCATCCGCGGCTTGCGCCGCAACTTCACCGTGAAAGTCCGCTGTGATTGACCGCGCCAGCCGCTTCTTGGCTTCCATCGGATGCAGTTTCCCTTCGGCGATATCAGCGAGAAGGGCGTCGACCTCCGACTGCTTGAGGTCGGTGAGGAAGACATAATACTTACCCATCAGCTCGTCGCTGATACTCATCAGCTTGCCGTACATCTCGGCTGGAGGTTCGTTAATTCCAATGGCGTTGTTGAGCGACTTCGACATCTTCTGCACGCCGTCCAGGCCTTCAAGGATCGGCGTCATCAGGATGATCTGCGGTTTCTGGCCGTACTGGCGCTGAAGATCGCGACCGGCGCCGAGGTTGAAGCGCTGGTCAGTGCCGCCGAGTTCGACGTCGCACTCGAGGGCTACAGAGTCGTAACCCTGCATGAGCGGATAGAGGAACTCATGAAGGCCGATCGACTGCTCAGCCTGGAAGCGCTTGTGGAACTCGTCGCGCTCGATCATCTGGGAGACGGTGAAATGGGACGCGAGGCGGATGGTGGCTTCGTAGCCGAGTTTGCCGAGCCACTCGGAGTTGTAGCGGACTTCGGTCTTCGATTCGTCGAGAATCTTGAACACCTGCTCTTTATAGGTGGCTGCATTCTCGTCGATTTGAGAGCGCGTAAGCGCCTTGCGTGTGACGTTCCGGCCGGTCGGGTCACCGATGAGGGAGGTGAAGTCTCCGATGAGGAAGATGACGGTGTGGCCCAGTTGCTGGAAGTGGCGCAGCTTGCGTATGAGCACGGTGTGGCCGAGATGCAGGTCGGGCGCGGTGGGGTCGAAGCCTGCTTTTACACGCAGCGGCCGGCCGGTCTTGCGGCTTTCTTCAAGGCGCTCGCGCAGGTCGGAGACGCGGATGATCTCCGCGGCGCCTTTCTCAAGGAGGTCCATCTGTTCAGCAACAGGCAGGAAGTCTACTGGCAGAAGCTTGCTCATGTCGTCTTTCAGTATAAGGGGGCGGGGATTGGTCCGATTGGCGCGAGGCCGCTGGGAAGATTTCGCGGCATGTTCATGAAACCTCGCGCTGCGCCGTTCATCCAAGACCCCAGGAGAGAGCAGCCCTATGCCTTCAGTCACTGGACGTGCCGTGCAGGTTCCCGCCGCAGGCGGAGCCTTTGAATTAGTGCAGAGAGAATTCCCCGAGCCGGGCCCCGGCCATGTTCGCATCCGCGTGCAGGCCTGCGGCGTTTGCCACAGCGACGCCATCACCAAGTATGCGGCGTTTCCGGGAATCGTGTACCCGCGCGTGCCGGGACACGAGGTCGCCGGCGTAGTCGACGCGGTCGGCGCCGATGTCCCAATCTTCAAGCCCGGTCAGCGCGTCGGTCTTGGCTGGCACGGCGGCCATTGCAACTACTGCACGCCCTGCCGACGCGGCGACTTCATTCTCTGCGAGAACGCACTGGTCGCTGGCATCAGCTTTGACGGCGGCTATGCCGACTACGTGATTGCCCCGGCCAACGCCCTTGCTCTGATTCCCGACGATCTTTCCGACCTGGACGCCGCACCGCTGATGTGCGCCGGCGTCACCACGTACAACAGCCTGCGCCACAGCGGCGCCAAACCTGGCGACACGGTTGCCATTCTCGGCATCGGCGGCCTGGGGCACCTGGCCGTTCAGTACGCCGCAAAATCCGGCTATCGCACCATCGCAATCGCCCGCGGCGCAGACAAGGCTCCGCTGGCAAAGCAGCTCGGCGCGCACATCTACATTGACAGCACCACGCACGACTTCGCCGCTGAATTGCAGAAGCTGGGCGGCGCTGCGGTGATTCTCTCCACGCTGACCAATGCGGAGTCACTCACGGCGGCTGTCGGCGGCCTTGGACCCAATGGCAAGCTGGTCATTCTCGGCGTGCCCGACAAGCCGTTTGAGGTGAATACGGTCCCGCTGATCCTGGGCAACCGGTCGATTGATGGCTGGGCTTCGGGCACCGGCATGGACTCGGAAGACACGCTCAACTTCAGCGTGCTGAGCGGGGTGAAGCCGATGATCGAAACCTATCCGCTGGAAAAGGCAGCAGAGGCGTTTGACCGCATGATGAGCGGCAAAGCGCGCTTCCGCGCGGTGCTCACAACGGGGGCTTGAGCAGTTCACCGAACCGTACACGTGCTGTTCCTGTGCTTTGCACCCGAAGCGGATTGGGGAGAGAGAGTTCCCTGCCCTCGCGGCAGGCTCGATCCCATTCCGCGAGGGTGAGCTCGCTCAGGTTTTGGATGAATCTGTCGAAGTTGTACCGGTTCATGATCTGGTTGGTGATTCGCTCGGTTTCACTGGACATTGTCCTGCTCCCTCCATTTGGGGCAGACCATGGGATGAATCTCTGTCCCTGAAGAGAGCGTTGGGGAACTCCAAGGAAGAGCTGCTGGCAATTTCCAATTCAAAAACGAACGAGCGCCCTCTCTGCGTCGGGGCGCATTAACGTTGAATCTCACAGTTTTAGAGAGAAAACTGTATAAAATTGGACAATTCCTGGAAAAAGCGGGCGAGACCGCACTCGCCCGCAGCCGGGGTCGTGGAAGAATGGGTGACAAAGCTTGCTCTTCCGCAAGTCACGCTATAATTCCCTCATGCGGATCACCGCCCGTTTTCGCGCCTTTGCCTATTCGCGCTCCCTCAGCGCGACGGCCGCCCGTGCTGCGGCGGGGCGAGCTGCGGCGTTCCCTGCCGCCTAAGACCGTTCCTCCTCATCCCTAAAACTTAGTTGGCAACGCAGGTACTCAGGCTTGGCGTGTGCTTTCTGATCACTTACCACTGACAACTGAAAACTGTATTCTGGAGACCTCATGGAAGAGTTCAGCCGTATTCAGCGCCTCCCGCCCTATGTGTTCAACATTACCGGGGAGATGAAGGTGAAGGCTCGCCGCGTCGGCGAGGACATAATCGACTTTGGGATGGGCAATCCCGATGGCGCCACGCCCAAACACATTGTGGACAAGATGGTGGAAGCGGCGCTCAAGCCGGCGACGCATCGCTACTCGGTCTCGCGCGGCATTCCGCGGCTGCGCAAGGCCATCTGCACCTGGTACAAGACACGCTACAACGTCGACCTCGATCCTGAGACCGAGGCCATTGTCACCATCGGTTCCAAGGAAGGCATTGCGCACCTCTGCCTGGCCATTCTCGACTCGCGCGATACAGTGCTGGTGCCGAATCCCAGCTACCCAATTCATATTTATGGCCCGGTGATTGCCGGCGCGCACGTGGTCAGCGTTCCCGTCCATGATCGCGAGCAATTCCTTGCCGAGTTGGAAGCGCTGATTCCGCGCATGGTGCCGCGGCCCAAGGCGCTCATCGTGAATTTTCCCTCGAATCCCACCACCGAGTGCGTGGAGCTGCCCTTTCTGGCGCGGCTGGTTGAACTGGCGCGGGAGTACGGCTTCCATCTCATCCAGGATCTAGCCTACGCGGACATTGCTTTTGACGGCTACAAGCCGCCCAGCGTGCTTGAAGTTCCCGGCGCGAAGGATGTCGCCGTCGAGTTCTTTACCCTTTCCAAGAGCTACAACATGCCGGGCTGGCGGGTGGGGTTCATGGTGGGCAACCCGGTGCTTGTTTCCGCGCTTGCCCGGCTCAAGAGCTACTTTGACTACGGAACGTTTACGCCGATCCAGGTGGCCTCTATCGCCGCGCTGGAGGGGCCGCAGGAGTGCGTGGCCGAGATTTGCGAGACCTACCGCAGCAGGCGCAACGTGCTGGTTGACGGCCTGAACAAGCTGGGCTGGCCGGTAGCCTTGCCTAAAGCCACCATGTTCGTCTGGGCGCAGATTCCTGAGCGATACCGCCAACTTGGCTCGCTGGAGTTTTCAAAGCTGCTGCTGAATGAAGCCAAGGTTGCGGTGTCCCCCGGCATCGGCTTTGGCGACTACGGCGACAACCATGTGCGCTTCTCTCTGATCGAGAACGAGGAGCGAACGCGGCAGGCACTGCGGGGGATCAAAGCGATGCTGGCGAAAAGTTAGTGGGCGGTGGGCTGGTTGCCGCCGACCGGTTTTTTCGATCCCATGTTCAGGAATCGAGATCTCGTCAGCGGACCATCCAGTGTGTCGCCGCCTATGCGTTTGCGGGCCATGAGCCGGGGGCGCCTTGTAATCGGAAGGAAACATCGCGCCGGAGCTTGCCTTTGAGTTATTAATTAGATAGATAACAGTAACTTTCAGTTGCGGGTACCGGAACAATAGATCGTCTTAAATGCAATGAGTTATTCAATCGTTTTAGACAATCGAGCAGGAGCATCTGTTAGTATTCCACCGAATCACCCAGCATCCGGTTTTCCGCTATCTAATTCCGTAGTCTCATGAAGATTTACGTGAGTTCTCAGGAGAATCTGCGAGGGATTTAATTTTTGGAGACCAATCCATGCCACGTCTTCGTGTTTCGCTTCCCGCCTTGCTCCTTATTGGATTCATTACCGGCTGCGGAGGGTCGGGATCGTCGACCGGGACTGGCGGTGGACCGCCGGCACCAACTGTCACCTCAGTCAGCCCGACAACGACGATGGCGGGATCGGGAGCGCTGACCCTGACGGTGAACGGGACGGGGTTCCTGACGACTACGACTGTGCAAGTGGGTGGTGTGGCGGACGTGACCACCTATGTGAGCGCCACAGAGGTTACAGCGGCGGTGACTGCGGCCCAGTTGGTCAGCGGCGGGAACTTGTCAGTGATTGCGCTGAACGGCACGGAGAGCAGCGGATCAGGCGCCGCGATCAATCTGGAGGTGACGAACCCGGCGCCCACGATTATCGCGCTTACGCCGGCAGCGGTGACGGCGGGCGGAGCGGCGCAGACGGTTTCGGTGACGGGGACGGGATTTGTTCCAACGACAGTGATTGATGTGAATGATAATGCGCGCACGACAGTTTTTGTGAGCGCAACGCAAGTGAATGTAACGCTGACGGCAACCGATCTGGCGACAGCGGGAAGCCTTTCGCTGACGGCGGTGAATGCATCGCCGGGCGGAGGGACGTCGGCGGCATCGACGATGGCAATCGACAATCCAAAGCCAGGCGGCCCGATGACGGTATCACCCTCGCTAGTACTGACGGGCACGACAACGCCCACCACGGTGACTATCACAGGAACGAACTTTGTCCCGGCATCGACCGTTGAGTTGGGTGGGGTTGCGGCGACAACGACGTTCGTGAGTGCGACGCAATTGACATTTCAACTTCCAGTGGCCCAGGAGGCCACAACTCAACAGATTCTCGTGAGCGTAATGAACCCGACACCGGGAGGCGGGACGACGGCTGGGGCTTGGCTCGACATTCTGCCGGCAATGCCGACGCCGGTAATTTCGCAGGTGTCGCCGACGCAGTTCACAGTTGGGTCTGGCGCGACGACTATCACTGTTTATGGCTCCAATCTGGTTCCAACGCCCAATTTCCCGGTGGTTCCTTCGTCTTTCGCGCTGCAGTGGAACGGCACGGCTCTGACAGCTCAAGAATGGGGGAGCAACAATGGAGGAGAGTTTATCACGGCCATAGTGCCCGCGAACCTGTTGACCACACTGGGCACGGCGACGATTACAGTGAGCAGTTCAACTGCGACGCCTTCCTTGTCGAATGCTCTCACGGTATCGATCACGAATCCGCCGCCGCCGACGCTTACGTCGATCTCGCCGAATGCGGGACCGATCAACACGGCCACGGTGGTCTCGCTGTATGGAACTGGGTTTACGGCGAGTTCGACGGTGGCGCTGAACGGGACGAACATTGCGGCGACGTATGTGAGTCCCAC
This sequence comes from Occallatibacter sp., assembly GCA_050014515.1. Classification (GTDB taxonomy): domain Bacteria; phylum Acidobacteriota; class Terriglobia; order Terriglobales; family Acidobacteriaceae; genus Telmatobacter. The sequence continues at coordinate 20,312 of JBEKDE010000082.1, forward strand.
CGAGTTTACGGCAGCGGTTCCGGCATCCGGCTTTGCGCTGCCGGGCAATTATAGCTTCACTGTTACCACGCCAGCGCCTGGCGGAGGGACGACGGCACCGCTGACCTACACCACCTACCTCGCAATCGCAAATAACGACATCGTCTACAACGCCACCGATGGACTGCTCTATGCATCCTTGCAGGTTTCCGGAGTGGAAAGCGGCGGAAACACAGTGGCGGGCATTGATCCGGTGACCGGCGTCATCATGCGGCAGATCTGGGTGGGCAGTAATCCCAACAAGCTTGCGCTTTCGACGGATGGGTCGCAACTCTTCGTCGGTATTGATGGCGCGGGAGCTGTAGCGCAGGTCGACCTGACCAAAGGTGTGGTCGTAAATCAGTTTTCCCTTGGCGGCGGCCCGGGAGTCTACAACCCGCCCTACACGGCCGACTATCTTGCAGCGGTTCCCGGGTCGCCCAACTCCGTGGCAGTGGCCGCGCAAGGCAGCTATCTCGGCGGAACTGGCGTCACCATCTACGATTCCGGCGTTGCGCGCGTCAACTCTTCAACGGGAGTTGGAGAGGGACCGCTCAGCTTCGGCTCGTCCATCCAATACGACAACGGAAAGCTCTACCTTTCCACTGGCCAGGTGTTCAACACCTCAACGGGAACATTGCTGGGCACTTTCTACAGCTCAGCGAACAGCCCCGCCACTGGACCAGTTGTTTCGGACTCCACGCTGGGCGAGGCGTTTGTTGCGGAAGCGAATTTCAGCTCGAGCGACGAGATACTCGCCTTCAATGAATCCACCTTCAACTCCACGGGCAGCATTCAGGTAAATGGTGTCGGCGCGAACGGTTATCCAACCACCTTCCAGAAGATCGTGCGCTGGGGACAGGACGGAATTGCGATCAGCGCCGTTGCGAGTGCGTTTAGTTCGGTCAATCAGATTTTCATTTTCCAGTCGCCTCTCGTAAAAGATCTCTCGTCATCGCCCGCGGATCTATCCGTGACACTTGCTGCGCCGGCGACCGCAAACACAGGGACAGCCATCTCGTGGGTCGCAAAGGTCGCCAACAGCGGTCCCAATCAGGCGCAAGGCGCGACGCTCACCATGAATCTGGATTCATCTCTGATCATCAACAGCCTGACTGCGAGCCAGGGAAGCTGCGGGACTGGTCCGGAGTTCATCTGCGATCTCGGCAGCCTGGCCAACGGAGCGAGTGCCACTGTCACTGTGAGCGCAACTCCTTCCACCTCGGGCACGCTTGCCGGGGTTGCGACCGTCTCATCGGTCAGCTACGACCCGGCTACAACCAACAATCAGACCACCACCAGCACCGTCGTGTCGGGAAGCTTGTATGCAGCGCCGCCGTCGATTTCCGCGATCTCGCCCAATTTCGTTCAGGCGGGAACGTCGGCCTTCACCCTTACCGTCACCGGCGCCGGCTTCAACGAGGGATCGACAGTCAATCTTGGTGCAAACGCTCTGACCACGACATACGTTAGCGCAACCCAGCTCACTGCCGCTGTCACTGCTTCTGAAATCGCGAATTACGGCTGGGCGGCTGTAACGGTGATCAATCCCGCCCCGGGCGGGGGCGTCTCGCAAGTCGCACCACTGACTATTTACGCGGTGGTCAATGTGCCGGCGAGCGGACTCCTCTTCGAACCGTACTCCCAGCAGCTCTACGCCACTGTTCCCAGCACTGCGACCAATCTGACGGGCAATTCGGTGGTCACCATTAATCCGGTGACCGGCGCGGTGGGAACGCCGGTCAATGTTGGAAGTGAACCGACGGTGATGGCCGAAACTGCCGACGGCGACTATCTCTATGTCGGCTTGAGCGGATCCAACAGTCTGGCGCAATTCAATTTGTCGAAGCAGAGCGTGAACGCCACTTTCCCACTTTCCATCACGCAGTACGGGACGAACGGCAGTGTTTCCGCGAACTGGCTTTCCGTCATGCCCGGAACCGATACTACGTTGGCCATCGATACCTCAACCATTGGGGGCGGAGTCGGGATCTTCGATATCACCGGTAGCACAGGCGCATTCCGGCCAAACCTGACTGGCGTTTACACCGGAAACTTCCCCACCTTCGCAAACGCCTCTGAGTTCTACGCCTATGACAACTACACCTCTGGTGCTGAGTTCTATCGCTTCAGCGTGGACGCGAGCGGTGCAACCGAGATCGATGGCACGACCCTAAACGGCATGGGTGGTTTCGGCGGAGATTTCCAACTCGCGAACGGTCTGGTTTACGGAGCTGGCGGGGGCATTATCAATCCCGTTACGACGCCTCCTTCGCAGATCGCCGTGCTTCCACTCCTTGATTTCTACAACTCGGGCGACAATGGTGAAAGTGCCGGGATTGTTGCGGATCCGTCGCTGCAGAAGGAATTCGTCATGCTGGAGAATCTGGCAGGAACGTTGGCGTATGGCCTGGTACGCTACGACCTGACCACATATACACCTGAAGCAATCATCGATATGCCGGCATCAACAACAAATATCGATGGTTCGTTTACGATATTGCGCTTTGGCCAGGACGGGCTTGCACTCTTCACCTCAGCGGAGGACTACTCGACCAATCAAATAGTTTCACAGATCATGATTCTGCGGGGTCCATTTGTCACACCGCAGGAGTTGCTAACCGATTCGGCGGCGAGCCTGACATCGAGTTCAACGTCCTCGATTACGCATGGGACGGGGAATACGCTGCTGACGCTGACGGGCACGAACTTCCTGCCCGGTGTGGCGGTGACATGGAATGGAAGCTATCGCACCACCACGATCGTGGATGCGACGCATGTGACGGTTGCGATTCCAGCGAGCGACCTGGCAAGCGCGGGGAGCGGATCGCTGGTGGCGACGAATCCAGGGGCGCCGGCTTCGAGCGCGCTGACTGTGACAATCAACTAGGAGACAAAGAACAGGGATTAGGGATTGCCGACGAATTGTTGGACATGTCAGCTCGAGGCTCATGCGCCGGGTAGTTCGTCGCGAATCGACCTCTGCGGCGCTCCGATCATGACCTGTGCGACAATCTATCTACCGGGCGTTCCCCGCGCAGGGAGAGGTCATCATGCAATCTCCAAGTGAACCGGATACACCGCAACTGACTCCGAATGAGCCGTCGCTGAATACTGCCCCGACTCCGCTGGCTGCAGCGCTGCCTGCGAAACGGCGCGTTTCCGCGGTGCTGCTCTCCGTGGCGATGCATGGCAGCGTTCTTGTGCTGGTACTGGTTGCCGGCAACGCGGCGCGCAAGCGGCTGGCGCAGCCCACGGATTTCCAGGTCATGGCGCTGGTGAAGACGGCCGGCGGGGCGCACGCCATCCCGTTCCCGCTGCCGCCCATGGATACGGCGGCCAAGATTCACGATCCGGACAAGTCGCCGGATGTGACGCGCAAGACGATTGTGCCGGTGAAGGAGACGCGTCCCAAGGTCTCAGGCGGCGGCGCGCCGATTACTCCGCACAAGGGCAATGGGACCGGCATGGCTCTCCAAGGCAACGGAGACGATGCGGAAGACGCAAGGCCGGCGTTTCCGGTCTTCTCGCCGCACCCGCCGGTGAACGACCGCTCGCTGCTGCCGGCTACGGAAAAGAAGATTGTGGTGGACGTGAAACTGGACGCGCAGGGCGTGGTGCTGAGCGAGACGCTGGTGCAGGGGATGGGCAACCGGCTGGACAAAATCGTCCTCGACATTGCTCTGACCTGGCGGTTTCAGCCGGCTACGGTGAACGGCAAGCCGGTGCCGTCAGAGGCCGAGCTGATCTTCCCGTTCAACTCGAGCTATCCGATTACGGAATCGTAGAGCTGAAAAAACGCGCCCCAGGGGCTGAACAGGCTGCGGAAAAAGGCTCCTGGCAGGGCTGAATTTGGCTTCAAGGCGGCAGGGGCTAAAGCCCATTCTCTCATTTCGATCAACTTATGGCACGACTGAAGTCGTGCCCCTTCGCACATCTACGTCAAGCTGGAGTTTTTCCGCAGCCTGTGAAGCCCGGATTGATTCCATGACTACTTTGCCGGGGATAAATCCCCGACCTGCCGCAGGCGATTTAGTGCATGCCACCGCCGCCGGGAGCGGCGCCGGGCTTGTTCTTGCTGAGCAGGAAGGCGAGCAAGACTAGAAAAATCGACATGTAGGACAGCTCCATGTAGACGTCCTGGTAGCCTTGCACGCCGGCCTGGAGGTTGAGCTGGTTGTAGATGCTGGCCATGGCCCGGCTGGCGCCGTTGGGTCCGCCGAAGCTGCCGCCGAAGAAACCGGTCAGCGCATTCATATGCTGCTGGTATCCGATGGACGCCGGGGACATGTTGCTTTGCAGATGCTGCTCATGCCACATGGAGCGGCTGGTGACCTGGGCGTTGGTGAGCGCGATGAGGATGCTGCCGCCGATGTTTCTGGCAAAGTTGATGAGGCCGGCTACCTGGTTGGAGTCCTCTTTGGGCATGCCCACGTAGGCCGCCGTGGTGATGGAGATGAAGCAGAAGGGCAGCGGAATCATCTGCACCACGCGCAGCCACGAGGCCTGGGCGAAGGTCATGTTGAGCGTAGTGACCTCGGCCGCAATGCGGAAGGTGATGATGAAGAGAAGGAATCCAATGGCGGTAAGGTAGCGTGCGGCAATTTTGCTGGTGGCGATGCCGGCCAGGGGCATGACGAAGAGCAGGGTGAATCCGCCGCCGGTGAGGGCGAGGCCGGTGGTGGTCGCGGTCCAGCCGAGAAGCTGCTGCATGAACTCCGGCTGCAGGACTGTGTTGGCGTTGAGCACGCCGCCGACCAGCGCCATGAGGAAGCAGCAGATGGCGAAATTTTTGAAGCGAAAAACCTTGAGATTGATGAGCGGGTCTTTTTGCCGCCACTCCCACCAGATGAGGGCGATCAGGCAGCTGATGAACATGAAGGCGAAGAAGCGGATGAAGTTGGAGGCGAACCAGTCGTTTTCCTCGCCCTTGTCGAGCATGATCTGCATGCCGCCCATGGCGAGGGTGAGGAAGGCGAGGCCGACGTAATCCATTTTGAAAAAGCGGGAACGATCTGCCTTGATCCAGGGCGGATCTTCAACGAGGCGGGTGACGAGGATGAAGGCGAGAATGCCGACGGGGATGTTGATGTAGAAGATCCAGCGCCAGGAATAATTGTCGGTGATCCAGCCGCCGAGGGTGGGGCCGATTGAAGGAGCGAGAACGGCGACGAGGCCGTAGAGGGCGAAGGCCTGGCCGCGCTTTTGCGGTTCGAAGGAGTCGGCCATGATGGCCTGTGCCATGGGCTGCAGGCCGCCGCCGCCGGCACCCTGGAGAACGCGGAAAAGAAGGAGCATGGGCAGCGTCGGCGCGGCCCCGCACAGGAAACTGGAAACGGTGAAGATGATGATGCAGAGCACAAAGAAGTTTCGCCGGCCGAGGACGCTGGAGGCCCATCCACCCAGGGGAAGAACAATGGCGTTGGCGACAAGATAGCTGGTGAGGACCCAGGTGCCTTCGTCGGTGCTGGCGCCGAGCGAGCCGGCGATGTGGGGCAGCGCGACGTTGGCGATGGAGGTGTCAAGCACTTCCATAAAGGCCGCGAGAGCGACCGTCATCGCGATCAGCCAGGGATTGACGCGCGGCTTCCACACCCCTTGCAGGCTGATGTTCGGGTTATTGATGGCGACTTCGCCGGCGGGGGACGGCGTGGCTGGCTGCAATTCGGACAAAAGTCTTCTCCTCGGTTATTTCCTGTCGTTCTTCGGTTTGTGGAGAGGCCGGGGATGGTTCAGAAACAGTTCAGAGATCGAGCCTACCCCTATCAGATTCGGGAGGTAGGCATTGGGGTTCACAGATTGGCGAGACCCGCCGGCACGACGATCGTTTAAAGCTCGTGAGAGATTCGGGTTGGCAGTAAAGGGCTTAGAGCAAATCCTGAGAAGGTGTGTCCTTTGGGGCGTTGTGCAAGGTTGCCTCTCCCTGATGGTGGCGTCAACTTCAGTATTGTCGTTCCGGGTTACAGCATCTCAGGATTTGCTGTAGCCGCAAAGAGAGGCGCGGGGCCAAGAGGGCGCGCCTCAGCACGGTAAGTGCTTCCATTTTCGAGCAATTCCACGTATCTTTCAATCGTCGAAGCCGTGTGCAAACACGCGCGGGCAAGCTGCATTTCGTACTACCAGAGCATGGACCAGACGATTCCGGCCAAGACGCCTCTCTCCACTGTAGTCGAGCGACTGCCGTGGCCAGTTCGCGCATTGCTGGGACTCGGCACCGCTTGCCTTGGGTCCGGGTTGACTTACTACATTGCGCCACTGCGGGCTTTTCCCTTGCTTCTGGCGTTTCCGACCGTCATCCTGAGCTGCTGGTTTCTGGGTATGTGGGGCGGGGCGTTCTGCGCGCTGACTGAAGTTGTTCTGGTGAACTCGTTTTTGACGAAGTCTCAGTTGCGATTTTCCATCGGCAACGCACCCCAGGAATTGAGGATGCTGGTATTTGTCGGCACCACGCTCGCCTTGGGCTGGTCGATGCGGCGGTTGGCCGACGAGCGGGCTGAGCTGGGTATTCAGAAGCTGCAGCAGCGATTGATGCAGGCAAACCTGGAGCGCCAGCTTGCAGAGGAGCGGGCCATCGCCAGCGAAGCGTTGCGCGATCGTGAAGCGATGCTGCAGATTGCGCTGCAGGCCAACGGCATGGCCCTGTGGGTGTGGGATTTGAAGACCGGCGCAATCCACTGGTCCGAGGAGAAGTACCGGATGATCGGGCTTGAGCCGGGATCGATTGAGCCGTCGACGGAGGCGTGGCTGCGGGCGGTTCACCCGGAAGACGCTGAGGGAGTGAAGCGAGCCGTCCATTCAACCCGGGAGGGCGGCGATGACTACCACAATCAATACCGGGTGGTGTGGCCGGACGCGTCAGTGCACTGGCTGGAGTCGCGGGGTAAATGCCAGCGCGATGAAGCGGGGCAGGTGGTGCGCGTGGTGGGCGTGGTGTCGGATGTAACGCAGCGCAAGCGGAGCGAAGAAGCACTGATGCGGGCGGAGAAACTGGCCGTCGCGGGGCGGTTGGCGGCTTCAATCGCACACGAGATCAACAACCCGCTGGAGGCGGTGTCAAACCTTCTGTTTCTGATCAGCCTGGCGCAGACTGCCGATACCGCGCAGGAGCACGCGCGGGTGGCGATGGATCAGCTGATGCGGGTGTCGATGATCACCCAGCAGACGCTGAAGTTCCACCGCCAGACGGGCGCGCCGAAGATGGCCAGGCTTTCAGAGATTCTGGAATCGGTCTTGACGCTGTTTCGCAGCAAATTGACGGCCGCGGACATTGCCGTGGAAGTGCGGGCGACGCGTGAGACCGATATTGCCTGCATGCCGAGCGAGACGCAGCAGGTTTTTGCCAACCTGGTGACCAACGCCATCGACGCGATGCCGCGGGGAGGCCGCCTGGTCATCCGGTTGCGTCCCTCACGAGACTGGCGCGGCGGCGGTAGGAGAGGAATGCGGGTAACCTTCTTCGATTCCGGCGTAGGGATGGATCGAGCGACCATGCGGCGCATCTTCGAGCCATTTTTCACCACCAAGACGGAAACCGGGACCGGGCTGGGCATGTGGGTGGTGACCCAGTTGGTGGAACGGCACCACGGGCACGTACGGGTGTGGAGCACGCAGCGCGCGCACGGCAGCGGAACCGCGTTCTCAGTATTTCTCCCGGTCATGGAAGCGGCGGAGACAAACGGCGAAACAGACGGCCGGGACGCGGAGCAAGATCTAAGCGCCGTTTCGTAAGCATGCTGGAATTCGCGGGAAGGCACACGCCGATTGGCACTGGCTCAACCTGCAACCCTGGTTCTACGCGGCCTCTGGTTCAATGGCGTCGCCTTGCGCGTCAGCGGCGCGTCGGTGGCTTCGGAATTGCCAGATGCCCATTGCGATGCCGATTACCATCACGGCGCCGAAACCATAGAGGAGCGGAGTCGACCACTTGTTCAGCTCTTTTGACCACAGGCGCACAATGTGGCGGCCGTAGAGTACTGCGAGCCAGGACACCAGAGAGTAGCGGAAGGTCCGCGCCGCTGCGTACGCCGCCAGGAAGCGCTTGAAGGGCACGCCCAGCGCTCCCGACGCAAGGATGAACGGTGAAAGCGGAATGGGCGGCGGAAGAATGGCGGGAAGAAAAATGGCCAGAATGTGGTGGCGCTCGACCCATCCGACGATCCGACCCAAAATGCGCGGCGAAACCCAGCGGCGGAGGGCCTTTTCGCCGCCTTTGCGGCCGAGATGCCAGGTGGTGTAGCCGCCGAGGATGCTGCCCACGATGGCCGTGGGAGCCAGCAGCCACGCGCTGTGGTTGTGGGAGACAAGCCAGAGCAGAAGCAGGTCAGTGCTGCCGGGGATGGGGAGCGGGATGATGGACGAGTCGACGAAGGCAACCGCAAAAAGTCCCCACATGCCGAGATGCGTGAGCCAGTGGGGCAGCAGAGCGTGGCGCGCGCGGGGGCTCGCAATTTTGGACGGGGCCAGGGAATAGATGCTCACAGAGTGTTGGACGCACAATCAGGGCTGTTAGCCGTACGGGAACAATCTGGCTTCGACACCGCGGTATCGCGGATGCTGCCTAAGACGGTATAAACAAAGGACAGGCCGCTCTTCCCTGCTGCATTCCCCGGCGTCCTTATTTTCCCTGCCCGCACACATGTCGGGCCTTTTGCAATCTGGAGAAGTCGATGAGCGCAACGCACGCCCGCACGGGTTCGCAAGCCATGACGGGTTTGCCTGTCAATACGCCGCGCCAGGTGTTGTTTGCCAGCCTGGTGGGCACGACGATTGAGTTCTTCGATTTTTACATCTACGCAACTGCGGCGGTGCTGATATTTCCCAAGCTGTTTTTCCCGGCGGGCGATCCGGCGACGGCCACGCTGGCTTCGCTGGCCACGTTCGGGATTGCGTTTCTGGCGCGTCCCATCGGATCGGTACTCTTTGGCCACTTCGGTGACCGGATCGGGCGCAAGACGACGCTGGTAGTGGCGCTTGCCACCATGGGCGTGTCCACGGTTGCGATTGGCGTGCTGCCGACCTACGCCTCCATCGGCCTGGCCGCGCCGCTGCTGCTGGCGCTTTGCCGGTTTGGCCAGGGGCTGGGACTGGGCGGCGAGTGGGGCGGCGCGGTGCTGCTGGCCATTGAGAATGCGCCCGCGCACAAGCGGGCGTGGTACGGCATGTTTCCGCAACTCGGCGCTCCAGTGGGTTTCTTTCTCTCCGGCGGCGTGTTCCTGGTGCTCTCGCGGCTTCTGACGGACAAGCAGTTTTTTGTCTACGGGTGGCGGCTGCCGTTTCTGGCCAGCTCTGTGCTGGTGTTTCTGGGGTTGTGGGTGCGGCTGACGATTACCGAGACGCCGGTGTTTCGCGCCGCGCAGGAGCGGGGCGAGCAGGAGAAGATGCCGGCTGCCGCAGTGTTCCGGAGCCATAAGAAGACGCTGGTGGCGGGGATACTGCTGTGCTTGGCCACATTTGTCCTGTTCTACCTGATGATCGTGTTTGCGCTCTCGTGGGGAACGACAGCGCTGGGATTTGGGCGGGAGAAGTTCCTGCTCATGCAGTTGTTTTCGACCGGCTTTTTCGCGGCCACCGTGCCCATCTCAGCCAGGCTCGCCGAACACGGACGGCGCAGGACGATGCTGTGGATCACGACAGCCATCGGCTTGTTCGGGCTGGTGCTGGCGCCCATGTTTCAGGCCGGAACAGTGGGCGCGATTGCCACCATGTCTATCGGCCTGGCGCTGATGGGGCTCACCTACGGGCCGCTGGGGACGGTGGTCTCAGAGTTGTTCCCCACGCCGGTGCGGTACTCGGGCAGTTCGCTGGCGTTCAACTTTGCGGGAATCTTTGGAGCCTCGCTGGCGCCGTATATCGCAACCTGGCTGGCGCGCCACTATGGCCTGCAGTACGTGGGCTATTACCTTACCGGGTCGGCGGTTCTGACGTTTGCAGGCCTGCTGATGATTCGCGAGACCAAGGACGATGATCTGCTGGTCAGGGGCAGCTAAAGATGGACTGACTCAGGCCATTCAAGGACTCCTGGCGAGGTCGGGACTCACATAAATGAGGTGGAGTACTCCCTCGTCGTCTGTGACTTCGAGTTCGGCTCTCCCCTTGTCGTCGTACTTATTGAGCCGAACTGGTTTGCCCACAATCTGGAATATGGCTTGCTGATCCTCATTCGGCAGACCGAATAGCAATCCCAATGGAGGCTCCGCCAAGACCACTGTGTCGCCCGGAATCGGCCTGCGGCGCGAACTTGTCGTTTATCAGACCTCTTCGGGATTGCGGCAGGTGCTCGCGGGAAGCTCGCAGCAGGTTTACTGCGTCAATGTTATTTGTCCTGTACGGCGGGTGCAGCAGCGGGCGAGGTGCCCGCGTTGCGCGTAAACGACTGCATCAACCCCTCAAGAAACGCGAAGAAGACATCGACCGCGTAGCCCACCAGGAAGGCGAGCGCCAGTGGCGGGACGGTCGCTCCCTGCGTAATGGTCAAGTTGTTGAAGAGGCCGACTACGGCGCCTCCGATACCAGCGATGAGGAAGCGGGCGGTATTCGCGTCGGAGGGGATAAAGGTGCGGGTGCTCATCTGCTGCTCAAAGGTCCGCAGCAGGTAGGCGCAGGTGCCGAGCAGCGCATAGAGCGCGGGCAGAATGCAGCTGGTAATGGCGCCGTAGAAGAACGACGTGTCCTCAAGCAGGCTCTGGGCGAAGAAGCGAACTTCCTGGTAGACGGTGGTGCGCTCTTCTGCGGCCTGGGCCAGGTTGGGAATGCCGGCGGGAAGTTCGAAGACCTGATGAAGCTCAGCGGGATCTTTGCGGATGCCGGCGCAGGGATCACGTTCTGTGTGGAGTACGAGCACGTTCAACTGGCGCGCGCGGGCGTCGATGGAACGGATGGCGGAGGCGTATTGCTGGAGTTCGCTGACCACGTCGGCCTGATTCACAGTCGGAGACAGCGGGACGACGGGGCCGTTGTCAGAGGATGCCGGAATGGAGCAGGGCACAAATCCTGGCTTTTTCTCTGCAGGGGCCGCGGCCGCAACAGGCTGGAGGGCGACCGGGCCTGTTGCCATTGCAGGTGCAGAGGATGGAGCTGGATTGGGTGCAAAGGTCGGCTGCGGGGGGCGGGTCTGGGTATCCAGCTTGACTGCGAGGTCGTTGGCTGTGTCGATGTCGGCGCGCAGGGTAGTGGAAATGGACGACACCAGGAAGCTGGCTACCGAGAACGGAACGATAAGAGCAGCAAGGCAAATGGCCATGATGAAGTAGCTGCGCACGGTGGGCCGTATCGCCTCTGCGGATGCGCGCAGGCTGTTGGCGGTTACAGGACGAGCCAGAACCGCGAGGCGCGTAAGCCCGGCCATGAGACCTGCGGCTATTTCCTCGGTCCAGCCGCTCTCGGCAACCGAGCGGGCAGCAAGCACAGCATTGCGAGAGACATCGTCGACGGTGATGCCGGATTCAGCCGCGTATTTCAACAGCAGTTCAGCATCAACCAGGGCTTCGGCAAAGTAAGTGGGCGGGGCAACGAAGGCAGGAGACGGCGTTGTCGAGAGGGGCGCTGGGGCGCTGGGTGCGGCGGAATCGGGCATGGGGAGTGCCTCCGTTTTTTAAGTTGGTTTTGTTGATTCGGCTCGCGAGGTTATTGACCATCCCGTCCTTTCGCTGAAAAACGCGAATGAATGGGGCACCAGGTTCACAACGCTCACTGGCCGGATCGATAACGGGGTTACGCGAGGCTGATAGTAGTTTCATTCAGTGCCGGTTACAAGAAAAATCTTCACCCAGGGGGCCTTTGGAGCCCGGCATGATGGCGTTCGCTGGCCGGCAGGCCATTTTCAAAACCACGGCGGAAGCGGATATAACCAAGTTCAGGACATGGAGAATCTCCCCCCAAGAACGCCCAGGCGCGGCATGGAGGCCTTTGGCTTCCGCGACTTCAAGCGATACCAGATGGCGCGGCTCATGGTCATTCTGGGAGCCGAGGCGCAATCGGTGGCGGTGGCGTGGCAGGTCTACTCGATCACCCACCGTGCAATTGACCTGGGCTATACGGGCCTGGCGCTGTTTTTGCCCGGACTGCTGTTCCTGCTGCCGGCGGGGCATGCGGCGGACCGGTTCGACCGGCGGCAGATCATCCTGGTTTGCTACGGGGCGCAAGTGCTATGCACAACGGCGCTGCTGGTCGAAACCGAGATGCATCTGCGCGGGGTGTTCCCGATCTACGTGGTGCTGTTTTTCATGGGGTCGGCGCGCGCGTTTTCGGGGCCGGCAAGCTCGGCTCTGATTCCCAGCCTGGTTCCGGAAAAACATTTTGTGAATGCCGTGACCTGGGGTGGGGCCATCTTCCAGTTCAGCAATATTGCCGGACCGGGCCTGGGGGGCCTGCTGTTTACGCTCCCGCTGGCGGGGATTGCGGCGCTGAACGGGCTGCAGGGTGCAGGCATTGTGTACGTCTTTACGCTGGCCACGCTGGCCTGCTACCTGGTGCTGGTCGGAAGCCTGCACGTGCGGCCCGGCAGGATGGAGCACAAGGCAGCATCCATCAAAGTGGTGATGGCCGGATTCCATTACATGATGCGATCGCAGCTGTTGCTGGGAGCCAGTTCTCTGGACCTGGTTGTGGTGCTGCTGGGCGGCGCGACTGCGCTGATGCCGATTTTTGCGCACGACATTCTGCACCAGGGGCCGCGCGGGCTGGGTTTGCTGAGGGCAGCTCCGGCGATCGGCGCACTGGCCATGAGCCTGCTGCTGGCGCGCTTCCCTTTCCACCGCAGGGCCGGCATAAGGCTGTTTGTCTGCGTGTCGATTTTTGGCGCGGCGACAGTGGTGTTCGGCATGAGCAGGAACCTGTGGCTTTCACTGGCAGCGCTGGCGGTGACCGGCGGGGCAGATATGATCAGCGTGATCATTCGCGGCTCGCTGCTGCAACTGGCCACGCCGCCGGAGATGCGCGGGCGGGTAAGCGCCGTCAACTCGCTGTTCATTGGCGCGTCCAACGAACTTGGCGAGTTTGAAAGCGGCCTGACGGCCCAGTGGTGGGGCGCGGTGCGGGCCACAATTGTGGGCGGAATAGGCGCGCTGACGGTGGCTGGACTTTGGGCAGTGCTGTTTCCGGGTCTGCGCAAGGCGGATGCGCTTACGAGTGAGGCGCTGCGGCAGAGGGCTGTGCAGCCGACGGAGGTGGAGTTGTCTCAGACTGAAAGTTGATGACGTGATAGACGGCGGGTTCGGCGCCAACATTTCTCAGACCGTGAAGCTGGTTTGATCCATTGAAGATGACCGAGCCGGGTCCGACGCGTTTCCATTCTCCGTTGGACAGGGTTTCAAGAGTTCCTTTCTGAATGATGATCATCTCCTCGTTGGGATGCCGGTGCGGTTGGTGCGGAGATTGCCCGGGATTCAGCGTGGTGACGTGGACCTCAAGGTTTTTGAGCGTAGCAGTGGGAGCCGAAAAGAAGGACCGCACGGAGCCGTAGGCGGTTGGCTTGGCGGTGATTGAGTTCCAGTCGAAGACGGAGGAGCCCATCACCGGGGCCTGATCATGTGCGGCGAAGGCTCCGGCGGTGACGGCGACGGCGATGAGAGCGACAACCAGGTCTCGGCGAGTAATCATTTCTTGGCTCCTGTGCATCGAAGCAGTGTGATGAGCCGGACCGAAGATGAAGCACGGAGGCGCATCGCTGATACTTATAGCGGATGCGCTTGTCAGGAGCAAGCCCCCGTTCGGCAACGCAACGCTGCAACATACTCATAAGGAGAATGCATGAAGACCTGGAAGGTGATTCTCGCTTCCTCGCTGTTTACGCTGATTGTGGGTGGAATTTATCTGTTTGCGGTGTGGAAGCATCGCCAGGATCCGGGCGTGATTGGGCAGAAGGCTCCGGAGCAGCCCGTGAACGAGGATGACCTGGCAGTGGTCCGCTCTATTTTTCCAATGCACTATGAGGATTTGCAGCGGCTGGAAGGAACCAGCGTCTGGATGAGGGATGGGTACGTGATGCCCTACTACCACTACGCGGGCGGAAGCGTGGCTTTCGCGAAGCAGGTGGGAGTGGTTCCCGCGGATGCACGGCTGGACGTGAAGAAGATCATCAAGGTTCCCGTGCCGGCAAGTCTGGACGACACCATCGACCACGGCTCGCGGCAGGCGTTTGTGGTGTTTCAGTTCCCGGGCTCAAAGGACCAGTACGCGACCCCGGTGGGTGCGATGCAGGGCAACGAGGAGAAATACTTCACCGACCTGCTCTTTTACTACGACGACCCGCACACCATCTATGACCACTGGCCCAAGGATGTGTGGGCGGCGATTGATGCGCACCAGGTAAGGCCGGGAATGAGCGAACTGGAGACGCAGATGGCCGTGGGCAGCAAGATGCATCCGGACGGAGAGACGGCGGGCGACCGGACTGTGACTTACACCGAAGATGGGAAGGTATGGACGGTGACGTTTCAAAAGAACCGGGCGACTACGATTTCGACGAAAGACGCTGGCGCTGCCGAGTGAGGATGTGGAAGAGGGAAGAAGTGAATTAGAAGATAGTGAAGCAGTAATAAGTGAAGTAGTGAATAAGTGAAGTAGTGAACAAGTGAATAAGTGAAGTAGTGAATCGAGGGCCTAAAAAGAATTCGGGTGGCCGCATGCGAGAGCCTCAGCCACCCGAAAACCACATTGAAGTGGACCAGTTCAGGAGGAGTCCAGATTATCGCCGGGTGGATGGGAAGTCTTGGCCCATTGGAGTGAGGCCTGCATCCATCAATGGGTGGAGAGCGGGGTCAGCCTTTGTGCGGTAGTCTGGTTGCGATCCTCCAGTGGCAGAAAATCACGCCAATTCGAACGAGCGGGCATTCCGTCGGGAGCTTGGGGCCCTGTTCGGCGAAGGGACCCTGGCCACATTTTTCACAGGGGCTAAAGCCCGGAGTTATGTGGTGGCGCTATCGGCACGACTGAAGCCGTGCCCTTTCAAAGCGAAAACTTCACTGCATGACTGGGGTTTCCGGACCGCTGCCATCGTAGCGATGGTGCTGGGGTGTGTGCTGACGGCGACTGCTCTGGACCCTTCGACGGCGCTAAAGAACTATGGACGGCAGGCCTGGGGGATGGAGAACGGGCTGCCGCAGAACACGGTGCAGGCGCTGGCGCAGACCAAAGATGGGTTTGTCTGGCTGGGGACTGAGGTCGGGCTGGTGCGGTTCGATGGAAATGGGTTTCAGGTGTTCGACAGGAACACGAAGCCTGGGGAAGGTGGGCCGGCGCTGCCGGGGAACGATGTGCGGTGTTTGCTGGCGGCGAAGGATGGAGCGCTTTGGATCGGGACCAGCGAGGGATTGGCTCGGTGGAAGGACGGGGTGGTTACTGCGTTTACTACTAAGGATGGGTTGCCGGGGAATGATATCGAGCGGGTTCTGGAAACCCGCGAAGGCGAACTATGGGCCAATGCTGATCAGGGATTGGCGCGTTTCAACAGGAACCAATTCGTAAGGAGAGAGGGTTTACCGGATGGACCGGTTTTGGCGATCTCTCTTGACGCTGGAACTCTGTGGGTAGACGGGCCGCGTGGAATGTTCGTTCGTTCTAAGGGAGCTTGGATCATTCCCAGTATCGCAGGGATCCCTCCTGTCGGATTCAAGTTTCATTTGAGATTTGGGGCAGGTGTAGCTGATGCGAGCAACAACAGTGTCCAAATTCAGGGAAGCGGAGTTCCCCAGAATCTTTACGCAGGCAAGGAATTGCCCGGCAGCAAGATTCAGGCGCTGTTTGCAGATCGCGAGGGAGCGTTGTGGATTGGGACTAACGGCGGGCTGGCGCGGTGGGTGAATGGGAAAGTCGAACGGCTGCCGGTGACCGATCCGCTGGCGACGGCTTCTGTACTGGCGATCATGGAAGATCGCGAGGGCGATCTGTGGGTGGGGACCGAGACGGGCGGGCTGCACATTCTGCGCGATCAGCGGTTCAGGACGCTGGACACGCGCGATGGGCTTTCTTCCGACGATACGACCGCCGTGGTGGAGGATGGCGCGGGTACACTCTGGGTGGGCACAACTGGCGGCGGGTTGAATGGGGTGCGATGGAACGCGGATGGCACGAGCAAGGTCCGCACTTATTCGGTGAAAGACGGGCTGGTGAGCGACGTGATTTTGTCGCTGGCCGCGGCGCCGAATGGCGATTTGTGGGTGGGAACTCCGGACGGGCTGAACCGACTTCGTGGAAACCGGATTGATGCTTTCACTTCAGCAGACGGGCTGCCGGACGACTTTATCCGTTCTCTGCTGGCGGATGCGGATGGTTCTCTTTGGATTGGGACGCGGCGCGGATTGACGCACTGGGTGGGCGGCAAGGCAGGCACTGGGACGACTACCTTTACCCATGCTAATGGGCTGGGCAGCGACCTGGTGGGCGCGATGGCACGCGATGCGCATGGTGACTTGTGGGTGGCGACGCTGGCGGGGCTGTCGCGGTTGCACGGGAGCACGATTTCCAATTACACGACAGCCAATGGTCTCTCAAGCAACGTGATCACCGCGTTGTTGCCGCGTGGCGACGGGACGCTGCTGATTGGCACGCAGGACCATGGATGGAACGTGTGGGACGGAAAGACGTTTGCGCCTGTGGCGCAGGACGGGCTGGGTCAGACGACAGTCCACGCGATTCTGGATGATGGCGGCGGGCACTTGTGGTTCGCGACCGGCAACGGGATTGCGCGCTGCGACTGCAGCATGAAGGGCGGCTGCACGCATTGGATGGAGTTTGGCGCGGCGGATGGCTTGCGCAGCCGAGAGACGGCGACGAACAGCCATCCTTCAGCGTGGCGGTCGCGCGAAGGGCACTTGTGGTTTGCGACGCCGAAGGGGTTGGTGGAAGTTGACCCGGCGCACTTCCCGGTGAATACGAATCCGCCGCCCGTTGCGCTGGAGCGATTTGCCGTGGACGATGCCGCATTGAATGCAGCGAGCCCCTCGGTTGTGGTGGAAGCCGGGCATGTGCACTTCGAGTTTGACTACGCGGGATTGAGTTTTGTGGCGCCGCAGAAGGTGCGCTACCGCTACATGCTGGAGAACTTCGACAAGGAATGGACCGACGCCGGGGCGCGGCGTAGCGCCTACTACACCAACATTCCACCGGGGCATTACACGTTTCACGTGCAGGCGGCGAACAACGATGGGCTGTGGAACACCGAGGGTGCGAGCCTGGCCTTTGAGCTCCGTCCGCATTTTTATCAAACGCTCTGGTTTTATGCGCTGTTGATTGTCGCGCTGGTGGGGATGGTGGTGCTGGTGCAGCGCTACCGGCTGAAGCGGGCCGAGCGCGAATTCAACGCAGTGCTGGGCGAACGCAACCGCATTGCACGCGAGATTCACGACACGCTGGCGCAGGGATATGTGGGGATCAGCGTGCAACTCGAAGTGCTGACCGAGTTGCTGCGCATGAATAAGACCGAGGCCGCGGCGAAGCATCTCGACCTGACGCGCGGGTTTGTGCGCGAGGGACTTGCCGACGCGCGGCAGTCAATTTGGGCGCTGCGCTCGCAGGACTCGGGCGAGACCACACTGCCGGTGCGGATGCGGCGCATTGTGGAGCAGGCGGACGGGGATGGGCTGGAGGCGCGATTCAGCATTTTTGGTGCTTATCGGCCGCTGCCCCCGGGAACGGAAAGGGAGATTCTGCGCGTGGCGCAGGAGGCAATTCATAATGTCAAGAAGCACGCGAAGGCAACAGAGCTGACGGTTCAATTGGAGTATGGGCCGGCGAACATTGCACTTGAAGTGCGCGACAATGGGCGCGGCTTTGCGGTAAGCAAGGAACTGGAGGCGGTGCTGGAACGCGACGGGCCAGGACATTATGGGTTGACCGGAATGCGGGAGCGCGCGGCGGCGATTGGCGGGACACTGGAGATGACGAGTGAGGTGGGAGCGGGAACGACGGTGAGATTGCAAGTGCCGGCGCGGCGAGAGACACACGGGGATTAGTCTTATCTTCCCCGGTCCCCAAGTGCGAGGGACCAGGGGCACCCAGTTCTTTTTGATTGGGAAGATGAACGGCTTCGACAGGAGTGCAATGACGACGAAGGAATCGATACGAGTGCTGGTTGTTGAGGATCACCACGTGGTGCGGCAGGGGCTGGTGGCGCTGCTCAACGTGGCGGACGGCCTGGAGGTCGTGGGCGAGGCGGCGGACGGCGTGGACGCGATCACGCAGTTTCGCAAGCACCAGCCGGACATTACGCTGATGGATTTGCGGCTACCGCGCATGGGCGGGGTGGACGTGATTCAGCGGCTGCGCATGGAGACGCCGGGAGCGCGATTCATAGTGCTCACCACGTATGACGGCGATGAGGACATCTATCGCGCGCTACAGGCAGGGGCGCGCGCCTACCTGCTGAAGGGCATGACCAGCGAGGAGCTGATCGCGACGATTCGCGCGGTGCATGCGGGCAAATCGCATATTCCGCCGGCCATTGCCGAGAAACTGGCTCAGCGCATGGGCACAGAGGAGCTGACGCCGCGCGAGTTCGATGTGCTGGAGCAGATTGTGTACGGGAAGAGCAACAAGGAGATCGCGAGCGAGCTGGAGATCAGTGAAGCCACGGTGAAGACCCACATCAACAGCCTGCTGGGCAAGCTGGGCGTGACGGACAGAACGCAGGCGGCCACAGCGGCGATTCAACGCGGAATTGTTCCCCTGGAAAGTCTGAGGAAACCAAAACATGACTAAGACTCGAATCAGGTGCGCGATTGTCTGCGCGATTTTGATGGCGCTGGCGGTTCCATGTGTGTGCGCGCAAAAGGCGGCCTGGCGGCAAGCCACCGATGCGGAGCTGGCTTCCGTGCTGCCGGCGCGCGCTCCCGTTGAGAAAGAACATATTGAAACGGAGATGCGGACCGCGTCGGGTATCGTGAATGGGCGCGGGCATTTCATCGCCGGCGTGGTGCTGCTGACGGCGGGCTACTCGGCTGACGGCAAGTACTCGCACTATCTGCTGGTGCAGGCGCCGGTGCGGATTGGCGGAGTTGCGCTGAAGCCGGGCGAATATGTGTTTGGATGGACGCGCGCGCAGGACAATGAGGCGCTGAGCGTGCACTTTCACGTGGCGACAACGGGCGAACTGGTGGGGACGACCGAGGCGCATTTGATGGCGGGGTCAAACCGGGTGACCAGCTTGCGGATCTGGCCGCCGAGGGAGAAGGCAGTGATTCAGATCGGAAGATTTGGAATTCCCTATGAGATTGGGGAAGAGTAATGCGGGCTGGCAATTGCTGTCCCCTGGCGTGACTCAACGATGAATACCGACCAGGAAACAAACCAATGACGCACCGAGCGCAACAATGCGCAGCCGGTGCAGCGTGTCCCATTTCCTGTGCTCACGCCGCGCTGCTTCCGATATAGAGCCAGTATCGACCCGCGCCAGGCGGTTGTTGATCGGCACGAGAAACAGAAGCGTCAGGATGATCACAGCGACCCAGATGGCGCAGCCTGAGGTCAGCAGAAGGACACCGGCACTGTGACGGCGAAGAATGGTCTCAAGGATGAGAAGAAGCAGAGATATCACGTACCAGAAGGGCATGGCAGCTCCCAGGCGCGCCGCGAATAGGCTGACTGCGCTGGCTTGAGCGCGCTCATCGAGCTTCCACAAAATTGGATTGATGAAGGCCGATACGGCGATTTCGTTGCCGATTAATATGGCAGCGCAAGCGGTGGTGACAATATCCAGGAAGACAAGCATTTTCAACTCCTGAGATTTAGATGCGAGTCGAAATTCGCCGAAACAGGAAAAGATGCTGACAAATTTGTCAGCATATACTGGACGGAGGATGGGTTAGGCAGATGCCAGCTTCAAAGAAGGAAATTTCGCCGTGCCCGATTGACGCGATGCTCTCGGTTATCGACGGGCGTTGGAAGGGAACGATTCTGTGGCGGCTCGCCGATGGGCCAATGCGAACCAGCGAATTACGCCGCAGCATTCCGGGAATCACGGAGCGGATGTTGATTCGCCATCTCCAGGAACTGGTGCGCGACGGAATTCTTGTACGACGGCAGCGAAGAACCGCTCCGCCTTGCGTTCATTATTCGATCTCAAAGTACGGGCTCACCCTTGTGCCCGTACTCGATGTGATTTGCGCATGGGGCAGAAATCACATCCGGCTTAGAACAACTTCTTCGATGCAGGCTTCGCGTTGAACTGAATGCGTTGGCCTCGCGATGGACTGCTTCATTCTCAACCCTGGAAGTTTTTCAGGGGCAGCTCCGCTCGCGGAGGGTCGAATAGCATTCTCCAAGAGAAAGCTGCCCCCTACTTTTGCGCGCTTAACAGCGGCTTCTTTGCCGCCGGCGCCGGCGGGTTGACTTGCGCGTTGAGGTAGTCGACCAGGTCGCTCACGTCCTGCCTGGTGCCGACCATGGGGGGCATGAAGCGGTGATAGGGCGAGTCAACTTTGTCCTCGTGCAGCATGGTGATGAAGTTGCCAATGTTGGCACGGTCGCGGCCGGCCAGCAGCGTGTCGAGGGAGCGGTAGCCGGTGAGCGTGTGGCAGGAGCCGCACTCGCCGCGGAAGATGGCTTCGCCGCGCGAGTAGCTGCTGGGCTCGCCGGGCAGAACGCCAGGCTGGGCATTCGGCTGGGGCTGGTTCCAGACCCACTCGGAGTGGAGCAGATAGCCTTCCTGGTTGATGCGCTGAACATACGGTACGCGTACGCCGTTCGAGTACATCCAGCGGCCGATGACGTAAGGCTTGCGCAGCATTTCGCGCGAATACTCGCCGGCGCCTGTAGCCATGAGTGCGAGCAACAGAACGGCCACGGCGTGGGAGAGATTGAAGTCGCGCGGGCTTCGGTAAGCCAGATAGTAAGCGACGGCGACGATGGTGGCCGACGTGATGATGATGATCAGGGCCATGCGGGTGACGGTGGAGAAGGTTCCCGCGTTGATGGTGTCAATGCCGAGCGTGAGCAGAGCCTGTTGCGAGGCGGGAACCATCAGGTAATACCAGATCATTAGAAACGGCATGGCTACGAAGGAAGGCACGAGCCACTTGACGCTCCACTTGATCAGAGAGGTCTTGAGAGCGGGCTGCTTGTCGCCATCGATGCGGCTGGCGGTGATGAGCGCCCAGATGCCGGCCAGCGAGGCGCAGACGCAGCAGCGCAGGAAAAGGCTGGGCCAGTAAGTGGGATTGAAGAAGGCATACCAGAACTTGCTGGCTTCGTGACCGGTACCGGCGACGGCAAGCCAGGTGTCCCCAGGCGTGAGCATGAACGTGAGAATGCCGTTGATGATGACCAGCGTTGCGATGGATGCGCCGGCGTAGACCCAGCCGACTTTCAAGTGCAGCTTTGGATCGACACGATCCCATGTGTAGTAATAGACCGCGATGGTGGTGAGCTCGACCATGAAGAAAACCCATTCCATGGCCCATCCGAAGACAAAGTTGTGAATGAGCGTGCTGGTGGCCTCTGGATGGGTGAGGCCGATGGCAAACCAGATTCCAACTCCGGAGACGGTGCCGAAGACCGCGGTGAGCACGAGGAAGAACTTGGAGTGACGCACCAGTTGCTTATGCCACTCTGCGCCCATCTCCTTGTCTTCCATGAGCATGGCTTTGCGCTCGGCCATGGGGAGGT
>JBEKDE010000083.1:0-21456 GCA_050014515.1 Occallatibacter sp.
CCACCTTACGGTCTGCTGCGGCTGGCAGCCGGGGGCCTGGGCCTGCTGATGGTGGTCGCAGGCATCTATCACCTGCGCCGGCAAGAGAGCGCGACTCCCAGCGTCGTGCTGTTTCTTATGGCAGTCTTCGTCATCGTCGGCCGCTGGCCGGTTCAGCATCACTTCTGAACCGGCGCGGTCCGATCCCGAACATCTTCCCAAAACCGTCTACGCCACCGGCTGGGCGCAGAATGCGCAGCGTTTGGCGGCCAGCGGAATCTGGCTGAGGCACTCCGGGCACGGCTTGGTGGTTACCGCGGGCGGCGGTCCCGGCTTCTTGATGCGCGCAAGCAGCGTATTGACCGGCAGGACAACCCCGAAATAGACCACGCTGGCCACAATCAGGAACGAGATTGTGGCGTTAATGAAGTTGCCGATCAGGATCGGAGTGCCGTTCACCTTGAAGACCACGCCGCTGAAGTCTGGCTTGCCCACGACGGCGGCAATGAACTGGCCAAGCACGTCCTTGGTGAACGACGTGACAATTGCGTTGAACGCCGCGCCGATGATGACCGCGACGGCCAGGTCGACTACGTTGCCGCGCAGAATAAAGTCCCGAAAACCTTTCAGCATCTCATCCTCCTATGTCTTGCTTCGTTTGATCGATGCGCTCGGAAGACCTTGGAGCGCGCGGTTGCGATTGCCCTATGCTACACGTGCGCAGAATCATCAGCTCCGCGTAGAGCAGGATCAGGACCCCGGCGTGATAGAGATTCCATCGGCTGCGCAGACAGCGCGCAGTTTCAACCATTCCCCACGCGGCGGGCAGCGCCACCAGCAACTGCCAGTTCGAGCCGCGAAGTCTGGTAATGTCAGGGAACCCCGCGAGCCGCAGGCTGATTGCGAATGCGATCAGTGAGAACAGCACGCCGCGCACCAGCGACGGCTTGCGCAGGCGAAACACGTTGGTGCGGGGAAGCGCCACACTCCTACTCTAGTTTGGCCGGCCCGGTGGCGTTCTCTCCGTCAGCGAATTTACATCATGCGATTTCGCGCACCGGCCGATGCATGGCCGCCGCAATGGTTACCACCAGAACCGCGGCGCCGGCCACGGCAAACATCCCGCGTGCGCTCCATTGGACGGCGGCTCCGGCGGCGGCAAGCGAAAACGGCATCAGCCCTACAGCGGCAAACATGAGAACGCTCATCACCCTTCCCAACATGGGCCGATCGACGCGCTGCTGAAACCATGCAAGGATCTGCACGTTGAGAAACCCGGACGTGGCGCTGACGAGAAACAGAAGCGTCGCCAGGGACCACAAATGCACGAGCAGTCCTATGCAAGCTGTGCAGATACCAATGGCTGCGCTGGCCGTAAGCAGCAGTAGGCCGCGCCTGCGCAACTTCCACACACCAGCCAGCAACAGGCCGCACAGGGCTCCCGCAGCCAGTGAGGAAACCAGCAGGCCGTAGGCCGTGGGTGATCCGAACTGCTTTTTTGCGATGAAAGCGATGCCCACCCCGAATGGGCCGGCAATGCAGAAATTCAGCACCGCAATCAGGAGCATGAAGGAGCGAAGCACAACATCGTTTCGCACATACAGCAGGCCATCAAGAATGGCGCGGATCATGTTCTTCCGGGGCGCGGCGGATTCATGTTTGGGCGGATCGGGGAGCCTCCAAAGCGCGGCAAGAATGAACAGGAAACTGACCGCATCAATGAAAAAGGCCCACGCTGTGCCCAAAGCCGTTACCACCAGCCCTGCCGGAGCGGGCACTGTGAGCGTGAGAACCTGCCCGGTGGCCTGGGAGACGGAGTTTGCGGCGGGCAATTGTTCCGGTTCCAGAAGCGAAGGCAGGTAGGTCTGAGCAGCGGGGGCGGCAAACGCGTCCGCCACGCCAAACAGGAAGGCAAGCGCATAGAGCTGCCACAACTCGATGCGGTGCGTCCAGATCAGCACGGCGATGGCTGCCACCAGCACCGTTCGGCTGGAAGCCGTCGTCATCATGATTTTGCGGGGCGAGAAACGGTCTGTCACCGCTCCGCCAATCAGCATCAGCACCGAACGCGGCACCGCGCCCATCATCATGATGGCTCCCAGAACCGCACCCGACCCAGTGAGCCCGAGAATCAGCCAGGGCAGCGCCACCAGGTAAAACTGATCGCCGGCGGCGGAAATGGCGCCGCCCGCCCAGAGCAGGCGAAAGTTGCTGTTGCGCAATGGATGCTTGGCGTTTTCGTGGGACATCGCACTCCTTGTTTCGCTTGACGGTGGAAGATCTTGCCGGCCCAGGGAATAGGGGGATCGGTATGTAAATGTAAATTTACATTTACATTTATGTTTTTGTCAAGAAGTGAGAGAATCTTCTTCAGCCCTTGCAGCTTTTGAAATCGAGGATTGAATGGTCAAGCCGTTGAAGACGCTGGAGCCGCAGCAGGCGCGCAGCCGCGAGTCGTTGCGCAAGCTGTTGAAGGCGGCGGCCGAGGTTCTGGGCCAGCACGGCGTCGAGGGCGCCACCATTCCGCGCATCGCCGAGCACGCGGGTTTGACGCCGGGTGCGGTCTACCGCCGCTTTCGCGACAAGGACACGCTGCTCGAGACGGTAGTGCTGGGCATTCTGGAACGACAGGAGAGGACCCTGCGGCTATCTCTTCCGGAGGAGATGGCGGCCAAAATCCCCTTTGCGGTACTGGCGGAGCAGTTGATCAACAGCATGGTGATCAGCTACCGGTCGCAAGCAGGTCTCTTGCGTGCGATTCGCCAGTTTGTCCAGGGCAAGGAGAACACTCCATTCTGGAAAAAAGCCACAAAACTCGAGTTCCGCGCCATTGAATACCTGGTTGATTTGCTGGCGTCGAAACGCGGCGAGATCCACCATCGCGATCCGCGCATCGCGGTTGCGCTGGGGCTCCGGATGGTCACTTGCACGCTCATGGAGCTGGTTCTGAATCCGTCCAACGACAAATCCTGGAAGGGGCTCATGCCGAAGGACGACCAGGCGCTCAAACGCGAGCTTCTGCTGTCGTTCCTGAACTATGTGGGATTGGAATCCCCAGGCACGTACGGAATCCCAGGAGGCGCTGGAACGCATACTGAATTGCAAACGCACCGGGACCTTCGATGACATGAAGGGATGGGCTTCCTTCCAAGAGCGGTACTTCCGGAGAGTAAAGCCCGCTTGATTGGATTGTGCCCATCACATTGCGCACAAGTCTGGAGATGAGGACATGCGTGCCTGCAGTCCAGCCTACCTTGCTACCAGTTCCATTTCGCGCAGCGAATCGGCGTAGGGCGCCTGCAACACGCCCCGCTCTGTAATAATCGCCGTCACATACTTGGCCGGGGTCACATCGAACGCCGGATTGCAGATGCCCACGCCGTTGGGGGTGAGCTGCTTGCCGCCGTGGTGGGTTACTTCCACCTGCGGCCTCTCCTCAATGGGGATGGCTGCGCCGGTCGCCGTGGCCAGGTCGATCGTGGACCAGGGAGCCGCAACGTAGAAGGGAATCCCGTGCTCCTTGGCGAGAATGGCTACGTTATAGGTGCCGATCTTGTTGGCCACATCGCCGTTGGCCGCAATACGGTCCGCGCCGACCACGACGGCCTGAATGCGCCCTGCGCGCATCAGGCTGGCCGCCATGTTGTCACAGATGACGGTCGTGTCGATGCCGTCTTCCATCAGCTCCCAGGCCGTCAGCCGCGCGCCTTGCAGAAAGGGCCGTGTCTCGTCGGCGAAGACGTGAATCCGCTTGCCCTGCTCCACGGCCGAACGAATCACGCCCAGCGCCGTCCCGTATCCGCAGGTTGCCAGTGCACCGGCGTTGCAATGGGTCAGCACGCCGCCCTCATCCGGCAGCAGCGCGCCCCCGAATGCGCCCATGGTTTTGCAGGCGGCAATGTCTTCGTGATACATCGCATGCGCCTCGGCCAGGATCTTTTCCTGGATCTGCGCCAGCGTGTCGCGTTGCGCGAGCAGGTTTGCGAAGAGGCGCTTCATGCGATCGATGGCCCAGAACAGGTTCACCGCCGTGGGGCGGGTTCCAGCCAGCCGAGCGCAAATTTGCGCAAACTCCGGCGCGAACTCCTGCGGCGTGACCGCGGTGGTATGCAGAACGCCCAGGGCGATGCCGTAAGCTGCCGAGACGCCGATGGCCGGCGCGCCTCGCACCACCATGGTCACAATGACGTCGGCGACCTGTTCATAAGAGGTCGCAAGCACATAGCTCTCCTCGAGGGGGAGCCTGGTCTGATCGATGAAGCGGACGCCTTCCGGGGTCCAAGCGAGGGTGGGAATCATGCTCTTCCAGTGTAAACTGCGACGACAGGGGCATAGGTCCGGGGTCAGGTGTCTAGATAGGAGATCAGGGTAGAGGACCGGCCGATTTGAAAACCTTTTCATTTTTCGCTGGACTCACCTCCGCCCGGCTGCGTAGAGTGGTTGGGTTGCCTCTCCGCGCTTCGCATCGCCGCACCATTTCAAGGAGCCGCTCGTGACCCAACTTCACTCAGTCGACTGGCTGATCATGCTGCTGTACTTCGTGTTCGTGCTGGGCATCGGCTTTGCCCTCAAGCGCTACATGAAGACCAGCAAGGACTTTTTCCAGGCCGGGCGCGCTCTGCCCGCATGGATCTGCGGCCTCGCTTTTATCAGCGCCAACCTGGGCGCGCAGGAAGTGATCGGCATGGGCGCGTCGGGCGCCAAATACGGCCTGGAAACGGCGCACTTTTACGGCATCGGCGCCATTCCGGCCATGATTTTTGTGGGCATCTTCATGATGCCTTTTTATTACGGCTCAAAGGCACGCAGCGTGCCCGAGTTTCTGCGCATGCGCTTCGATGAGAAGACCCGCGCGCTCAACGCCTGCTCGTTTGCCGTGATGACGGTGTTCAGCTCCGGCATCTCGATGTATGCCATGGCCCGGTTGATCCAGGCGCTGCATGTCTTCGACGTGCTCTTCAATTCCATGGGCTGGAATCCGGATGGAATCTTCACCTTCTCCATCTTCCTCTCGGCCGTGATTGTGCTCGCGTACATCTTCCTCGGCGGCCTCACGAGCGCCATCTACAACGAAGTGCTGCAGTTCTTCCTCATCATCGCCGGCTTCCTGCCGCTGGTGTTGCTGGGCCTCAGAAACATCGGCGGATGGAACGGCCTCAAGGCATCGCTGCCCGTGCAGTACATGCATGAGTGGAAGGGAGTAGCGCACGCCAGCACCAACCCAATGGGCATTGAGATTATCGGCCTAGGCATGGGCCTCGGATTCGTGCTCGGGTCAGGCTACTGGTGTACTGACTTCCTGGTCATTCAAACAGCCATGGCGTCAAAGAACATGGAATCAGCGCGCCGTGTTCCTCTGATCGCCGCCGTACCCAAAATGCTGTTTCCATTTCTCGTGATTCTTCCCGGTCTGCTGGCCATCGGATTGCCGACGCCGCACACCACGACGGTGGTCACGCGGGGCGCAGATGGCGCCATCATTCACAACATCACTGTCGTCTCGCGACAGGCTGAACAGGGCAGGGGACTGGTTCCCGCAAAGATCAATCCGGTGACCGGCAAGGCCATGCTCGACACCAACGGCGATCCGCTGCTCGACTACGACATGGCGACGCCGAATATGCTGCTGCACTTCTTCCCGACCGGCATTCTCGGCCTGGGGTTGACTGCGCTGCTGGCCAGCTTCATGAGCGGCATGGCGGGCAACGTGACGGCCTTCAATACCGTCTTCACCTACGACCTTTACCAGAGCTACATCCATAAAGGCGGCACCGACCGGCATTACATGGCGGTGGGCCGATGGGCCACGGTTGGCGGCATTCTGCTTTCGATTGCCACTGCCTACGCGGCCATCAACTTCAACAACATCATGGACACATTGCAGCTCGTGTTCAGCTTTGTCAACGCACCGCTGTTCGCGACTTTCCTGCTCGGTATGTTCTGGAAGCGCGCGACCGGCCACGCTGCATTTGCCGGCCTGATTGCCGGCACCGGTACGGCGATGCTGCATCATGGCCTTACGCTGCCCATGCTCGCGCACCCCGGCATTCACGGCGGATGGATCGCGGTGCTGCACACCTATCACAGCGATATGGCGCAGAACTTCTGGACGGCGATCTGGGCCTTCGGAGCGAACTTTGTAGTCACAGTCGTAGTGAGCCTGTTCACCAAGCCCAAGCCGGAGTCGGAGCTTGTGGGCCTGGTGCATTCGCTCACGCCCAAGCCCAAACGTCCGGAGAACGAGCCCTGGTGGGAGCGGCCGGAGGCATTAGCGCTGGCGGTTCTGGTGGGCGCGATTGCATTGAACATTTTCTTTTATTGAGGGCCATTGCATGGAGCAGACGCTCGCGGGAAGCTCGCATTGGATCGGTTCACTAAAGAAGGGAGAGAGCGATGAGTCTTGATTTGCGCATTCCCATGGGTTTGATGTTCACGCTTGTCGGCATCATTCTGAGCGCCTTTGGGCTGCGGACCAACGGCAGCCCCATCTACGCGGCAATCAACGGCCTCAACGTGAATCTGTGGTGGGGCCTTGTGCTGCTCGTGTTTGGGTTGACCATGTTTCTGATGGGCCGCCGCAGCCAGAAGCGCCTCGCCAAGCTGCCGCCAGAACCAGTGGAAGAAGGCGAAGTGCGGCGGGGACACTGAGAAAAGTTGTCAGTGATCAGTTGTCAGCTACACCTGATTCAGAGATTCAATGCAAGCCGCTTATTTGCCCGCACCGGAGATTGATACGCGCTTCATCTCCCTCCCGTTACACTTATAGATACAGATGGCGCGCAGAACGATTGAACATTACGAGATTCTTCGCCGGCTCGGTGCTGGCGGCAGCGGCGTGGTGTACCTGGCCACCGACACGCTCTTGCAGCGCCCTGTCGTAATGAAGATTCTCCGCACCGGTCTGCTTTCAGCAGAGCAACTGCGCTCGACCGTGCTGCGCGAAGCGCGCCTGGCCTCGGCGATCGAGCATCCGAACGTCTGCGCCATTTATGAAGTCGGCGAAAGCGGCGACGAGGGCTACATCGTGATGCAGTATGTGCCCGGCCAGTCGCTTGACCGGCTCATCGCGCGCGGCCCCGCAAGCTTGCAGCTCGTGCTTTCCGTCGGCATTCAAATTGCGGACGGTCTGCAGGCTGCGCATGCACTCGGAATCTTTCATCGCGACTTGAAGCCGCAGAATGTGATGCTCACCGACGGCGGACTGGTGAAGATTCTTGACTTCGGTCTGGCGCGCCGTTTGCGCCCCGAGGACGCAAGCTTTGATCCCTCCAAGCCGGGCCTCGCAAGAAGCGCATCGGTTGCGGCCACCTACACCGCGCGCGGCGGCACCATTCGCTATATGGCGCCCGAGCAGTTCGTCACTGGCCAGTCAAGCGTGCAGTCGGATGTGTGGGCGTTGGGCGTGATTCTCTATGAGCTGGTCAGTGGCCGGCATCCCTTTGTGCGCCCCGATGCAGAGGATTTTCAGGCCATCCGCGCCATTCAGTTTTCCGATCCGCCTGATTTGAGTGAAACAGTTCCAGATCTCTCTGCTGAATTGAAGAGCGTGATCGCCGCGTGTCTTGAAAAGAATCCCGCCGCGCGTTACACCTCGGCCGCCGAGGTGCGCGAAGCGCTCAAGACCATCATGAAGGCAATGCAGATTGAGACCGGCGTCATTCCCGGCGAAGCTGCCGCCAATCTGCCGACAACGGCCGCGGAGGCCGAGAAGCGCAACACCGGTTTCCTCTCGCTGCTCGCCGAGCGCTTTCGCGAGTCGGCCGTCGATCGTGCGCCGCAGAACTCGCTCGTGGTGTTGCCGTTCACCAATCTTGGCGCCACTGAGGTTGCTCCTCTGTATGGATTTGCGTTGGCCGATGCGATTGCCGCGCGCCTGGCGCGCATTCCCGCGCTGGTGGTGCGCCCATCGAGCACGTTGATGACGCTGCCCATTTCGCAGATGGATCCGCTTTCGATCGGGCAGAAGCTGCTCGTGTCCTTCGTGCTCGCGGGAAATTTTTTGCGCTCGGAACACGGCTTTGATCTGAACTGGCAACTGCTCGACGTGAGCTCGCAGAGCGTGCGCTCGGGCGGCGCAATCCGCGTGGCATCGCTTGATCTGATTGCCGTGCAGACAGAAATCTCGAATGAAGTCTTCGCGGCTCTGCATGGGTTGAGTGCCGGCGACCAGATGGACGCACCGCGCAACGGTGCTCGCGAGGCTTCGCTTCCCGGCCCCGTGAGCGAAGAGTACCTGCAGGCGCGGGCGCTGTTGAGTTCGTTTATGGTGCGCACCGGTTCGCGCAGCGATCTGGATCGCGCCCATGCGTTGTTCACCAGCGTCACTACGAAAGATCCAGAGTTTGCGGCTGGCTGGTGCGGCCTGGGCATTTCGGAGCTGCAGTATGTGCGCCATGGATTCGCCGGGCAGATTCACGTAATGCACGCGCGCCGCTCGTTTGACGAAGCGCTCAAGCTCGACCCCGGTTCCACCGAGGCAAACCTCTATCGCATTTACATGCTGCTGTCGCGCGGAGAAAAAGAGTCGGCGCGCCACGGCGTGGCCAACCTGCTGGCTTCCGCGGCCAACGACTGGAATGTGCACATGGTGGCCGGCCTCGCCCTGCGCGGCGATGGAATGTACGAGGAGGCGCTGCAACAGTTCAGCCTGGCACTTAAGCTGAATCCCGCCAATGCCCCTCTTCTCTACAATCATCGCGCGCGCGTCTATCACTATGAGAATCAGATCGAACTCGCCGGAGACGAACTCGAAAAAGGTCTCGCGCTCGAGCCGCGCCATCCGCTGCTGCGTACGTCGGCCGGCTATCAGCAGATGCGCTTGGGCAATCTGGATGCTGCCATCGAGATTTTGGAGAGTGTGATTCGCGACGACGGTTCGATGCGCATCGCCGTGCCCACGCTGGCGCTTTGCTATGTGCAGGCCGGCGATCGGGAGCGCGCGGCTGCGTTGCTCAAAGACGATACCATGGCCGCAGCCGAAGCCGACAGCGAGATGGCCTACCGTTTGGCGACCTACTTTGCGGTTGAAGGCGATTCCAGCGAAGCGCTGCATTGGCTGCGCCGCGCAATTTATCTGGGCAACGAAAATTATCCGTGGTTCCAAAAAAATCCCGCGTGGAACCGGCTCCGAACGAATACCGACTTTGAGCGGATCCTCGAAGATATGAAAAAGGGCTTCCGCAAGAACCAGAAAACCTGGAAGCGCCTCTTGGAGCAGGTGCCGTCGGACGGGGAGTGATTCTTCGTTGATGAGTCAGAAAGATCCCAGGTCCCAAAAGCGGGACCCCGGAGCACCCGAATAGGACTATTACTTCAAACTGACAGTCGCCTTCAGCGGCAAATCCTGCGACGATCCGCCCACCATGATCGTGTAGTCGCCGGGAATCAGCTTCCAAGCTTGCGCGCTCTCGTCGAAGATCGACAGATACTTGGGATCGATATCGACAGTGACCGTCTGCTTGCCGCCCGCATCGATCTTCACCTTGCTCCAGCCCACTAGCCGCTTCGGCGGTTCCTGCGCGCTGGCCGGAAGAGATGCATAAACCTCCGCAATCTCCGCGCCGCTGCGTGCGCCTGTATTTGCCACGGTAAAGGTGGCCTTGATCGTGCTTCCTGGAGTGACAGCCAACCCTGAGTAGGCATAACTGGTATAAGAGAGACCGTAGCCAAACGGGAACAGCACAGGCTTCTTTTCAGCGTCATACCACTTGTAGCCAACCTTGACGCCCTCGTTGTAGTCGCGGTCAAAGGGCGGCAGGCCCTTGCCACGCTCCACTGCCGAGGTCGGGCCGGAGAAGTGGCGCGACTCCGGCGGCGGCTGCACAATGGTCGGGTGCGGCAGATCAGCGTCGTTCAGCGGGAAGGTGTTGGGCAGCTTGCCGCTCGGGTTCACTGATCCGAAGAGCACATTTCCCAGCGCGTTCGCGCCATCGCTGCCGGCGTACCACGCTTCCAGAATCGCAGCCGGCGCAGATACCCAAGGCATCGTGACCGGGCTGCCCGTTTCCAGTACAACAATCGTGTGCGGGTTCGACGCCGTGACTTTTTCGATCAGCTGATCCTGGTGCAACGGCAGTGAAAGCGAGGGCAGGTCCATGCCTTCGCTCTCCCACTGGTAGGCGAAGACCACCACGACATCCGCGCCCTTGGCCGCAGCCGCAGCAGCAGCCGGATCGGTGCCCGGGTCATAGCGAACAGTCGCTTTCGGCGCACGCGCCTGAATCGCCTTGAGCGGCGACGTGGGAAACCAGATCTGCTCCTGCCAGTGCGTCGCGCCCTGTCCTGGCGGAGAGATGGCGTTGCCTCCCGGCGGATCGACTTGCGCGGAGCCGCCACCGGAGATCATGCCCACATCGGAATGAGCGCCGATCACCACGATCGAGTGAATCTTGCCGGCATCCAGCGGCAGTGCGCCGTGCTCGTTCTTCAAGAGCACAATGCTGCCTTCTTCAATTTTTCGCGCCACCTCAAGTCCCGCGAAGGGATCGACGACGCTGCGCTGGCGGGGATGATCGATGACGCCGGCAGCAAACATGGAGCGCAGGATGCGATGCACATGATCGTCCAACTCAGCCATGGGAATCTTGCCGGCCTCAACCGCGGCCTTGTAGAGATCGCCATAGAAAACAGAGCCAGGCTCCTCGTTGTCGAGTCCCGCTGCTGAGGCTTTCTCGGTGCTGTGCGTCCCGCCCCAGTCAGAAAGAACAAACCCGGGGAAGTTCCAGTCCTTCTTCAGCACTTGGTTGAGCAGGTAATTGTTCTCGCAGGCAAAGTCGCCGTTCAGGCGGTTATAGGAGCACATCACCGCAGCGGGCTTGCCCTGCAGTACGCCGATCTCAAAGGCCAGCAGGTCGCTTTCGCGGGCTGCGCGGTCACCAATGATTGCGTTCACTGAGTTGCGGCCGCTCTCCTGGTCGTTGAACGCGTAGTGCTTGATGTCGCCGATGACATGTTCTGATTGCGTGCCCTGGATCAGCTTGGCCACCAGCGTACCGGCCAGCACCGGGTCTTCGCCGAGATATTCGAATGTGCGTCCGTTGCGCGGCTCGCGGGTAATGTCCACTCCGCCGCCAAGCGACATGTTGTAACCCTGTGCGCGTAGCTCGCGGCCGATAAGGGCGCCGTAGGCGAAGGCCGCTTCAGGGTCCCAGCTGGCCGCCGCCGCGACATTGGCCGGCAACGCGGTGGAGTAGCGTCCGTTGGCTCCGCTGGAGCGCACGCCATACGCAGCGTCGCTCATGTCGATTCCGGGAATTCCCAGCCGCGGAACGCCAACCACGTAGCCTACGCCGCGGTTCGACGCCGCATTTTCGGGAGTCACCGGCTCGTCCGTTGGCATGCCCACTCCGTGCAGCAGCGCGACTTTTTCATCGAGGGTGAGTTCTTTAAGCACCAGGTCAGCGCGCTGGTCAGGTGACAAGCCTGTGTTCATCCACGGACCAGTGGGGGGAGGAGGCTGCTGGCGGCGCTGCGCGAGAGTGGGGACGGTCAGGGAAACCAGGGAAAAAAGTGCCAGGGCTCGAATGCTCAAAGCCGTGCGGCAAAATGGAAAATTCATTGAACCCCCGAAGTTAATCGATTTTCTGTCAAATCAATACTATCAACGATTCAGCAGCGGCGACCCGATTTCGAGCTTCCTCGGGAGGCTGGAGGACTATTTTGCCGCTTCAGCTGACTGGTCTTCTTCGATGATAGCAACGTCCCATGGCGCGATAGTTAGACTGGCAGCCCGGGCAACTGGCTTCTGGTCGAGCAGGTTCGTTCCTGCGGCATAGGAGTAAGTGACTTTCGCTTCCCCACTCGAGTAATTGAAGTAGTAGTGCAGCCGCTTGCCTAACCGGTTGACTCCGTGCGTGGCGTGCACTGTTGGCGGAAGCTGCTGGTCCGGGCCGCTCAACCCAGCCTTCTCTACTACGTCACGCAGAATGTCGGTTTGCAGCGTGTCGGAGAGGACCGTGCCTTCGTACAGCAGCGTCCCTTTGCCGAATTCGTTCTCGGTGATCGCGGGCCAGCGTCCGAAGAAGGGGTGGTCGTAGAAGGCAAGCGGTTTCGCGTGCTCGGGCATAAGGAACTCTGCCCAGTACTTCACCTCGTTGTCCGCGCCTGCGTGGAACGGATCGCCCTTCAAGGCCAGAGGGTGCTCGAGATTGGAGAACTCCTGGTAGCTGAATCCCGCCGCTTCGCGCAGCGGTCCCGGTGCTCGCACCCAGCGCACGGCGGAGTTCTCATTGGCGAAGCCGCTCTTGAAGGTCATCACCACATGCCCGCCGTTCTTCACATAATCCGAGATGCGGTGCAAAAGCGCGTCGTCCGAGATGTAAAGCGCGGGAACAATCAGCACCTTGTACGCGGAGAAGTCCTGCGTTTCAGGGAACACGAAGTCCGAGCCGATATTGAGCTCGTAGAGCGAATGATGCAACTGCTGCACCAGCGAAACATACCCGTCCGGCGAGTGTGTCCACGACCTTGCCGGCACGTCGCCGCCAAAAGGCATGAAGGTGAGCGCGTTGGCTGAGTCGCGGCTCCACAAGATGGCGACATCGTTGTGCTTCTTCATCCCCACCAGGTGCGGGCCGATCTTTTCCAGTTCATGAGCGGTGCGCGCAACTTCGGCATAGGCGCGATTGGGCTCCAGATCATGCGAGAGAACGCCCTTCCAGTAAGTTTCCTCGTTGGCAGCGATCGACGCCCAGTGCCAGTACTCCACCATGCTTGCGCCGTTTGAGATATGGGTGTAAACGTCCTCGCGCATCTGGCCGTCATAGGGTGGATACTGGCTCGCCGAATCCCAGCCGATGGTCTGCGCATTCGTTTCAGTCACTAGAAACGGGCCGTGTTTGAGCGAACGCGAAAAGTCGCCCTGCAACTCCTGGAACGATCCGTCAAAGTGGTCCTGCGTGCCGTGGTAGATGTTGTCCGCCACAATGTCGAGCGCACTGGCGATGGCCTCTTCGTTCACATCCTTGCGCATCATGCCGCCGTAGTCAGTGGTCACAAACTGGGTGGGCGATGCGCATTCCCGTACCAGCGCTGCCTGCCATTGAAGAAAGTCCGTCACCCGCATCTGGCTCCAGCGCGTCCACTCCAGCTTGTAGCCGGTGGAGATGGTGCCGTCCGGGGTGGGCAGGTCTTCCCATGTGTGCAGGTTCTCGCCCCAGTAGTTGAGGAACCATGCTCTTGAGAGCGCCTCGGGCGTGCCGAATTTCTTCTCGAGATAGTGCTGGA
This sequence comes from Occallatibacter sp., assembly GCA_050014515.1. Lineage (GTDB taxonomy): Bacteria > Acidobacteriota > Terriglobia > Terriglobales > Acidobacteriaceae > Telmatobacter. The sequence continues at coordinate 13,204 of JBEKDE010000083.1, forward strand.
AACCGATGAAGACGTCGGGATTCGCCGCGTCGTAGCTGGATGTTTCATTGTCGAGTTGCCAGCCAATCACGGTGGGGTTGTTCTTGTAATGCGCCGCCAGGTTGCGGATGAGCCGCTCGGCATAGAACCGGTATGCGGGCGAGTCGGTGTCCATGTTCTGCCGCATGCCGTAGGTATTCTGATGGCCGCCGAGCGTGCGTCCCAGGATCTCCGGATGTTGATGCGCCATCCATGCCGGGATCGAATACGTCGGTGTGCCGAGGATGACCTTGATGCCGGCCTTGCCCATGGCGTCGACAATATGGTCCATCCACGCATATTCAAAGTGGCCGTCTTCAGGCTCCCACAGGCTCCACGTCGACTCGCCCATACGAACCACGTTGAGCCCCGCAGCCTTCATCAGGGCAACGTCCTTCGTCAGCCGCTCGTCCTGCGCGCCGGGCGTGTCCTGGGGCATGTACTCGTTGTAGTAGGCAGCGCCATAGAGGATGGTGGGGAAGTCGAGATTGGGCGTGGATGCAGCCTGTTGGCATTGTGCGCCGAATGGCGCCAGCCCTGCCAGAATTGCAATCGCAGACCATGCAAGAAAGCGTTTCCTCGAATAGTTCATCGCCAGTCCTCTTCTCAGCCGAAAAGCAAGTTTAAATCAGAGAATGGCTTTCCTGCTCCAGTCAGCTTTCCCAGGGGTTGAGCAGCGCAACGCCGATGGACTCGAAGTGGCGTATATTGCGCGTCACGACCGTCATCCCGTGGACCAGAGCGGTCGCCGCGATGAGAGAATCGCGATAGTCGAGTGGATTTGGGATATTCAAGCCCGCGCAGCAGTGGGCGACTTCCAGATCGATCCCGAGAATGCGGCCGTCAAAGCTGGGCAAAATCCCGTTTCGCACCCATGAGCGAATGACTTCAGCCTTCGCCGGATCGCGTCGCCTGAGTAAATGGAAGCCGCGTTCCAATTCAAGAATCGAGACGACCGACAAGTAGAGATCCGGCGGAGATGCGCTGTTGACCCACTTCTCTACGTGACGATCGATCCTTGGGCTTGATGACTTCGTTCGCGAGGCCTTGCGCATCTCAGAGAGTACATTTGTGTCGAGGAGATACATTCAGGAGAAGTCCACGGATTGAATCGGTTCATCGCCCAAACGGGGCGGTTCGAAGTCGATATCTCCTGCGCCCGGTGTAGAGATCATCTCCAGGATGTTCATGCCCTTCTTCGTAATCTTCTGATATTCCACGATTGAAAGCAGCACGTGAGCAGGCTTGCCGCGATCCGTGATGAAGACCGGCCCCTTGCGCGCGGCTCTCTTTGCGCGACCCGTGTCCTGATTGAACTCCCGGCTTGAAAGTGTAGTAATGGCCACAGGGCACCTCCAATGTAGCAACGTATCTACATTTTATCAAAAGAAGAAACTCATTTGAATTCCAGCAAGACGATCTCCGGGCTCGTGCCCACGCGCATCGGAGGTCCCCACGTCCCGGCGCCGTACGAGGTATAAACCTGCATCGCCCCAAATTTTTGCAGTCCGTAGGTGAACTTCCCGAACGCCCGGCGCGTGAACCACGTAAAGGGAATCAACTGACCACCATGCGTGTGCCCGGAGATTTGCAAGCTCACGCCCGCCTGCTCCGCGATCGGCAGCCGGTTGGGCACATGGCTTAGAAGGATGCTGGGTCGGCTCGCGTCCAGCTGCATTCCCTCAAGCGTCGCGCGCAGTTGCAGCAGGTGCGTCGAGGCGCCATAAGGCACGCCGAGAACGCTGAGTCCGTCAATGTCGACTTTTTCATTGCTCAGAATCCGCACGCCGTTGCTCTTCAGCGCCTCAAGAAAGTGGGGCAGGTCGCCGTACTCATCATGATTGCCGGTGGAGAAGTACGCGCCCAGCGGCGGCGCCAGTTCGCGGAAGGGAGCGGCCATCGCAGCAGCATCCACGCGTGTTCCGTCATAAAAATCGCCGGGGATGAAGACAATGTCGGGATTGAGCGCGGCGGCCTTCCGCATGATGCGCCGGCTGAATCCTGCGCTGTTGATGTTGCCCAGGTGAAGGTCGCTGATCACCAGCGCCGTGCGGCCCCGCCATGATGCAGGCAGGTTAGGGAGACTGACGGAGATGCGCCTCACGCGAATCCAGAGAGCATTGAGCAACCCGTACACGCTGGCAAGAGCTGCGAGTGCAAAAAGCACGCCGGCGATAATAAGCCGGTGGTGCAAGCGGTCCGCCGCAAGCGAAGGCAGCAGCAGAACAAGGTCGGCAAGCCAGCAAAAACACGCCGCCCAAAAGAAGTAGTTGAGAAACCCGAGCCAAACCGCGGCAATCCTATAAATGGCGATGACCAGCGGATTCGAAAAGCGATAGCTGAGGAGTGCCGCAACAATGAAGCTGAAGGCCAGCGAAAACAGGGTGCAGCGCAGCGCCAGCGTGGACGCGGGACTTAGGTCGCCCGCGAAGACCACAACCGTGTGAAAGATGAACCAATGAGCAAGAAATAAAAAGGCTTGCATCAAACTGATGCCGATCAATGGCCAGGCCTTCAAAAAGGGTCTCCTTGCTTCAATTCTTGCATGACAGAGGGCAGAGATCAGCGTCAGAGATCAGCAGCCTGAGGCGGGGTAAGTTCCAGTGCGGCTGATTTGCGTGAAACAATAACTGCAATGGCTGTTCATCAGGCCGAAGCGCTCGGCATCTACATCTCCATCCCGTTTTGCCGCTCCAAGTGCACCTACTGCAACTTCGCCTCAGGCGTGTACCCGGCCAGCGAGCACGCGCGTTATGTGGAGCGTTTGGTCCAGGATATGACTGGATCCGGTGCCTGGGCTGCGCGGATGGCACTCGATCTTCCGCGACGCGTGGACACCGTCTACTTTGGCGGCGGCACGCCGACTCTGCTTGAACCCGATCTGCTGGTTCGCTTGTTTGATGCCGTTCGCAGCGAATTCGACCTGGAGTCGGATGCGGAGATCACCGTCGAGTGCGCGCCCGGCCAAATTGCCGACCCAACCCTCCAGGCTATGGCCGCCGTTGGTGTGAATCGCGTCAGCATGGGCGTCCAGTCGTTCATTGATCGCGAAGCGCAGGTCAGCGGGCGACTCCACAACCGCGCCATTGTTGAAGAGGATGTGCGCCGGTTGCGCGCAGCGGGCATCGCCAACCTTAACCTTGACCTGATTGCCGGCCTGGCTGGACAAACCCCCGCCTCCTGGGATGAATCTCTTGATGCCTTGATCGAAACCGGTGTGCCGCACGCCAGCGTCTACATGCTTGAAGTCGACGAGGATTCGCGGCTGGGACGCGAGATGCTCTCCGGCGGCATTCGCTATTACGCGGAAAGGGTTCCCTCAGACGACCTGATTGCCGGAATGTACACGCGGGCAATTGAAAAGCTGCGACAGGCCGGCGTGGCCCAGTATGAAATCTCAAACTTCTGCCGCCCCGGCTTTGCCTCCCGTCATAACCTCCGCTACTGGCAGCGGCGGCCCTACCTGGGACTCGGTCTCGACGCATCCTCCGCGTTGTTTGCGCGCGAAGAGGATGGTGAACGCTTCCTGCTACGATCGAAAACCACCGATGACCTGACCGCGTTTCTTTCTGGCCCTGAACCAGTCGAAACAGCATGGCTCTCGCCGGCAGCCCAACACGAAGAGGCCTGGTTCCTCGGCCTGCGCCTTAACGCCGGCGTGGACGTGGCCGCCCTCAAGCGCGAATTCGGCGCAGAGCCCGTGGCGCAAGCAATGGACGAGGTCCGCAGGCTCGTTGAAGATGGCCTGCTGATTTCAGACGGCAAGCGAGTTCGGCTCACCGCGCAGGGACAGCTTCTCTCCAACGACGTCTTTCAGGAGTTCCTGGGCCTGCGGCCGGAAGTGGGCGCAACGGAGATCAAATCCCATGCGGGTTGAATAGGCGCGAGGCTCCTCAATCGAAACCTCCCGGTTCTACCATGCCAGCAGTTCGTCCCCCGAACTCGGAGACAGAAACGTAACCGGCGCCGCGGCTGGGTGAAGCGAGTCGCTGAAGCATTGAATCGACTCCGGGCCGGCTGCTTTGGCTTCATTCAACGCCTGCTCTGCCTCCCGCAGCACCACCACCGGCGACCGGCCGTTGCTCACTGCTATCCCAAAACACGCTGACAGCCGTATCGATTCCCCTTCCACATGAAAGGGCTCGCTGAATACATCCACGCGCAGCCGCTCGGCCATCAGGAAGGTGTTGGCCGGCGTACATCCCGGCAACGCAATCAGGAACTCATCTTTTCCCGGTCTACCGAGCAGGTCGTAGCTGCGCAGCAAGCGGCAGGTGCGCGCCACCACCTGGCAAAGCAGGTCGTCGCAGACCTCCGCGCCCAGCCGCGAGTTCCAATCCCCAAAATCGTCCACGTCAAACAGGATCAGGCTCATCGAACTCTGCATTCGCTGCACGCGGTCGGTCTCGCGAAACAGCATGGTAATCAGCGTCTCGCGGTTGAATACCCCGGTCAGCCGGTCAATCTGCGAATTCACCACTGCGGCCTCGCGCAACGTCTCCACTTCACGGGCGATGCTCGCGGTGCGCAGCAGGCTGTCGAGCCTTAGCCGCCAATACGCCGGCTCAGACGAGCGCAGAAGCACGTCGTCAATCACTCCTTCCACCTGGCGTGCCACGATCTCCTGCGTGATCGAATCGGCGATCAGAGCAATCGGCATCCGCCGCGCGCTCACGCTGGCGCGCACTGAGGTCAGCAGTTGGTCCATACTCCGGCCAGGATTCGCCTGTGCACCCAGCAGTTTCGCGTCCAGCAGGGCCAGCACCGGGGGATGAAACGCGGTCATCGTGGCAAACGCAGCCTCCGCCGTAAGCACAATCTCCGCGCGCGCACCCAGCGCGGCAATCACAGGCTCCATGGCAGCCATCAGGGCCGGCTCTTCTGAAGCCAGCAGGAAGGTGAATTGATTCTCGGCGAGCATCATTAGAAATCCCCAATAGAGGATGCATCGGCGAAGATTAGAAATTATTTAGGGTTGCCGAAGAGAAATATAAGTGGGTTTAAATGACTTTGGGAGTGAAAAGCCTCCCACCCGCTGAGCAATCTGAACTCGAAGGATGAGAGGCCCATCTCTGAACCGTTGCGAACTACCTTAGTCGACGAACTCGATCTCCGGCTTGATGGGAATAATCCCGCGCTCGTGCCCAAGGTCGAGCAGCTTCACGATGGCCTGGCGGCCGTCGGGGCCGTAGTCCAGCGTGCGGTCGTTCACATACATGCTCACAAAGCGGTTGGCCAGCCTTGCGTCCAGGTCGCGGGCAAACTGCATCGCGTACTCCAGCGCCTGCTCGCGGTGGTCGAGCGCGTGTTGAATGCTGTCCTTTACCGCCTTGGTCACGACACGCATGGAGTCCTTGCCCAGTGAACGGCGGATCGCGTTGCCACCCAGCGGAAGCACCAGCCCGGTAGTCTCCCGCCACCACACGCCGAGGTCGAGCACCTTGTAGAGGCCGCTCGACGAGTAGGTCAGCTGGCCTTCGTGGATAATGAGACCGGCATCGAAGTTGCCGGCCAGAATCTCTGGAATGATGCGGTCGAAGGGCACCACCGTGGTCTGAAGTTCAGGATTGAAGATCTTGAGCGCCAGAAAGGCCGTGGTCAGGGTGCCTGGGACGGCGATCTTGAGCTTGCCCAGGTCATCGGGCGTGATCGGCTTGCTGCTCACCACCATGGGCCCGTAGCCCTCGCCCACGCTGCCGCCGCAGCCCATCACCGCGTAATTGTCCTGCAGGTAGGGGTAGGCGTGAAAGCTGATCGCCGTCACGTCGTAGAAGGCTTCGTTCAAGGCGCGCTGGTTGAGCGTTTCAATGTCGCACAGGGTATGGTTGAAGCGATAGCCGGGCACGCGCACCTTGTTGGTGGCCAGCCCGTAGAACATGAAAGCGTCGTCGGAGTCCGGACTATGGGCTATGGAGATATCGATAAGGGCGGGGCTGGAAACTTCAGACTTGGAACTCACTGGGGGGTACTTCCTTTCAAGGCAACAGACTTCAACGACTCTTTGATGCGTTTTCCTGGGATTTCGTTAAGCGGCTTTCCGGCGCAGGCGTCTCGCTCCGGAAGCAAGCGCGGCGGCAGCAATCACCTTGAGCGCATCGCCTGCCAGGAACGGCAGCACGGCAAGTGTAAGCACTGATTTTGCAGGAACTTGAGCTTCGACGGCCAGCCAACTCGCTCCGCAGGTAAGAATGGCCAGGTCGCCCGCCGCCGCGCTGGCAATTCCAGCAGCAAAACCGCGGCCAGTCCGGCGCCAGAGTGCGGAAATCACGAATGCTGCCAGCGGATAGGCCAGCAAATACCCGCCGGTGGGGCCAAACAGGTGAGCCATCCCGGTCATTGCCGGGGTTGGCGTAAAGACCGGCAGCCCCAGCGCGCCCTCGGCCAGATAGGCAATTAGGGTGCTCGCGGCCAGGCGGGGCGAGAGCAGCAGTCCCAGCAGCAGCACCGCAAAGGGCTGCACCGTCAGCGGCACCGGCGTGAAGTAGAGGGGAATCGAGATGTGCGCGCAGGCGGCCACGAAGGCGCTGCCGGCCAGCACAATGCCGGTGTTGCGCAGCCAGGCGGGGGTGCGTGCGCCGGCCAGGGCCATCGAGTTCAGGGGTGCGGAGAGTTCTTTGCTCACGGCATTTCCTCAAAGGTTCCCAGGAATTTGAGATCCCGGGTTGGCGTTCTGATGTGGCGTTCAGTCATCGAGCTTCGAGTTTCAGCTCACGGTTCCACTTCAATGTCGATATCTTCAACAGAATCAATTGGCTCGCCAGCCGCAGGACCCGCGCCGCTGGTCGGCATGGTTCGCAATCTGCCGCGCCGCAACCAGATGTGACGAGCAACCCCCGCAGCCACAAAAAGGAGCCCGGCGAGCGAGACGAGAAGGCCAATCATTAACCAGCGCATGGCAGAAAAGAGCGGTTTTCCAATTTGTGCGGCCCTGTTTGGTCGAGCTTCCGGCGAACAGAAATTGGAAAACCGCTGAAGCCAAGAATATCAGACGGGGAGGGCCCTTGCCGGATGCCTCAGGAGCCTAGAAGGTTGGCGTTGAGCCAGTCCAGGTAGCCACGGCTCCCATGCTCAACCGTGAGCACCAGGAATTCCGGCGTCTGGTAGCTGTGCAGTGCATTCAGGCGCGCTTCCAGAGACGCAATCTGCGCCAGCCCCGTCTTCAGCAGCAGCAGCGTTTCCGTTGCCGATTCCACCTGACCCTCCCACCGGTAGATGGACTGGACCGACGGAATCAGCGTGGCGCAGGCCGCCAGCCGCTCCTCAACCAGCGTCCGCCCCAGCCGGCTTGCTTCGCCGGGGCTGGCGCAGGTGGTGAGGACGATGCGGGCTTCGATGTTGGCTCGCGGCTCGGTGTCGGTCATGGAAAAGCTCCACCGCCAGTGTACGAGCACCGGGCCTCCGAGAGCGCAGCTTGCTCAATCTCCGCCAGTTCGCTATGCTTCCCAGCACCCAATCCCAACGGCTATCAAGAGGACTCCATGGAACGACGTTTGTTTCTCAAGGCTGTTGCCGCGGCTGCTCCAGCCGGCGGAATGCAAAGTTTTCTAACCACACAGGCGCTTTCCCAAGCTCCTGGAACAACGCCGCCTGCAACAACGCCCGTGGGGCCTCCGCACGTCGTCGCCGCCGGGCAGGACCGCTTCGGCCACCCCCACTCGCTGGGCATCAGTTCCATCCTCTTCAAGGTACCCGCCGGCGAAACCTCGGGCGGCCTGTTTGTCATGGAGCACACCCATCTGATGCCGGGCGGCCCGGCGCTCCACCTGCACCTCAATCAGGAGGAGTGGTTCTACGTCATCGAGGGGGAAGTCGCATTCCAGGTCGGTGACCAGAGGCTGCAACTGCGCGCGGGAGAATCCTTGCTGGCCCCGCGCCGCGTTCCGCATACGTTCTCCTCTGTCGGAGCCGCACCCAGCCGTATGCTGATCGCGTTTTGCCCCGCAGGCAAGATGGAACAGTACTTCCGCGATGCGGAAAAAGATCTGGCACATGCAGGGGACGCGGAGTTCATGCGGCGCTACGAGATGGAACTGGTCGGACCTTCGCCGTTTTGGAAATCGTAGCCAAATTTGGCGCAGACGCGCCGTTCACCACGGGTCGATTTCCTTGTCTACCAACCTAAGTTAATCGTCCGGCGGCAGCCGCTCTGGTTCTCCAGACGCGCCTGGATCTATTCGGCCACTTCAGCCCGCCTGATCCCTCCCACCGTGATACCGGTCAAGCTGGCCATTGCGC
>JBEKDE010000084.1:0-20921 GCA_050014515.1 Occallatibacter sp.
AAGGCGACGAAAATGCCCGGGCCTAAAGGCCATCGTAGCCTATTGCCGCATTCAGGGGCCTGAAGGCCCCTGCTCCCTCCGCCCGTTTCATCCAACCGTGGGTCGGCGAAAGCCAGTGGACGACTGATACAAACAACGTTTAAAGCAGAGTTTGCCAGCGCGCTGGGCACGATTGGAATCGTGCCCTTTCAAAGCAACGACTCGGATGGCATGGCGAAGTCTCTGAACGCCAGCAGGCGCGCAGGCCAGCTGGTCAGGATACCGGCGCTGCCATCTTTCGCCACTCATGAGAAGTGCGAGTTAGAAATGAAAGCGGATTCCGGGGCGAACGGCAGTGGTGGGCGCGCCGACTGTTCCGCCGCCGGGCGTGATGTTGGTTGAGTTGTTATTGTTGCTCGCAACCACGACGATGGCGACGATGGCTCCCAACACCAGCACTCCTCCGACGATGGTTGTGGGCTTCGACAGCGCCCAGTGAAACGGAGGCTTGGAGGGCGGAGCCTGGCCCTGGGCCGAGGGCGCCACGTTGTTTTCGTTGATCACCGTGGATGTGGTCAATTTGCCGTAGGACGCGGTTACCTGGATCTGCCAGGGGCCTTTCACCTGGTTTGCCACCAGGCCCGCGGCGTGCGCTACGCCGTTGGCGTCAGTGACGACCGAGAGAGTGCTGGCGCCGCCGGTAAAGGCAGCACTGGCGCCCTGGCCGCCGCCGTGGATCGCGAAGAGAACAAGAGCGCCGGCGACAGGTTTGTGGTTCTCGTCCTGCACCTGGACGATGGGCTCGCGCGCGGTGCGCTGGCTGATGTTGTTGAGCGCGCCTTCGCCATCGAGGATTGCGATCTGGAGGCTTTGCGGGGGCGCACCGTCGAGCGGGAGGGCATCGGCGCGGAGGGGCAACGCCGGTTCCAGGATGAGCAGCGAAGCTACCAGCAATGCGACCAGCCGCCCGCTGGATGCTTTGTGAATGGTGTTGGACATAGCGGTTTTCATCCTATTCTGCGGGCCTAATTCGCGGTTCCGGGTGTCGACGTGCCGATGGAATTGGTGAGGGTTACGCTGACGCCTCCGATGGTGGAAGCGTCATTGCTCAGCGTGAAGTTCTGCGTATAGGTGAAGGCGCTTCCATATTCATCGGAGGCAGCTTTCCCATACCAGGTTGCGAAGGAGGTTCCCAGTTCGACGGTCAACTTGGGATCGCTGATGGTATCGCCTGAGGCCGGCGTGAAGGTGAAGGCGGCGTCGGTCATGTCGCGCGTGGTGGAGTAACCCTGGATGGTCACGGTGAGGTTGATACCGTCCCGCGTAAGGGTCACGCCGGTAATGACGGGCGCGGCCGCGGGGACATCGATGACGACCGGTTGCAAGCCGGTGGGCGTAAGATCCTGACCGTTTGCCTGGAGCGCGAGAGTGACGGTGATGGTGGACGCCACGGTGCCGGCCTGCAACTGGATGGCTGGGACGGTAGTGGAGTTTGCCGGAAGCGTGAAGTCGAAAGTGGAGCCGCCGGTGGAGAACTGGACGGCTGGATCGACCGGGCCGCCCTCGGTTGCCGGCTTGACACTCAGCGTCAACGTGACCTGCAGGGGCAACGGATAGCCCTCAAGGAATGCGAGGTTGAGGGTGGGTTGCTGGCCGGCCGGAGCGGTGCCGGGGCCGCTGAATTCCAACTCGATGCTGGGCAGGTTGACGGTGAAGGTGAGCGCGGGTGTGGTGACGCCTCCGGTGGTCACGGTGATGGCACCGGGCTGGGTCTGCTGAAGGAAGCTGGCGGGGATTACCGCATTCAGGCTGGTTGGGCTGGTGTAGGTGCTGGAGATGGTTGTGCCGTTGAGCTGGACGACGGAAGTGCTGGTGAATCCAGTGCCGGTGAGCGTGATGAGGGTGGCTCCCGCGCCGTAATTGGCGTTGGTGGGCAGAATGGAGGTGAGCACAAGGCCGGGGTTCACCTGGATGCTGACCGAGGCGGATGCGGTTGTGTAATTGGCCGCGTCGGCTGCCGGTGGAGTGTAGGTGACGCGCAGGGTTTGCGTGCCCAGGGGCAGAGTGGTGCCAGCCGGCGGCGCGTAGGCGAAGGCGCCTCCGGCAGGAATCGCCGTTGCGTTCAACTGGGTTGCGCTGAGGACGGTCCCGTAGTTGATGGCGGCCGGAGTGGGCCAGGTAATTACTGGAATGGCCTGATTGACCTGGAGTTGGACCGAGCCGTTGGCGTTGGTGTAGTCAATCGCGTCGGATGGCACGAAGCTGACATTGAGGGTCTGGGCTCCGGCGTTGAGGATTGTTCCTGCTGTCGGTGTGTAGTTGAAAGTGCCGGCGGTGGAGGCGGTGGCGTTCAACTGAGACGATGTCAGTTTGGCGCCATAGGGGATGGCCGCTGGCGTATTCCAGGTGATGACGGGGATTGCCTGGTTGACCTGAATCTGGACGCTGGCCGTGGAGCCGGTGTAGTCGACTGTGTCGGTGGGAGTGAAGGTCACGTTGAGCGTCTGCAGGCCAGCGTGGAGAACGGTTCCTGAGAGTGGAGAGTAAGTGAAGGTTCCATTTACCGGCGAAGTCGCATCCAGCTGGGTGGCGCTCAGCGCAGTGCCATAGGTGATGGCGGCGGGGGGCGTCCAGGTCACGGTAGATGCAGCACGGTTGACGGTGATCTGCACCTGCGCGGAGGCGACGGTGTAGTCCGTGGCGTCATTGGGCACGAAGCTTACTGTCAGGGTTTGCGGGCCGGCGCCGAGGACGGTTCCAGCCGTGGGAGAGTAAGTTAAAGTGCCAGGCACGGAGGGGACGGCGTCAAGCTGCGCTGCGCTGAGCGCGGTTCCGTAGGGAATGGCAGCGGGCGCGGTCCAGGTGATGATGGGCGTGGCCTGGTTGATCTGTTCGCTCAGGATGGGCGATGTGGAAGCGGCGAACTGGTTGGAAGCGGGGGTATAGGCGGCAGTGAGCGGCGCGGCGCCCGCGGTCAATTGAATGTTGTTTGCGGCGAGCTGGGCGGCGCTATCGACGAAGGTCGCAACACCGCTTCCGGCGGCGCTCAATCCAACCACGAGATCTGGATTGCCGTCTCCATTGAAGTCGGCGCTGGCGATGGCATGGCCAAGGGCCGTGGGCAGGGATGTTTCTCCGCCCATGGCGCCGGTGGAAGAACCGAGCAGGATGGTGGCGCCTCCGCCCGGGCCTGCGCCGGTACCGGAGACCGCGATGTCGGCGTAGCCGTCCTGATTGAAGTCGGCCATGGTGATTGCGGCGGGTTGCGTGGCGACGCCATAGGAGGTCGTGAGGCCGAATGTGCCGGGGCCGGGGCTGTTCTTCCCGTTGTTAATGAGCACGTCGACGGTGGAGTCGAGGTTGCTGACGACGGCCAGATCAGGGTAGCCATCGCCGTTGATGTCGCCGGAGGCGACGGCGCTCGCCGATATTCCGACGGGATAAGTTTGCGCGGAACTCAGTGTGTCGGCTTCACCGTTCCAGAGGTAAACCGCAACATCGGGGCCACTGTTATCGCTGACCGCAATTTCGGCGTGGCCGCTCTGGTCAAAGTTGGCAACGGTGATGCCGGTGAAGCTGGAGGTGGTGCTGGTTGAGGACCAGGAACCTGCGGTTGGGAAATTGGCAGGCGTGCTGCCGGCGCCATAGAAGGCCATTACGGTGGTTGAGCCGATGAGGGCGAAGTCCTGGTTGCCGTCGCCGTTGAAATCGCCGGTGGCAACCGCGAGCGGTGTTACGCCGGTCAATTGGAATTGCTGGCTCATGGTCAGGGTGCCTGAGCCATCGTTTTTGGCGAGCAGCACCATGACATAGCCGTCGGAGGCGACGACGACCAGATCGGTGTATCCGTCGTTATTGAAATCGGCGGAGGCAAGGGCGACTGAAGTTGCGTCGAGCCCGAGGTTTGCCGTGGTGTAGCTGACCGGCGACTGGAAGGTGCCGTCGCCGTTGCCGAGCGAGATAAGGAGACGCGCTGCGCCTCCGCCAGTTTCAAGAGCAGCGATGTCCTGGTTGCCGTCGCCGTTGAAGTCGCCGGTTGCCAGGGCGACGACGGTGAGACCGGTGACGGGATCGATGGTTCCGACGCCGGTGAGGCCGCTGGAGCCGCCGACCGTGACGAGGTTTCCGGTGCTGAACTGGACGTTGTTGTTCTGGAGGCTGATGGAGCCGGTGGGCACGCCGAGACCGTTGCTGGTGGCAATTGCGGTCAGATTGAATGCGGCCGGGTAGGTGACGGGGTTGGCGCTGGAAGTGAGATCGACGCTGACGGGCGTCGCCGACACCTGGAGCGGGACCGGAGTGGCCGTTGTGGCCGCGAACGACGTGTTGCCGGCAAACGATGCACCGATGGAGTAGGTTCCGGGCGGGAAGAGGCCGTAGTTGTAGCTGGCGAAACCGGCGCTGTTGAGGGTGACGGTCACATTGCCGGCCGTGGGCAGTCCGGTGAGCGCGATGACCTGACCTGCGGGCAGAACTGCGCCGCCTGCCTGCACCTGGAAGTTGACCATTGCGCCAGAAGTGGCGGCTGCGGTGGAGCTGGTGATCGCGAGCGAGATGGTGGCGGCATTGACCTGGACCGTTGTGGTGGCGAGGTTGCTCACGGCGTTGTAATTGGCGTCTCCGCTGTAGGAGATGGAGATGCTGTGGAGTCCGGCGGTGAGCTGGGTGGTGGATATGGATGCTGTGGAGGTTGATCCGCTGCCCGGTAGGAGGGCGACCGTCTGAAGTGGATTTGCGCCATCAAGGAAGGTGACAGTCTGGGATGGCGCGACTCCGCCCGGAACGCCGTTGATGGTTGCGGTGAGTGCGACGTTGGCCCCGAAGGTGACTGTTCCGGGACCGCTGACACTTCCAGTGGGCGTCGCCTGGGTGATCTGGATGGGCGAGGTGGTGGGAGTGGTGCTGGGCTGATAGAGCTGATCTCCGGGGTAGCTCAGGCTCAGCGTGTAGGTACCAGGAGTGGGCAACTGGGTGGAACTGGTGAGGCTGGCCTGCGCGTCATTGCTGTAGTACCAGGGCTGCAGTTCGCAATCGCCTGTGGGGCACGCGCTGATGCCTGTGTACGTGGTGCCGTTCAGGGCGAAGTCCAGGTAGCCGTCGCCGTTCATGTCGCCGGTTACGATGAAGTCCGGCTCGGTGCCTGAGTCGGTGGCGAGGGGCAGGATGGTTGTGTCAAAGGAAGCTGTGCCGGTCCAACTGGTCGCGCTTTGGCGCTGGAGTTCCGAGACCCAGAGGTCGTTATTGGTCCCGATGTAGGTGAGTACGAGGTTCCAGCCGGGGGCTGCTGCTGCTCCCGGAGCCGGCTGACCGATGGTTGGGAAGGGCGCGCCGGCCACAGCAAAGACGGAGTTCACGGGATCGGTGAAGGTATTATCCAGATCGCCGGCCTGGTCGTTTTCAAAGACGAGCAGGTTGCCGGTGTCGTTGGGTGTGTAGGGAAGGCCGGGGTCGGCGATGGCGACGTCGGGGTAGCCGTCGCCGTTTACATCGGTGATGGCCATGCTGGACAGGGCAAATGCAGTGGAGGAGAACAGCGATTCGCTGGGGACGTAGAAGCCATTGAAGTTGCCCTGGCTGAGGAGTACAAAGACCGCTCCTGTTCCGTATTGGTAGGAGTATTCCTCGACGGCGATGTCGCTGAACCCGTCCTGGTTGAAGTCGGCCGTGCCGGCCGTGACCACGCTGCCGCTTGAAACGTCGAAGCCCACTTCGGGCCCGTAGGGGTTGGTGGGATTGCCGAAGGGGCTGAGGACCTGCACATTGCCGTTTACGCCATCGATGACCGCGATGTCCAGATAGCCGTCGCCATTGAATTGTCCAAGAACGACCTGGGTGGGCGCGCCGATGAGTGAATTGGCTCCGAAGGCGACCGGCAATGCGAAGGTGCCGTCGCCCACGCCGAGCATGTAATAGGCCACGAGGTTGCTGACGGTACCGCTGGCGTATCCAGCGCTGCTGCAGACGACAACGAGGTCGGGAATTCCGTCGTTGTTGATGTCGCCGACGGCGAAATCGCTCTCCTGGCATCCGGTGAAGACTTGCTGTTCAGCCTGGAAGGCGTTGAAACCGGTGCTGAGCATCACCTGCAGGTAGGGTGACGAGGCCGCTTGACTGGGGCCGTAGGAGGGTAGCCCCACGACATCCACATAGCCATCGCCGTTGAGGTCGGCCGCGATCAGCTTGCCGGTTCCGACGGTATCCATCGGCTCGGTAAAGGGATTCAGGTAAGTTCCCTGCGTGGAGACCTGGGAGAGTGGGGCTGATCCGAGGGAGGCGCTGTAACCGGCTTGCGCTCCAGTGCCGGTGAGGTTGAAACTGACCTGTCCGGCGGGGACTGCAGCGTCGGTGGCAGCGACTCCGCGGGTGACGGTTGCGTTGAAAGTGGTTGAAACGGTTGATCCGTAGGGAATCGACGTGGGCGGCGACGAAGCTGCGATGGAGTCGGTGTAGGGCGCGTAGACCTGCAACTGAACGGGTCCGCCGATCACCGTTCCGGTGACTACCTCGATGCTCACTTCGCCTGGATTCTGGAGGTAGCTGGCGGGGACGGTGGTCTGGATCTGGGTGGAGGTGTAGCTGGAGACGGGAAGAATGACTGGCGTGCCGCTGGTGAGCAGTTCCACCTGCGAGTTTGCGGTGAACCCCAGGCCGTTGAGCTTGACGCTTGTGGCTCCGGAGCCGGCGGTAACGGCAGCGGGGGTGATTGAGCTGAGTGGATTCTCGATCAAAACCGTGCCCGTGACCGTCTGAGAGGCGTAATTGCTGTCTCCGCTGTAGACCGCGTAATAGGTATTGCCGGAGAGCGTCGCCATGACCGGGTTGGGGGATATCACGCCGCCGGTGACGGTGGCGGTGCCGATGGTGGCGAAAGCGTTGTTGGGATCTTCGAGGGTGATCGTTCCGGTGGGAGGAGTTTGACCGGTTGGCGAGGTGAGGCCGAAGGTGAAGGCGATCGGCGTTCCCTGGATGACGGCCGCAGGCACGCTGACCGTGAAGATGGTGGGCTGGTTGACCGTGAGCAGGTAGACGCCGGCGGTGCCTGCCGCGTACACGTCGCCGACTCCGGGGATGTAGCTGGCGCAGACGGGAAAAGTCCCCGACGTGCCAGCGTAGTAATTGAAGGTGGCGACGCCATTGGCGCCGACTGCCGCGGTGTAGCCGCCGCCCGCGTATGTCGAGCAGGAAAGCGAGCTGTTGGAAACATAAAAGGCGACCGTGCCATCGGGCGGGACGTAGGTTCCACCGGCGTTGTTCGAGCCAAGTACAAAGGCTGTCAGCGTGGTGTAGAAGCCGTCACCGACCGGATTGGGCGAGGCGCCTAATGTAAACGCGGTGAGCGGAGTGGTTTGGGCGCAGAGCGCGGAGGGAATTCCGGCGGCAAGAATGGCCGCAATCCAAGCGAGAGCGAGCAAATAACGATGGCGCATCATTGCCCACTCCGTGCTGGGGGAATAAAGAGAACACGCGACGCCGGGCCGTCGGCTTCGATCATCCATCCGGGCGCAGCGGCGGGAGCAGTGAGTTCAAACACTGCATTTCCGTTGAGCGCAGACAACTGGTTGGGAGAGCAGGCACAGGTGGATTGAGTGGGAGCGGAGGCCCCGGTTAGATCGACGCGCAACAGAACGCCGTCAGCCTGATCGGCGGTGACTGCCCAATGGGCGTCTTGCGAAGCTGCGACCGCGAAGGGCTGGTTGAGTCCGTTAGCGTGCGTGGCGAGGATGGATGCGATTCCGTTGTGGTAGCGAGCGAGTGTATTGGCTGCCGAATCCGCGATCAGCGAGTCTTCCGATCCGGCGATGAAGCTCATGCCTCCAAAGCCGGCGAGCGTTGCGAGAGTGGTGCGGGCTCCGGCGGCGGTAATGGATGTAACCGTGACGCTGGTCTTGCCGGTTGCGACTAACAGCGTTCCAGCATCGCTGATAGAGACGCCTTGAATCGCTGCGGGCGCGGTGAGTGTATTCACTGTTGGCGCTTGCGGCAGGCCGCTGACGAGCAGAACTGAGGTCGACGCGGGAACAAAGACCGCCGCGTATGCTCCGCGGGGAGCGAAGACGATGGACGACGCTGGCGAGAGATTTTGGGTCAGGGTTTCCGGCTGAGTTGAGGGCAGGACCATCACCTGGAGATTCCCTTTGGGGTCAATGAGCAGCGCGGTCTGCGTGGGGCTTGCAAAAGCTGCGGCTGAATAGGTTCCGGCAGGAAACAAGGCAGCGCCGAGCTGCGTTGATCCTGGCACGCCGGCCAGCGATCGAAGCGTGGAGTCGGCCGGGTTCCAGATGAGGCCCAACTGCGCGCCGGTGGAGACTGTGGGTGCCGCGGCAGAGCTGCCGCCTCCCACTCCCTTGGTGATGGAGCCCGGAGAACTGGTGCCGCAGCCGGAAACGAGCAGGCTTGCGAGCAGCAGGCCTCCGGGGCACATGATTCCACAAAAATGCACTAATCGCTGCCCGTGAGAACGCGAGGTCAAGGGGTCAACCATCCTTTGATTGCGCTCCGGAAAGAGGGGGCTTCCTGGAGTTAGAAATAATAGAGAATGCCGGAACTCTAACCTGTTTCTTACCTTGCCGTCAATCATTTCCTGCTTGGCGAGGTTAAAGTTTGAGCAGTGTTTGAGCGCATGGCGCTAACTTGTGAAATTACTTCAAATATGCAATGGATTCGGTTCAAGAAGCAAGGCCGGTGTCGTAGGTGAAGACGCATATCTTTGTGGCCGTCAACACAAGAGCATTGTCTAAGTGACGATGCTGCGATGGAGAACTGCCACTTAGTTATTTAGTAATTGATAACTATGTGCCGAAGAAATTCGCTACTTTGAATGAGCTAAGTCCGCGTCGGCAAGTGGTTCGGTTTCAGGAAGCTGGTAGTAGAGCATCGCGCGCATCTCGTATAGATCCGAGCGATCGGGATGTCTCGCGATCAGGTCAGAGGAAACCATGACGGCGTCGTACCACAGGCGATGGTCAAAGAAGTACCTGGCTTTCCCCTGGTCGGCATCGAGTCCAGTGCCCGGGATCTGGCTGATATCCGCATCCATCTGAGCGCGCTCCGGTCCGCCAATCACCACGATCATGACAGCAGGCGGCGGAGGACCAAGCAAAGGCGAGAGCGGTTCCACCTTCCACAGGTAGGTGGCGCCGGGCTCGAGCGGCGGTGCGTCGGAGGGATAAGCCAGGCTGGTTCCGGTTACTTCGCGGTCCCAGGAGAATCCGCCGGTCAAGTCCTGAATGTGTAGTTTGTATTGAGCGTTGGCTTCGCCCTTCCATGAAAACGCGGGGCGTAGAGTGTAGATTCTCGCTTTGTGCGGGGCATAGAGAACAAGTTTCTGGGAGCCGACGCCTCTTGACGCTCCGCCGATCTGGTTGGCGGTCGCCTTGGAGGGAGCCAGGTCAAAGCCATCGAGTTTGGCTAATGCGCGGTGAGGATGGGCCGGCTGGCTCTGCGAAGATGGAGGCGGAGGCGGAACGGAGGCCGACGGCTTGGCTGGGGTAATACTCTGCGCGCTGGACAACGCCGCGCATCCTGCGACCACCACTGCAATGACCACTGCTTTCATGCCAGAATCTCCGGTTGATTGACGCCCACCGCGGGGGACGTTACCTGTTTTCGCGGACCTATACCATAGATCGTAATTTGCTCGTCAAATCCTCTTACTTGAGTAGAGCCCAGCGGATAGATTTCAGTTATCTTGTCATTCACTCTCTCATAAGTTCCCTGAGAAAGGATAATTTCCGTGCCAAATTCCTTAGTGAGGCTCTCCAATCGCGAGGCTAGATTGACCGTTTCTCCGATGACGGAATACTCGAGACGATTGCTGGAACCAACGCTTCCGCTGGTGAGCAATCCGGTGTGAATGCCGACACCGATGCGAATATCAGGGAAGTCTTCGTCTTCGGTGCGCTCCGCATTCAACTCCTGAACCCGTTTGAGCATGGCCAGTGCACTGCAAACGGCGTTGCAGGCATCCATTTTTTCTCCTTGAGAAAGCGGCACGCCATAAACCACCAGAAGTCCGTCGCCGATGAACTTGTTGAGAAATCCGCCGTGGGCGCGGATGACTTCATCCATTGCAGTGAAGTAGCGATTGAGCCAGCGCAGCACGGTGCGGGAGGGCTTGCCGGCGGTGATGCCGGTGAAGTTACGAATGTCGCTGAAGAGCACGGTGGCGATGCGCTCGTTGCCTTCGAGGCTGACCTCATCACGGCGGAGCCAAATGGAGCGCGCGACTTCAGGATCGACGTAGCGCGAGAACATCTCCATCAACTGAATGCGTTGCTTTTCGGTTTCAGAGCGCAGCAGGTTGGCCTTGACGTATTGCCAGGCTACGCCGCAGGGGAGCGCTGCAGCGACGCCGAGAAGGGTTTCCATGTAGGGGAACCATAGATGGAATCCGGTGAAGAGGATTTGCGCGGCGGCGTAGATCATGGGCATGAATATCGCTGCGAGGGTGAATGCCATACGAAGGCGGACACGGGTGAAGAGCCAGGTAGCGGCAAACAGCACAGCAAAGTTGGTGCAGCCCTGGAGCCAGCGCGGGACTTGGCCGATGGCATGGCCGTCGAGCAGCGTGGCGATGGCGGCGGCATGAAGTTCGGTTCCGGCAATCTGCTCGCGCTTGCCGTCGGCCCGGCGAACGCGGAAGAGCGGGGAGAGATCGCGGTCGCGCGCAGCATCGCTGCTTTGTCCAATGAGGACGAGCTTGTTACGCAGACGGGCAGGATCGACGGTTCCACAGAGAATGTCCCATGCCGCGATGTGCTGTGCGGGGTGCGGCGACCAGTCGCCGATACGAAATGTGCCCGCATCCGGATCGTGAAAGGGAACGCGGAATCCGCGAAACAGCGCGGTCTGCTTGTTGAGAGGCTGCAAGACGCAGTTCTTGCATTGCGGATCGACCTGGGCGAGATACTGCTCCGCGAGGAAGACCGGAAAGCTCTCCGCCTTCTGTTTGCCCCAGGTGAGCAGTTCCGCATCGCGCACGTAACCATCGCTGTCAAACGGCATGTTGACGGCGGCGTAGCCGAAGGCGCCGGGCTTGCCTTCGGCGCAAAACCCGGTGGGCAGTGCGGGATTTTCTGGCTGGCAGAACATGGTCAACGGCAATACTGCGGGAAGCTGGCCGGTTGCGGCCTGCGCGCCGATGACCACGTTGCCTGCGGAGATGAGGGCGCGCTGCATGGCCGCATCTTCGTCGGGGCTGCGGGGTTCAGAGAGCAGAATGTCGAGGCCGATGACGGCTGGACCGGCCTTGCCGACGCGCTGAATGACGTCCGCGACGGTGGAACGCGGAATGGGGAATTTGTTGATTTTTTCAAACGAGGCGTCGTCGAAGTCGACAAAGACGATGTCCTGCGATGGATGAGCGTAGACGCCGTGGTTGACGAGGAAGTCGTAGGTCCAGTTGGTCAGATCGCCGTACGATGTCCAGCGCTCGAGCATCGAGACCAGGAAGGTGAGCGCCAGGGCAACGATGGCAGCGACAATCAGGCGGTCCGGCAGGCGGCGGAGATTGGCTGAGAAGAGCTTGGGCGAAGGGATCATGGATGAGAGAGGGAAGATTGCTGCGCAAGCACTGCATCGATGTTGCGGATGTATTTGCGGGAGCGGTCGGCTTCATTCGCGTCGGGATTCTGCTCGATCACATTCTCAAAGTGCTTGCGGGCCGCGGCCAGCAGGGCTACGCTGCCTGACTTGTTGTATTGCTCGGAGTAGAGAATGCCGAGCCGGTAGTTAGCGAACAGGTCGTTTGGCGTGAAGGTGAGTGCGGTCTGGCAGTAATGGATGGCGGAGTCGAATTTCTTCTGCATCCATTCGCAATCGCAGAGGCCGGTGTTGGCCTGTCCGCGCAATTCCTTCCAGATATCGGTTTGCGCTGCGCGCTTTTTGACGCCGTAGCCGAGCAGGTAGCCGCCGAGATAATAGTTGAGCTTGCCGCCCATACCGCTGTCGAAGTTGGAAAGGGCGAGGTATTGGTTATATTGCGCTTCTGCTTCAGAAGATTGATTTTTCTGGCGCAGGGATTCGGCCAGCCAGAAATGCGCTTCGGCATTGCCGGGCGTTAGTTGAATGGCCTGGTGCGCGGCCTGAATGGCGTCGTCGTAATCGCCTTTGCGCGCGAAAGCCTGCGAGAGCAGGTAGTAGGCCATTCCGCTTTTGGCGTCGCGCTGGGTGACCACATTCAATTGGCGGATGGCCTCGTCCAAGTCGCCCGCATCGAGCAGGGCGCCGGCATAGCTGGAGCGAGCCTCAAGATAGTCGGGGTCGATGGAGATCGCTTCCTTGAAGAACTCGAGCGATTTTTTGTCGTCGTAGAGTGCGTTGTAGGTGCGGCCGGCATAGAGAGCGGCCTGGCTGTACTTGGGGTCGATGGCCAGGGCCGCTTCAAACTCGGCTGCGGCCTTGCGGTAGTTTTCCTCGTAGCCCTTGTTGTAGAACTCGATGCCGTGATTGAAGTGATCGACTGCCGCGTGGTTGCGGTTGCGCGCAATGAGGATGCGTACGGTGACTGTCGTGTCCTGGCCCGGGTACACCTCTTCCTGGCGGGGGCCGTCGGGCTCATAGCCCAGATGAACCGCTTGCACGGTGTGCGCGCCGGGCGAAATGCCGGGCAGGCGCAGCGCCGCGGCCTTGTTGACGATGCCCACGCTCTGGCCGTCAACGAAGACTTCGACGCCGTCCATGTTGGTTTCAATCACCAGTGTGCCGTATTTGGGCGGGGGCAGATTGGCAGCGGTGACGTGGGTTGGATTGTAGGCCAGAACCATGTTGGGATCGAAGCTGCCGCGCTCCGATGTCGGGTTCTGCGCGGCGTTGGTCGCATCGCGCACGTTGGTGTGAACGTACTCGGCCAACTCGTCTGCGCTGACAATGCCGTCGCCGTTGGTGTCGGCTTCGCCTTCGAGACCTTTGACCACGTAGTAGGTGAAGATGCCGTGGCCGCCGCCCCACTTTTCGCTTTCAAAGCTCTGCTCGCGGTCGCGGCTGGCGGTGATGGAGAAGAGAGATTTATCCAGATCGAGCAGGGTGCGATTGACCGTGGAGCGATCGGCTTCGGGTGTAATTGCGCCGGAGTGGCAGGAGTCGGTAATGAGCACCTTCCACTTGCCATTGATGCGGGCGCCCATATCTTTGCCCAGCATCTCCATGGGGTAGGCTGTGGCGGCTATGTTCTTCAGATCGATGTCGTGCGGGGCGATGTAGGCGGTTCCATTGGAAACAAAGCCGTGGCCGGCGAAGTAGATGAGGACGCGGTCGTCGGGATGGGTGACGGATGGAAGCCAGGTTTCAAGTTCGTGCTGGATATTGGCCAGCGTCGCCTGGCTATCGATGAGCTTGTGCACGTTTTCGGGGGGAAACTGGCCGCCTTCCGGGCTGATGAGGACGGTGTAGACGGACTCGGCGTCCATATCGGGATACTGGAGCTGCGAGTCTGCGGGAAGATTTTTGTACTTTGAAATGCCGATGACCAGCGCGTAGCTGCGCGGAATCTGCACCGTGGTTGTGGCCGGCTGCGCAGGCCCCGCTTTCTTGATGTTCAGGTCGCGGTTCTGATCGGGCACAGTTGCCTGCGGTGGTGCGGGTTGGGGCGTGGCGGACTGCTGCGCAGCGGCCTGGGTCAGGAGCGCAGCGACGGTGGAGAGTGCGCATGCTGCCAGAAGTGTGATGGTTCTTCGCGTCATTTATCGAACCCCAGAAGGTGCAATCGGAATGGCTCGCTACTTATGGGCGAGCAGGAACTCGTAGACCGCGGGGCCCCCCAATGGAGTCCCGCTGCTGACGGTGGTTCCGGACGAACTGTTAGTGAACTTCAGATCCCGTGAGGCTCCGTTGGCCAATTCAGTGAGGTCGCGAGGCAAAGGTTCGTCGGGCGCGACAGCCTTTGGACCGGCGCTGGAATCGACGCACTCGCCGCGCGCCTTGAAAATCTCATCGTTGCAGCGGGGGCGCATGGTTGCAGGAGCGGTGCCCTGCGGAGGCATGTTGGTTGCGTGGTTCTGGACCTGGCCCATGCTGAGCACGACAGGGCTGATCAGGAAGTAGATTTTTTCGTAGCCCTCGGGGCCGGCGACTTCAAACCAGCCATTCTGCGTGGCCGGAACCAGATAGTCGTGGCCGTGCTCAATGCGGTTGTCGTTTCCGGTTTCCGCGCGAGGAAAGAGAACCTCATATTTTCCGGAGGTATTGAGGTCGAGCACGTAGAGATAGCCGTCGACCGAGGGCTTCAGCCGGAATCGCAGGGTGTCGCCGCCGGCGAACACGTGGGCGGGATCGACGGTCTGCACGGCGTCTCCGGATTTCTGTTCAAGGACAATCGAGATGAGGCTCACGCCGGTGGCGCCCTGCCCCGTCAGAAATACCGGCATCGCCGCTCCAAGCAGAGCAGCAAGCCAAAGCAGTTGCCTCCGCATACGACCTCTCTTCCACGCCAGAGGGATTTTGAGACTGAATACCCTCTTAACGCAATCCGCGGTGCTTCTCATTTTCAGTTCTAAATGGGGGGTGCCGATTCATCATACCGCCATGGAACAGGAAAAGTGGAGAAGAGATTTTTCTCAACGCTCCGAATCCTGGCGACGGCAGGTTGGCAATCAAAGTCCTTGTCCGGCACCGCGTGGCGCTATTTGCTCCGCTTCATATCCCTTGAACGTGTAAATTAGAGCGTGTTCTCCCCATTTGTGCCGTTGAGACCCAAATGGAATGCCTGCGGGAGCGGAGCTGAAGGGCAGGCTTGGGATCGAAAGAGAAGTCCGCGATGAATCTTAGGTTTTGGGGAGTGCGCGGTTCCATCCCGACGCCGGAGCCGGACCGGCTCCGCTATGGCGGCAACACCACCTGCCTGGAGATCGCCTCTCCCGGCAAAACAGACGCGGTCATCATTGACTGCGGCACTGGTATTCGCGCATTTGGCGAGGAGTTGTTGCGCCGTGAAGTTTCGCGCATCCATATATTGCTGACGCACTTTCATTGGGACCACCTGCAGGGCCTGCCCTCGTTTGCCCCTTTGTTTCAGCCCGGAGTGGAGATCACGTTTTATACAAATCGCCCGGCCGACGAGGCGCGGCGGCTTCTCGAAATCCAGATGGCTTATCCTTTCTTCCCGGTACCGTTCGCGGAAGTAGGATCGAGCACCGGATTCCGGCACATCGAATGCGGCCAGGCCTTCGAGACGGGATCGATCACGGTGGAGGCCTTTATGCTCAACCATCCCCAGAGCGCGGTTGGATTTCGAGCGGAAGCGGACGGGCAGGTTCTCGTGCACGCCTCCGATCATGAATGGGGCAGTGAGGAGATCGATGCAGGGCTGATTCAGGCCGCAAAAAAGGCCGATGTGCTGGTGATGGACGCACAATATACGCCCGAGGAGTATGCAGATAAAGTGGGCTGGGGCCACTCAAGCTATGCGCATGCCGCCGAGGCGGCGCGAGGTGCGGGAGTGCGCCGGCTGCTGCTCTTTCATCACGATCCGGACCATGATGACGACTTTCTCGACAGCATGCTTGCCGACGCGATGAAGCTGTTCCCGGGGACGGGAATGGCAACTGAGGGTAAAGTGCTGAAAGTCGGGGACTGCGCGTAAAGAGTGTTTGCGTCGGCCGGTGCAGCCACGGCTTTTGAAATCTCATGGCGGGCTGTACAATCTGATCTTAAGAGCGAAGGTGAGAGATGGTCAGCGATTTTCATTTCGCTGGACATTTTCGGCTCCGCTAGAGCAAATCCTGAGAAGGTGTGTCCTTTGGGGCGTTGAGCAAGGTTGCCTCTCCCTGATGGTCGCGTCAACTTCAGTATTGTGGTTTCGGGTTACAGCATCTCAGAATTTGCTGTAAGTGGTCCTGGTTGTGAACTTATACTTTCCGCCGGAACAACGCCAGCAGCTCGGTGGTGACGCAGGGAGATGCGGTGCATGTCAAAACCACTTGATGCCCTGAGTCAGAGCGTGCTTTTCAATTCAATTGTTAAACAGACAGAGCATCTTCGATTTAGCGGTCGACCTTTGTAGATTGCGCGACTCGTCTTCACCATAGGGAAAAACGCGATTCAGCTTCTCGGTTCCTGTGATGATCAGAATCAAAAAATGCTGCTGGTTTGCGAGTTGACCGAATGCGTCGCAAACGAGTGGTTCACGCAATGATCTCCTGGTACCTTCAACCACGTCGCAAAGCAGCGAAGGAGACAATAAGGGCTTAATGTCAAATCCAGTTTCTATCTGTGTGATCGGGTCTGGGTACGTTGGACTTGTTGCGGCAGTTTGTTTTGCCGAAATGGGCCATCAAGTCACCTGTGTGGATAACGACGAAGCACGGGTGAAAACGCTCCGCGAGGGCGGTGTTCCGATTTTTGAAGACCACCTGCCGGAGCTGCTGGCCAAGCATCGGGATCGGGGTGTGGAGTTTTCGAACGATCTTGGCGGTGCGGTGGAGCGGAGCGAGGCCATCTTTATCGCAGTCGGCACGCCGCAAGGCGATACCGGCGCTGCGGACCTCTCCTATGTGGAGGCCGTTGTATCTGAAATTGCGCGTTCCATTGACGGCTACAAGGTCATCGTGGAAAAGAGCACTGTGCCGGTTTACACCAACGAGTGGATTCGCCGCGTGCTTCATCGTCACGGAGTTGATCCGCATAGCTTCGATGTGGTTTCCAATCCCGAATTTCTTCGCGAAGGCACGGCGATTATCGACTTCCTGCATCCTGACCGCATTGTGGTGGGCGCGGTGAACGAAAGGTCTGCCAATGTGTTGCGGCGCATCTATGAGCCGCTTACCGAGGGCAGCTACTACGAGAGACCGGGCGCGTTACCGGGCGCTTGCAGCGCAGCCAAGCCGGCGCGCCTGCTGGTGACCTCGGCGCAGAGCGCGGAGATCATCAAACACGCCTCGAATGCATTTCTTGCGCTGAAGATATCATTCATTAACGCGGTGGCCAACCTGGCCGAAGCTGTCGACGCGGACATTGAAGACATTGCCGCCGGAATGGGGCTGGACAGCCGCATCGGCGCCAAATTCCTCCGCGCCGGACTTGGCTACGGGGGCTCTTGCTTTCCCAAGGACGTAGCTGCATTTCACTGGGTGGCGCAACAGCGCGGAGTGGACTTCCAATTGCTCGAGGAAGTGCGCAAGATCAACGAGACGCAGAAAGATGTCTTCTTCAACAAAGTGCTGTCAGCGCTGTGGACGCTGCGCGGCAAGCGGCTTGCGGCGCTGGGCCTGGCCTTCAAGGGTGACACGGACGACATTCGCGAATCGCCTGCGATTGACCTGATCGAGAGGTTGCTGGGCGCCGGCGCGTCGGTGACGGCCTACGATCCGGCGGCGATGGATCGAGCGAGGACAGTACTTCCGGCTTCGGGGAAGATGAGTTATGCATCGGATCTTTATGCGGCATCGAAAGACGCAGACGCGGTACTGATTTTGACGGACTGGAAGGAGTTTGCCGGAATCGACCTGGTGCGTCTTAACCAGGCGGTTCGTTTTCCGATCGTGATTGACGGACGCAATCTTTACAAGCCGCAGCAGATGATGGAGCATGGCTTCACATATGTGAGCGTGGGACGGCCGGCGAGTTACCAGGCACAGCAGGGAAAGCCGCGCAGCCTGGCTGTTTAAGCTGTCTCGCATTTTCTTTTTCGAGAGTTCCTTCACACGGGTTCAAGACCCGTGCCCAGAGGCATAAGACCCCGACTATGCGCGTACTCGTCACCGGCGCCGCCGGATTCCTTGGCTCCCACCTGACAGACCGCCTGTTGGGCGAAGGCCATTCAGTGATCGGTGTGGACAATCTTTCCACCGGAAGTTTGGATAACCTGGCACACCTTGCGAGAGAGGCGAATTTTCGATTCGAAGACCAGGATATTTGCGCGGCCTTCGATCCGGGGCCGGTGGACTATGTGTTCAATTTCGCATCTCCAGCCAGCCCGCCGGAGTATCTGCGCCTGGCCATCGAAACATTGCGAGTGGGATCGGCAGGCACGGAGAACACGCTTGCGATTGCGGCAAAATACGAGGCCGGATATCTTCATGCGTCCACCTCGGAGTGCTACGGCGATCCACTCGAACATCCGCAAACGGAGAGCTACTGGGGCAATGTAAATCCAGTTGGACCGCGCTCCGTTTACGATGAGTCAAAGCGCTTCAGCGAGGCGCTTGTGATGGCTTACCATCGTACGCACGGGCTGAATACGCACCTGGTCCGCATCTTCAATACCTATGGGCCGCGTTTGCATCCCAGCGATGGCCGCGTTATCTCGAATTTCCTGATGCAGGCGCTGCGCGGTGAGCCGCTGACGATCTATGGAGACGGCAGCCAGACGCGCAGCTTTTGCTACGTTGACGACCTGATTGAAGGCATCCTTCGCTTATCGCGTTGCGAAGAGCACATGCCGGTGAACATTGGCAACCCTGATGAATTCACAATTCTGGAATGCGCAAAGGCAGTGCTCGAAGTGACGGGCTCAAAGAGCACCGTAGTGTTTGAACCGCTGCCGCAGGACGATCCAACGCGCCGCCGCCCGGACATCTCGAAGGCAAAGAGCCTGCTTGGATGGGAACCGCAGATTTCACTCAAGAATGGCCTGGCGCGGTCGCTTGATTTCTTCAGGAGCAAGGCGGAGGCTGCTCAGAGCAAATCCTGAGAAGGTGTGTCCTTTGGGGTGTTGTGCAGGGTTGCCTCTCCCTGATGGTCGCGTCAACTTCAGTACTGTGGTTTCGCGTTACAACATCTCAGGATTTGCTGTAACTCTCAGAAGCCGGTGCGTTTTGAGAATTGTTTACGGCGCGCCGGTTGATCCGCAGAGGCCGTCTAGAAACTCACCTTTCGTTCGGGGAACCAAGTGAGTTGCACCGTGGTGGTGGTAACGGTTTGCAGGCCAGGAAGGTAAATGGGCGCCTTCCAATGCTCATAGGCAAACTTACCGTCGATCTCGACATCCTTGCCAAGGCGCTTCACTGCCTGGAAGTTGATGTCATTGATGGTGGTACCGCCGGCAATGAAGTCCTTGGCCGCTTTCTGGTTGCGCACACCCACCTGGAGCCACTCATTACCGCTGAGGTGGTAGGTGATCCAGCCCTGGCCGCCCTTGGCTTCTCGTCCCATCCAGTCGCCAAATATCTGACCATTGTTGGTGTAGCCTTGTTTCTCGATCGACTCATAGTACATGAACTGGCCGCCCTTGCTGCTTGTCGCGGGCGGGTCAGTGTAGGCGGCTTCGGCACGGATATCGAGTTTCGGAACACCGGGCACATGGGACAGGTAGAGGCCAGGCCGGAGGGCGGCCCGATGAGGAGCATCAAATGGGGAGATATCGTCATGCACCTCCGAATCCGTATAGACTGTGAACCATTTGCGGACAAAGGGAATGCGATAGGAGAAGTTGAAGGCGGAGAAGCGGGCGCCGGGATCCTTTGCGCTGTCTTTGACCCCGTAGCCGGTTGGTGAAGACACGCTGAAAAAACTTCTCAGGAAGGTGCGGAGATTGATGGGCTCGTGATCCCGACCTCCCCAGATGACAGTGCGCTGGTAGCCGAATTCGAGATTCTCAGTAGGACGAAAACTTACGTTTTCGCTATGGACCCAGGGATCGATCGGATAGGTGTGACCCTTGAGCGGGCCGACGATGAATTCATAGCGGAAGGGGCCCGAAAACCTGGATACAAATGGAATGCGCAATGGTTCAGTGCGATTGATGCGGAAAGAGTAGATGTTCTCAGCGTTGTTTGAGTAAGCCATGCCGCCGCCCAAACCCGGGCCGAGCCAATCGTCCTGCTTGCCGAACGATACTTCGTGGTTGAACAGGTGGGTGGATACGTAGGCTTCCATGATGCGGCCATAGGTAGCCGCGGCAATGGGTCCGACCGGGATGGTGGCCTGGCGATCCAAAGGAATCGGGCTGGTCGTGTTGAGGTAGTCCGCGTCGCCATCCAATTTGGTGAGCTCATTGGCAAGTGTGGTGGAGTAACCGGCGGCCGACGGCGCGCCCTGAAACTCTCCGCGCATGTAGACGAGAAACCTGCCTGCGGATGCGTAGCCACTGGCACCGGAGTAGTTATTGAAACCGTTCTCATAAGGGCGACCGTAGTCATTGATGATGGTCGAACCGAGGTGATAGCTGTCTTGGAGTGGCGTACCGCTGATGCCGCGCGCGACAGAGTAAACGGATTCGACGCGGGATTTACCCCGATAGAAAAGACAGGGCCCTTCCATGTCCGCTTGCAACTCGTGCATCAGCGATTCATAGATAGCCTGTGCTTCGTCTGCAGCGGGGCTGGTGTCGGCATCCTCGATGTGCGCGCCTGCCTCTTCCAGCATGTGGGAGACGCTGGAACGTGTCCAGGGGCGCATGTTCAGGTAGACAGTATTGACAAAGCCAAGGGAGTAAAGACGCATCATGGCTGGATAGACCCAGCTATCGACGGGGATGTAGGGGGAATCCATGACCGAAGGTTCACATACGGACACTGCACGACCGGGAGCTTGAACCGGAAATGCGCCATTCCCCGACGCGGCAGATTGTTGGGCGGTGAGAGAAGCACCCGCCAAGATCAGGAGACCTGTCAATAGCATTGAGCGTTTCATGACAGGATTCACGACCACATGTTTGCTCACAGACAATGCCCTCACATGATTATCTTGCGATCTTAAAGAGTTTAAGGAGCCGGAGCGGGAGTATATATGCGGGCAAGAGTCTCATCAGCGCGGCCTTCCCTGAGGTGGATTCTCCAAGGCTTTGAATCATTCTTTCACAAGAAACGCAATCGGCAGGTCTAACGTTTCAAAGACTCTTCGCCAAACCAGATCTTTGACCGCGTGAATGTGTGCGTCGAATTCAAGTGCGCCAGTGCGATCTTCACAGAAACAGTTTAAAGCATGGAGAGGGGGCCCTTGGCTCTCAGCTATCCGCCTTCAGTTGTTGACCGCTGCACTCAGGAGTGAAGCAAGGGGCCGAGAGATAG
>JBEKDE010000085.1:0-20725 GCA_050014515.1 Occallatibacter sp.
GCGCTGTTCAATTCCGTCACCTGGTTTCCGGCTAGATCGAGCAAATACTGGCTGTTCGGCGAGTTCAATGGACTGGTAGTGCTGCCCGACGCAGGGCAGATGGTCGCGCTGCTCACAGGACCTTTCGCTACACGCAAGCCGGACGCGTCATAAAGGTAGCCTGTAATGCTTGTGGTGCCGCTCACCGTGGTGGACACCGTGCAGATCCGGTTTTCGTAGTCGTAAGAATATTCGTTCACGCCGTCGCTGCGCACATTTCCGGCCGCGTCGTAGGTGAATCCGGCCGGCGCGACGTACTGCGCCCAGGTCACCTGGTTGTTGGCGTTGTAATTCGCCGTCGGCGTGGTGGAAGCGCACTGCGTGTCGGTCACATTCTCCGCTGTGGCAGGTGGCCCGGTCATGGATTGCATCCCCCCTCCATCGACGAACTCAGAATACAACTCAGGGCTGTGCCCATCTCGGGAGTCGATGCCGGGGCCACCTGCCTGCCAACCTGCTCTATGCGACAGCCACGACAGGCGCATCGTCCTGCATACGAGTCTTTAAATACACCTTTTATGCCATGGGGAATGCCCTTTTGGGGCGTGTTCGATTTGCTTCAGATTCACTATCGTCATCCCTGAGGAAGAGTTTTATGGCTGACCTGTCTCTGAGCGTCGTGTGTCCAGTTTGTGGTGCGCAGCCTGAACAAGAATGCAGGCTGGGAAATGGCGAACCCTTTTTTAAAGCCCATCTGCAACGCAAGTGGGCTGCTCAAAAATACGCGCGCGTGCAATATTTTGCGGAAGCGACACGCGTCACGGACATCCCAAAATGGATTCAGAAGCCGCGAGCCGAATAGGTCTCCTCTTCCGGCCTTCTTCTTTTCAACCCAAGGGCGCTTGGCGGCCTGCTGGATTCGTACGCGGGTTTGCGGGGTCAGTTGAGGTTTGAGAGGCAGATCGCCTAGAAGGTGTTGAGGATTCGGCTGCGGTGGTTGAGCGCAGTGCGTCCGCCTCATCGGCTAATCCGCCGCATGGCCGTATTTGTAGTGAATGCGCGGCCTAAGACGAGAACAGCTGCAGGAGGTTTGTGATGCTCAGCAGTTGCTTGACACGAGGCGTGAGGTTTACCAACTCGAGCACGCAGAGCCCGCGGTGTATCGCAGAGACTTTGAGGCCCACGATCGCTCCCAGGCCGGAGCTGTCGAGATATTCGACATTGGCGAAATCGAGCACGGTGCGGCCTCCGCGCTCAAGCAGCGGCTGGACAATCTTGCGGAGCTCGTCGGTGTTTTCGCTGACGAGCCTGCCCTGGCACTTGATGGTCGTGGTTATGTAATTCGCTTCATCCTTGGTTTCTTCAACGTGGTAATGGAAACCAGCGCCGGGTGCAGTGGACATTCATTCTCCTCAGGTCAATACCGGCCAATTCTAACTTTCTGGTCGACGAATCAGATTAATTTCCGTTTAAACAGTTGTTCTTGCTGTTGGACTTAAGGGTTCTTAGAGCATTTTCGGAATACATATAGGCTTTTTCAGTACCGTGAAAGGTGGCTTCTTCTTGAGGAAAAAGTCATTTGAGTGTGTGCTTTCGGTCTACACCGATTCCGAAAATGCTATAGCCTCCCACATCGCATCTCTTCGAGTCTCAAAGACGAGGCATTGCGCAGCGACAATATTGATCCGGGCAGGCCAGGGCCCCCGCCAATTGCCACCTGCACGGCTTGGACGGCCGTCCTAACGTTTTCAAGGGGTTGCAGCAGGCGCCGCGGAAAAATGGGCATGCAACCTTAGCCGGCATCTCTGCCATCCAAGCTCCTAATCAAATGGGTGCTGTGGAGGGAAAGCCTACGAAGTCTTGGATTTATCGCTTATTCTGATGATAGCTTTTGCCTTTTTCGCCGGTCAGCAGGCTCAGAAAACTGGGAGCACCCTTCTGAACGAAGTAAAGCTGAGCATGAACGAAGCAATGCTGAACGAGGCGGGAAACGTCTAATGACTATGCGCTTTCAAACCCGCGCCTTTCTATTCAGCTTCGTGCCTTTTGCGGTCTTGCTGGCCTCCAGTTTTTTCATAGCGCAGAAGCTTGTGCAATCGACGGTGCGCGATGAGCTGCGTGGATCTCTGCGCGAAAACCAGCTTTCGATGGCCCGTGAGCAGTCGAAAGCCGATTTTCAGAATGGACGTTTTCTTAAGATCGCCGGAGAAAGCGCGGACCTGAAGGCCGCGATGCAGTTGATCAATCCCGAGCCTGGTCATGGGCATCCGGCGAATTCCGATTCCGGCAGCGCACGCAGGGGGTTGGAAGATCAACTGCGCGGGCTTGGCGAGCAGATGGGCTCCGATTTTCTTTCGGTTTCCAAGCCGGATGGAGCGCCTCTTGCGGGCGTGGTCCGGCAAACGGGAGACCAATCGGGCGGGAAAAACCAGCTTGTGCCATTCGACGGACCGCTGATTGAACACGGCGAAAAGGGCCTGCTGGTGATCGGCGGCCGAATCATCCGGTATGCGTCTGTACCGATCGAAGGGGATAAGGAAAATATCGGATCGCTTTCAGTGGGACAGTACTTTGACTTCCCAGGGGCTGCCAAGCCATCCGTGCTGATTCATGACGGCGCAGTGATCGACTTCAACATTCCCGATGTCTCCGGAAAAGATGTGGAGGCGGCATTTCACCGCTGTGCGGGACAACCGGAATGTGATGTTCGGCTGGGAGGCGCCAACTGGATATCGGTTCCCCTGCAGCGCCTGGGCGATGGGTATACCTTATGGAGTCTTGAAAACTTCGACGCGGCAAGAGGCCCTGTTCGGTCCAAACTGCGCAATCTTTTCCTGATTATGGCCTTCGGCTCCGTGCTGGTCGCTTTCCTGTGCAGCCTGGTCTCGTCCCGCTCCATTGTGAAGCCGATTGCGCATGTGGTCTCGCATCTTCGCAACGCGGAGCGAACCGGCATGCTGCCCGACTTCACGAGCGATCTTTCACCGACGATGGAAATCCGGGAGTTGGCGGAGAGCTACCAGCGCGCCGCGGAATCGGTAAGAAATGCACAGGAGAATCTGCAAAGGGCTTACGTGGAGTTCGTCCGGTCGCTGGCCAACGCGCTTGATGCGCGCGACAGGTACACTTCAGGCCACAGCTATCGCGTGAGCCAGCTTTCAAGCGCAACGGCGGCGGCGATGGGCCTGGTCCCCGAAGAGATTGAGCGAATTCGCGTAGGCGCGCTGTTGCACGATATCGGGAAGATCGGGATCGACGACAGCATTCTGCAAAAGGCTGACCAGCTCACCCTGGAAGAATTTGAAATCGTCAAACAACACCCTGTGATTGGACGCCGGATTCTTGAAGGAGTGCAGGGCCTTGCTCCCTACATCGATGCCGTGGAACTGCACCATGAGAATTGGGATGGCACCGGCTACCCGAAAGGCCAATCGGGTGAGGAGACGCCTCTGGATGCGCGCATCATTCACGTTTCGGACGCGTATGACGCGATGACGACCGAGAGGTCTTATCGGCGCGGAATGACCCACGAGCAGGCTATCGGCCAACTGCTCTCATTTGCGGGGACACAATTTGATCCGCGCATTGTGCAGGTCTTTGCTGGATTGCCGCGTCCAAATTTAGCGGGACCAGCGAATTTGTTGGACGATCGCGAGGCGCTGGCGCAGCTTGAATCGGTGGTTGCGGGATGATGAAGGCTCGGCTGTCGTTCCAGCCGCGCCGGACCGAGAGCCTGTGCTTGTGAGTTGCTGACGGCATAGGCGGCTGCACAAAGCTTTGCTGAAATCTCCGCGTTTCCAACCAGATCTTCCCTTTTATTCGTGCCTGAGCGCCTCCATCGGTTGCACTCCCGCGGCGCGGCGCGCCGGAATCCAGCTTGATGCAAGCGCAACCACAAGCAGAATCGAGACCCCGCCTGCGATCGTAGGCAGGTCATAAGGTTGAATTCCGTATAACATCGACTTCACCAGCCGCGTCAGCAGCAGGGCTGCACCTACGCCGGCGACGATTCCCACACCTGCAAGCCACGTACTTTCGCGCAGGACCATTCTCTGCACCTGTCCTGGTTGCGCTCCCAAGGCGAGGCGTATGCCGATCTCGTTTCTCCGGTTCGCCACCGAATACGCCATGATTCCGTAGATACCCACGCAGGCCAGCCCCAGGGCCAGCAGACCGAAGCCGGTAGTGAGAGACGCAAAGATCCGTTCTGTTTGCATGGTTGCGTCGATCTGTTCCTGCTGGGTGCGGATATCGATGATGGGCAGATCGCGGTCAAACCTTTCGACCACCTGGCGCAGCGACGGCGCCAGGATTTCAGGATCCAGGCGGGTTCGGATCGCATACGTCAAATCGCCGACCTCGCTTTGTTGCCTGTACAGCAGGAAGAACTGCGGCGGTGCCTCTTCGCGAAGATCAACGTATCGCGTGTCGGCGCAGATGCCTACGATCCGCCCCGCGAAGGCCTCCGGGCCGTCTCCGGTCTTGAATTCCTGTCCGATGGGATTCACGTTCGGAAACCGCTTGCGTGCCAGACTCTGGTTGATGATGGCGACTTTGGGCGACGTGGCCGTGTCCTGCGCGTCAAAGGCTCGGCCCGCAATGATCGGAATGCCCATGGTGGCGAAGAAACTGTTCCCGACCGTGTTGACATCCTCGGCCTGCTGCTTATTTGGGTCCAATTTCTCACCCGGCAGCAGGAAAATCTCGTTTGACATGCTGTTGCTGATGTAAGGCGTCGAAGCGGTCGTTACCGCCTGTACGCCCGGAATCGCGGAAAAATTTTCCTCAAGGCGCGCATGCAACAGCACATCCCAGCCCGCGTGGTAGCGGCTGGCGGGCGGATTGATCGAAAACAGGATCAGGTGATCGGTGCGGAAGCCCGCATCGACAGACCGGAGCGCAAAAAGCGTACGCAGAAAGAGCCCCGCGCCCACCACCAGCAGCGTGGACAGGGCGATTTGAAAGGCCACGATGGCCTTGCCTCCCATTCCCTGACGGCGCCGGGTCGTGGTCTGCGCGGACTCTTTCAGCGTGCTGCTGACCTCGGCGCGCGCAGCCATCCAAGCGGGGGCAAGACCGAAGAGCAACCCGGTCGCGATCGTGACTGTCGCCGTAAAGCCAAACACCCACCAGTCAAAGTGAACGCTGGCTTCGCTTGTGTCCCAGGAATTGGTGAGCAGATTGGGAATCACGTTCCGGCCCAGGTAACCAAGCAGCAAGCCGACCAATCCGCCCACCGATGCCAGCAGCAGGCTTTCCGTGAGCAGCTGGCGCAGGATGCGTGTGCGTCCCGCGCCCAAGGCCAGCCGCACGCTCATCTCCCGTCGTCGCTGTGCTCCCCGGGCGAGCATCAGGTTGGCAATGTTGGCGCAGGCCAGCAAGAGGACCAGGCCGGTGAGGGTCATCAGCACAAATGCCGGCTTCGCGAATTCGTTCTCGGAAAGGTGGCTTCCACGACTGCCGTCTGAGATCGCGAGGTGCGGTACGGTTTCGCCGGGTTTCACCGTCATGGTGCCACGTACCGCCGCCTGAAGCTGCGACGACAGCACAGCCTGTGCCTGGGAGTCCGTGACGCCGGGCTTGACGCGACCCATGATCTTCACCCACCAGATATCGGGGTCCTCCAAATACGATTTCTTGCCCTTGGGATCGACCACGGGCTGCATGCTCAGCGGTATAAACAGGTCAGGCGAATCCTGATTACCGTCGGCGCCGGTGAATCCGCGGGGATTGACGCCCACAATGGTCATGGCGGATTGATTCAGGGTGATCGTCTGGCCCAGAACTGACGGTGAACGTCCGAAATCGCGCTCCCAGATCCCTTCGCTGATGACGACCACAGCTCCCGTGCCTTGCAAGGTTTCGTCAGAAGGCTGAATGGGACGGCCCAACTGGGGCCGCACGCCCAGGCCGGAATAGTAGTTGCCCGAGACCATGTTTGCCATCACACGCCGCGCTGTTCCGTGGATGGTCGCGTTCATGCCGTCCCGTTGAAAAGCGAATAAATCCTGCATGACCTGGTTGTGCGCACTCAGCTGCTGATACACCGGGTAAGAGAAGGACGAACTCTTCGAGCCTTCAGGCGAAGAATTGAATTCGCCCCACATGCTATGCACCGCGCTATGCCCAGTGGATTGCCAGTACAACATCCTTAAGTCTTCCGCGTGAGGCACGTTGAGCCGGTCGTAGAGCAAGCTCTTGGCCACCGAGAAGATGGTTGTGTTCGCGCCGATGGCCAACGCCAGCGAAGCCACTGCAATTGCGGTGAAGGCCCGGCTCTTGCCGAGTACTCGGAGGCCGTAGCGGAGATCCTGGGAGACTGCTGAGAAAGATGAAAACGTGCGCGATTCTCTCTGGCGCTGCTGCAGCAATGTTGTGTTACCGAACTGGCGGCGTGCGGCTGAATCGGCTTCTTCCGGACTCATGCCCTCCCGGATGAACTTCTCCGCCAGCAGTTGCAGGTGAACCTGTACCTCAACGTCGAATTCGGACTCCGCCTTCTGCTGTCCGAAGAGACCACGCACTTTCGATGCAAGTTTACGAGCCCAGGAATTCATAGCTACTTACCTCCCTCCAATCGCAATACCCTGCCGATCACACCGGAGATTCGCTCCCAGTTTTCTGTTTCGACTGCAAGTTGCTTTCGTCCCTGCCTAGTAATGGAGTAGAACCTGGCCTTGCGGTTGTTCTCCGATGTTCCCCACTCGGAATCAATCCAGCCCTGTTGCTGCAGCCGCAACAAAGAGGTGTACACAGTGCCCTCGTTCAGCGTCAGAACATCTTCACTGACTTGCTCAATGCGCCGTGCAATCCCGAATCCGTGCAACGGACCCAACGCGTGGAGAGTTTTCAAGATCATCAGATCCAGGGTTCCCTGCAACACTTCCGATTTGTCGGTACTCACGGTCTCTCCTTTGGCCATTGCAAAGAAGGTAGCATGACTCCTATGCAATGTCCATAGGAGATATCTGATTGGCTGGATTTGCGGCTGACTAGAGCATTTTTCGGAATACATCTAGACTTTTTCAGTACCGTGACGGGTGGCTTTTCTTGAGAAAAAGCCAGTTGAGCGTGTGCTTTCGGTCTGCACCAGTTCCGAAAATGCTATAACGGTTGGCCTGCACAGGTCATGCACGGAGCAAGCTTACGCATGGTGCCAGCGTTACGGCAGGTTGGTGGGCATCGCGTAGACTATCCCGGTTGGCGAGTGCTGCCCAGATTCCGGGGCATGCGGCACGGGTGGTTGAGGTCAACCGTCTGTTTGCAACTCTTGCGGCATGACGACGAAGAGCATTTCGACGAAGACCTGCGCCTCGCACACGCATCCCAAAAAGTCTCCTGCGCCACAGGAAGGGGAAGTATCATGCGTTTATCCATGTTCACCCGATCTGGAGGGCACTGGATCGGGCGCCACTCGATCTGGGGCTCAGAAAGCGGATGGCGCGGGGAGGAACTGCCCTGCGGTTGCCAACACGGATACCGGAAAGAGGCACACGATGAATATGCTGTTATGGGTTCTGCAAGTTCTTGCCGCGCTCCTGTACGGATCGTCGGGCGTGATGAAGGTTTTCCTGTTTGACAAGGTAAGCCAGGACGTGCCGTCCTTTGGCGCCCTGCCTCGGAACGCATGGACGGCCCTGGGCATCGTTGAGCTGGTGTGCACGATCGGGCTCATTGTTCCCGACGCGTTCCGTTGGCAACCGCCGCTGACGATTGTGGCTGCCACGGTGCTGGCGGTCGAGAGCCTGGTGTTCGTGTGGGTGCATGTGAAATACCGCGAGGTCGCGCCCACGATCCTGAGCGGCGTGCTGGGCCTGCTGCTGGCGTTCATCGCGTATGGCAGGATGGTTCTGCAACCGATCTTCTGATTGGCCGGCAGTCTCACAAAGGGTTGTTTGAGAACCGAGCTGGCTCTCCGGGAACTTTGCCCTATGCTTCATAGAGGGTGCCGGCGCACCATGGAGGAAGTATGGCCAACACACAAGCTTTAATTGCCCAGGCCTACTCGGCCTTCAACAGGCGGGATGTCGATGGCGCGCTTGCGGTGATGAGTGAAAACGTAGATTGGCCCAAGGCTTCGGAGGGCGGTCGCGTGGTCGGGAAAGAAGGGATTCGTGCTTACTGGACTCGCCAGTGGGCGGAGTTTAATCCTCACGTGGAACCGATTGAAGTGACTGACCGCGAGGCGGGCCGAACCGATGTCAAGGTTCACCAACTTGTCAAGAATCTGAACGGCGACATCCTTTCAGATCAAACGGTGCTGCATGTCTTCACCATCGCAAACGGCCTGATCGAACGCATGGATATCGGCGAGAGCAAACCTGCTTTTGGACAGGATCACGCAACGTAGCGTGGCGCTTGTGTCTCGTAAAAGGGTCGCCTGCGAGACTGCGGCTTTAGGATGTTCAATCGGTGAACGCAGAAGGTTGATATTTCCGACACGGACTCCTGGTTACTCATTCAAGGGAGGCATGTGATCATGAAGAACCTGTTCGACGCGACGCTGGCGAATCAGGTAAAGACCCGGCTGGGAAAACTGGAGCCGCAAAGCGAGAGGCGCTGGGGCAAGATGACGGCGGCGCAGATGCTGGCACATTGCTCGTTGAGTATGCAGTGGGCGGTGGGAGAAGTGGCGCCTGAAAAGGGAGCGCTGCCGGCGCGTCTGATGGGACGGCTGGTGAAGGCGTATGGCGGGCCGCACGCGCTTCATCAAATCTTCCGGCCTGGGCTTGAGCTTGGGCTTGCGCTTGGGCTTGATCAGTCTTTGTGGGCTGGGGAGTCAGCGTAGTAGCCGGTTTTGTGGCGGATGTTGAAGTCCTGCGCTGTGGCTCTGGGGACCGTGACCAGCAGGCGGTGGAAGGTGCGGCCGGGCTCCTGGTGATGGGGATAGTAGCCAAGCAGGTACTGGGTGCGGAGGTCGTCGCTGACCTGGGAGAAGGCCTTGTCGAGGCCGCCATCGCTGACGTAGAAGCTCTTGCCACCAGTTTGCTCGGCGAGGGTGATGAGGGCGTGTTCGCCACCCAGGTCGCGGCCGGCGCTGGCCTCGATGGGCACGTCGATGATGGTGTA
The DNA here is from genome assembly GCA_050014515.1 of Occallatibacter sp. GTDB lineage: Bacteria > Acidobacteriota > Terriglobia > Terriglobales > Acidobacteriaceae > Telmatobacter. Next base: position 9,049 of record JBEKDE010000085.1, read on the forward strand.
GATCATGACTTCGTTGCGCAGGGCCTGCTCGAGCGCCTGGGCGTAGGTGGTGCTCTTGGCGGTGTCGTCGCCGTCAGAGACCACGATGAGCACCTTGCGGCCCTGCTTGGGGCCGAGACGCTCGGCGCCGAGATAGATGGCGTCGTAAAGGGCAGTGGCGAAGTCACCGTGCAAGCGGGCCAGGCTGCGGTCGATCAACGATATTTTGTTGGTGAAGGGCGTTAGCTCGGTGACGTCGGTGGCGAACTGGAGGACGGACATCTGGTCTTGCGGGCGAAGGATGGCGTGGACGAAACGGCGGGCGGCATCGGTTTCTTCGGTCATGTCTTTGCGGACGCTGCCGCTGGTGTCGATGGCCAGGGTGAGGTTGAGGGGCAGTTCGGACTGGCGTTCGAAGATGGCGATGTCCTGCGGGCGGCCGTCTTCGGTGATGGAGAAGTCCTCGCGGGTGAGGCCGCCGACGATGGCGCCGTTGCGGTCAGTGACGTTGACGAAGACGTTGACCAGCTTGGTGTCGATGTGGAAGGTGGGGCCCTGGGCTGGGAGGAATGGGACGGATAAAAGAATCATGAGGAAGGCAAAGATTGCCGCAGGGGCTAAAGCCCCCTGTCTCTCACTTAAGGAGGGTTGCGGCACGACTGAAGTCGTGCCCCTTCGCACATCTACGTCAGGGCGGGGTTCTTCCCCGTTGACCGGGGGCACCCCGATTTCGCAGCCGGAGTTACGCGTCATGCGCAGCCTCCGCGGGGGTGACGGCCAGGTTTTCAGGGAATGGCTCGCCGGCGGCCCATACTGCTCCGTCGACGAAGGTCTCCCTCTTCCAGATGGGGACGGTCTTCTTGAGGGAGTCGATCAGCCAGCGGGAGGCGTCGTAGGCCTGCGCGCGGTGGGCCGATGCGACGACGATGAGCACGCTGGTTTCGCCGATGTGGAGGCGGCCCAGGCGGTGCACGATGGTTACGTGGCGGACACCGAATTTCTCGCGGGCCTGACCGGCCAGGGCTTGCATTTGACTACGAGCCATTTCCTCGTACGCTTCGTAGTCGAGATAGAGGGTCTGGCGGCCGCGGGTCTGGTTGCGGACGATGCCGTCGAAGACCACGACTGCGCCGTCTTCCGCGTGCTTGGCGGAGGCGACAAGAGGTGCGGCGTTGATGGGTTCGTGGGTGAGACTGATGGAGCCGGAATTCGATGTGGCCGACCCGCCGGAGACGGGCGGCAGGAGGCCGACTTCGTCGCCTTCATGGAGGATTTGGAATGAGGAGGCGTATTCGGCGTTGACGCTTACGGCGATGCCTTGAAGGATAGGCGCGGAGGCGCGCGCACGAAGATGGTCAAGCAGCGCGGCGACGGTTGCGCCGTCGGGCAGATCGACCGTTGACGCGGAGGCGCCCAGCCGGTCTTTCAGCACGCCAAAGGGTAGAACTCGCACCTGGATCATTGAAGAACAGAATACCGCCTGTGGATTAGACGCAGCAGGAGTCGGTGCGGCGTTAGACCATCTTGTAGAGGAAAGCGGTGGGGGTGCCCCAGAGGTTGCGGGCGCGGTCGTCGTAGAAAATGCTGAACTCTATGCCGCCGATGTCGTAGTCGAAGAGGGGGACGCGGTCGAAGGTGTAGTCGCCGCGGACGGAGTACTCGTCGCCGCTGCAGTCGATCATGAGGGTGTCGCCGGTGGAGAGGCGCTCGGGGTGGGTGAGCAGCATGCAGGCGCAGGCGAAGACGCCGAGCCCGTACTCGTTGCCGGCCATGGCGACTCGGGTGCGGCGGGCGGAGCAGCCGCGATGGAGCATGCCGGCCTGGGCGGCGACAACGAGAATGTCACCGCCCTGCTGCTGATCGGTGAGGATTTTTTCGGCTAACGCGGAGCGCTCGCTCTGTCGCAGGTAAGTTGGACCGAGGCGGCCAATGATGCGGTTGGAGATGCGGCGGCGCGAGGCTATGACACCCAATGCAAGCTCGACGGCTTCACTGTAGGTGGGCGCGAGGGCTTGCCAGCGGGGGATGGCGAACCAGGCTTCCGCGCCATCCACGAGCGGTTTGCGAGCCAGCTTTTCAAGACAGCTTCCCAGGCTGGGAAAGACCTTGCGCAGTTCCGTGACCTGAGCTTCCAGCGGGCGAACGCGGTAGGTGGGGGGGTAGATGCGATTGGAGCCGACTTCTTCATCCTTGAACTTGTCGCTGACGGTGTGACGGTGGATGACTTCGGCGACCAGCTCGGCGACTTCGGACTTGAGCTTCTTGTCCATGTCGAGCACGATCTGCGCGCTGTGACGGTCTAGACGGTCAATGGCGGTGCGGTAAGCGTCCTGCGCCGCCTGGCCGAGGAACTCCTGGAGCAGTCGGTTCTGCTGTTCCGTGGTGTTGCCGGAGAGGTGCAACGGAACGAGCTGGTTGCTGGTGCTCAGTGGCGCCATGGTCACCACACTCCGCGCAAACTTGCGCTGGATTCTGTCGCTATTATCGGCAGAATTGACGGGGACTAGAGCGAAACCAGAGTAGCTGTACCCAGGAAGCACGATGCCAAGTGGCTTTTTCCTCAAGAAAAGCCGCCTCGCGCACTCTCGCCAAGGGCACGTTTACTCTGGTTTCGCTCTAGCGCGGCTCGACCTCCCCGGTCCCATAAAGCACTCAAGCAAGGGACCGGGGGCACCTGCAGACGCGCATGGCGGGATCAATGCACCATGGCAGGATCAATGCATGAAAATACAAAAGGCCGGCAGGTTTGCCGGCCTTTTGTGGGTTGATGGACTCGAGCTTGAGATCGGTACGGCCTTATGCCGCGCTGCTCACTGGAATCTCGGTCACGCTGGATTGCGCGGCCGGCTGGATCTTGAGCTGCGGCAGCGCAACGCGCAACACGTCTTCAATACGGCTGGCGTAGTGGATGGTGACGCCTCCGATCAGTTCCGGAGTGAGGTCTTCTTCCACGTCCTGGCGGTTTTCGGCGGGCAGGATGATGGTTTCCACACCGGCCCGGCGGGCGGCCAGAAACTTCTCCTTGATGCCTCCGACAGGCAGCACGTTGCCACTGAGCGTGATTTCGCCGGTCATGGCGGTGAGCTTGCGCACCGGTGTATTAGTCAACAGCGACGCCAGTACCGTGGCCATGGTGACGCCGGCCGACGGACCATCCTTGGGAATTGCACCGGCCGGGACGTGGATGTGCAGGTCGATCTCCCTGGTGAAATCCTCAGACAAGCCCAGAGTCTCGGCGTTGGAGCGGACCCAGGTGAGCGCGGCCTGCATGGATTCCTGCATGACCTCGCCGATCTGGCCGGTCATGGTGAATCCGCCCTTGCCCTTCATCTTGTTGGCCTCGATGAAAAGGATGTCGCCGCCGGCGGGTGTCCAGGCCAGGCCCACGGCCACACCGGGGCGCTTGACCCGCTCGGCCACTTCGGTTTCGACGCGGACCTGGATGCCGCCGAGGAATTCCTTGAGGATTTCGCGGTTGACGACCAGTTTCTCCGTATTGCCCTCGACCACGCGGCGCGCCTGCTTGCGGCAGACCGTGCCCAGCACCTGCTCAAGTTTGCGCACGCCGGCTTCGCGCGTGTAGTGGCGCACGATGTGGCGCAGCGCATCCATGGGAAACTCGATCTGGTCGGTTGTGATGCCGTTCTCTTTGATCTGGCGGGGGACGAGGTACTTGATGGCGATGTGCACCTTCTCCTCTTCGCTGTAACCCTGGAGGAAGATCAGCTCCATGCGGTCAAGCAGCGGCGGCGGAACTGGATCGAGCATGTTGGCGGTGCAGATGAAAAGCACCTTCGACAAGTCGAACGGCACGTCGAGGTAGTTGTCGCGGAAGCTGTTGTTCTGCTCCGGATCGAGGGTTTCGAGCAGCGCCGATGCGGGATCGCCGCGGAAGTCGCGGCCCAGCTTGTCGATCTCGTCGAGCATAATGACGGGATCGTTGGCGTCGGCGCGGCGAATGCTCTGAATGATCTGGCCGGGCAGGGCTCCGATGTAGGTGCGGCGATGGCCGCGAATCTCAGCCTCGTCGTGCATGCCGCCCAGCGAGATGCGCTGGAACTTGCGTCCCAGGGCGCGGGCAATGGAACGGCCCAGGCTGGTCTTGCCCACTCCGGGAGGTCCGACAAAGCAGAGGATCGGGCCCTTCATGTCAGGCTTGAGCTCGAGCACGCTGAGGTAGTCGAGGATGCGGTCCTTCACCTTTTTGAGCTCGTAGTGATCCTGGTCGAGGATCTCGCGGGCCTTGTTGATGTCGATTTTTTCGCCTGAGCTCTTGCCCCAGGGCAGGACGGCAAGCCACTCGATGTAGTTGCGGGTGAGCGAGTAGTCGGCAGCCATCGGAGACATCCGCGAAAGGCGATTGAGCTCCTTGAGGGCTTCCTTCTTCACGTCTTCGGGCATGCCGGCGGCATCGATCTTCTGGCGCAGCTCTTCTGTTTCACGCTGGCCCTCGTCCTGGTCGCCAAGCTCCTTCTGGATGGCCTTCAGCTGTTCGCGGAGATAGTAATCGCGCTGCGACTGCTGGACCTGATCCTGGACCTCGCTCTGGATCTTGGTGCGGAGCTGTTGGACCTCGATTTCCTTGGCCAGATGCTTGTTGAGAAGCTCAAGACGGTCGGCGATGACGGCGGTCTCAAGCAGCTGTTGCTTATCGTCTGTGGTAAGAAACGGCAGGGATGAGGCCACAAAGTCGACCAGGCGGCTGGGGTCGTCGATGTTGGCCGCAATGGTGCGGAGCTCGTCGGACAGGGTCGGCGACTCCGAGACGATTTGCTGGAACTGGCCAATGACATTGCGGACCAGAGCCTCCACGTTGGAGGAGGCGGCTGGCTCGATGTCGGCCAGGACTTCGACCTCGGCGATCATAAAGGGCTCGGTTTGGGTATAGCCGAGCAGGCGAACGCGCGATGTGCCCTCGGTAAAGACAAAGCGGCTCTGGTTGGGCATGCGCACAACCTTGTGGACTGTGGCCAGGGTGCCGACGGAGTGCAGATCGGCGGGCTTGGGCGAGTCGAGCCGGGGGTCCAATTGGGCCGCAACTACAATGGATCGTTCATCTCCCAGCGATTCAATCAACTGGATGGAGCTCTCGCGGCCGACGGTCAATGGCAGCACGGCGTGAGGAAACAGGACGGTATCGCGAACGGGAAGGACGGGAACGCGGCGAATTTCGCCGGCATTATTTTTCGGAGCAACGGGAGCGGGAGGCTGGTTTGGCATTGAGTGTCCTCGTATCAACTTTCCTTCATTAGACAGCGCAGACTTTGAAAAGTTTCAGGAATCTCCAATTTGGGTCGTCCTCCCATCGGTTTTCGAAAGCGCTTGCTTCCCATGATACGGTCGTGGCCGGGCTGGTGTTCCCGGTCCGGGGAGACCGCCAACCGGGGTATTCAGAAATGGCGCGCGCCGCCCCGCATCCTGAACGCGTTGAGGAACGCGTTGAGGACTTGGATGCGGCTGCTCAGAAAGTGTATCGGCGAAAGCGGGGCGAATGTGAACGGGAGGGGAGCCGGGGAGGGTTGTTCCCCGGCGTGAACGTCTGATCAGGCGGGGTCGGGTTCTGCTTTTTCTCTTTGTATTGCAGACTCGATCTGGCTCCAGAGCTCGTCGGGCGGCTCGGCAACGGGCAGCAGTTGGCGGGCGGCCTCGGCGATGGTCTCCAGGTCGGCGAGCAGGGCGCGGCAGAGTTCGCAGTTTTTGAGATGGGGGTGGTTGGCGGCGTTTTCACCGCTGCCGATCAGTTCCGGCAAATAGGCTTGGAACTCCTCGCAAGTCATGGTCTTGGGATCGCTGGTCATGCCCGTGCCTCCTGCCGTGGAAACCGATGCAGAGCGTCGCGCAGTTTCAAGCGCGCCTTATGCAACTGGGACTTACTGTTTCCGATCGAGCAGTCGAGCATGGATGCAATCTCATTATGCTCGTAGCCCTCTATATCGTGCAGTACAAAGATGAGGCGGTAGCCGGCCGGGAGATCGGAGATGGCCTGTTCGAGCGCCAGCCGGTCAATGGAGCCGGCCAAGGTAAGGTCTGTGGCGCCGAAGCTACGGCCAGGACCGTCATCGGGAGCGGGTTCCATGGCCTCATCCAAAGAGATCACGGACAATCCCTTTCTGCGCAGATGCATCAGGACGACATTGATGGCGAGCCGATGCAGCCAGGTAGAAAAGGCCGAGTCGCCGCGAAAGGTGGCAATTTTGCGATGAAGCTGAAGAAAAGCGTCCTGGGTAAGGTCTTCGGCTTCGGCAATATTGCCCACCATGCGCAGGCATAAAGAGTAGATGCGTCTTTTGTGCAAAGAGTAGAGTTGGGCGAAGGCCTGGTGGTCTCCGGCCTGGGCCCGGGCGAGGGCATCGGCCTCGGCTGGATTGGGCGTGGCCGTGGAGGTGAACTTCACCGGATGGGCCGGCCGGGCCGCCCCGGGGGGCGGGTCGGGGGCAACTGCGTTGGGGGCCGACTTCTGGTCGGGGTCGGGAGGTTGCATTTGGGGGACCTCGTGGGAAAAATGCGCTTCCGTGCTGAGTTGTTCCGCGGGCCACATCCTGCTGCCGCAGGCTTGATCCCGCCAGAGCGTGTGATTCACTTTCCCACGAGCGGCGCTAAAAACCGATTTTATCGAGTTCGAGGAGCGTGGAGCGGCCAATATTGAACATCATCGAACGGCGATGGACAACAGAATCTGGTCTGCGCTGTCCGGACGAAGACCTGTCCGTGGGAACCCTGGGCCCGGCGTTGTATTCGTCTGTGCCGCCGCCTGCGCGAAAGCTCATAACAGGCTCTAGTATAAGGGAAGCGGTTGAGATTGCAGAGTTTCGGCGAGCGGCGACCGGGGCCAGAGCGTTCAGCACTTGTATCAAGGCATTCCTTGTTGCGCAACGGGGCGCAGTTCCCCGCATTTTTGGGTGAGAGATGACGTTTGGAACCAGGCCCGCTGTGATGTGCGGCAATCGCCCGGACCCGCGGGTTGAGCGGAGACACGGCATCCCCTCCGCGAAGTGGGACAGGCGATGGGTGCGCACGGAACCGCTGCTCTGCTTCGTGGGCTGCAGCCTGCTGATCTTCGCGATCGGTCCAGGAGTCGCGTGCTGGAGCCAGAATCCCAATGCGGATAAGGCTTCTGGCGGGACTGAAATTCGGGGCGCATCTGAAGTTCGGGACGCGGCCGCGGTGCGAGATACGCCGGCGCCGACCGAGGATAATCCGGATTTGCTGGCACAGTGGGAGGGATTGACTGTGCGGCACATCTCTATTGTGGGGTTGCCGGCGGACCGCACTGCTCCACTGGCCCGCAAACTTTCCCAAACTGAGGGAGCGCCGCTTAGTCGAGAGAACCTGAGGAGGAGCCTGCGGGAGCTTTTTGCGAGTGGCTTGTTCGACACCGTTGAAGTGGAGGGTGCGCGCGATCAGGGTGGCGTTGATCTTGTATTTCGCGGAACGCCGCGCACCTTCATTGGGACGGTCAGCGTGGATGGGGCCAAGGGCGCCACGATCAACACGCAGCTTGAAAGGGCCGCGCAGCTCTCGCCCGGCACGCGATTTACCCCGGAGAAACTGGCCAACGCGCTGGATCAGATGCGCAAGGCGCTGGCCGACAACGGATTCAATGCGCCGACGATCAAGCATGCGTTGACCGAACATCCGGAAGATCAGCTGGTGGACATTGCATTTCACGTGAACAGCGGGCCGCAGGCGCGCGTAGGCACAGTGTCGGTGACTGGCGACCCGGGGATCACCGTGGAGCAGTTCAAGCACAATACCGGCCTGAAGGCGGGCGCGAAGGTGGATCACGACACGGGTAACCGCGCCTTGTCGAAGGTGTTGAAGCACTATCAGAAGGACGAGCGGCTGGAAGCGGAGATCAAGCTCGAGTCGCAGAAGTACCTTCCGGCCACGAAGAGAACAGACTTCGGATTCTCTGCCAATCGCGGGCCGCGGGTAAAGGTGCTGGTGCAAGGCGCGAGCATGAACCCGGAGCGGGTGAAGCGGCTGATTCCCGTGTTCGAAGAAGGAAGCGTGGACGATGATCTGCTCAACGAGGGCAATCGCAACCTGCGCGACTACTACCAGCGGCTGGGCTACTTTGACGCGAAGGTGGACCACGAGCAGCAGACCGCGAGCGCGGAGCAGGTGGTGATTGTCTTCAAGGTGACGCTGGGTCCGAGACGGCGGGTGGAAAGCGTGACCTTGACGGGAAACAAATACTTCGACACGGCTACGCTGAAGGATTTGCTGAACGTGCATGCTGCAGATCCTGTCGACCGCCATGGAGCGTACAGCCAGGCGCTGGTTTCGGCGGATATCAGCGCGTTGCAGGCGGTTTATCAGAACAATGGATTTACAAAGGTGAAAGTGACGGCGGAGACCGATGCCGGCGCTGAGAGCGATGCGGTGCAGGCGGGGAGCCGCACGGGAACGGCGCCTCTGAAGCTGGTGTATCGAATTGAGGAGGGCCCGCAGCTTCGGGTGGGAACGGTGAAGCTGGATGGGGCGGTTCAGGTGGATGCGGCCAAGCTGACTCCGCTGCTGAACACGACGGCGGGCCAGCTGCTTTCCCCGCAGAACCTGGCCGGCGACCGCGATGCGCTGCTGACCGATTACATGAGCCGGGGCTTCGACCAGGTGAAGGTGGATGTGACGCAGCAGTTCGAGGCAGGGGATGCGACCAAGGTGGATGTGGCCTTCCACATCACCGAGGGTCCGCAGATTTTTGTGCGCAAGGTGCTGATCACCGGGCTGCACTACACGCGTCCGGGGACGGTGGCCAAGGCGATCACGCTGCATCCGGGCGATCCGCTGAACGAGACGGCGCTCTCGGATACGCAGCGAAACCTTTACGACCTGGCATTGTTCAGTGAAGTGAACACGGCATCTGAGAATCCAAATGGCGGGGAGACGGAGAAGACGGTTCTTCTGCAACTGTCTGAGGCTCGGCGCTGGGTGCTGACGTACGGCGGCGGATTTGAGGCGCAGACAGGGACGCCGCACTACAACTGCGGGCTGATCGATTTAACCGGCGCTACGTGCAATCCGAACCTGAGAACCAGCGTCAGCCCCCGAGTGCTTGCCGATCTCACGCGCAACAATCTTTTCGGGAGAGAGCTTTCGGCTTCGATCCAGGGAACGTATGGCTTGCTGGAACAGAAGATCGATGTGCTGTTTCAGGATCCGCACCTGGCGGGCAGCAAGAACCTGGGATTCAACTTCTCAGGGGGCTACGCCAACAGCCTGGATGTGAGCACGTATGTGGCGTCGCGGCTGCAGGGCGGCGTGAGGCTTTCAGAACACTTCAATACGCCGGGGTCGCTCCTGTCGAAAGCCAATACGTTTATCTACGAATTCAACTTTCGCCGCGTGAAGGTGCAGGCCAGCAGCCTTCAGGTTTCGCCGGGAGAGATTGCGGAGGAATCGACCGCGGTGCGCGTGGGTGGTCCGGCGATTACATGGCTGAGGGATACGCGCGACTCTCCGCTGGATGCACATCACGGAACTTACACCAGCTTCCAGGAGTTCATCTCCGAAAAAGCATTTGGAGCGGACACAAATTTCAACCGGCTCGACCTGACGAACTCAAGCTATTACAGCTTTGACAAGGGCCAGTTTGTGATTGCGCGGAATACGCGCTACGGGCAGGAGCGGGCGTTTGGGAATGGATCGGAAGAGCTGATTCCCCTCCCCGAGCGGCTTTACGCGGGCGGCGCGACTTCACTACGCGGATTCTCAGTCAATGCGGCCGGGCCGCGCGATCCTGAGACGGGGTATCCGATTGGCGGAGCGGGCGCGCTGGCCAACAGCACCGAGTTGCGACTCCCTCCACCAACGCTGCCCTGGTTCGGTGACGCGGTGAGCGTGGTGCTGTTTGAAGACATGGGGAACGTGTTCAACAATGCGGGGCAGGCGTGGGCCAGCATTCTGCGCACGCGCCAACCGAACCGGAACGCGTGCAAGGACCTGGACATTGTGAATCCCAATAACCCCTACCAGCCGCCGCCGGGGCCGGTGAATTCGACTGGCTGGCAGGGACAGTGCAGCTTCAACTACTTCTCTCATGCGCCGGGCGTGGGTTTGCGCTACCATACGCCGGTTGGCCCCATCCGGCTGGACTTCAGCTACAACCTGAACACGCCGATTTATCCGGTGATTTACAACAACGCGCTGACCAAGCCGGCCTCCGATCCGCACGTGGGCGAAGCCAATCACTTCAACTTCTTTTTCAGCCTGGGACAGAGTTTCTGATGAGCGATCGTCTCTCAACCTGGGTCAGGTTCATACGATGGACAATATCGTCTGGATTTTGGGTGAAGCCCCGTCTCTGGTTTCAGGCAACTTGCGGCGCTGCTGAATTCTCACCCAAACAAGAAACGAAAATGCAGGTTGAACAAAACAATTTGTTGTGTTGAGGGTGGTGCTTTCCCGCCCTTGCGCTAGAGCATTTTCGGAATACATATAGACTTTTTCAGTGCCGTGAAAGGTGGCTTTTTCTTGAGGAAAAAGCCACTTGAGTGTGTGCTTTCGGTCTACACCAATCCCGAAAATGCTATAGAAAAAAGGCGCAACAACGGGCACGTGACGGTTTCATCTCCTGTGGGTCGGCTTCTTCGGTGGAGGACTGGAGCAGTTTCGATTCACATGTCGACATGTGCAGGTCAAGCATTGTGACTTTTTGCTTGCACCCCGATGAAAGAAAGGGCACTTAGAGCAAATCCTGAGAAGGTGTGTCCTTTGGGGCGTTGTGCAAGGTTGCCCGTCCCTGATGGTCGCGTCAACTTCAGTATTGTGGTTTCGGGTTACAGCATCTCAGGATTTGCTGTAGCATTCGGGCTTCTGCAAAGAGCGAAATCGAAGGCGCTGTAGGAGGAAACAAGGCCCGAGCTTGTGTGATTTTCACATAAGCTCAACATAAACTGGGAACCAGTGAAACTGCGGACAACCGGCGTCTTTGCAGCACACGCGTATCATTAAGGAAGACCGCTCTTGTGCATCGAGCCTTGCGAGCTTTTTCGCCTACGACGATCAAGGAAGATATCCGCGCGTGAAACCCGACATGAAAGTCTCTCTGGCCGGCATGGACCTGGTAAATCCGGTCATCGCGGCCAGTGGCACCTTTGGCTACGGCATTGAATTTGAAGAGATTGTCTCGCTCGAGCGCATCGGCGGCTTTGTCACCAAGGGGATCTCCCTCAGTCCCATGGCCGGCCACAGCGCGCCTCGCATTATCCAGACCGCCTCAGGCATGCTCAATGCCATCGGGCTCCAGAACGTCGGCGTCGAAGACTATATTGCGCACAAACTTCCGCCTCTCAAGCGCTATCCAGCCTGCAAGGTCATCGTCAATGTTTTCGGCTACACGGTGGGCGAGTACATCGGCGTAATTGAGCGCCTCAACCACGCCGAAGGCATTGCCGCCTACGAGCTCAACGTCTCCTGCCCCAATGTTCATGCGGGTGGAATGGCATTCGGCTCCGACCCCGGCTCCCTCGAATACCTGGTGAACCGCGCCAAGGCCGCGTCCAAACGCCCTCTTATCGTCAAGCTCTCGCCCAACGTTACCTCCATCGTCCACGTGTCCAAGATCGCCGCGGACGCCGGCGCGGATGCCATCAGCCTTACCAATACTTTTCTCGCCATGTCGATCGACCCGGAGACACGGCGGCCCCGCCTCAGCAACATCACCGGAGGACTCTCCGGTCCCGCCATCAAACCC
>JBEKDE010000086.1:0-20710 GCA_050014515.1 Occallatibacter sp.
CGGCCTCAGACCGAGCGGAAAAGGGGTCACGACGAACGGCTTTGCGGGCACCGGTTCCTTGGCGGCCATCAGCCCCTGCCGCAGCAGCCGGTTGACCGTTCCTTTGAACGTGTCTCCGCTCCGCCGGACCTCGTCTTCAACCAGTTTGGCAATGTCGTCGTCGATGGTGAGAGTGGTTCGCACATCATGATGCTAGGCTTCGAGACATCATGATGTCAACGAATTCGAGGGCATGTTCTGGCTAATTTGAGGTTTGGCGGTGACTCGCCCTGATTCACTCGCACTCAAGGAAATTGGGTATGCTCTGAGAATGCAGAATCTTGAAAACACGTGTCGGTGCGCCTGTGGAGCACGCGATTTTCAATTGAGGCTGAAGCGGGATGAACAAGCCGGATTATTGACCTGCACCGCTGGACACCATTCTCTACTGCTCGATAGCAGAGATTATTGGGCGGACGTGTTGCAAGATGGGAGACCAAAGATCAGCCGGTGCCGATGCGGCAGCAGGTTGTTTCGGGTGGACCTTTCATACCAATTCCGGGAAAGCGGGGACGTTCGCTCGGTTCAGATCAGCCCCACCTGCACCACGTGTGGCCGAGGGCAGATACCGACCGAGGTCGATATCAAATACAGCCCAACCGATCAACTTGTCACAATGCCGCTCGATCCGATTGATGATCCATGGCTGCAGCCGAAGCGACGTCAGATCACAGCGTTTTGGAAACCGACCGACGCAGAGCGTTTTGCTTCCTATCTAACGCAGTCACTCAATGCGCGGGTATTCTCTGAGAACATCCCCTACAAGTTTACGGAGGTTACGCTTGCCGAGATCGAATTCTATCCTGAGTTGAAGCACGACCTGCTGTTTACGAACCTCGATGGTATAGAAGCGCCGGAAGGACGCGAACCTGAAAAGAGTGCGCCGTTGTTGCGTCTGCAAGGGCCATTCCACATGTGCTACTCATTCCCGAAAGACCCTAATTTCGGCGAGAACATCCGGTTGCTTCACTACATTCGGTATTCGCATGAAGTTCTTCGGGAATCGAGATTGGAGCAGCAGCCCAGACAGTTCCTAGAATTTGCGCGAGAAGTTTGCGACTGGCTCGCTAAGAATTTCGTTTCTTTGCGGGGGAAAAACACGGCTGATAATGCTGACGAATACCTGAAATTTAAACGAGATCGGGTATAGAGCGCCCATACGAATAATGAGTGCCCAGCGACCTGCCCGGATTGTCGCCAATCCGAAAGCAAAGGGCTTTCTCCCACGCTGCGCCAATCTGCGAGACGCCCTCAGACGTGCCCACCCAACGCAGCCACCGCCCCCGAATTGCCACCCCCAATTTGCAGGTGTTAGCCTCTTCCTTGAAGAAGCAAGGAAAGAGGATCACTGAAACCCATGCCGAAAACCTATAACGGGCTCGAATTGCCCAGCGATGGCCAGCCAATCGACTACAAAAACGGCCACTTTGAAGTTCCTGACAATCCCATCATTCCATTCATTGAAGGCGACGGCACCGGACGCGACATCTGGAAGGCCTCGCAGCGAGTTTTTGATGCCGCGGTCGAAAAAGCCTACGGCGGCAAGCGCCAGATCAAGTGGTTTGAGATTTTCGCCGGCGAGAAGGCCTTCCGCCAGTTCAACACCTGGCTCCCGGACGACTCGGTCTCCGCTGCGCGCGACCTGCGCGTCTCCATCAAAGGACCCCTCACCACGCCGGTCGGCGGCGGCATACGGTCTTTGAATGTGGCCCTTCGCCAGCTTCTCGACCTCTACGCCTGCGTGCGCCCCGTGAAGTACTACCAGGGCGTGCCCAGCCCGGTGAAGCACCCCGAGAAGGTCGACATCGTCATCTTCCGTGAGAACACTGAGGACGTCTATTCCGGCATCGAGTTCAAGCAGGGCTCGGCAGACGTCGCGCGCCTCATTGAGTTCATCAATGAAGACCTGCTCAAGGGCGGCAAGAAGAAAATCCGCTCCGATTCCGGCGTGGGCATCAAGCCCATCAGCATCTTCGGCACCGAGCGGTTGGTGCGCTTTGCCATCAAGAACGCCATCGAGACCGGCCGCAAGACCGTCACGCTGGTGCACAAGGGCAACATCCAGAAGTTTACCGAGGGCGCGTTCCGCGAGTGGGGCTATGAGCTGGCCATCCGCGAGTTCCGCGACCAGATTGTGACCGAGCGCGAGAGCTGGATCCTGGGCAATGTTGACGCCAATCCCAGCATCACGGTGGAAGAAAATGCCGCCCTCATCGAGCCCGGCCTCGAATTCGGCAACCAGGCCTTCCGCGACGAGTTGTACGCCGAGATCAAGGGCGTGCTCGACTCCATCGGCAAGACCCACGGCAACGGCGCGTGGAAACAGAAGATCCTCATCAACGACCGCATCGCCGACTCCATCTTCCAGCAGATCATCATCCGGCCATCGGACTACTCGATCCTGGCAACCACCAACCTCAACGGCGACTATATTTCCGACGCTGCAGCGGCACAGGTCGGCGGCCTCGGCATCGCCCCCGGCGCCAACATCGGCGACGGCTACGCGGTGTTTGAAGCCACCCATGGTACCGCGCCAAAGTATGCCGACAAGGATGTCATCAACCCCGGCTCGGTCATTCTCTCCGGTGTCATGCTGCTCGACTTCATCGGCTGGAAGGAAGCCGCCAAGTTAATCGAGACAGCCATGGAGAAGACCATCCAGCAGAAGTTCGTCACCTACGACTTCGAACGCCAGACCGCCGGCGCAACCAAAGTCGGCACCAGCGAATTTGCGACGCGCATCATCGGAAACTTGTAAAGGGAAATTGCCACGAGGATGGAGAACGAGAATGGGCGACGAAAAGAAGTACAGGGTATTCGGGTACCCTGCGAAGACAGACCCTGATTGGAGTATCAAAGGTAAATTAGTCGGGTCAGTCGACGACATTCAGGACGCTCACAAGATGAAAAACAATGCAATAGCAATTGGGTTTGATTCGGTCATCATTCTCGATGGCGAACTCATCATCGAATAGGCTGTGTGCCCCATCCATCCGACGTTTTTGTCGGATGGATGGGAGAGCACGAACATCGACAGGTTTTGTAACAGGGCACGACTTACAGTCGTGCCGATGAATTCTGGAAAGGCAACGGGGCTTCAGCCCCTGCGGGACTGGGATCGTCCCAAGGAGAACCAAAATGCGCAAGAAAGTCTCAATCGTCGGCGCCGGCAACGTGGGCGCCACCGCGGCCCACTGGATCGCTTCAAAGGAACTGGCCGATGTAGTCCTGATCGACGTCGTCGAAGGCATTCCGCAGGGCAAGGCCCTCGACCTGCTTGAAGCTCTGCCCATTGAGAAGCGTGATGTCAGCGTCGTCGGCTCAAACGACTATGCCGCCACCGCCAACTCCGACATCGTGGTCATCACCGCGGGCATTCCCCGCAAGCCCGGCATGAGCCGCGACGACCTGCTGCATACGAACTTCAAAATCATGTCCGACGTGGTCGCGAAGGTCGTTGCCCACTCGCCTGAGTCGATCCTCATCATCGTCTCCAATCCGCTGGACGCCATGGCCCAGGCCGCGTTTCGCCAGGCCGGTTTCAATCGCGAGCGCGTCATCGGCATGGCCGGCGTTTTGGACTCGGCCCGCTTCCGGACATTCATTGCGGCTGAACTGAATGTCAGCGTCGAGAATGTCACGGCATTCGTTCTTGGCGGCCACGGCGACACCATGGTCCCGCTGCCGCGCTACTCCACCGTCGCCGGCATTCCGATCACGGAGCTCATCGAACCGGAACGCCTCGAGCAGCTCGTCCAGCGCACCCGCGACGGCGGCGCCGAAATCGTCAAGTACCTCAAGGCCGGCAGCGCCTACTATGCTCCCTCCGCGGCCGTCACTGAGATGGTCGAGGCCATCCTCAAGGACAAGAAAAAGATCCTGCCCTGCGCCGCCTATCTGCAGGGCGAGTACGGCATCGACGGCTTCTACATCGGCGTTCCCTGCAAGCTGGGCGCGGCCGGCCTGGAGAAGATCATCGAGATCAAGCTCACCCCCGACGAAGACGCGGCTCTCAAGAAGAGCGCCGAGGCAGTCAAGGAGCTTTGCGCCGTCATTGGCGTCTAGCAAAACGTCCGGGACCCTTCAAAATAAACAAACTCCGCCGCGGCGGTTGTCATTTTGTCATTGACAGGAAAGACCTCGAAGCAGCAGCCTTGAGCCCATACTTCACCTCAAAGGATGGGCTCCGATGACTTTCCCAAAATGGGTAACACTGGGCCTATGCGCCCTGATGACAGCCGCCTCAGCATTTTCCCAACAGAAATTTCCCCTCCGCTCCGGCGAGTGGGAGCTCTCCATGCCCGACCCCATGGGGCAAGGGGGAAAGCCATTCAGCATGTTGCTCTGCATGAATGACGAGACCTGGGCCAAGGCGCTCTCCGGCAGAAACCCCACCTGCTCCGTCACACAGCTGAGCATTGGTTTGACCGGCGGAAGTTACCAGTTGAGCTGCGCTGGAAAGAGCTTTCAGATGAAAGGCAGCGTGAAACTGACCTTCGATGGGTTGACCCACATCCACTCCGTCGGCTCTATCGACACCACTTCCGGCGGAACCACGACCCACATGGATTCCATCTCCGACTATCGCTGGAAGGGCCCCGCCTGCGATCCCAACGCCGACATCAACCTGAAAGTCCACCGCGCCCCGCCGCAGCAGTAATTTCAATCCCCGACAGCGCGAAAGAGGAGCCGCAATGAATGCCAGCCGGACTCTGTTTCTATGGCTGGTTCTACCCTTTGCAGGCCAGGTCCGCTCAGCTCACGACCAAGTTCGCCGTTCCCGGCGCAGCTCGACGGCATCGGCGATGGCCCCAGCGCTCCGGTTTCATCCAACGACACCGAGGACGGCCGCACTCTCAACAGGCGCGTGGAGTTAGTTAAGCAATAAGTCGCCCGCCCCGCCTGCACTTAGCCAAAGGAGCCGCTTTCAAGCGGCCCTTTTGTTCGCGCGATCCACTTGTTCGATGCTTTATTAGACGCTAAAAGCCGCAAGAAGATTACAAGGATTCTCAAAAACGCCCCGCCAATCCAAGTCGTTTTGATACTTCACATAAGTCAGTTTTTCTATCGAGTGAATCCGTAACCTTTCTTGAGAATCTGTGTTACTAACTGACGGGTGGCCAACCCGCGATGCGGCTCGACCATCCGACGATGAGGAGTAAGTGGAGGTTCCCCCGATGAAAAGAACTATTGATAAAACTCGGACCGTATTGCTTGCAGCCGCGGTTGCCGCGACCCTGCTCGGTCTTCCCCAGATTTCGCATGCCGCGCCCAGCCCTTCCGCGCCAGCCCCGCAGGCAACTCAGGGCAGTCCGGCTGCCGCTGACGCCGCGGCCCGTTTGAACAAGAAGCAGTTCAGCAACGTGAAGGTGGACGTGGACGCGAACGGCATTGCCACCCTCACCGGCACAGTCGACCTCTATGAGTACAAGGCCGACGCCGACAAGCGCGTCCACAAAGCCAAGGGCGTGACTGCGGTCCGCAACGACATTCAGGTTGCCGGGCCGAACATTCCCGACAACGAATTGAAGGCCAAGCTGGCGGAGAAGCTTACCTATGATCGCGTCGGCTATGGAAACGTCTTTGATGCCGTTAGCATTGACGTGCAGAATGGCGTGGTCACGCTCGGCGGTCATGCGCTGGACTACCCGTCCAGGGACTCAGCCGTGGGCCTGGTCAGCACCTATCCGGGCGTGAAGGAAGTCGTCGACGAGATCCAGGTCGACCCGGTTTCGCCGATGGATAACGGCATCCGCCTGGCGGAATACCGCTCCATCTACGGCTTTCCCACTCTAAACAGATATGCGATCGATCCCGCCAAGACCATCCGCATCTCGGTGCAAAATGGCCATGTGGAACTCGACGGCGTGGTGGATAGCCAGGCCGACAAGGACACCGCGGGCCTTCGCGCCAACGCGGTTCCTGGGGTCTTCAGCGTCACCAACAACCTGCGGGTCGCGAACCAGCCGACCGAGCCGCAGCGCTCGTCCAATAACTAAGGCTCTTGCGTGCTTTAAACCGGCCTCGGAGGCAATCTCTCCGGGGCCGCAGTTTTTTTGCGCAGGAGCCCCTGGCGAGTTTCGTTTCAACCCCGCACGCCCGTGACATTCACACGATTGTAACGACACAGAGCTTTTTATTCCTTACACTTATCCCCATATGGCCATCGACGATCCTCTCTCTATTGAACGTCAGGAAGGCAAATCGCCGGGTACGCTGATCCTTCGTCTCACCGGCCCCATCACACTGCGGAACCTGTTTGACTTTCAGGCGCAACTGCGCGCTCTGGAGCCACCCCCGCCGGTTACGATCCTGGACCTTACCGCCGTCCCCTACATGGATTCAGCCGGTATGGGCGCGGTCATCAACCACCACGTCCATTGCCAGGGCAGGAGCGGCAGGCTGATCATCACTGGCGTCAGCCCCCGCATCTTCGAGTTGTTCAAGATGACCCGCGTGGACTCGGTGATCACCCAGGCGCCGACGGTGGAAGAGGCGGAAAACAGCCTGTAAAAGCAGCCTTCAGCTTTCAACTTTGCAGTTCCTGCTTCCCACAGAATGAGTAGGAACTAGGGGGCGCGCTGACTCGCACGAACTCCCCGCGCCAAGTCCACTCGCCTTTTTCTTGCAAATGGATGGGAAGCCACGAAACCCACGCGAGCCTCCCGCGAGCGTCAGCCGCACGGCAGGTGCCTGCCCCACCGCAGGTGGTCACTCCCAGTCGTCCTCGTCGTCATCGGCCGGCTTGGGAGCGGCCTTTGCCGACGCGGTTTCCGCCTTGGGCGCGGCGGTAGGAGTATCTGCCGGCAGCGCCGGATGGTCAAACAGGTAAAGCTCGTTGAAGAGGTACTTATAGGTAGCGTGCGATTGCCCGCGGAACTGCGGTTTGAATCCAAACAGCAGAATGCGCCCGCGCCCGTACGCAAGTTCCATCGCAGCGGCTTTGCCTTCAATCGCTTCCGGATGCAGCAGCAATCCGCTTTCAAGCGGGTTGGTCTGCTTGGGATATTTGGCCAGAATCGCGCCGTGGAATCCGGGCAGCATCTGGAAGGCCGGCCCGCCCTGGAACATCACCACCGGCGATTCGGAAACACCAAAGTTCACCGGCAGATCCGCATGTTCAGTCTCCACGCGCAGCAGCGCGCCGGAGCAGAAGAACTTGTCGCTCTTCGCGCCCTCAATCACGTTCTGCACCGGTAAAGACATCAGCGGAATCAGCGCCGACGCTGTCCGGTTCAGCGCAATCAGCGTCCCGCCGTCGCGCACAAACTCGCGCAGATGTTCCAGGCCGTCCGCAGTAACGCCGCCCGCGTACTGACCCGGCACAATGCCCGGTCCGTAGCCATCGACCAATTGCCGCGACGACATATCCGGCAGCACGATCACATCGTACCGGCCCTTCAACCCTGCCGAGCGGATATCTGCGTTGTAGATGCTCTTCGGCTCGAATCCGTAGTTCTCCAGCACCCACCGCGTCCATCCCTCGTCGATCGAGGGCGCCCATGGCCGATAGAGTCCGACGCGCGCTTTTTTGATTGCCAGCGTGTGCGCCGGTGCAGAAATGCCGACAGCCGACACATCGTACTTCTTGCTCAGCCCGTCCAGCGTCGCCTTGCTCAGGCCGCCAATCAAGAACGCGCCCGTCTCCGTTCCCTGCGCGGTCTTCACCGCATCCTGTGCTAATGAGACAGTTCCGCCCTGCTGCAAGGCCGCGTTTACCAGCTCAAAGCTCGCGTTGACCTTATGGCTTACGGCAAACACCGCACCCGCGCCTTCCACACTTGCATCCGGCAGCGTGACCGCGGTCAGCTTGGTCAGTTCCGCGCGCTGATCCGCCGTCAGTGGATCGGACACCATGTCCACATCCACGCCCATCTGCAGAGGAAGCGTCCAGCCGGTCACATCGTAAGGCAGGTCAATCGACTTCGATGTTCCATTCTCAAGCGCGTCTGGATAGCGTTGCCGCTCAAACAGCTCCTTGGCCATTGCCGAGTACGGTTGATCCATCGGAATCACCCACGACCCCGCCGGATAGCTGATGCCGTTGGCCTTGAATCCGCTCTTCGACGCGTACACATCGATGCCGTTGTCGATCATCTTCTGCGCCAACAGTCCGGCTTCAGGCGTGTCCGTCTGCCTGTCGCTGATCACGTAGGCGAACGGTGGCTCCTTACGATAGTGCGCGATGTTGTCGCGGGCCGCCTGGTAGCGATTGAAGAGCAGCGTCTCGCGATTCTTCGCCGCCAGGTCCAGCACCGACATCGACCCGCCCACCATGTAGTCCACTGCGTCCTTCAGGTGCCACCAGCCGCCCTCCCAGGGCGTGGTGTACATGGTCAACGCGCGCAGGTCCTGATCATTCTTGGGAAACTCGTCGGCGGTATAAAAGCGCGGCGTCGCATAGCGATAGAGCGCGGTCTCGGTGAAGAACGAAATCTCATTGCGGAACACGCCCGCCCAATCCGTAAACCCCGCGTACCAGTTGTCGAAGCGCGACTCTGAGATTGCGCCCGGCATGTTGTGTGCATCCAGGTAAGCGGACATATTGGTGCCCACTACATTCAACCAGCTGCGCACATAGGGGCTGATGTTGGTTGAAATCGGATCGGAGAACGGCGGAATCCAGATGCGCGCGGGAAACGGCGCCGTCTGGTGCTGGCAGTAGAAGATGACCGGGCTGTATTCGATCTCGGCCTTGGTCACCACCTGCTCTTCTTTCATGTTCATCATGTAGCCGTCGCGATTGTTATCGTGGCCCACATAATCCTGGTAGAGATACGGCAGCGGCGCCACCTCGTATTTAGTGCCGAGGTTCTGCCGGTACCAATGCACCACCATGTCCTGTCCGTCTGGATTGAGCGTGGGCCACAGCACCAGGATCACCTGGTCAAGAATGTGGTCGACCTCGGGGTCGCCTTTCGAGTTCACCAGCTTGTAAGCCAGCACCATGGTGTGCTGCGTGCCAGCTACTTCATCGGAGTGCAGCCCACCGTCGATGTGGACGATCACCTTCGTATTGCGCGCCAGTTCCTTTGCCTGGTCGTCGTTCAGGTCTTCAGCGCGCGCCAGTTGGCCGGCCGTCTTCTTGTAGTCGTCCAGCTTCGCCAGGTTTTCCGGTGAGGAGATCACGGCCACTTCAATGTCCCTGCCCTCCGTGCTCTTGCCCACGGTAAACATCTTGATGCGGTCAGACGATGCGGCCAGCGCGTGAAAGTACTTGATCGTGTCCTCATAGTCGGCCAGGTAAAAGTCGTCGCCGGGGTTATGCCCAAGAACCGAGATGGGGGTGGGCACCTGCGCACGGACGATTAAGCCTGGGGCGGCAATGAAGCACAAAAGAAAAATACACTGCAGCAGCTTTGAGAAACGCATCGACTCTCCTCATTGAAAGGATCAGTTTAGGAAGGAACTCAGGGTATGCAGCTTGAACGAGCGTGCTTGAAACACGGGTGTTAAGAAACGAGCGCAACGAATCCGGGAAGCGGGCTGTCCGGTGGTTGTTGTTCTAAAGATTAGCGCGCCGGGCCCGTGCTGCAAAGTAGAAAACTTTCTCACAAAGCGCATTCTGCCGCCCGTGTTACTGTGAATGCGCGGAGGGCTCCACAGAAATGCTCACCACACGGCATCTTGCTGCAGTCGCACTAGCCTGTCTCGCGGTTTCAATCGTCGCCGTCCCAGTCACATCTGCCCAAACCGCGCCTCCGCCCTATTCGGAGCCCGCTCTGAAGCCGGAGGTAACCCAGCGCATCCAGCGCGTTGAGAACGGCCTGGTCGGCCCCGTGGTCATCAAGGGCGCCCCAAATGCCACGCACAACCTGGCTGACCGCATGAAGGAGCTCAACGTTCCCGGCGTCAGCGTGGCCGTGATCCACAACGGCGAGATCGAGTGGGCGCGCGGCTACGGCTTTGCCCGCGTCGGCGGCCCGCCCGTCACGCCCGACACCATGTTCCAGGCCGGCTCCATCAGCAAACCCGTCGCAACCATGGCCGCCCTGCGCCTGGTTGAAC
This sequence comes from Occallatibacter sp., assembly GCA_050014515.1. Taxonomy (GTDB): domain Bacteria; phylum Acidobacteriota; class Terriglobia; order Terriglobales; family Acidobacteriaceae; genus Telmatobacter. The sequence goes on from JBEKDE010000086.1 coordinate 10,048, forward strand.
AGGGCAAGCTTTCGCTGGACGCCGACATCAACACCGAGCTCAAATCGTGGAAGCTCCCCGCCGATCCGGTGCAGGCCGGCAAGCCCGTCACCCTGCGCGAACTGCTCACCCACACCGGCGGAACAACGGTGCATGGCTTTCCCGGCTACGCGCAAAACGAGCCGGTGCCAACACTCGTTCAGGTGCTCAACGGCGAAAAGCCCGCCAACACCCCCGCCATCCGCAGTGAAGCCGCGCCCATGGCTCGTTGGAACTACTCCGGCGGCGGATTCACCATCATGCAACAGGCCGTGATCGACGTGACCGGCGAGCCGTTTCCCAAGCTCCTGCACGACACCGTGCTTGCCCCGATCGGCATGACTCACAGCACCTACGAGCAGCCGCTCGGCTCGGAGTTTGCGGCCCTCGCAGCAACTCCCTATCGAGGCGACGGCAAGCCCGTGGAAGGCGGCGCACACACCTATCCGGAAATGGCCGCAGCAGGCTTGTGGACTACGCCAACCGACATTGCCCGCTATGCCATCGAGGTCGAAAACTCGCTCCTCGGCAAAGCCAATCATGTCCTCTCCGCCGACATGACCAAGCAGATGCTCACTCCCGGCATGGGCGACTGGGGCCTCGGACTCGAAATCGGCGGCGCAGCAGACAACCAGTACTTCTCCCACGGCGGCGTCAATGAGGGCTTCATCAACATCTTCGCCGCCTATGACAAATCCGGGGAAGGCGCGGTTGTGATGACCAACTCCGACAACGGCGGCCAGATCGGCGAAGAGATCATGCACTCCATTGCCACCGAATATAACTGGCCCGACTGGCATTCAATTGTTCGCACCGCCGTGACGGTCGATCCGAAGATTCTTCCGCAGTACGCTGGGACTTATGTCCTGGCTCCCAACACCGACCTGGTAATCACGGTCGAAAACGGACAGCTCACAGCGCAGGTCACAGGCCAGGGAAAGAACCTGCTCTTCGCTGAATCGGAAACGAAGTTCTTTCCCACCGAAATACCCGCTGAGATTGAATTCGTCAAAGACGCAGATGGCAAAGTAACCGCGCTCATCCTGCACAATAGCGGCCACGACAGGAAAATTCCGAAGAAGTAGGCACTGTTTACCCAGTCTCTGAACAGTAACCTCCAGGGCACTGATTTTAAGCGACAACGCATCCGCAGTTGCATACACTGTGTTCGCATGGCAGCAGACCACAATCTCGCCATCGAACGCCTGCCGGGCAAAGCCGTCGGAACAGTGATCCTCCGCCTCACCGGCGCGCTCACCTTCGGCAATGTTCTTCCCCTGCGCGCCCAGTTCCGTGGGAGCCAACCGCCGCTCTTCACCATCCTGGACATGGCCGGCGTCGCGTTTCTCGATTCGGCCGGCATGAGCGAGATCATCAACCACGAAGTTTACTGTCGCGACAACGGCGTCCGCATGGCGCTGGCCGGCGTCGTGCCCCGCGTGCTCAACATGTTGCAGATCACCCGCCTCGACAAAGTACTGACCCTCGTCCCCACCGTAGAAGACGCCGAAGCGCGCGCCTAGCGGGATTTTTGCCAGGGTAGTTGGCCCATTCATCACGATACCCAGGGCTGTGCCCTGTTCATTGCTGCCTCATCGCAATGAGCGGGAAGGTACTATGCTCAACAGATCCCGTTCATCGAGAGCGTAGTCGAAGGACCTGCGGTTGCACTTCGAATCCCTTGCGTTGCCTGTTGGATCCAGGACACATTCCGCGTCCGTCCCCCGTCCCTCAAGTAAACTAATCCCTGGTAGCTCATGCCCGGCATCTGGTCCAAGACGCGCACAACTCTCGAAATGATCAAGTGGGAGCACTCCATCTTTGCGCTCCCCTTCGCGCTTACCGCCGCCATCCTTGCCGCACACGGTCTGCCCACGCTGCGCACGCTGACTTGGATTCTCGTCGCCATGATTTCCGCCCGCTCGTGCGCCATGGCCTTCAATCGCTGGGCAGACGCGGAACTGGACGCCGCCAATCCCCGCACCCGCACCCGCGCCATCCCAGCCGGACAGCTCTCGCGCGGCTTTGTCTTTGGTTTCACGCTCGTCGCGGCGATCATTTTTGTTCTTGCCGCCTCCCAGCTCAACGCGCTCACGCTCTATCTCTCGCCGGTTGCGCTTGCGGTCCTGCTCGGCTACAGCTACATGAAGCGCGTCACACGATGGTCGCACCTGGTTCTGGGCCTCGCCCTGGGTCTCGCGCCCTCCGCCGCATGGATCGCCGTCCGCGGGTCGCTTGATCCGCGCATCGTGGTGCTTACTCTCGCGGTCACGCTATGGGTGGGCGGCTTTGACGTTCTCTACGCCTGCCAGGACTACGAGCACGACCGCGCCGCCGGCCTGCACAGCCTGCCCCAGGCCATCGGAATTCCGGCGGCTTTCACCGCCGCGCGCCTCATGCACCTGGCCATGCTTGGACTGCTCGTCTGGTTCGCAGTCCTGTTTCACTTTCTTGCACTTGGCTGGATCGGCATCGCCGCCGTCGCGCTCCTGCTTGGATACGAGCACTCCATCGTTTCCCCGCGCGACCTGCGTCGCCTCAATGCGGCCTTTTTCACCATGAACGGCGTGATCGCCATGGTCTTTCTCGCCTTTGTGGCCGCTGATTTGTGGTTCAGGAGTTGAATTTATGCCTTCCTCATCATTCCCTGAGGAAATACCGATTGAGCTATGGTATGGTGCCAGAAAGCACCCTCCGCACGAAGTGCCTGCAGTACCCGCATCACAACCAGAAAATGGAGAACCAGGGCCCGCTATGAGAATCGCGATCCAGGGAGAACCCGGCTCATTCAGCCACGAGGCTGCAATGAAGCTTGTCGCCGGCGCGACCATCGTTCCCTGCTCGCTCTCCGCCGACGCGTTTTCCGCGCTCTCCAGCGGCTCCGTCGATGCCGCCGTCATTCCCATTGAGAACTCGCTGGCCGGCTCCGTCTCCGAGCACTTCGACCTGCTGCTTGCCCACAATGTGATGGTCGAGCGCGAGACCCTGCTGCGCATTCGCCACAATCTGATCGCCATCTCCGGCACTTCGGTCGGCGAGATCGACCGCGTCTTCTCCCATCCCGTGGCGCTCGCGCAGTGCCGCCGCTTCCTCGCCGATCACCCGCGCATGGAGTCGTTCGCTTTCTACGACACCGCCGGCAGCGTCAAGCAGCTCGTCGAGTTGCGCGACCGCCATGCCGCAGCCATCGCCAGCGAGGCCGCCGCCCACTACTACGGCGCGCAAATCCTTCAGGCCGGCATCGAAGACAATCCGGAGAACTTTACCCGCTTCTTCCTTGTCCGCCGGACCAGGGACGCGATTCTTGATCCCAAATCCAACAAGATCAGCTTTGCTTTCTCGGTTGAGAATCGCCCGGGATCGCTGGTGGCCGCGCTCAACGATCTCTCCGCTCTCGGCACCAATCTAACCAAGATCGAGTCCCGCCCCGTGCACGGAAAGCCTTGGGAATATATCTTCTACGTTGACTGCCAGATCCACACCTCGGCCGAGGGCTCGCAGGCATTCGAGGCGCTCAAACTCCATTGCGCCATGGTCAAAGAGCTGGGCCGCTACATCGAGGCTCCCCGTGATCTACCCGCTGCATCCTGACCCGCAATCTCCAAGCCACCCCGCAAACCCAAATAAAAAGGACCGGCCTGAGCCGGTCACTTTTTGCTGCGTATGCGATTTTCTTTAGAAGTGATACGCCACGCCCACCGTGGGAACGTAGATGTTGTACCACTTGTTGGTGGAGAAATTGTAGCCCGAAGTCGTGGACGTCTGGCCGAAGTTCGGCACCTTCACCACGTACCCGCGATATTCCGCCCGGATGTCGAAGCTGGGGCTGATCTCATAAGCGATGCCCGCGCCGTAAATTGCGCCCACTTCGGTTTGCTGCTTGGGGCCCAGAACGCCCAGCCCGCTATTCACAATCGGCAGGAAGATCAGCGCGCCCGGACCTGCCTCCACAAACGGGTTGTACTTCTTGTAGTTGAACATGTGCACGTAGGCGCCCGAAATCTCCTGGGTGCGGACTGGAACCGCAATGCCCTTCGCGGTAATGTTGGGTGCGTGAAAGCGAATTGTGTTCTTGTAGGTAATCCCGTAGTTGGCTTCCAGTGCGCTGGATGGAGTGAGCATGAAGCGGTAGCTGGCCAGCGCACCCAGGGCATAGTTCGCACTCACCTGAACGTCGGTAGGGGCGGCAATAAACGGCTCGATAAGCCCAATTCCGCTGAGGCTGATGTCCTGGCGGCTTTCCTGAGCGCGGCCTGCGGCCACAGAAACAGCCAGCAGGAATGCAAGTAATGCGATCTTCTTCATTCGGTCCTGAACCTCACCACTGCGCAACCGTCCGGCTGGCAACGAGCTTGTCAATTCCGGCGCGCCGGTTCTTGTCCGGGCCCCGCTCTCAGCATTGTAAATGGCCGGGCCCGGTCTGTGCCGTAAAGCCCATCTTCAATGCGCTCAAAGGCCTCTGAGCCCAACCACGTGCCAGAAAAGTTCTTGAGGCTATAGACGCACCAGATTGCAAAGGGTACTCTGCCGCACAAACACCCTCATCTCGATTCGCCGCCTCAACCAATCCGCTCCACCTGGTAGTGAAACGGCTGTCCCCGCTCTCTCGCCATGGTCCGCACCGTGCGCAAAAACGCCATCGCGGCATAGGAAAGCGTTGCCTGGCGCCGGTGCACCAGCCGCAACACGCGCCGCATCTCCAACTCCTCCACCGCAACCCGCACCAGTTCCCCGGTCTCCAATTCCCTCACCACCGTCAGGTGCGGCACCAGGGCTACCCCGTTACCCATGGCCACAAACCGCTTGATGGCCTCAATCGTCGGCAGCTCGATGCCCATATTCAACGGCGTCCGGTAGCGCTGAAACGCCTCAATCACCTTGCGCCGCAGCGGCGAGGTGACATTATGCGCAATAAAGTTCTCCCCGCCCAGTTCGTTGATTGAAACCTGCCCGATCGCGGCCAAGGGATGATTCGGGCCCACAATAAAAGCCAGACCGTCCTCATACACCGCAATGGTGCGAAACTGCGCCGGGTCGGGCCGGAATGAAATCACTCCCAGCTCGAACGTGCGCAGCGTCAACTCTTCGGGAATCCGCGAGGCCAGCATCCGGTGCACTGTAACGCTCACGTGCGGAAACTCCTTCTTGAACTGGTCGATCGCCGGGAGCAGGTAGAGGCACGTGTACTCATTTGCCGCCAATTGCAGCCGTCCGCGCTCCAGGCTCTTCAACTCGTCCAGCGCGCTGGAAGCTTCGCGGCGCAAAGCCATCAAGCGCAACGCATAATCCCTCAGCAGCACCCCGGCCGCCGTCAGCGAACCATCCCGCGCCGCTCGGTCAAACAGCGTCTCGCCCACGGACGCTTCGAGTTTGCGGATTACCTGGCTCACGGCAGGCTGCGTCCGGTGCAGCCGCACCGCCGCCCGCGAGAAGCTCCGCTCCTCCGCCACCGCCAAAAACGTCTCCAACTGGCTTAATTCCACCGCGAACCTCCGGTCGGAAGTAGTCACTTCTTCACTGCTTCACTTCTTCACTGTCTCATAAGCAATTCTAATCGCTTCCCCAAAAAGAATAACTTTGCCTTATATGCCCCTTTTGCGAGACACTTCTAAGGTTGCATAGAAGATTCCCTTTGGCAGGCGTATCCATGACCCAGTCTTCAAACCACGTAGTCTTCTTTGACACCACCCTGCGCGACGGCGAGCAGTCTCCCGGCTGCAGCATGACCACCCAGGAAAAGCTCACCATGGCCCATGCCCTGGAAGACCTGGGCGTGGACATCATCGAGGCGGGCTTCGCCATGGCTTCAGAGGGCGACTTCGCTGCCATCTCCACCATTACCCAGGCCATCCGCGGACCGCGCATCTGCTCCCTGGCCCGCGCCAAGCAGGAAGACATTGAAATGGCCGCCCGCGCCGTGCAATTCGCGGACCGCTCCCGTATCCACATCTTTCTTGCCTCCAGCGACCTGCACCTTGAGTACAAACTCAAGATCAGCCGCCAGCAGGCGCTCGACCTCGCCGCCGAGTCCATCCAGCTTGCGAGCAAGCACGTCGACGACATCGAATTCTCGCCCGAAGACGCAACCCGTTCCGACCGCGAATTCCTGGTCGAAATCGTTCGCGTAGCCGTCGAAGCCGGGGCCACCACCATCAACATGCCTGATACGGTGGGCTACTCCACGCCTGAGGAATACGGCCGCATGTTCGCCGAGGTCCGCGAGCGCATTCCCGCCATCGACGAAAAAGGCGTGATTCTTTCTTCGCATTGCCACGACGACCTTGGCCTGGCAGTCGCCAACTCCCTCGCCGCCATTCAGAACGGCGCGCGCCAGGTGGAGTGCACCATCAACGGCATCGGTGAACGCGCCGGCAACGCTGCTCTTGAGGAGATCGCCGCGGCGCTCTATGTCCGCGGCGACCGCTACGGCGTCTCCACCGGCATCAAGCTTGAGAACCTCTACGCCACCAGCCAGGTGCTGGGCCAGATCATCACCTTCCGCCCCTCGCCCAACAAGGCCATCGTCGGCGAAAACGCATTCGCTCACGAGTCCGGCATTCACCAGCACGGCATGCTCGCTAATCCGCTCTGCTACGAGATCATGACGCCTGCCCTGGTCGGCGTCGCAAAAACTCACCTCGTCCTCGGCAAGCACTCAGGCCGCGCCGCCCTCCGTCACCGGTTGGAGCAGCTCGGTTTCGCGCTCACCCGTGACGAGTTGCAGCACACCTACTACCGCTTTGTCGCCCTGGCCGATCGCAAGAAAAACATTTACGACCAGGACCTGGTTGGAATTCTGCCCGACCAGATTCGCGAGAGGCGCCACGAGCCAGTTGCTGAATTGGACTGACCGCTTCAGATTCACTCGATTTCCGGCAGTTCACTTCAACTGCATACGCTCAGGCGATGCCATGGATGACAGGAATGAAAACACGCTACTTGCTTTACCCGATGCTGGGCGGCCTTGTCGCTGCCGCGTTCATGCTGATTGCAGTTCAAGCATCCGGAACCAGCGCTGATTGGCTGCAAGCGAATCTTTTTGTACCAGGTCGCATACTTGCCAAGGTTCTGTTTCCGCAGAGCGCACAAGGACCAACGGCTCCACTTCATTTTTTCGTTGAATTTGCCTTGAACTATATCTTTATCTGGATCTTCTTCGTGTTCCTGGCTTATTTCCTCGACAGGGTGGTGATCACCTTGTACGAACTGACAAAAAACTGACCTTCATCGGAAGAGAACACACATGTATCTGAAAATCCTCGTCACCGCCGGCGACGGCATCGGCCCCGAAGTCACCAATGAAGCAGTCGCCGTATTGCGCGAGGTGGCAACGCTCGGCGGCCACACCTTTGAATTCGATGCAAAGCGCATTGGCGGCGTGGCTATCGTGCAGGACGGCACGCCCCTCCCTGCCAACACTCTCAACGCCGCGCTCGCATCGGATGCCGTTCTCCTCGGCGCCGTCGGCGGCAACGAGTTCAATTCGCTTCCGCCTGACAAGCGCCCCGAAGCCGGCCTGCTGCAACTGCGTGCAGCACTCGGCGGCTTCGCCAATCTGCGTCCTGCCTTCGCATTCAAAGAGCTGGCCATCAACAGCCCGCTGCGTCCCGAGATCATCGATGGCGCCGACATCCTGTTTGTCCGCGAACTGCTCGGCGGACTCTACTTCGGTCAGCCTCGCGAGTGGAATAAGACGACTGGCGAAGCCTGGAACACCATGCGCTATACAAAGGATGAAGTGGTCCGCGTAGCCCGCATCGCCTTTGAGCTCGCCGCCAAGCGCCGCAACAAGGTCACCAGCGTCGACAAGGCCAACGTTCTCGAAGTCTCGCAGCTCTGGCGCGCCACGGTCACTGAAGTTGCCGCTGAATTCCCTTCCGTCACGCTCGAGCATCAGTATGTCGACGCCATGTCCATGCACCTGATGAACCAGCCGAAGAACTACGACGTCGTGCTGACCGAAAACCTCTTCGGCGACATCCTCTCCGACGAATCGGCCGTCATCACCGGCTCGCTCGGCATGTTGCCTTCGGCCACCATCGGCGGCAAAGTCAATTTGTATGAACCGGTCCACGGGTCCGCGCCCGACATTGCCGGCAAGGGCCTGGCCAATCCACTCGGCGCAATCCTTACCGGCGCACTGATCCTGCGCCACTCCGGCGGCCTCGAAGCCGAAGCCGCTGCCATTGAATCCTCTGTGCGCAAGGTACTGGAGCAAGGCTTCCGCACACCGGACCTCGCACGCAGCAATCCGCAGGGATTCACCGTGCTCTCTACAACGGAAGTCGGCGCAAAGGTTCGCGAAGTATTGAAGACAATGCTCGTCAACGCATAATCACCGTTCACTGCGCACTGTCCACTGTCCACTGACTGAGGAGCTTCATGAGTACCGCACCAAAAACACTCTTCGAGAAAGTCTGGCAACAGCACGTGGTCGTCGAACCCGCGGGCGAGCCCACAGTTCTCTACATTGACCTGCAATTGCTCCACGAGGTCACATCCCCGCAAGCGTTTGAAGGCCTGCGCCTCGCCGGCCGCAAGGTTCGCCGGCCTGATCGCTGCATCGCCACAGTCGATCACAACGTCCCCACCACAGTCGAAGGACGCCTCCACATCCTGGACCAAGTCGCCGCAACGCAAATCGACGCGCTTCGCAAAAACTGCGCCCACTTCGGCGTTGAACTCTACGACGTCGACTCGCGCGAGCAAGGCATCGTCCACGTCATCGGCCCCGAGCTCGGCATCACCAAGCCCGGCATGACCATCGTTTGCGGCGACTCGCACACCAGCACCCACGGCGCGTTTGGTGCCCTGGCCTTTGGCATTGGCACCAGCGAAGTCGAGCACGTGCTCGCCACGCAAACCCTGCCGCAGTCCAAGCCCAAAACATTCCGCATCTCCGTTGAGGGCGCGCTGCCCACCGGCGTCACAGCGAAAGACATCATCCTCGCCATCATCGGCAAGATTGGCACCGACGGTGCAACCGGCTGCGTGATTGAATACGCGGGCTCTGCCATCCGCGCCCTCTCGATGGAAGGCCGCATGACCGTTTGCAACATGAGCATCGAAGCGGGCGCGCGTGCCGGTTTGATCGCTCCTGACGAAACGACCTATGCGTATCTGAAGGGCCGCCGCTTCAGTCCTCAAGGCGCAGCGTGGGATCAAGCCGTTGCCGAATGGTCGAAGCTGGCCACCGATCCCGGTGCAACCTTCGATCGCGAACTTGTCATCGATGCCTCGACTCTCGTTCCTTATGTCAGCTGGGGCACCAGCCCCGGCATGGTTGCGCCCATCACCTCGAATGTGCCCGACCCCGCGGCAGTTCAGAACGAGCAGGAGCGCAAGGGCCTCGAACGCGCCCTCGAATATATGGGGCTGCAGCCCAAAACCCCGCTGGATGCAATCCAAATAGACCGCGTCTTCATTGGCTCCTGCACCAATTCGCGCATTGAAGATTTGCGCGCCGCAGCAAAGATCGCCGCCGGTCACAAAGTCTCCACGCATGTCAGTGCAATGGTTGTTCCCGGTTCGCAGGCCGTCAAATCTCAGGCAGAGGCTGAAGGCCTCGACAAGGTCTTCATTGAAGCAGGCTTCGATTGGCGCGAGCCTGGCTGTTCCATGTGTCTGGGCATGAACCCCGACATTCTCTCGCCCGGCGAGCGCTGCGCCTCCACCAGCAACCGCAACTTCGAAGGCCGCCAGGGCCGCGGCGGACGTACGCACCTTGTCAGCCCTGAAATGGCCGCAGCCGCAGCCATCGCAGGTCACTTCGTCGACATACGCACATGGAAAGTCAACGAGGAGGTAACTGCCTGATGCAACCATTCAAAACACTCACATCCATCGCCGCGCCGCTCGACCGCACGAATGTCGATACGGATCAGATCATCCCCAAGCAGTTCCTTAAGCGCATTGAGCGCACCGGCTACGGCGAGTTCCTTTTTTTTGATTGGCGTCGCAAGCCTAACGGCGACCCCAACTCCGAATTCGAGTTGAATGATCCGCGCTACAACGGCGCTCAAATACTCATCGCTGGCAAGAACTTCGCCTGCGGCTCCAGCCGTGAGCACGCCGCGTGGGCCTTGAGCGACTACGGATTCCGCGTCGTTATCGCGCCCACCTTCGCCGACATCTTCTTCTCCAATGCCGGCAAGAACGGAATCGTCCTCGTCCGCCTCGGCGAAGAACAAGTCGCGCAATTGCTCTCCAACGCAAAAAACATTCCGAACTATCAACTGACAGTTTCGCTCGAAGATCAAACCGTCACCGACGCGCATGGCTTTCACGCGACCTTTGAAGTTGACCCCTTCCGCAAGTTCTGCCTGATTGAGGGACTCGACGACATCGGCTTAACCCTGCGCCACGCCGGAGCGCTCGACGCATACGAATCAAAGCACGACCAAGCAACCTGGCTTAAAGCCAAATAACTGACCACTGATCACTGACAACTGACCACTGGCGAACAAAGTGAGCAAATGACCATCGAAGGCAAGCGCCAAAGTATCCCGTTGACCGAAGGCCCCAGCCGCGCGGCCGCGCGTTCTTATCTCCGCGGCTCCGGTTTCCAAAAAGAAGATCTCCACAAGCCCATCATCGGCATCGCCAATACCTGGACCGAAATAGGCACCTGCAATGTGCATCTCCG
>JBEKDE010000087.1:0-20640 GCA_050014515.1 Occallatibacter sp.
GCATGTCAGGGTGTGGGCACCTGTAATCGCCTGCAAAAACAAAGTTGCCAACGATAATCTGGCACTTGCAGCTTAATTAAATAAGCTGCCGTCTTCCACGGCTTTACCTACGGGCTGTGAGCAGACGTCATACAGTGGGCTGGCGGTTGCTTCTCGGTCCGTGTTGTAGCCGCGAGATCATCGGACTAGTTCCCGTCGCATCTTGTCCGTTCTGAGTTGCGGGGGCGAAACCAAAAGGAAGCGGACAAAGCATGAACTCTCCTGGCTGACAGCGATTTCGGACGCGGGTTCGACTCCCGCCGCCTCCACCATACATAGATTTGTTGCCGAAAGTTGACCGCTTCTAGAAGTCCAAAATAAACCACAGCCTGAGTCGCTCTACTTAAGTTGGACATTGAATGTGGCGTTGGCGTGGCAGCGCAAATCGGGCCGGAATTCCACCATTTCCTGCTTGCTGTCCTTGCTGATGTAGATATACATCGGCTTCTTCAGGGTTTCCGGCAAATTTGTGATCTTGAGCTGTCCATCGGCGCCTGTGAAGGCCTCAAGGTCCAGCCTTTTCACCCCCAATACGCCGTATCGGATGCGCGTGTTGACCTTTGCGGCGTAGAGCGGTTTTGAGTCAGCGCCAGTCACACCAATGGTCGCGGAGCAGGCGCCAAGATCCGCCGATATCTCCGAGACCGGAATCGCCCCCGATGTGCTTTGAGCCGTTCCCGGAAGGGGACAAACCAGCAAGAGACACGAGAAAGTCAAGCCCGTCAAATTCAAGCTACGCATGACTTCGAGTATATCGCCGGGCCGACATTGCAAAAGCTTGGTGCCGACGATGCCTCTGCCCGTCATGGGACCATCGGCAGATCCATCGTTGGATTCTTGGGCAGGAACTGGTAAGGCAGCAGCGTGAACGTATGCCACATGATCGGCATCTGCGGCCAATCCTCGGGGCGCGGTACATGGTGGAAACCCATCGTGTACCAGGCCACAATATCCGTGTTCATGATGTTGCGATTCTGCTTGGTCCACTCTGGCAGGCTGTCCTCGCCTTTGCTGCCCATCACGTAAACGCCGGACGCATAGCGCTCCGTGGGATCGTATGGAGTAACCCACAAATTGTGTTCCGAGAAACCGGCGCGCTTCTGCGGCCACTCGCTCCCAGGCAAAAGGCTGATCCCGGTTTCACCAGGCATGATGGCAAAGCTGGTGGGCTGGCCAAGAGAATTCTTCACGCTCTCGTTTACGAAGCGCCACATGGCTGGATGCTCCACCGAAACATTGAATTTGGCGTCCCCCTCGGTCTTCACCATCTCCGGCTTCATGGCCCAGATCCAATGCCGCCCGAGCGCCGAGTCCGGCAGCTTGTAGGGCACCAGCTTGTCCGCCATCAGCGTGTTGTTTACACCATCTACATCCAGGTCGAGCCGGAAGCTGAAGAAGTGGTCATGATCCACCGCGGAAATTCCCGGCGCAATCAACTGCCCGAACTGCACCTCCTGGCCATCCGGATCCTTTGCTGCCATCGCTTCAGTCTGCGGCACATCCGCGCGCTGATCCTTCACCGCTTTCACTTCGAGGATGCCTGTCGCGCCCACGCCGACTGTGATTGAAGCATCCTGCTCAAACCGCCAGTCGAAGACGTAGTCGTAGTTGCCCACGGTGGCCACCGTGCGGAAGACGAGCTCGCGCGTGGGTCTCCCGACAACCGCTGCAGTTGCATTTTCATAGTGACGCCATACCGGGTCGCCGGTGACGCGCTCGAAAAGGCAAGCGAGCTGCGGACGAACGTATGGTGTGCCGTTGTCGTGGAAGAAAGTTCCGCTGAAGAAAGTGGCATACGCCGGGCAATCGATTCCAGCTTGCAGCGGCTTGATGATGCCGCCCGATCCTGTGTTCATAAAGTACTCGCCCGCATCCAGGTAGACGTTCTTGTTCCAACTCTCGTCGGGGTCCTGGTAGGGAACGTACATCTCGGAGAGCGATCCCTCGTAGAGCACAGAGCGGCGTTTGCCGGCATCTTCGTAGCTGACGAGGTTGACGATCGGGCCGAGGCGCGGATCGAGTCGGAAGCGGAAGTGCCAGTTCTGCCAACTGACCTCACCGTCCTTGATGGAGAAGCTCGGTCCCTCAGGCTCAGAGGTCATAATCGGCTTGGTTCCGGGCAGAGCAGGACCTCCGTCAGTGTCGTAGTAGCTGGTTGGCGCAGGCATGGGCACCGCGCCGAAGTCAGAAAATCGCGTGATCTTCTTCTCTTTCATGTCGACCACGAAAAAAATACCAGCGATTTCACGATCCCAATCGTATACGGCATTGGCGCTGTAGCCACAACCTCCCCAACCGATGCGCCGTCCTTCAGTTTGCTCGGGCAGGCCCACAAAACCGGCTGGCTCGACAGAACACTCCACCAGGCGCATGTCGGTAATGCCCCGGGCCTTGAGCGCCGCTTGCACGCGCGGATCTTTCTTCAGATCGTCGCTCATGCTGTGCCTCTCGGCTGGGGCAACTGGTGCCTGGTCTTTGGTGAGTTCGGAATAAGACTCGATCTTGCCCGCAGTGATGTCCAAAACTGCCGCGTAGGACTTGCCTTCGTCGTAGAGAACCACGTCCACTTTGCGGTCAATGGGATCGCCCGGCTTCCACGCCAGTACCTGGGCCTTTGGCGGATCTTGAAGCAGGATGCTGGCGAAAAGTGTCTTCTCTCGCAATTTGCCGGCGGCATTAAGGGTGTTGTAGACCTTCCAATACTCGTCAGGAGTAAGCGCATCCAGAGGATGGTGCACTGCGGGTTGAAGGGCGAAACAGGCTTGTAGTGTGAACAGGGCTGCAACGAAAGCAAGAGCTCTCATACGAGACAGCATCGACGACCTCCGCGGGAATAGGGGCACTGATTGAACAGGGGTATGGGGGTTGCGTGGTGACTAAGAAGGAATATACCGGAAGCAGGCTCCAATCTCACATTGAAAAAACTCGGAAGGTGGTTACGGCGTTGGAAATTGATCGTGACTTGCATATGGTATTTGTATCTTTCATTTACCGTGCGGGCCATCACTGCGAACAAGGTATTTGCCCGCTATGCTGACGAATTGTTTCAGGCGCAGGACGAGGTAGAGTGGCAAATCATTCTCTTTCCGCGGCCTGCCAGGAGAGAGTTCCGTGAGCCGCACGCCCGCAACACTCAAGCCAGTTTCGCGAACCACCCTAAGCGAACAAGTTGCTGTCCAGCTTGCAAACGAACTGGAGTCTAAACGCTGGATACCTGGTGAAAAGCTCCCATCCGAAGCCGAATTATGCAAGGTCTTCAACGTGGGGCGGTCGACACTGAGGGAAGCGTTGAAATCGCTCTCCTTCATCGGAGTGATCCACATGCGGGCCGGTGGGGGGAGCTACGTCGCTGACAAGCGCTCAAAGTATATGGAAGGTCCGCTGCTGTTGGCCAAGGGAGTCCTGAACACCGAAAAGGATGTCAATGATTTGTGCGAGGCTCGCCTGCTTATTGAAACAGAAGTTGCGGGCCTATGCGCGCAGAGAGCCACTCTGCAGGACTTCAGGACGCTTGAGAAGCTGGTGCGCGAAATGAAAAGCTCAATTGATGCAGGCGGCGAAGATTTCGGCGATCTTGATCTCAGTTTTCATATGGCCATCGCTTCCGCCTGTAAGAACAAGATCCTGTCCGAATTGCTCAAGCACATCCGGGAGAGATTGCAGGAACTGATCGACAAAAGCCTTCACCTGTCAGCTGGCATGGATCTCGCCTATCAGCAACACCGCGCACTCCTGGATGTATTAAAGCAGCGCAACCCGGCTCTGGCGCGCAAGGCTATGCGCACCCACTTGCGCGCGTTCCAGCGCGGCTACAAGGTTCTCTTTCAGAGTCCTCAATAATTCTTCCGGATGACTTGCGGGAAGCCAGGAACAAGTCTGAAATATATCCACCTCAGAAGAAAGTCCATCCTGACCGCGAGAGTGCCCTCGCGGTCAGGATGGAGTTCATACTCAAGCAACCGTTGATCTTCTAGTGTGCAACCAGCGTGCTGATTGGATAAACGTATGCGAGCATATAGACCACTGCGCCGGCCATGCAGGCCAGTCCGAGGCTATGCCAGAAGACAAAGCGCAGAATGGATCCTTCTTGTCCGTATTGCTGAGTCGCGGTCGACGCCACGACGATGCTCTGCGCATCGATCATCTTGCCCATCACGCCTCCGGCTGAGTTCGCTGACGCCATCAGGACGGGAGAAACGCCAATCTGCTGCGCGGTCAACTTCTGTAGGCTTCCGAAAAGCACATTCGACGAGGTGTCGGAGCCTGTCGTCGCCGTTCCCAACCAGCCGATCAGCGTGCCGAAGAAGGGATAGAGTGCGCCGGTGCGCGCAAACGCAAGCCCCATGGTTGCATCGAGCCCGCAGTATCGGGTGATGAAGCCCAGCGCAAGCATGGCTGAAATCGTGATCACCGTAAATCGAATGTTGAAGATCGTCTTGAAAAATGTCTGCGCCAAGGACATCGGCCCCAGGCCCATCAAGAAGCCGGAAAGAACTGCTGCAATCAGGATACCGGTGCCGGTTGCCGCAGCCCAATTCAGCTTGTAGACTGCTGCCTCTGCAGTTGGTTTAGCGACCACAGGCGGAATTCGCTGGACGACCTTGTCCAGGCCGGCCACGGGAATCGAAACCGTGGTCGCTTTGTCCATCGGCTTTGAGAATTGCGGGATTCCCCAGGCAAACACCACCACACTCAGCACCAGCCATGGCAGCCATGCTTTGAACGTGTGAGCACCGCTATGGTTGAACCGCTTCCGCGGCTGACTGGTAATGTCCACTCCTTGCGCGTTCAGAATCTGCTTCGGCTTCCAGAAGCGGAGGAAAGCAATCAGCACGACGATGGTTGAGGCCGCCGCCACAATGGCCACCAGTGAAGGTCCAAAATTGGCAGCCATCAGGTATTGCGTGCCAGAAAACGTAACGGCCGCAACCAGAATTGCCGGCCAGATTTCGATCATCCGTTTGAAGCCCGCGTACACCCAGATGAGCCAGAACGGTACGAGAAGGCAGAAAGGCACCAGGATGATGGCCGTCATCTTTGTCAGTTGAATTACATCAAGTCCTGTCACCGCGGAGAGCGTGATGATGGGGATGCCCAGTGCGCCAAAGGCGACCGGCGCAGTATTGGCAATTAATGAGAGCCCCGCCGCTTGGATTGGCTTGAAGCCGAGGCTGATCAGAATGGCTCCGCAAACTGCAACCGGCGTGCCAAATCCCGATGTTCCTTCAAAGAAGGCGCCCAGCGCGAAAGCGATCAGCAGTAATTGCAGTCTGCCGTCCTCGGTAATGTTAGTCAGGCTCTCCTGCAACGCGGTGAACCGTCCCGTCTTCACCGTCAGCTGATAGAGAAAAATCACTGGAAGAATGATCCAGCAGATCGGGAACAATCCGTAACCGGCGCCATACACCGTAGTCGTCAGTGCCAATCGTACCGGCATGTGGTAGACGATGATCGCTATGGCGAGCGCGGTCAGCAACCCGATCACTGCCGCGGTGTGTGCCTTGAGGCGGAAGATGGCCATCGCGCCGAGCAGCGCGACCACCGGGAGCGAGGCAAACAGAGTGGAGAGCCACCAGATGCCCGTGGGGTCATAGCCTTGCAGCCACGAGCCGGTGTGGGGGTTTGTCTTGATCAGGTAAGTCGCACAAGTGACAAGGGCTAGCACGCCGGCAATCGTCAGTGTGAATCCCAGGATGGAGGAAGAGTTCGCGCGAACGGGAGGCGCGGCACTGTCCTTTTTGGGTTGAGTTGAAACAGTCGTCATCGAAACCTCGCGAAGGAATTGACGCCCCGTCTTCATCGCAATGGTTTGAAAGAAGCGGCTTGTCGAATGTGACCGTGAGTTTGACTTTGAGCAAACGCAAGTGTCTGTGATTTTCCGCACAACAACCAACTGCACAAAGGTGATCACAATCACTGCCAAGTGTTCCCGCGCAATCAGAATGTCTGATTACCAACTTGTCTGACAACTTTGTCTATTTGCTGATCGGCAGTGTCCGAAGTGGTTGGTGAAATCGGCGGCTTGGAGGCTGATGAATTCAATGAGATTCTCACGATCCAACCCGATAGGAAAAGAGATGAGAGGCCCAATGAAACTCAAGTGCAACATTTTCGCAGCTGCAATCCTGACTGCCAGTCTGATTGCCTCGTACGCTTTTGCCAGCGATGCACCACCGCCGGTGAAGAAACACCCGGTAACCAAGAAGGCCAAGGCACCCGCCAAGCCGTCGGTCGAAGACCAGCTCCAGACGCTGCGCCAGGCATTGGAGTCCCAGGGCGCTCAGATCAATAACCTTAAGAGCGATCTCGCCGAGAAGGATGCGCGCTTGAAGAAGGCCGAGCAGGCTGCATCCGACGCCGAAGCCGCAGCCTCCAGGGCGCAGGCAGCCGCTGCAACTCAGAACCAGGCAGTTGCTGACAACGCAGCTGCCGTGACGACGCTGGAGGGCGCGGTCACAGGACTCAAGGCCAATCAGACTTCTCTAGCCGTCACCGTCTCGAGCGAGACAGCGAAGATCAAGACGCAGATTGAGAATCCCACGGTTCTTCATTTCAAGGGAATCACGCTCGTTCCTTATGGGTTCTTCAATGGTGAGTCTGTCTACCGGACACATGCCACCGGCGGCGAAGAAGCAACGCCTTGGAGTTCGCTCCCGTATGAACACGCCGATTCTTATTCGATGAGCGAGATGATGCTCACTGGCCGCCAGTCACGCATTGGCTTGAATATGGAAGGCAAAGTCAGCTGGGGCACGATCCGCGCGACTCTTGAAGGCGACTTCCTCGGCGTCGGCACGACTTCCAATGACAACCAGTCGACCAGCTACATCTTCCGCCAGCGCATCGCATCGGCCGAAGCAGAGACTAACAACCACTGGACATTCTCCGGCGGACAGGGTTGGACCCTTGCGGCTGAAAACAAATCAGGCATTACAACGGCTGCAGCAAACGTGGCGTTACCGACGATGATCGATCCGAATTACGTTGCCGGACTCGTTTGGGCGCGCATGGGGTATTTCCGTCTGACCAAGAGCTTCAGTAAGGCGGCTTTCGCCATCTCGGCTGAAAATCCGCAGCTCCTCTACACCGCGACGCTGGCGGGCAATACGCCCTATGCAGTGGTCGGTAGCGCAGGGCTGAGCGCCAGCCTGCTCAACCAGACCATCAGCGCCTGCTCGCCCTCGACCTCGATCGTCAACTACACCAACAAGGCGTATACCGACTCAGTAGGGAACACAGTCAATGTCGCAGTGCCTACCTACAAGACCGTCAACTCCTGCGCCAACTTAGCCAACATCTCGTTCAACGAAGCGCCTGACATGCTGGTCAAGGCCGCATTCGATCCCGGCTTCGGTCACTATGAAGTCTTCGGAATCGCCCGCTTCTTTCATGAAACGATCTATCCCGGTGAAACAACGAACAGCAACCTCTACGGCGGCTTCAAGGACATCGTCAGCGGCCTCGTCGTTGCACCTTCGCTCACTACTGACGGTGCATACTCCAACAGCATTACCCTCGGGGGCGTTGGCGGAAGCATGCGTCTTCCCATCATCGCCAACAAGTTCACATTCGGCGCGAAGGGCCTGTTCGGGCCAGGCGTGGGACATTTCGGCGCCTCCACGCTCTCTGATGCGACCTCAAACTCCAATGGTGAACTGGTTGCTATTCACAACCTCTCTGGATTGTTGACTGCCGAAGTCAGCCCCAGCCCTCGTCTGCAGCTCTACTTCTACTACGGCGGCGATTATGCCGGCCGTGAAGATGAGGCTAACTCTGGCGCCAGCACACTCGGCGCACCCTCGGCCGCGCAAAATACAACCAGCGGCGAATGGGGCGGTACCTGGAAGGCTCCCTCGCTCGCTGCTGTCGGCTACGGTTCGCGCCTTTTGAGCAACTCAGGCTGCAACACCACCACAGCACCGGGCTACAACGGCAGCTCCACCGGCTACTACACCGGCGCATCCTGCGGCGCGCAAACCCGCGATGTGCAGGAAGCCACCGGCGGTTACTGGTATGACATCTACAAAGGCGATCACGGCCGCCTGCGCCAGGGCATCCAGTACAGCTATGCAGTACGCGAGGGCTGGTCGGGCGCGGACGGCATCGGCGCAAAGGGCGTTGAGAGCATGGTCTTCACCAGTTTGCGCTACTTCCTGCCTTAGGCTGCAAAGCACTGCGGTAATGCAGCGCAAAGGGCAGCCGGATATTCTGGCTGCCCTTCGCTGCGAGAAGGAATGCACGAATCTCTCTGAGTGAAGAATCAATCTTTCTAGGATCACTAAAATGCGAGCTTCACTGTTTATCGCTTGTTATAACGACACTCTTTTTCCGGAGACGGGCAGAGCGGTAACGCGCCTGCTCGAGCGTCTAGGCGTTGAAGTCGATTTCCATCCCGGTCAGACTTGCTGCGGACAGATGCACGCCAACTCCGGCTTTCGCGCCGAGGCCTTTTCGCAGGCTAAGCGACTGGTCCGGCTTTACGAGAGGGACGAGACCGTCGTGGTTCCTGGCTCGTCCTGTGTCGCGATGATGCGCGAGCAATATCCGGGAATTTTCCAGGAAATGGGAAGCGAATCGCAGCGCCAGGAACTCGCTGAGTTTCTGCCCAAGGTCTATGAGTTGAGTGAGTTTCTCATCGATAGGCTGCAGGTGGAAGATGTCGGCGCCTACTTCCCACATCGCGTCACCTACCACGCAAGCTGCCATGGACTGCGCGGACTGTATCTTGGAGATCGGCCATTCCGCCTGTTGTCGAAGGTTCGCGGTATTGATTTTGTCCCGCTTGAAAATATTGATCGCTGTTGCGGTTTCGGCGGAACGTTCTCAGTGAAGAATGCTGAGATCTCGCAGGCCATGCTGACCGTGAAGCTGCACGACATTCTCTCAACCAAAGCCGAATTTTGCACCGCTCTCGACAACAGCTGCCTGATGCACCTGGGCGGGGCGATGCATCGCCAGTATGCTGCCATGCGCACCATCCACATGGCCGAGATTCTGGCGAGCACGGAAGACTGTCCAGCGGAGGCATTGGCATGAGCACCGTAATTCTCGATCCCAAGCATGCCCCTCCTTTCCGCGACGCCGTGTTGCCGGTTCTGCGCAATCCCATGCTGCGCAAGAACGTAGCCCACGCCACCCAGGTCATCCAAAGCAAGCGTGCCAAACTCCTGGCCGAAAAGGCAGACTGGCAAGAACTTCGCGCAGCGGCGTCCGCTATACGCACACACGTGATTGAAAACCTCGGTGCTTATCTTGAACAGTTTGAAGAACGTTGCACCGCCGCCGGAGGCGTTGTTCACTGGGCATCCAATGCGGATGAAGCGCGCGCGATCATTCTCGATCTCTTGCGGCAGGAGAACGCCACCGAAGCGATCAAAATCAAGACCATGACCTCGGCTGAAATCCAGTTGAACCCGTACCTTGAGAAAGCGGGAGTCAAGGCTCATGAGACCGACCTGGCCGAGATCATTCTTCAACTGGGGAAGGAAGAACCTTCTCATATCGTCGTTCCTGCATTGCACATCAATCGGAGCCAGGTGCGCGAGATTTTCTCTCGCACCATGCATCTGAAAGACCTCTCCGACGACCCAAAGGCTCTGACCGCGGCTGCGCGTCACTATCTGCGCGAGAAATTCCTTCGCGTTCCAACGGCCATCAGCGGCGCCAACTTCCTGATCGCTGAAACGGGCTCGGTGGCAATAGTCGAGTCGGAAGGCAACGGTCGGATGTGCCTCACTTTACCCCGGACGATGATCACGATTGTGGATGTTGAGAAAGTGCTACCTCGCTTCCAGGATCTTGAAGTGATGCTTCAGATACTGGCGCGCTCCGCTACTGGCGAACGCATGAATCCGTACACTTCTTTGTGGACAGGCGTCACGCAGGGCGATGGCCCGCAGCGTTTCCATGTTGTCTTGCTGGACAATGAACGCACATCCATTCTTGCTCGTCCCAAAGAGCGCCAGACACTTAGGTGCATCCGCTGCGCAGCGTGCATGAATCACTGCCCGGTCTATCGCCAGACTGGCGGTCACGCATACGGATCGTGCTATCCCGGACCCATTGGCGCCATTCTTACTCCGCAGCTGATGCGCATGGAGCACGCTCAAACATTGCCCTTCGCCTCCTCGCTTTGCGGCGCGTGTTTTGAAGTCTGCCCGGTGAAGATCGATATTCCTGCAGTGTTGCTCGACCTGCGTGCGGATGTGGTTAAGATTGAGCGCAAACAGATGAAGCGAGCCTTCGACTTGATGTATGTCGGATTGCGCGTCGCAAACGCACTATTTTCCAGACCATGGATCTTCCACACGACGCAATGGTTCGGCCGCATTGGGCTCGGCGTGTTTACCGACAAGGATGGATGGATCAAGTGGCTGCCCAGCATTGGCGGCCGATGGACGCAGAACCGCGATCTGCGTGGCCTACCCAAGCAGACCTTCCACGAGTGGTGGGCGGAACGCGCAAAGGGGACCAAATGAACGGACCGGTTCAATCTCGTCAACGCATCCTGGGCCGCATCTGCACCGCAACCCAGGCCGTGGCAGCGCCCGCCGGACATCTCGATGAAGCGTACGTAGCCGTTGCACGCACCTATGTTCGCAAGGGCAAACTTACTCGCGAGACCTGCCTCGAATTATTGATTGAGCGCCTTCGCGAGTACGACGCGGAAGTTGTCGTAGCCTCGCCAGATGAGCTACCGGCCGCAATTGCCGATCAACTCGCAACTACCGGCAAGCGTGTCTTTGCCGCGCCTGCAGGCCTGCCCAAACAGTGGCTTGCTCCCGGCTTTGACTGGAAGATTGACCACCAGCTTTCTTCTGCGGACATCGAGCTGACGGAAGGAGTTGTCACTGCCGCGTCATGCGCCGTCGCCGACTCCGGAACCATCGTGCTCCATCACTCGCCAGCCGAAGGACGTCGCGTTATTTCGTTGCTTCCTGATTGGCACCTGTGCATCGTGCGGGCGAGTCAAGTGGTCGAAACGCTGCCGGAGTACTTCGACCGTTTCCCAAAAGCGCCGGCGCTGATCACCTGGATCTCAGGGCCCAGCGCAACCGCGGACATCGAGATGACCCGGATCAAAGGTGTGCATGGTCCGCGCTTTCTACATGTAATCATCGTGCGCGACGAAGGCACACCGCCAATTCAGCGGGCGCTCACGAGCGCTGTGTTAGCCAGATAAAGTTACTCTTCGCGCAGAAGAGTCAGCGGATTCACTGAGAGTGCACGTTGCGCTGGAATCCATGTTGCGAAGAGCCCAAGCAACAGCATCACCAGTACAACGCCGCCCAGCACGAGCGGATCGCGCGGGTTTGCCTGATACACGATGTATGCCAGAATGCGCTCTGCAAGAAGTCCGAGCACCAATCCCGCAGTCGAGCCAAAGGCCAGCAGCTTGAGGGGCCGTCCCAAAGCTGCATGCAATACTTCTTTTCGCTGAGCGCCCAGTGCAATGCGAATACCCAGCTCGCGCAGCCGCTTGCTGACCGAGTAGGCTGCCATGCCGAAGATGCCCGTGATGGCGAGCATTCCGCCCATTCCACCAAGCACGCCGAGAGCCACCGTCGCCACGTGCGAGGGGAACAGCGCGACGTCCATCCCCTGAGCCCACGTCTGGATGTTGACAGGCAAACCCGCATCCAGGTCAAGCATTGCCTTCCTGATGGCGCCGGCAAGCTGCTGCGGATCACGCTTCGAGCGCACCACCAGGCAGGTCAGGCTCGAGGACATTTGCAGGAATGGCAGAAACATTGCCGGTTTTGGATCCTCGGTCAGCTGATAATACTTTCCGTCTTCTGCAATGCCGACTACCTGTATGCGGGTTCCATCTTCCATCTTGAAATACCTTCCGATGGCGTTGTCGACTGAACCGAAGACTCTGCGCGCAAACAGTTGGTTGACCACTGCCACGCGCGGCGCATCCTTGTCGTCATCCCAGGTGAAAGCTCTGCCTTGCAGCAGTGTTGTGCCCGCCGCGTGGAAGTATTCAGGAGATATCTCGAATCGGGATGAGTTGGCTGCGGCGTTGGAAGTCCTGAGGTCTGTCGTCTGGTCGGTAAAGACATCGGCGGAACTTCCTCCGCCGCCCAGCGGGATTTGACTGACCAATCCCACTGTGTCCACCCCGGGAATTGTCTTCAGCGCATCGATCATCCGCCGATCCATGGCTGGTATCCTGTCGCCGCTGTAACCGGCCATGCTGAGCGTTGTATCCATCAGCATCGCGTTCTCCGGATCGAATCCGAAGTTGCTATGCATTGAGCGCACCAGCCCGCGCACGGCAACCAGCGAAGAAGTCACCAGCACGGCGCAAATGGCGATCTGCAACACCAGCAGAAGATCTCGAAGCGTAAATCGCTTTCCGGAGTTCCCTGCAATAATGCCGCTTGTTCCTGCCTTGACCACCTCATAGGGATTGGTGCGAAGAATCTGCCTCACTGGCACTGCGCCGAAAAGAAATCCGCTGGCCAAAGCCAGGAAGAGAGCCACCAGATAAACCTTTGCGTCCGGGTTCACAGGGACAAAGATGGGATATTCGGGAATTGGGCGCCAAACGCTCAACTCTCTCAACAGCGCGATGCTGCCCAATAATCCAAAGGCGCCTCCGACGAGCGAGATCAGAATAGCTTCAGTGAAAACTCCACGGAGAATGCGCCTCCGGCTCGAACCAAGCGCAAGGCGCAATGCAACCTCGCGGGACCGGTCAGCGGCACGTGCGGCAAACAGGCTACCCAGGTTGGCGCACGCTGCTAGCAGAATAAGTCCTGCCAGCAGCATCATTCCGGTCATGAATCCCTTCACAGGAGGTCCGAGCATGTCGCCGGCGAGACTCGGACGAGCAAGGGAAAAGAACATATTGGCATCGTCTTTGGAGAAGGTTCGTTCGAGGTAGGCTCCCACCGAGTTCAGGTCCGCGATAGCCTGCGCTGGAGTGACGCCCGCCTTGACATGCCCCAGAACCATGTAGATGGTTTGTTGTCCGCGGTCCTCCAGGACCTTATATCCCTGCACCAGTTCCTGGTCGACCATCGGCACCCAAAGGTCGGGCGAGAAGAACAGCAGCGTTCCACGAAATTCCGGTGGCGCGACGCCGAGGATGGTGAAGGGATGTTTGTTCACCTGCACCACACGGCCCACCACGCTGCGGTCATCCTGAAAATGGCTGTGCCAATACGAGTAACTGATCACGAGATACGGAGCACTGTTCGGGCCATGCTCATCCGCAACGTGAAAGAAGCGACCCAGATACGGCTGAACCATCATCGTGTCGAAGTAATTGCCCGTTACCTCATAACTCCATACCTGGGTGGGATTCTTGCCCGTATCCAGGCCCACCGGCGCCAGAATGTACGCTGTCAGCCCGTCGAAGCTCTTGTTGCGATCACGCAGATCAAGATAATCGGGATACGAGAAATTTTCATCCCGATATCCTCCGTGCTCGACAGTGTAGAGACTATCCGCATTGGGCACGTTCAGCGGACGCAGGATCAGCGCGTTCAAAACAGCAAACACTACGGCATTCGCGCCGATGGCCAATGCCAGCGTCAAAATAGCGGCTATCGTGAATCCTGGAGACTTGCGCAGCACGCGAATGCTGAAGCGCACATCCTGCACGACCGTCCCAACGAAATTGCCGCCGGTCGCGTGGTGAATTTCCTCTTTGTACTTCTCGCGTCCACCGAACTCGATGCGCGCGCGGCGTTCCGCTTCAGCGCGACGCAGGCCCGAACGCTCGAGGTCGTCGGCGCGGTGTTCGATGTGCGAGCGAAGTTCCTCTTCCATCTCGGCGTAGATTTGTTCACGCCGGAACAGCGCGGTGAATCTAAAGCGAAGCCAATCAAGGATTTTCATACTTCCTCCGGTTGCTGAGAAAGTGCGGCGGCAATAGCTCCCGCCAGCCGATTCCAACTTGCAGTTTCCTCCCGCAAGCGCTTGCGCCCTGCCACAGTAAGCTCGTAAAACTTGGCGCGGCGGTTATTCTCTGACATGCCCCAACTAGCTTTGAGCAGCCCTTGCCGCACAAGCCGGAACAGTCCTGGATAAAGTGCGCCTTGTTCAATTAACAGAGCATTGTCAGAGATTTGCCCAATGCGCAGCAAAATGCCATAGCCATGCAACGGACCCAGAGAGACCGCCCTTAGAATCAGCAGATCAAGAGTTCCGGGAAGCAGCTGTGCCTGGTCGGTCACTTTCCCCCCTAAGATGATTAGGAAGCTACGCCCACTCTCCTAAGCTGTCAAGGAGAAAATTAAGATTGAACCAGCATTTCACCGAGAATAATCGACAACAAGGAAAAAGAGCTCTCCTTGACAATCTAGGAGAGGGTGAGTATTTTCTTTCCTAGAGCGACTAGGGAAGAGACCAGGAATGACAAATGGGAAATGAAAAGACCGGTGGGCCAATGGACCTGCTGCAGGGAACGCTGGATCTGCTGATTCTGAAGGCGGTCTCTCTGGGCCCGCTGCATGGTTATGGAGTGTTATTGCGGATTCAACAAATCTCCGGCGAAGAACTGGTCATTCAGCAGGGTTCGCTCTACCCGGCGCTTTACCGGCTGGAGCACCAGGGGGTGATTATCAGTGAGTGGGGCGAGAGCGACAACAACCGCAAAGCCAAGTACTACAAGCTGACGCGAGCGGGCCGTGAACGGCTCGGCGAAGAGACGAAGAAGTGGAATCGCATGGCCGGCATCATCGGCACAGTTCTCAGCGCAACAGCAGAATAAGCAAATCAGGAATCATCGAACTATGAGTTTGCAATCAATATTTGCCCGCATGGGTTCCTCGCTTCGTTCGTGGCTGCGAGCTGTCTTGCAGCGCCGCCGTCTTGAAACCGAAATGGATGCTGAGCTTGCCGATCATCTTGAAAACCTGACCGCTGACCTGCGGCACGCCGGTCATTCGTCCGCTGAGGCCACGCGCCGCGCTCGAATCGCGCTTGGCCCCGCGTTGGTGCATAAGGAAGAGATGCGCGCGTCGCTCGGGTTACGATGGTGGGACGCCTTGCGCGCCGATGTCGGCTATGGCGCACGCGTGTTGCGCAAAAGTCCCGGCTTCACCTCGGTTGCGGTCATTTCACTGGCGCTCGCTATCGGCGCCAACACCACGATATTCTCCGCGGCAATGCAAATTCTCTTCGACAGGCTCGCCGTCCCTCATGCGGCTGATCTGCGTCTTCTCGCGTGGACAGGAACGGAAGACCATGTTGCCGTGCATCACATCCATGGCGATGTCGACCGGTTGCCTGGCGGCCGTCAAACCAGCCCTGCCTTCTCTTACCCGGCATACCAGCAACTGCGAACGCAGAATCACGTGCTCGGCGATCTCTTTGCATTTCGCGAATCCGGTATGAACATGATCATTGGTGACGATGCACAACGCGCACTCGTGGAGATGGTGTCAGGCGATTACTATTCCACCCTCGGTGTTCAGCCGCAGTTGGGCCGCACCATCGAGCCGTCGGACGACGCTGAGAACGCCCAACCTGTTGCAGTTATCAGCGATTCGCTGTGGGAGCGTAAGTTTGGCCGGTCATCTGCCGTGCTTGGTCAATGGATCAAGCTGAATGACAAGCCGGTAGTGATCATTGGCGTCAATCCCCCTGGTTTTACGGGCGCAAAGAGTGTGCTGGAATCGGAAACACCAGAAGCGATGGTGCCGCTGGCGACGCAGCCCATCTTCACACCTTCCTCCGACGGAGGTTCTTGGATCAGCAACCCCAGGCAGTGGTGGGTGAACATCATGGCGCGTCGGCAATCGGGTGTTAGCGACCAAGCGGCGCAAGCTGCACTGGACACGCAGTTGTCCGCGGTCGTACGCGCCACGATGCCAGTCCGTGCCGGTGAGGACATTCCGCGCCTGGTGCTGCGCGATGGAAGTCGTGGCCTCTTTGAGCAGGAACAGGTGTTTCTAAAACCAATGACCGTCCTCATGACGCTGGTCGGTCTCGTGCTTCTGCTGGCTTGCGCCAATATCGCTAACCTCATGCTCGCGCGCGGGGCACAGCGCCAGCGCGAGATGAGTGTTCGCCTTGCTCTGGGAGCCGGACGAGCGCGCATTCTGCGTCAATTACTTGTTGAAAGCCTGTTGCTGGCTGCGCTCGGTGGCATTGGTGGATTGGCAATGGGCTACCTTGGCCGCGTCGCTATTCCGCAACTGACGCAGAATGCGTGGCAACACGCGGAGCTTAAGATTCACTTCGATTGGCCCATCTTCGCATTCACGGCAGGCATCACGATTCTCACCGGACTGTTGTTCGGGATGGCGCCGGCGCTGGCTGCGGCGCGCGCAGAAGTCACACACGGGCTCAAAGACGGCGCGCAAACCACTACGCGGCGACGCAAGGGCTCGGGTGGGAAGATCCTGGTTGGCGTGCAGGTCGCGCTCTCAACCCTGCTGGTGATTGGGGCCGGGTTGTTCATTCGCAGCATGGCAGGGCTCAACTCAATCGACCCTGGGTTCCGCACGCACAACCTGCTTCTTGCGCAGCTTTATCTGCCAGAGAATCGCTATTCGGCAGGCAAAGACATTGCGCTGCATCAGAAGTTGGAGGAAACGCTGGCGGCCGTTCCGGGAGTGGAATCCGTTGCGCCGGCGATGGATCCGTATCTCTCCGACGATTCGTCGGATACAGATTTTATTCCCGAGGGCGAGATCTACGACAAAGACAAACATCAGGAGAACAACTACAACGCTGTCGGGATCCACTTCTTTGACACGCTGGGCATACCAGTCGTCGCCGGGCGAGCATTCGGCGCGCAGGATACAGCTGCTTCTCCCAAGGTAGGCATCATCAATGAGAGCCTGGCGAAGAGCCGCTTTCCCGGGCAGAACCCAATTGGGAAGAGATTCTCCATCGGCGGGCATGATCAGGACGGTCATGGGGGCAAGCTGGCGACCGACTGGATTCAGATTGTCGGCGTCTGCGCAGACACACGCTATTCCAATCTTCGTGATGTTCCTCCGCCACAGTTCTTTCTGCCTTATGTGCAGCAAACCGAGGTGGGAGGCATGACCTATGAGATTCACACGGGCGTGAAGCCGGAGGCGATCTTGCCTGCACTGCGCCACGCCGTGCAGACGATCGATCCGGATCTGCCGCTGGTGAACATTCGCACGCAGGATCATCAGATTGCGATCGACCTCCAGGAACAGCGTCTCTTCGTTTCGCTTACCTCGGGTTTTGGCTTGCTCGCGCTGGCGTTGGCTTCGGTGGGCATCTACGGCATCATGGCTTATTCCGTGTCGCAGCGTACGAGCGAGATTGGAATCAGGCTCGCTCTCGGAGCGCAGCCTGGGCAGGTGCGCGGGATGATTCTGCGCGAGAGCACGGGTCTGACTGGCGCTGGAATCGTGGTGGGATTGGCTGCGGCTTTGGTGCTCACGCGGGCTGTGCAATCGATGCTCTACGGAGTTCGAGCGTGGGATCCGGAGACAATGATTGGTGGTGTGTTGATCCTGCTTGTTGTTGCTGTTGCTGCGAGCTGGATTCCGGCGCGGCGCGCGGCTCGCGTGCAGCCGATGACGGCTTTGCGGCACGAGTGAAGAAGTGAAGCAGTGAACAAGTGAAGAAGTGAACGAGTGAAGAAGTGAAGAAGTGAAGAAGTGAAGGAGTGAAGAGGTGAAACTGGGGTCTTAGGCGATGACGGGGAGCGTGGGCATGGCGCCTTGTTTTTTGGCTTCTTCTACAACTACGTCCAGGTGCTCCAGGACCTCGGGGACGGTCATGGTGTAGATCTCGCGGCGGGAGTCGTAGCCTTCTTCGACCAGCTGCTTGAGGTAGCGGCCGGCTATTTGCGCGGCGAGCTGGTCGGTGATCACTTTGCCGGTGCGCTGCTTCTGTTCCTTCCATGCGGTGCAGGGGAGTGCGATCCACATGGGGCGACCGTTCACGTCGAAGCGGATGTCGACGGCGTCGGCATGGCGCGTGGCGATGGCGACGATGGTGCCCTTCCAGCGGCAGTGCAGATCTTCGCCGGTCCAGCGGTCGGCTACGTGGAAGTCCTCGTACATGAATTGATGGTATCGCTCAACCCAGCGAGCGAGCAAGGGCGCGGGTCACAGAAGGAGCGTCCGGCGGCGATCTGAAACGCATGGCTAGAAACGCATTGCCGGAGCACTTTGGTTATTGACTCGCAGCCGGTTCAGCGCATCCGGTCCTCTTGAATCCGGAGCGTGTGCCGATGAACTGGGCAGGGGAAGCGCTCACCATGCAGATTACAGTCACCGTTTCTGATGCAATTGTCCGCGAAGCAGGGAATCGCGGGCTGCCGGTCATTGATTTTGTGGAATCCCTGATCGACAAGGGAATGAGTGCGGCAAAGGAGCGTCCGGTGCTGACGAGCGCGATCGAGCGCATCCGCGCGCTGCGGTCTGTGCCGGCCGGGTCGAAAGACTTGGCGGCGGGATCCAAGCGCTAGAGCGAAACCAGAGTAAACGTGCCCTTGCCGAGAGTGCGCGAGGTGGCTTTTTCCTGGGGAAAAAGCCACTTGGCATCGTGCTTCCTGGGTACAGCTACCCTGGTTTCGCTATAGTTCGTCGCCTGGGGGACTTGACATAAGAATCTGGAGCGGAGCCTGGACGCGACCATGGAACCGATTCAGGACCAGCCGGGGTTAGCCCGGTTGGGGTGATGCAGCGCACCTGTGCTCTACGGTTGGGGTGTACTCCCCCCCACGGTATTTTTTGCTAAGTATTTTATTTTCATTGAGATAAGGCAGGGGTTCCGCTCTATCTCATTGATTCTGAGATGTTTAAAGTCAAAGTACTTGCAATCAGCGCTTTGCGAGGGCAGGAGCCGGCTAACTGTTGTGCGCAATCGCATTTTGCGGTGTGCCTACTAAATCGTGCTGAATCTGGCGGTTAGAGCGGCCCATACTGATGTACTGAAATTGTATGGGGCTGCTCTTTATGCCTTTAATCCGTTGAATTGATTGTTGTTAGTAGTACTTTTGCGGAAAAGTGACAGAGATTGTTTCGCTTCGCTCCGGTCGGGGCTTTTTGGGACCGCTGCGGGCGCGCAGGCACATGTTTTTCATGGGTGCTCCTTTGCGATTCAGGGGCCTTGTTGATGCTCTATTTAAAGTGTGCGCCTTTTGATGGAATTAATCTGCAAACTATCTGCGCTTTTTTTGAGAATTTTTTCATGGGTGGGCGAGGCCTGTGGCGAGTCGTTGCTTCCATCCCCGGTCCCCACAAGCGAGGGACCGGGGGCACCCGTCGGGGACACCTGCCCGTTTCAAAGCATGATTGATGAAGTGAACTCTAGGCTTTCGAATCCTTCGCCCATTGCCAGATGCGCCAGAGGCAGGCGGGCAATACGATCAGGAACATGGCCAGGTTGGTTCCCCAGAGGATCCCCGCGACTCCGAGGGATCTTGCCAGCAGAAATTTCAGCGCGAAGGCCGCGCCCAGCGCCGCGGCAAACACGATTGTCTGGTAGCGAATCATCAGCAGTCCGTTCATCAGGTTATGCGGCACCCGAAACAGCGCCTGCGCGACAACCCACACAGCAACCGCCGACAGCAGCCCGATCCCGATTCCCAGATCCGTGTGCAGCCATAGCTTCAGGAGAGTCTCGCCCCAAACCAGGAGGATCGCCGATCCGGCCACGGTAACCCCGGTGATCAGCGCCATGCCCCACGCGAATTTGTGCATCACCCACTGGTGATCCGCCCTATGCGCGGCATCTGCAAAGGCGGGCCAAAGCGGCTGCGCCATCGCGGTCAGCATTCCCATGCCGGTCATGCAGATTCGAATGGCGATGGTCATCTGGGCCGATGCTTGCGGCCCCAGCAACTGCAGCGCAAGCACGTTGTCGAGAATGAATGTAAGACTTCCGGCGATTCCCATCAGAAAGAACATCAAGCCGCTTGAAATCACGTCGTGCGCGGCGGCCCAGCGCTCCGGCAGCCGTTCAGGCCTCAATTCAGGATGACGCAGATACAGGTGAATCAGGCTGCCCAGGTTCGACATGACCAGCCCGCCATAGACCAGCGCGACAAAGACCCTCACATCTTTTGTGTAGAAAGTAGCCGCAATCAAGGCGACAGTGGTTGCAACGGTCTGCACAAGCTCCCAGGCGCTGGAGATGTACCCTTCCTGCAGCGCCATCCAGATGTTGTTGGCCGAACTCAAAGGGAGGTTCGCCGCCAGCCCGGCAACTGCGATCAGGTACACGGCCAGGTCACCGGCTCCGCGCCAGCGCCACGCAGCCCCGGTGAGGACGAGGAAGAAAAGGCTGAGAGAAAACCCCAGCGTGAGCGCGCCTGCGACCTGTCTTCGTGCTTCATCCAGACGGTCAAGCGCAATGGCGCGCGCCACCAGCGTCACGAGCGCCGAGCCGGTGCCAAGGTCCGCAATCCACGCCAGCCAGGCAAGGGATGCCGCCGCTCCCCAGACTCCAAAGCGTGCTGCTCCCAGGGCATGGAGGAGCATGGGCATCAGGATCAGCGTGCACCCTGCTTGCGCCAGCCGCTGGGTGATGCCGACGCCCGCCGATGCCAGTGCTTTCCGGTTACGGCTATCCCTGCGCATCTCCAGCCTGCTTGCCGCCTTTATACACG
This sequence comes from Occallatibacter sp., assembly GCA_050014515.1. GTDB lineage: Bacteria > Acidobacteriota > Terriglobia > Terriglobales > Acidobacteriaceae > Telmatobacter. The sequence goes on from JBEKDE010000087.1 coordinate 20,603, forward strand.
TTAGGCATGGTGCCGATGATAGCAGCGACGCCGGTGAG
>JBEKDE010000088.1:0-20072 GCA_050014515.1 Occallatibacter sp.
CCCAACCGTCAAAACAGACTCCCAATAGACTCCCAATAGGGTGTCCAGAGCGTACTTTTCCGTACTTCCGGGGTGCTATCTGTGCCAAAGAATTCAGCAACATACGTGAGCGCCCGGCCACTCATAACCCAAAGGTCGCTGGTTCAAATCCAGCCCCCGCAACCAAATAAATCAACAACGTAGACCGCATCCGTGGTCCCTGCAACTATCCTCAGTTGCACCGGCGTTGCATTCTGCTGCAAAGCAGTCCGCTGCTCCTCGGCTTCTCTTCAAGAAGATCCACGAAGGAGGCACTTCGTGAGGGAACGTGCGCCCTAAGTGCGCTCGCCGCGTTTGCACTGTCGTTGGACGCTCGGTTATGCTCAACTCCTCGCAAATATTTCTGGCCGAAATCGCCGGCAGTCAATGGCATGCACATGCGCCCGACACTCGCAAGATTCGCGTTGGAACTGGCATTGATGGCGTTCTGCGCGCTTAGAGCGCAGGCTGACTGCACGGGACCACAGGCACTTGAGGCCAAGCTGCGCACCCACCCTGATGCGGAGTCGTATGCCGACTTAGGCGCGTGGTTCAACAACCACAATCAATATGGGTGTGCCGCCGAGTCGTTTCGCGCGGCAGTTCGCTTGGCGCCGCGTTCAGCGGAGCTTTCCTATTCTCTCGGTCTTAATCTTTGTTCCTCCGGGCATGAGGAGGATGCAATCGAACCGCTTCAGCATTCAATTGAGATTGATCCTAAGGCGCTTAAATCGCACTTGATTCTGGCTGCGGCACTCGATCACCTTCAGCGCCGGAGTGAAGCGAAAGTCCAGTGGGAGGCCGCGCTCGAAATCGATCCGGCCTCGACGATCGCACTCGATGGGCTAAGCAAATCCATGATCGCCTCAGGAGATTCTGCTTCCGCCATCAGGCTGTTGAGCGCGGCACCGAGCAGCGAGCAACTCGCGGTCGATCTTGCATTGGCCTATGGGAAGGCGGGCATGCTCAGCCAGGCGGCAGAGACCCTCACCCAGGCTCTGCGCGCAACGCCATCTTCTGCGCGGGTCAGCAATGCGTTGGCGACGGTTTTTGCCAATCAACAGCGGTTTCAGGATGCAACCGACTTGCTAAAAGAGACTCTTCGTATTCACCCGGAGGACCAAGAGGCGCAGCGTATTTACTTGCGGGTGCTTGTACTTACTGGTGATAGCGATGATGCACGGCCACTTGCAGCAAAGCTGCTTACGCGCGAACCGAATAACTTCGATGTTCTGAATTTGATCGGTATTCTCGAGTATCGGGCTCAGGAGTTTGATGCAGCGCGAAAGCATCTTGCGGGTGCCGTTGCTTTGAATCCCGACGACTCAAGCTCCAGGTATTATCTTGGGCTCACCCTTTCACATCTTGACGACGCGCGCGGCGCACGCGTTCAGTTTGAAAAGGCAATCTTGCTCGATCCAACAAGCGCGGAGGCGCATTTTCAGCTTGGAACAGTTCTTCGCAATCTCGGCGAAGCGCAACAAGCGCGAGAGCAGTTCACGCTGGCGCAGCAAATGTCCGACGCAAAGGCACGGCGTGCGTTGGCGGGTGCGAAAGCAAGCGAGGCCGCGCAGAAGCTTGAAGCAGGAGACTTGAAGCAGGCCATCGCGCTCTATCGTGAGGCGTTGGAGGCCGAACCTGAGAGCGCTCAACTCAACTATCAGCTTGCGGTCGCATTGGATCGTGCGGGAGACACGGCGAGCGAGCGAATAGCGCTTGAGGAAGCCGTGCGCATTGATCCCAACTTATCTGTTGCACAGAATCAACTGGGTATTCTGCTCGCACGTGGAGGTGATCCAAAGAACGCTGAAGAGCATTTACGGCAAGCTGTGCAATCTGCGCCGGATTACACGCAGGCATGGATCAATCTGGCGGCCACTTTGGGCGCCGAATCTCACTATGCGGAGGCGCAGGAGGCTATTGCCAAGGCGCTTCAACTGGAGCCAGGGAATGCTGGCGCCGAGCGGCTGAAAAGTATGTTGACGGCTGCGCAGAGCCATCCGTGACTACGAATTAGTGAAGCGGTTCAGTGACGCTCACGATTCTGCCTGAGGGCACATTCCTGAGCGATTGGACGACACCGGATGGCCAATGAATCTCAATCGACTCGGCATGATCGTCGACCCCCAAACCGAAATGGACTGGGCCGTCACTCGATGAAGCGTACCCAACACTTGTAGTCATGTGGTTGTATTGGATGCCGCTCTTAGCCACTAGCTTGATGCGGGCGCCGATGCCGTCGCGGTTGCTTTTTGTGCCACGCAAAGAGATATCGAGCCAGTGGCCGGAGTTCTGGGTCCGGTTCATCCAAATCTCAGCATCCCTGCCCAATGCAGTGACCACGATATCGACGCGTCCATCTCCGTCCAGATCGCCGAAGGCGCAACCGCGATGACGCGCAGGCGGAGATGCATTAAACCCTGCTTCCTCCGTGAGCGCTATCCACTTTCTGCTTGGGCCCGGATTGCGAAAAACCGTGTTATATTCGTCGATCGCTGTCCCGGTGAGCGGACGTGAGAGTGCATGACCCCGGCTCACGAACAGATCTTTCCATCCGTCGTTGTCGAAGTCGTAAAGCGCGGCGCCAAAACCGGACATGCGGAAGCTGAGTTCGCGCATGCCGCTCGACCGTGTGACCTCAGCAAAGTCTCCTTTGCCCGTATTGCGATAAAGCGGGAAGGTCTGGTTATTCAACGCCACATATGCGATGTCGGGATAACCGTCATTGTTGAAGTCGCGGAAGTCGGCTCCCATTCCGCCAATGAAACCGCCGTCTTCAGCGAGGGCCACTCCGGCCTCGAACGCAACCTCTTCAAATCTGTTGCCAAGGTTGTGAAAGAGAAAATTGTAATCGGTGTCGTTGGTGACGAAGAGATCTGGCCGTCCATCAAGATCGTAGTCGGCCATGGCAGCGCCCATTCCCTTGCCGACGTGGTCGCGAATGCCCCAGGTTTTTGAAACGTCGGTGAATGTGCCGTCGCCATTATTGAGAAAGAGCTGATCCGGCTGCCCTTTGTAGGTGCGAGGATCGCAGTAATCCGGAACTCCCTCATACGAGCACAGAGGCTTTGAGGTGTATGCCCACTGCATGTAATTGACGACGAACAGATCAAGCAGTCCGTCGTTGTTCACGTCTATCCAGACCCCTGCGACTGCCATCAGGGGGCCATATTGCGGATCGATACTCTGGTCGAGGCCGGCCTTTGCGGTTACATCGGTGAACGTTCCATCTCCATTGTTGTGGTAGAGGGTGTTGCGGTGGACCCCGGCAATAAACAAATCCGGATGGCCATCGTTGTCGTAATCGCCAACGGCAACGCCGATGTCGTAGCCAGTCCCGGTCAAGCCAGCCGATTTGGTTACGTCAGTGAACACCCCGTTCCCATCATTGCGAAACAGGCGATTGTTGTACTTGGGTGAGTCCTTGGCGAGTGTGGCCAGGTTGGCGCCGTTTGTGAAGAAGATGTCGGGGCGGCCGTCGCCGTTATAGTCAAAAATCGCAACGCCTCCGGCCATGCTCTCCGGCGTATTGCGGCTGGAAGATTCGTCGTTCTGGAGACGGAAGGGAAGAGTGGTGAGTTGAAATCGTATAGACTGTGGCGCTTGTGCGGCGTGCACCAAAAGAAAGCCTGCGGCAAAGATCATGAGCAGTGTTGGTGCGACGGACGTGCGGAGGAATTTCTTCATCGTCGGCTGAGGCAGAAATTGTTCTTATGGCTTGGATCTGAGAGTTGATCGTACAGTTGGAAGTTGGCGATGCGCAACCCATGACCAAGATTTCGCTCAGATTCCGAGGCCGTCAGGAATGCGCTCCGTTTTCTTGCGCGATTCAAGAAGTGAGCTGCGCCGTAATCCAGCCGTATATCTCTTCAGGCGTCACGGGCTGAGTGCTCGCGAAGGGATTCACCTCCGGCGGTGAAACTACATAGGCCGTCTTGAGGTGTTCACACACGCACAGGCACAGCGCCTGCTGATACTCTGGATATCTGCAGGCGGCCAGCCAGATGTAATGAGCCAGAATCATTGCATCGATCGCGCTGCTCTCCGGATCGTCCACGTCGGGTTCGGGGCTGATCCGCTGTTGGTCCTCGAAGATTGCAATGCTGGTGAATGGCTTGGGTTTGCTACGCATGCCAAAGCATGCCACGATCGCTCGAGGGCGGGCACGGCGAAGCGCCTCCGCCGCAGCCCACTCGACAAACGCATTCGAGAAAATGAGAGCGCCATTACCGCTCAGATAGAGGTTAACCACGAAGCTGCGGAGACGTTCCTGGTCCGCCAGTTGCGCGGGCCACCAGCGTCTCCAATCGGCCTGTCTCAGCACCGCGACGGTCTGATCAGCGGCGGTCATATCTTTTGGAATCCTGTTCAACTCCCGGAGAAACTCATCGCGAAAGGGCTTGAGGGCGGAATAGCTCAGGCAGGATGCAGCAGGGAGAATGGTTGGAGAGATGGAGCCTGTGAGTCTGTCATCGGCATCGACGAACCATACATCGGCGCTGTTGTGAGTGGCCTCTTGCGCCAGCAGACTTGAAATACCAGCTTGTTGTCCGCGTATGAGTGTGCGCAGCTTGCTTGCGTCGCCGGCGACCTTGATTTCATGACCACTCATTCCCCATTGCTTCCAGGGATTCTCCGAGGCGACGGGCAGATTCTCGGGAAGAAAAAGAAGAATTACCCGACCGCGCGCAGGTTCACTGTTTGCGGGAGCCGTGGATCGGGGTTCGATCACGTTAAATACTCTCTGCACCTCGTGCCGCCACTCGGCGAAATAACGGGAGCGCGCGAGTTGCGCTGCGTTTTCGAGAGTCTCTTCTGTCTCTGAAAAGTTCCAATGACTCACATCCATCTTCACTTCAAGGGCGCGCAGTTGTGATGTAAGGGCGTCCAGATCGGACGGGCTGAGAGAATCAATTGCGGCGAGGAATCCGGCGAAGCGTTTCTGTTCGAATGGGAAGAGTACCCCCCATTGAGCTAGCTGCTGATTGATCGCCGGGCGAAGTGTCAATGGCAATCGCGCAATCGATCTGCGGCAGGCTGCCAAGTCTAGAGGGGCGCCGGTGCGATTCGAGTTCTGATGATTCATAAAACTCCGATCTACACCCGGATCTCGGCAAGAGGCTTTCCGAGGACATCTGGAGGTTTAGCTCCAAACAGGGTCGCGAGCGTAGGACAAATGTCAATGTGCTGCACGGGGTGGTCGATTGCTCCTGCAGCTTTCACGCCCTGCCCCAAACACATCATCCATGCATTGCGAGTCGAATCATTGTCCTGCCTGTGATTGAAGAAGCCGTTCGTATTCGACCCGTCCAGATCGCGGCCAAACTCGGGAAGAATGAAAATCGTCGTCCTCCCGCGGTACTGTGGGTTGGTCTGGACCTCATTCCACAGTTCGAACGCGAGACGGTCTAGAGTGCGGATGCCGGCCAGGTGCAGCGAATAGGAGCCGAAGTGTGCCGCTTCGACATCAGAGAAGTTGATCACGAGCAGAGATGGCGCAAAGCGGCGCATCACTTCAACACTGACCAGAAACGTAAATTCATCTCCGGTGACTGGCGCATTTGCGCGCACCAGGTCCTCAATGGCCCGCAGCAAAGACGAATGCATCTCAGTGTCCAGGTTCGAGGTTTCCCCGGAAGCGGACCAGCCAAGACTCTCGTAGTTGTTCGAATCCAGGATGGACTTAATCTCCGACTCCATTGCAGGACGATCGCCAGTATGCGCCACGCGCCCGTGCGCTGCGGCGTTGACGACCGCATCAATGAGAAGCTGCTTGGGGAAGACGACGTTTGCGCCGTATCGCGGACCGAACGTGGGATCGGAGCTGGCCGCGATTTGGCTCGTCAGTGCTTTGTTACTGGAAATCAGCCAAGCGTCGGTCGAGGGCGCCTGCAGGCGTTTGCGCAGGTACTCGAAGATGGTGGGACTGGCGGGAGGGGTCTTGCCCCAATCGTCTACGCGCTGCCAGTTCCCTGTGAGGATGCTTGAAATGGTGTTGTAATGCGAAGTCACACCGTCATTCCGCACCACTGGATAAAAGGCGCTACGCGGCAGCAAATCACTGTAGAGATGGGGGATATTGCGAAGGCCGTCTTCAGAAAATGTTTCAGCTGCTCGAATTCCACCACAGGTCAGGACGATGACCTTGAGCGCGTCAGCCGGCGCACTCAATACACGGCTCATGCCGGACGCACGCAGGCGCGAACTTCCCCAACCGTCCATCAACAGCATGGCGGCGATCTTCAGCAGATTGCGCCGGGTTGATTCCATCGCCAGAAAGACTCCCTTTCGTGGCGAAGCATACGCGCGATGCAGTGGCAACAAGTGTGATTATCGTCACCCCCAAACCAACCAGGATGCGGGCGTGCTCGATCGAAATGTGTTCCTTGAGCTAATCCGGAGTTGCTGCGTTCCATTGACCAGCAAGGCAAATTCAATGGGAAGGGTCAGTAAACGTATCACCAGCCGCGCCAACCAGACTTGCTGCACAACATCGCTCAGCCTGGACCCGCTCGGCGCAATGTTTTGAAGTCGAGTTGTGCTCGAGTCACGCCACCACGATCTCCTAATTCCCATCTCCCGGAGCGTTGCTTTCGGGCTCGGTGATGGTGTCGGGGTTCGTCGAAGCAACCAAGGAAACGTCCTCTATGTGGTTGAAATAAATCGTGATGTATGTCAGATCGAATTGATTTGAGACGCACGAAACTGGGCGCATTTGTCAAGGATCAAAGCATCGTACACATGCACGATGTACAGTCCTCCAAAGCGCGGACTAGGATTGCTTCCGCTACTGAGAAGGCTCCGTAAAGAGACGCGTCTGCAACGACGGTCAGGGCGAGCTTTCGGGATAGCCTGGTTCAGAGTGGAGCAACAGGTCATTGAGAAAACGGTTTCCCGATGACCTAATTGGTTCATGGCCGAGACGAAGAACGAACACCCACCGTGCATCGCATTGGGGATTGAGAAAAGCAAGCGATGGAGATGGAAAAGGAGAGAAGATGCAGCGATTCTTTTGGAGGACCAACCGCGACAGAAGTTTGATTTTTGTTCTGCTCGCGATGCTGATGCTCGTCCTACCTCGGTTGTCATTTGGACAGCTCGACGAGGGCGCAATTACCGGCACTGTGACTGACCCGAAGGGAGCCGCAGTTGCGAATGCAACCGTCCGTCTGACGAACATCGACACTAATTTTTCGATCGAGACCAAGACGGATGGGAGCGGTGTTTACACCTTCCAGCCGATCAAGATCGGAAATTATTCAGTCAGCGCTAGCGCGCCCGGATTCTCCACCACGACCAAGAGCGGGCTGGTGCTCCATGTCAACGGCCGCCTGGAAGCCAATGTCCAACTGCAAATCGGCAAGGTTACTGAAACGCTGAGCGTCAATGGAGAGGCCGCGCCATTGCTGCAGACAGACGACTCGTCCACCGGCCAGGTAATGACCGAACAGCAGATCAATGACATCCCTCTGAACCAGCGCAACTACGTGTTCCTTGCCCAGTTGTCCACGGGCGTTAATCCCTCGAACGGTTCGCGCGGCCAGGGCAATGGCGACTTCAACGCCAATGGGCAGCGGGCAACTGAAAACAACTTCATCCTTGACGGCGTCGACAACAACTCGAACTCCATCGACTTCCTGAATGGCGCCAGCTACAACGTCAAGCCGCCACCCGATGCGTTGCAGGAATTCAACGTTCAGACCGCGGATTCCAGTGCACAGTTCGGTCATTCGGCTGGCGCAGTCGTCAACGCGAGCATCAAGTCGGGAACTAACAGCTTTCATGGCGATGTATGGGAATACATGCGCAATAACGACTTTGGTGAGGCGCCCCCAACTCAGTGGGCCTCAGGGCTGTCGCATCCCGTTGTCGAGCCTTATCACCAGAATCAGTTCGGTGGAACCGTGGGGGGACCGATCTGGAGAGACAAGGCCTTCTTCTTCTTTGACTACGAAGGCAACCGGATCCTTCAGAGCTCGCCGGGCATTACCAGCATTCCAACTGCCTTGATGCTGAGCGACCCAGGCAACTTTTCAGAATTGCTGACTCCGAGCAACACCAACACGAGCTATCCATGGCTGCTTTTTGAGCCGTACTCCGGCGGAGGCGTCCAAACCACAACCAGTCCCTATGAGCCAAGCGGAATACCGACCGGAACGGATGTCATGGGGTCGGCCTGCGGAAATCCGGCGAACGTGATGTGCCCATCGGAGATAGACCCTGTCGCGAAGGCCCTGTTTCTTGCCGCCTACAGCCACCCGCCAGGGCAGAGGATCACCAGCGTCCCGGCTTCACAGGTCTACAACAACTGGGCCTGGACGCCATCGCTGAGCGATAACACGAACCAATTCGATGCACGCGTGGATTACAACCTTAGCAAGAAGGACCAGGTTTTCGGCCGCGTAAGCTGGGACAAGGAAAACAGGTATGTAGCCGCTCCACTGGGGCCGGTATTTGACGGCGGTGGGACCGACAACGACGGGACATTTGACAACTACGGCAAGAACGCTGTTTTCAGTTGGAATCACATCATCACGCCCACATTCATCAACCAGGCGCGTTTTTCCTACAACTGGGGTTACTTCGCGTGGTTCCAGCAAAGTTACAACAACGGCGGCCTCGACGCGCAGTACGGCCTCGGCGGCCTTGCTCCGTACTCTGCCTCATTGGGTAACGGCGGTTTGCCGCAGATTTGGGTCAATGAGTTCCCCGAAATTGGTCCTCCGCTCTTTCAGCCTTCTCCTGAAGGCCAAAACGGCTACCAGATCATTGACGATGCAACCAAAGTGATCGGCAACCACTCCCTGAAATTTGGAGTGGACATTCAGAACATCCGTTATGCGGTGTACCAGCCGACCTTCGGAAAGGGCGCATACAATTACGCCGGCACGCAAACCGTCCAGCCGGGCAGCATCTTCCCTTCGGGATATGGCTTGGCGGACTTTTTCGCGGCGGGCAACGCAACGTCTGGTCAGGGAGCGTCAGGATACGGCGGGACTCAAGGGTCGGGTATGGACTTTACCTATGTCTCCGACCCTACGCCGACGAACAACGGCCGCTGGTACCGCGGGGCTTATTTACAGGATGACTGGAAGGTGAATAGGCGCCTTACCCTGAATCTGGGCGTGCGTTACGACTTCTTTACACCGCCCGTTGAATCCACGGATTCACAAGCCGATTTTGATATCACCAGCCCCATCAATGTTGGAGGAGGCGGTACGGGAAAATACATCTTCCCGAGTTCCAAGAGCAACATCCAGAGCACGTTTGCGACATATTCGCCTTACTTTGCAAGCGACCTGGCGGCGAATAACATCTCAGTTGGTTTTAGTGGCAACCGGGCGCTGCTCAATGCGCAGCACCTCAACTTTGCACCCCGCATCGGCGGATCTTTACAACTTTCGGACAAGTTCGTTTTGAGGTCCGGATTCGGAATTTACTACGATGGAGTCGAGAACCTGGGAAATTACGTCAACCTGGGAGCAAACTTTCCTTTCGACATCGAGGAGTCATACCCCAACGGCAGCTGCAACGCCAACGTGGCCCCAACTGCAGGCTATGTGCCATGCCCCGGCAACAGCATCTACAACGAGTCAGGCCCAGCGGGAGCCACCGTTCCCTATCTCCCTGGTCTAACGGGATGGGATCGGAACATTCATACCCCCTACACCATGAATCAGAACCTGACCATGCAGTACGCGATCAGGAACAACATGACCGCCACGCTGGGTTACGTGGGCAGCGAGGCGCGGCATTTGGCGGTAGTAGTGTGGCCAGACGGCATGACCGAACTGCTTCCTCCGGGTGAGTACGGCGGCGCAACCTCGCCATGGCCCGATTTCTACGGCAACATCCACTACATCTCCTACGAGGCGATGGCGAACTACAATTCGTTACAGGCAAAGATCGAGCGGCGCTTCTCGAATGGCTTGAGTTTCCTTTCATCGTATACGTGGTCACACAACCTCGATGATTCAAGAGAACCGCTACCCAGCAACAATGACGGCGGGGACCGGATGTACAACGTCTTTGGCCTCAGGATCGACTACGGCAACTCTCCCTTCGACGTGCGGGAACGTTTCGTCTTTACCGGAACGTATGAGCTGCCGTTTGGACTGGGGCGCAAGTATCTGAATCAGAACAGGGTGCTTGATGTTGTTGCGGGCGGCTGGAATTCGACCCTTCTCTTCCGGACGCAGGATGGCAATCCCTTCACGGTCGGCTCGAACACCCCAACAGTCAATGGAGCGGCAGCGTTCCCGTCGCGGACGGGCGACGTATTCAAAGGCGGAGGGACACCGAACGCCAGCAACCCAAGCATCACTTGCCCGACCAAGGTGCGCGATCGCGCCAATTGGTACAACCCTTGCGCGTTCACCGATCCGCCTCTGGCCAGCACCGTCACCGCTCCGATCTCCGGCGCCTCGGCTATCCTGCCTTTCCTCGGTAGTCCACGTTCGCAGATTTCCGGTCCCGGATATCAGCGGATCGACATGACCATGACAAAGAACTTCACAACGGTACACGAGCAATATTTCCAATTCCGCGCGGATGTGTTCAATCTCTTCAACACACCCTCGTGGGCAGTTCCGTCAAATACAGGAACAGGCAGCGGGGGCGGCCAGATTACCGGCAATGCCTTCCTGGGGAACTACACGCCTGATGGCCGCTTCTTCCAGTTAGCTCTCAAGTACTACTACTAGGAGTGATCCGGAATCACAATCGCCCATCCGCTGCGCCAGCGATGGCCCAGCGGGTGGGCATACTTATTGACACGCGCAATGCAGATCCCCTATACGTCTTGAAGAGCAGGAGTGTCCCTATGAACGGGAGTGAGATGGGAAGTTTTCTTCCCTCCATCGCACGAACCGTTTCCTGGAATCGCCGTGAGTTTCTGCGCTCGGTGGGCGCGGTGGGGCTTGGCAGCGCTGCGCTGGGCCTACCGCAATTGCGTGCGATGGCGCCGCCGCGCGGGCAAAAGGCCGTTGTAGTTACATTTGGCGGAGGCGCGCGCGACGAGGAGACTTTTGCCCCTGAGGGGCAGGAGAATATTCCTCACCTGCTTCATGAGCTGATTCCGCAATCGACATTCTTCACGCAGGTGGTGAATCGGGGAATTCTCGGGCATTACGTCGCCACCGCAAGCCTGGCCACCGGCGTCTACGAAACGATCAACAACTTCGCTTCGCTTCCTCCGCAGAACCCAACTGTCTTCGAGTACTACCGCAAGGCCCTCAAGCGCCCTGCCACCGACGCGTGGGTGGTTGCGCCAAGCAACGGGTTCAATCGCATCGGCGAAAGCGATCATCGTTCTTATGGAAACGGGCTCGGCGCCGGTGTGATTCTTCCCAAGCGATTGCTCTCTACGGCCCTAGGTGGGTCAGATGCAGATTTGAACCATCTACTCTCAGATAACTACGAGACGCCTCTTTACACGCCCGAGCTTGGCAACAGCGAGATGCACCTGCAGCAGCTGGAGCAGATGCTCCGGCTCTCAGTCTCGGACTTCACAGCGCATGCGAGCAGCCTGACGAGCCCCGACGAATTATCTGTGTACCTGGCGCGCCAACTGATGCGCGAACTTGCGCCCAGCCTGCTCTGGATTACTCTCCACGACATTGACGTCGCGCACTCGGGAGCATATTCGCTTTATATCGAAGGCATACGCCGCTCCGATCGCCTGTGCGCGGAAATCTGGAAGGCGATCCAGGAAGAGCCCGAGTATGCGGGCAAGACGACCATGTTTATTCTGCCGGATTTTGGCCGGGACTCCGACGGAGATTCAGGCGGCAACGGATTCCAGCATCATCGCACGGGCGACCCGCTCTCGCGTACAACGTGGATGATGGTCATGGGTCCCGGGGTGAGGCAGGGAGTGACCGTGGACCGCCCGGTTGAGTCAATCGATCTGACTCCTACGATCGGATCTCTGCTGCGGTTTCCAGTCCAATTCGCTTCGGGAAAACCTCTGCCGGAGGTGGTTTGATTTCATGGTTCCCAGTGAGCTCAAGCCGGATCAATTCAAGGGATACCCTCCCCAGGGACGGGATCTCGCAACAAGGAACCTCGCGCTTCTCCGCGAGCTGCCGCTTGTTTTTCTGCCCATCCTGCTGCGTGAAGTGATCGATTATGACTGGAAGTTTCCAGCCGAGCGTACGGATCTGGACAACCAGTTCGCCTATCTGAATTCGCTCAACGCAGAACAACTCAGTGCGGCAATGTCCTCTTTCGCGCGCTTCGCGCCGCCGCAGTTTGGGAAGTCTGCCTTGGTAAACCAGCCCGGCGAATTTGAGCAGAGTCTCACCGCGTGGCTCTGGGCGACTGGCCAGATGGATGCCTTCCAGGCCGCCGCGCAGGAATACGAGCGTAGACTACGCTCCGCCAATCCGGAAGCATCTCCGCCACTGCGGCGATTGAGCATCGTCGTTGTTGGTCAGGGAGTTGAGCAGAGCGGATACCCTCTGTTTCGAAAGCTGAAGCCTGAAGGCGTTCACTTCGGCAAGGTCGTTCCAGCGAACGGAACGGCGCTTCTTAGCCAGGCGGTGATGGCGCGGGCGAAGTCTCATCCGCTCCCATACGGGCATTGGTATATCGACGGTGGCTCGCGATTGGAGGGCGCGTGGGACGGAGTCAGCTGCATCTCCTACGCGGAGCTCGAGCCGATGCGCTTGGCGTTGCTACACAAGATGCGGGCGGCGACGCAGTCTGGCAGTATGGGGCCGGAGGCGCTTCGAACCATGCTGCTGGGGATGCAACCAGACGAACTGGGCGCCACCGAACCTAACCCGATTCTCAGCAGGTTTCAGGTGCGCGTACTAACCGAAGGCGCGGGCTCGCAAATCTACAGCACCACGTTCGCACAGTGGGCTGCACGCGAAGCACTACGGCGGGCACAGCCTGTCACGCTGCTGGTTCGCTTTGCGCCCCGCCAGCGCGAGCGCTCTATGGATGAGCTGCTATCGGATGCCCTTTCCGGAGCCAGGCAACAAACGGATCCAGAAGGCTCATTGATCGATGCGGACATGGGGGGGTACTACACATGGATCAACCAGCAGCGGCTGTCGGGCGCCAACGAGTCAGCATTCCTCATCTGGTTTGAAGATCACAACGAAGCGGTTGCCATTGGGCCCGGAATGCCGCGCGGAACCAGTTCATCCTCGACCATGGATCTGCGACAGGTCCTCGCGATGGTCAGCTAAATCTTTCCAGGGCTTCTCCTGGCATAAGCCAAATGGGTGATTCCCCGCTGCGGGTGGAATAATTTATACAAGAAAACGTTATCTCTATTATCGGCGATGCTGTTGAAACACCTGGCAGCCTCTAGTGCTCGCGGCCTATTGCGCGCGTTCACCGATGACTTCAATGTGCGCTGCAGGCTGCTTCTGCTTTGACCCGAGGTTTTCATGCGTGCCAGGTTGGGAATCACGACACTTATTTCGGCATCTCTTCTCACAGCAGGATCTCTTGCAGGGCAGGCCACCCAGGACCGCGAGCCATTGCTGCCGCGAGAGAAACTGGCTCAGGAAAACTTCGGCGCCGACGCTCCCTGGTTTCTCCGCAACATTCCGTTTGTCGAGATTGACGATCCAGCGATCCAGCAGATTTATTACTATCGCTGGAAGCTTTATCGCTCTCATATTCGCGAGATCGGACCGCAGGGAACAACGGTTCTCGAATTCCTCACCGATGTGCCGTGGGCGCGTGAACCGTACACGGACCTCAACGATTCGGCCTCCTTTCACATCATGGAAGGACGTTGGCTGCGAGACCCCGCGATTGTCGACAGTCTCATCGATCACCTTTACACAGGCGCAGGAAATGATCGCCATTTCTCTGAGTCCGTCGCTGCCGCCACCGAGAGCAGCACGCGCGTGACTGGCGATGTGGGGCCGGGCCTGCGTCATCTCGACACGATGCAGTACATCTTCAACCTTTGGGACGATCATCTTGATCGGCAAAGGAATCTGTATTGGATTGAGCCGGTGCTTGACGCAACAGAGTATACGATTTCTTCAATCGACGCATCGGGAGCGGGTTTTTCCGCGCAGGCAAGCAGCGACGAAAATCGCAACGGCTTCAAGGGCGGATATGCATATCGCCCGACCATCAACAGCTATCAATATGCCAACGCTCTGGCCATTGCGCGGTTTGCAGAGTTGGCTGGAAAACCGGATGTCGCCGCTGATTATCGGCAGCGTGCGGAGAGAATCCGTGGCGCTGTGCTCGAACAGCTTTGGAATCGCAGCCTGCAGCACTTTACTGATCGCTATCAGCGAACCACGCCCTTTGTGAAGAAGGGCGATTTTATCCGTGGCCGCGAATTGGCCGGATACCTTCCCTGGTTTTACGACCTTCCGCCAAAACCTGTCGATGGGCAAACCGGGCAAGTGGATTATGCCGCTGCATGGCGTCACCTTCTGTCCTCGGCGGAGCTGGCTGGCCCGGACGGAATGCGCACGGTTGAGCCGTCTTACCCGCGCTATATGACGCAGTATCGATATGACCGCGCGACGGGAAAACCTGAGTGCCAGTGGAATGGGCCGTCGTGGCCATTTCAAACCTCGCAGGCTCTGACCGCGCTTGCGAATCTTCTCAACGATTATCAGCAGACTGATATCAGTCGGGTTGATTACCTTCACCTGCTACGGCAGTACACTCAGCAACACTTCATTTCGCCCGGTCATCCGGATATTCAAGAAGACTACAATCCGGATACCGGCGGACCCATCGTTGGCCTGGATCGCTCGCATCACTATAGCCACTCAACCTATGTTGATTTGATTCTCAGCGGATTGATAGGGATTCGTCCGCGAGCGGACGAGATACTTGAAATCAATCCTCTGCTGCCCACCGAGACGACGCCTGGTACCCCGCCCATTCGCTATTTTGGAGTACAGGGGGTTCTGTATCACGGCCATGAGGTGACGGCGATCTTTGATGCGGACGGCAGCCGGTATGGGAGAGGCCGCGGACTCTCAGTCTTCGTAGACGGGAAGCGGGCCTTCGGTCCCGGGCCATTGGGGCGGGTGGAGATTGCGTTACCGGACAAGGCTTCTGTCGCGGCGGCGCGAAGAGATTTCAAAATGCCAGTAGACTACGCGGTCAATCCCGGATGGCCCGACGGACCGAGTGCAACCGCATCGTCGAGTGTTTCACCTCAAGCGATTGCTGAAGCCATTGATGGCCGGATGTGGTTCTTTCCCGAGAATCCAAATGGATGGTCACCCGACGCGGCAGACAAAAGCCCGAGCAGTTGGTATTCGGTCGCTTTCAAGCAGAGCCGCACGGTCGGCTCAATCGAGCTTTACTTCTTCGGGAACGGCGAACATTATCAGGCGCCATCCGCGTACGAGTTGCAATATAGGACGGCGAACTCATGGCAGGATATTCCCGGGCAGAAGCGCTCTCCTGAAAAACCCCTCGCAAACGGTGTCAACAGGATCGAGTTTCCAGCAGTTTCCACGCAGGAGTTGCGAGTCATTTTCACGAATCCACCGATTCCGGATTCCTTCCGCCTGATCGAGATTAAAGCGTTTGCGCCTTGAATCGGCCAGGGCGGAATTGCGCATGGACTCTCCATCCTGCTTGTGGATCTCGTCGAATCATGCCTACACATCCTTTGCGCTTAGGAGCTCACCGAGAGTATGCCCTGCTGCATTGCGATCGAGATTGCTTCAGTCCGATCGCTTGCTTCCAGTTTCTGCAGGATATGTTTCACATGAGTCCGAACCGTAAACTGGCTGATCAACAGTACGCGAGCAATCTCCTTGTTGGTGAGCCCCTTGGCAATCATCTGCAACACGTCCTTCTCGCGCGGACTCAGGCCGGAACGCCCTTCGCGCTCGAGAAGGCGTGCCGCAATGCTCTTGGGGAAGTGCAGCTCTCCACTTGCCACGGTTTGAATCGCTTCTACAATTTGCGTGCGCGTTGAGTCCTTCATCAGGTATCCACGGGCGCCCGCCTTGGCGGCCCTGTAGATGTCTTCTTCATAGTCGAAACTCGAAAGTATCAGAACATTCGGAGCACAGTCGCGCTTCAGTATGGCGGGCAACACATCCAGACCAGACGCCTTTGGCATTCGAATATCCAACAGCACAACATCGACAGGATGCCGATCGAGAAACGCGAGCGCCTCTTCTCCGCCATCCACTCCCCCGGCCAGTTCAAATCCGCTTTCCATTTCAAGCAGGGTTACCAGCCCGGCGCGCACGATCGGATGATCGTCCACAATCAGGATCCGAAGAGGACTCTGTTCAACGCTTTTATCCATGCAACCATCGCCTCCATCTTCCCATTCGCGCAACTCGCCACCACCATGAGGACAAGAGAGTCTTAGGCGTCATTGCGCGCACCGCTACCGATGTTCCATGGCCCGGCGAACTGCGAATGCGAAAGCTCGCGCCGATACTCTCTGCGCGACGTTTCATACCGCGAATGCCAAAGCCAGCCATCTCACCGTGAGAATTGAATCCATCGCCATCATCTCTCACTCTGAGCTTTACCGAACTTCTTCCATAGACCAGATGCAGCTGAATGGTTCGCGGCCGAGCATGCCTCACAGCGTTGGCAATCGCTTCCTGGCCCACTCGAAACAACACATCTCCAATCCGAAGAGGAAGCTGTTTCGGCTCGCCCCGCATGGACATGCGTATCGCAATCGGACCGTCCTGGACGATCGCGCGCGCTGCTTCCTCCAGCGCTTTCGCCAATCCCATTTTTTCCAGGTTGCCGGGCCGCAAGGCGGCGATGTTGCGTCTCGCCTCAATATGCCCAAATCGCACCAGGTCCAACGTCGCTTCCAGCTTTCTGCGCATCGGAGTTCCCGGTTCGACGCCTCCGCAAATGCCTTCGAGCTGGAAACCCAAACCGGCAAAGCTCTGTGACAGAGTGTCGTGCATCTCAAGCGCGAGCCGCTCGCGCTCTTCAATCACCGCGCGCAGGCTGGACCGTTTTGCCGATGTATAAGCAAACTGAAGTGAGAAAGAAAGTGCCAACAGCCCGATGATCAGTTCGACAATATGCTGCGTGTTCCACCACGGTGGAGGCTCGATCATCTCTGCGTCTTCTACCGAGCGCATCAGCAATGCGAAAGGCATTTCACCCTGGGCAAACGATCGATCTGTAACGCAAACACCGCGTAGTCGCAGCCGGCTTCCGAGTTTGAGCGTATCCAGCGTCTCTGCCAGGCTCGGGTACTCCGCAATTGCGACGAATGATTGACTTCCCTCGTCCAACCTGAGCTCGACGGATCGTCCGCCAGTTCGTTGTTTTGAAACCAGCCTTCCCTCGGTCTCAATGTACTGCGCATCGAAGGTCCCAGTGGCTGCCTGGGATGCAGTGACTGCCACCGGCGGCACTGGTGTATGTGACCAAAGGAGTCGCACATCCGCATTGTTGAGCACCGAACTGAAGTCACCCAACTCCGCATCGCCGCGAGCTTCCACTGCGTCGCCGATCTGGACCGGTTTGTTGGTATGAGCAATATGAATGGCAATCCCGCCGGTGGAGTCTTGTACAAAAAGAACCGGCGAGACGAGCGTCACGACGCCATGAACAGTTACCAGGGAGGGATGACTGGGAGGCAGCAAACGCAGATTTGCGATCGATAGTGCGTTCAGGTCCGCCTTGTGGTCTTGCAGCTCACGTCGCATGGGTTCAAAGAAACGCAGTTCGGACCATGTGTCCTGGCTCCCAGGCCAGGAGTTCTCGTGTTCCGGTGCATTGGGTCCTCGCGCACGGAGCATTTCATCCAGATCACTCCTCGTTGCCGCCCGAACCTCCACGTTGCGCCACAACGCGCCCGTTGAATAGGATTGCAGCCCGAATCTTCCATTTTCGAGACACGATGGATCCTGAAACGTGGCAATCGTCGTTCTCCCTTCCGAAGTAGCAGCGCTGGCCACAAGCCTGCATTCAAAGGCAAGAACCTTGAGGTGATACCACGTTCGCGTATACACGCCCGGTTGAACCGGAATCGCCTCGTATTCATGCCAACCGTAGTCCGCGCGGCCCAGAATCAGGGTGTCGTCCAGGTCTCGCAGGCCAGCGAAGTATCCGTGATAGGAGTCGACTCCGACTTCCTCCTGAGAAGCACGAATCAAAAAGCCTGCATCCCCGCCTTCGCCAAGAAGTTGGATGTCTCCCTCCACCACGTAATTCTGCCAATGAGTGGAGCCATTCATCAATTTGGCGCCGCGGTCGTCTGAGATGTTTTGCATGGCGCCGTTGACCACCTGCCAGGTGCCGCCAAATGCCTGCCACCCGCCCTGCAGCGGCTCACCGTTTCCATCACGGCCGAAAGAGTCGTGAAAACGCGGTTCGCGGTCGGTCCAACTGACGTAGGCAATTTTGACCGCAGTTCCTGCAGACAAGAGAATGAGGGACGCGATCGCCGCCCATCGGAGCCACCACCTGAATGGATGTCGCGTCAAGCCTTGCTCCTCACTTGTTGAACCATCCCAGGTCGAGGATCTCCCGCACTCCATCCGAATCGATGTTTTCGCGCGTAACCAGCTGAGGTTGAAGCGTCACATATTGTTGTTGGGCTCCTCCATGCAGCTCTTCCTCCATCAGCTTCATTGCCGCGCGGCCCATCTGATTTGTGTTTTGCATAATGACAGAATCAATTCCCCCTGTTCGAAGCGGTACCAACAGGTTCTGGTCGAATGCAACCAGGTGGATTGAGGAGGTCTTATTAAACTCAGTCAGGGCATAGTAAGTTCCGCGCGTCGAAAACTCGGTCAAGGCGACAATTGCATCGACATGGGGGTATTCGACGAGCAACTTCTCTGCAACCTGTTGTTCCTGCGAGACAGTAGGCAAGGCCAGGCTGCGGAAGACAACATGGATCTGAGGAAACTCCGTGGCCAAAGTCGATTCAAGGCTTCGGGCACGATCCGCAGTGCTCGTCAGTTGATTGCTGATACCCAGCACGGCGACAGTTCCCTGGCCTTGCAGAAGCGCGCCGATTCGTAGCGCCGCCATTCGGCCGCCACTGTGTTCGTCATTCAGCACATAGGCGAGATTCTTACCCGGGGGAAGTCCCAGGTCCGTGCCGACCACGACCACCGGTGTCCCCGCGAGAAGCGCCCGGTGAATGGAGATGCGCAACGGCAAGGCCTCAACCGGGGAAACGATCAGGCCCTTGGCGCCGTGTTCGAGCGCGCGCTTCAGGATTTCGATCTGACCCTGCACATCGTCATCGCGCATGGGCGCGTTCCAGTAAACGTTTAATCCATATCCAGAAGCGGTTCGCTCAACACCAGTGTGTTCGGCCTCCCAAAGCAATGTGCCGCATGTGCGCGGGACGACCGCAATCGTCGGCATCGGCCGCCGACAGCCGATGAATGCCACCTGTGCAGAACTGAGCGCAATGGTCAGGAAGACCTGCGGAACCCGAATTGCCATCCACGCTCGTGTGGCCAATTTCATGCCTTGTCTATCGTTTCCTCAGTGACTGCGAAGCGATCCGGTTCCAATTACTAGACTTCAAGCCCGGGTCCATACCATCGTACACCTGTACCATATTCAGCGGATATTCGCTCCGCTTAGGATTGGTGTGCCTTCAAAATCGGACAAGGAAGCCATCCTCTCTGTGCCAGGGAATACACGGTAAGCGACAGAAGTAGTGCGGAGTGAAATTGCTACCGGCTGCGTATGCAATTCGCCAATCCTGGGATTCAGTCGGCCAGGGAACTCATCAATCGACAGGTAGTTCCTGTTGCACTGAAATCAAGAGAAGGCTGTCGTGATGTTTCCAGGATTCAAGCCTCAGCTCGATGCAGGCAGCATTTGACGGCTCGACATGGGCGCGAATGCCTGGTGGAGTAAACGTTTGCTTTACCGTGAAACCGATGTCGGCAAAGCCCTCGTCGAACAAGGAGAGCTCTTTCATGCGCTTTAGTTTCCTGCTTTCTGCCGCATCTGTTGTTGTCCTCGCCTCGCCGCTGCATGGCCAGAAACCCGAGGCTCCAGCGCCACAAGCTCTGACGCTCAGCGGCGACTATCCCATCACCCACGATCCTTCCATCGGACGCGAGGGCAACACGTACTAC
>JBEKDE010000089.1:0-20412 GCA_050014515.1 Occallatibacter sp.
TCTTTCCGAATATCGACATTCCCGTGGTCACCGTGGTGTGGAACTTCACCGGCCTGTCAGCCCAGGAAATGTCCACCCGCATTGTCTCAAACAGCGAACGCGGAATGACCACCACGGTCAACGACATCGAGCACATCGAATCGCAGTCGCTCAACGGCATCGGTGTGATCAAGATATTCTTCCAGCCTCACGTGAATGTTGGCAACGCCGTTGCTCAGGTAACGGCCATCAGCCAGGTGCAGCTTCGCAGTCTGCCGCCCGGTTCGACTCCGCCCTTCATCATCCAGTACAACGCCTCCAGCGTCCCCGTGCTGCAATTAGGTTTGAGCGGCGAGGGTCTCAACGAGCAGCAGTTAAACGATCTGGGCCAGAACAACATCCGCACCCAGTTGGCGACAGTCGAAGGCGCGCAAACACCCTACCCCTACGGCGGCAAGCAGCGACAGATTCAGGTTGATCTCGACCTCCATGCGCTTCAGGCCAAGGGCCTATCGCCGGTCGACGTGGTCAACGCTGTCAATGCGCAAAACATTATTGCGCCCTCCGGGACGATGAAAGTGGATCGTTTCGAGTATGCGATCGAAACCAACTCTGCGCCTTCCGTTGTCAACGATCTGAACGACATGCCGATCAAGGCAGTCAATGGCGCCATGATCTACATCCGCGACGTGGCCCATGTGCGCGACGGCTATCCGCCGCAAACCAATATCGTCCGCGTCAACGGCCGGCGCGGCGTGCTCATGAGCATTCTGAAGACCGGCTCGTCGTCCACGCTCGACATCATCAAGGGGGTACAGAGCGTACTCGCCAACATCAAAGGCCAGCTACCGCCCCAGCTCAAAATCAGCTCGCTCTCTGATCAGTCGATCTTTGTACGCGGCGCCATCAACGGCGTTATTCGCGAAGCGATCATCGCGGCGTGCCTCACCGCCGTCATGATCCTGGTGTTTCTGGGCAGCTTCCGCTCCACGGTCATCATCGCGGTCTCCATTCCGTTGTCGATCCTTTGCTCGCTCATCATGCTCTACGCGCTCGGCGAGACCATCAACATCATGACCCTCGGTGGACTTGCCCTTGCCGTAGGCATCCTGGTTGACGACGCCACCGTAGAAATCGAGAACATCAATCGCAACCTCGAGTCGGGCAAGGAGATTGAGCAGGCCATCCTCGACGGAGCCGCGCAGATCGCCACTCCCGCGCTGGTCTCAACGCTGGCCATCTGCATCGTGTTTGTGCCGATGTTCTTCTTGAGCGGCGTGGCGCGTTACCTGTTTGTGCCCATGGCCGAAGCCGTCGTATTCGCCATGCTCGCCAGCTACCTGCTCAGCCGAACCGTCGTGCCCACCATGGCCAAGTACCTGCTCAAGGAGCACGACGACGCGCAGGAAATGAAGAAGCACGTCAGCCGCAATCCCTTCGTTCGCTTTCAGCTAGGCTTTGAGAAGGGATTTACCAAACTGCGTCTCGGCTATCTGCGCCTCCTCACTTTATGCGTTGATCACGCGCGCGTCTTCCTTATTCTCTTCGCGCTGTTTGCGGTCGGCTCAGTAGTTCTTCTCACACCTCCGCTAGGTCAGGACTTCTTTCCCAACGTCGACGCCGGCCAGTTCAAGATTCACGTTCGCGCCCGCACCGGTACCCGTATCGAAGAGACTGCTCTGCTCTGCGACCATATCGATCAGACCATCCGCGAGCAGATTCCAGCCAAGGAAGTGGTCACGATCGTCGACAACATCGGGCTGCCCTACTCCGGCTTGAATCTCTCTTACTCGACCTCGGCGCCCATTGGCCCCGCCGACGCCGATATCCAGGTGCAGCTCAGCGAAGACCACCACCCCACCAACGACTACGTTGAGAAGCTGCGCACCGTGCTCAACCGCCAGTATCCCGGCGTCACCTTCTACGTGCTGCCCGTCGACATCGTCACCCAGATTCTCAACTTCGGATTGTCCGCGCCCATCGATATCCAGGTTGTCGGCCCCGACCTCTACGGCAACCGTACACTCGCGGAGAAGATGCTCGATGAAGTGCGCCATGTCCCCGGCGCAACCGACGCGCGCATTCAGCAGCCATTCGATTACCCGAATATGACGGTCAACGTGGACCGCACGCGCGCCCAGGACATCGGCCTCACGCAGGCTAACGTTGCGCAAAGCATTCTCGTGTCGTTGAGCGGCAGCTTCCAGACAACGCCCAACTTCTATCTGGATCCGAAGACCGGCGTTACCTACAATGTGGCCGTCCAGTCTCCGCAGTACCGGCTCGACTCGGTAGCCGCGCTCAAGAGCCTGCCGGTGACCGGCGCCACGCAGACCACGGCATCCAGCCCAACCGGAACAGCAAGCGCAACCATGCCGGGTGCTCCGGCGACGGCCGTGCCAGGCACGCCAACACCGGTCAACGTGCTGGGCAATGTTTCCACCATCGTCCCCGGCACGGAACTCGGCACCGTCAGCCACTACAATGTGCAGCCGGTGCTGGACATTTACACCAATGTCGACGGCACCGATCTCGGCACAGTGACGCGAGCAATGCAAGCCATCATCAAAAAGCATCAGGGCGATCTGCCGCGCGGCTCGCACTTCATTCTGCGCGGCCAGAGCGAGACCATGCGTAAGTCTTACGTCGGCCTGCTCGGCGGCCTGGCGTTCTCCATCCTGCTGGTCTACCTGCTCATCGTCGTGAACTTCCAGTCGTGGCTTGATCCGTTCCTGATTATTGCGGCGCTGCCCGCCGCACTGGCCGGCATTGCCTGGTTCCTGTTCCTTACCCATACGCGGCTGAGCGTGCCCGCACTCACCGGAGCCATCATGTGCATGGGCGTGGCAACATCAAATTCAATCCTGGTAGTGACCTTTGCCCGTGAGCAGTTGGAGATCCTGGTGGGCGATGCGCGCCGCGCCGCTCTCAATGCCGGCTTTGTCCGCCTGCGCCCAGTGGTAATGACGGCGCTGGCCATGATCATCGGCATGGTGCCCATGTCTCTGGGGCTGGGCGACGGCGGCGAGCAGAACGCGCCCCTCGGCCGCGCGGTCATCGGCGGATTGCTGCTGGCAACCGTGGCCACTCTGTTCTTTGTTCCCGCATTCTTCTCTGTCGTGCACGGCTGGCTTGAGAGCCGCCGCAAAGCGGCCGAAGGCTCAGTACGGGCCGGCACCCTCGACGAGTTTGACCAGTTTTCGGAGTAGCGTTCAACATGACTAACGAATCCAAACCGAACACCCACGGGGCTGCCGAAGGCGGCCATCACGAGGCAGCACCGGAGCAGAAGCCAATCTCCGGCAGCAAGGCGCTGGCAGGCGTGGCGATTGTTTTGCTCGTCGCCGCTGCACTGGCGGCCTACGGCCTGTGGAGCCGCCATTCGGCCAATGTCGTTCTCGCCCAGCACACCAACGATCTGGCCGCGCCCTCGGTCATTGCACTTGCAGCCACTCAGGGCGCGCCGACAGACAGTTTTGTGCTGCCCGGAAACGTGACTGCGTTCACTGATGCACCCATCTACGCCCGCACCTCCGGCTATTTGACCAAGTGGTACTACGACATCGGCGCGCGTGTGAAAAAGGGCGCGCTGCTGGCCGAAATCTCTACGCCCGAGCTCGATCAGCAGCTCTCCCAGGCCGAGAACGACCTGGCGACCGCCGAGGCCACGGCCAACAACGCACACATTCAGGCAGATCGCTACACCGGCCTCGTCCAGTCCAACGCGGTTTCAAAGCAGGACACCGACACATTTGTGAACCAGGCTGCTGCAACGGCTGCTGCGGTCAAGTCCGCTCAAGCCAACGTGCAGAGACTCAAGGAACTGCAGGCGTTTGAAAAAGTCTATGCGCCCTTTGACGGCGTGGTCACCGCGCGCAACATTGACACCGGCCAGCTCATCACCGAAGGCAGCCCCAGCGAGCTCTTCCACATGCAGGCCACGCAAACCCTGCGCGTCTACGCCAACCTGCCCCAGGCTTACTCCAGCAACGTGAAGCGAGGCTCAAAGATCGACCTCACATTCGCCGAGTACTCAGGCAAGATTTTTCACGGAACGCTCGTCCGCACCGCCGACGCCATTGATCCGGTAAGCCGCACGCTGCTGGTGGAGGTCGACGTCGACAATCGCAACGGAGAACTGCTGCCTGGCTCGCTCGCCCAGGTCCACTTCAAGACGCCCTCCGCTGGACCCACGTTCATTGTTCCGGCAGCAGCGGTCATCTTCCGCAGGGAAGGCACGCGCCTTGGCCTGGTGGTCAATGGCGACATCGCGCACCTGGTTCCGGTGGTTATTGGCGAAGACGATGGCGCCACGGTGGTCATCGTAAGCGGCCTCGCCGCGGGTGACAAGGTGATCCAGGACCCGCCCGACTCGCTCATCGAAGGCGAAAAAGTCTTCGTCGAGAGCCCCGGCGCCAAAGCCGAAGCGGGAGGCAAGTAGCGATGGGCACCAGGCAAATGGAATCCGCGCAGGGTTCAGCCTCTGCCGAAAGACTGGTCCCAATGAACCGGCAGGTGAGCTGTGCGAAGGGGCTCGACTTCAGTCGTGCCATTGAAAATCGAAAAAGGAAATGGGCTTTAGCCCCTGCGTCCAGTGCGCTCTTTATTGCCTCGTGCTTAGTCGTCCTCATTCCGCTCGCCGGCTGCAAGCCCGTCGGCCCCAACTACTCGCGCCCCACCTACACCGCGCCCCCTGCCTACAAGGAGACTGGCGCCTCCGCGGTCGTCGTTCCTCCGCCCAACCCGCCAGACGGCGGTTGGTCCGCGGCCAACCCTTCTGACGGCATGCTCAAAGGCAAGTGGTGGGAGATTTACAACGATCCCCAGCTCAACCAGCTTGAGGAGCGAATTGCCGGCTACAACCAGGGAGTGCGCCAGGCGCTTCAGACCTACCTCGCCGCGCGCGACCAGGTAGCAATCGCTCGCTCTGCACTCTTTCCCACGCTCTCCGCGGGTCCGTCCGTCACGCATTACAAGAACTCGGCCAACAAGCCGCTGACCACGCCCAGCACTGCAACAAACTACAACGACCTCATCATCGAAGGCCAGGCCAGCTGGGAGCCTGATTTCTGGGGCCGCATCCGCCGCACAGTCGAGGCCGCCCGCGAAAACGCCCAGGCCAGCTCCGCTGATATGGCCAATGTCAGCCTGACCCTCGAGGCGGACATGGCCACCGACTACTTCCAGCTTCGCGGCCTCGATTCCGACATCAGGCTGCTCCGCTCCGACATCACCGACCTCGAGAACCAGCTCGATCTCACCCAGCGCCTTCTGAAAGGTGGCATCGGCACTGAAGCGAACGTGGCCGAAGCCCAGACCGAGCTCGACACCGTGCGCGCGCAGCTCATCGATCTCAGCGTAGCCCGCACCCAGTTCGAGCACGCCGTAGGCACCATCGCCGACTACAAGCTGCCCAGCTTCAGCATTCCCTTTTCGCCTCTCGATCTCCCGCTCCCTAAAGTTCCCCTTGGCGTACCGTCGCAACTGCTTGAACGCCGTCCCGACATCGCTGCCGCAGAGCGTCGCACCGCCGCCGCCAACGCACAAATCGGCATTGCCATCAGCGCCTTCTATCCCAACATCACCCTGGGCGGTACGGGCGGCTTCGAGAGCACCCACGCCGGCACATGGATCCAGGGACCCAGCGCGCTCTGGTCTCTCGGCGGCCAGGCCACGGAACTGCTCTTCGACGCCGGCCAGCGCCACGCCCTCACTGACCAGGCGCGCCACACCTACGAGGCCCAGGTCTCCGGCTACAAGGGAGTCATCTTCCTGGCCTTTGAAGATGTGGAAGACCAGCTCTCCGGCCTGCGCATTCTTGAGCAGGAATCGGTCGCGCAGCAGAAGGCGGTCGACTCGGCCCGGCACTCGTTCGATATCTCCAACCAGCGCTTCAAAGGCGGAGCAACCAGCTATCTTGAAGTCCTCACCGCCGAAGCCACTCTGATCCAGAACCAGCGCACCGCGGTCGACCTGCAAACCCGCCAGTTCGTCGACAGCGTAGGCCTGATCCGCTCTCTCGGCGGCGGCTGGGACACGTCGCAATTGCCGAAGTGAAGAAGCAGGGACGAAGGGAACAGGGACCAGGGATTAAGGTCTGACGCTCCAGGTCGTGCCCTTCGGACGGAATGCGACATCCTGAAAGCCTCCTCAGCCCTGGTTTCGGCTTCCTAAACCTCTCAAAGAACCCCTCGCCCAAAATAATTCTTGACTGTGCATATGAACTGTGTATACTCAGTATATTGACATGCACAGTGACATCGTCATTTCGCAATCAGACGGTCGGCCGATGTACCTGCAGATCATGGATCAGGTGAAGCAGCGCGTGGCCGTGGGAGAATGGGCGCCCGGCGACGAGATTCCGTCCATTCGTCAGCTTGCAATGGATCTGCGCGTTAGCGTGATCACCATCAAACGCGCCTACCTCGAGCTGGAGCGCGAGGGCGTCATTCTGACACAGCAAGGCAAAGGGTCGGTCGTTGCCCCCAATCAAAATCTGACTCCGCAGATCTATCACGAGGAATTATCAGAACGTCTCGATGAGGTGGCGCGCCTCGGTGATTTGCTCGGATTGAGCAGCGAAGAGATTGCGCGTCGCACGAAAGAAGCCACAGACCGGCTCGCCGAGTCCCGGCTTACGAAGGAGATTGTATGAGTGACCTATCCGTTCAATTCGAGGGGGTGAGTAAAAAATACCCTCACTTTGCGCTCGAAAACATTGACCTTGAACTCCCCGCGGGCAGCATCATGGGCTTCATCGGGGCAAACGGCGCGGGCAAGTCGACAACCATCCGCATCTTGATGGGACTGGTCCACCAGGATGCCGGATCGGTTCGAGTACTCGGGCATTCGATGCCTGACGATCAGGCGGCGGCAAAACTCGATATCGGATTTGTATCGGAAGATATGCGGCTCTACGGAGCGGCAACGCTGGCATGGCACATGGACTTCATGCGGCCGATCTATCCGCGCTGGGACCAGAAATATGCCGAGGAACTGGCGCGGCGCTTCGACCTCAAGCCGCAGCAGAAGATCAAGGGCCTGTCCCATGGCCAGCGGGTCAAAGCGGCGCTGCTGTTGGCGCTGGCGCGGCGTCCGCGGCTGCTGGTGCTCGACGAGCCAACCACCGGACTCGATCCGGTTGCGCGCATGGAAGTTCTCGGAGAATTGATGGCCGTTCTCGCCGACGAGGACCGGACGATCCTGTTTTCCTCGCACAACACTCTGGATGTGGAGCAGATTTCCGATCAGATCACGTTCATCGACCGGGGCCGGATCATTGATTCCGACAACAAGGAAGCCTTCCTCGATCGCTGGCGCAGGTTGCGGCTCGTGCTTCCGCCAGATGGAGCGGTTCCGCGCCTGCCCGGTGTTGTGGAAGTGGCCGGAAGCAGCCGGCTCCCGGTGCTCACCACCAATCGATTCGAACCAGCCATGGTCTCGGCATGCAACGACCTGGGCGCCACCGTGCAGGCCGTGGACACCATGACCCTGGAAGAGATTTTTGTAGCCAACGTGCACAGTAGAAGGGAGCGGCTCACAGCATGAACTATTCAATCGTCAGGAGTCTCATTCTCAAGGACTGGTATTTTCAGCGGCGCGCGATTCTGCTCGCGCTGGCGGGCGGCGCATTGTCGCTGGGCATCGTTGTCTACGGCGGCAAACCCGGTTTCACCATCGGTCTCATTCTTCTTGTCACGATCCTGGTGATGATCAGCGCAATAACGGTGATGGGCAACGTGCTCGGAGAGCGGGAGAATCAGACCCTCGCGTTTACCATGAGCCTGCCCATCTCCTATCTGGAGTACACCACCTCCAAGATCGTGGGCAACCTGCTGATCTTCGTCCCGTTCTGGCTGACCATACTCGCGGGAAGCGTGGCCTTGATCTTGGCCGCGCCGGTTATCCACGGCTTTTTTGCCTTCACCATCATCATGGCAGTCGAGATCCTGGTGAGCACCTGCCTGATGGTTGGGGTGGCCCTGATCACCGAGTCCAAGGGCTGGGCGATCTCCGCCATGGTGGTGGGCAACGTGGCACTCAATGTCGTCGGGTATCTAGTGGCTCACATACCCAGCATCACGAATGGATTGTATGGGACGGCGATCTATTGGAACTCGACGGCAACCATTCTGCTGGCTATCGAGTTTGCTTTGATCGCGCTGCTGCTTGGCGGGACCTTCTTCATTCAGTCGAGGAAGAAGGATTTTCTGTGAAGGTGCCAGTTGTCAGTTTTAAGTTGCCAGGGATCAGCGTTTCCCGCCCCATGGCCACCAGTCACTTACAACTGCAACTGCCTTAATAAAAGAGATACTTTCTCCACCGGTCATCCCCGCGCCCCAGCATGCGCATGATCTGCCGGCTGGTGTGCAGCGAGAATGGCCGCGGATCCCGCATCAGCACCATGTCGTCAATCTCGTGCAGCATGCGGTTACCCTTGCGGCGGTTGCAGCTATGACAGCAGGCAACGAGATTCTCCCACGTCGAGTTGCCGCCGCGCGACCGCGGAATCACGTGGTCCAGCGTCAGCTCGCTTGAAGAGAGCACCACGCCGCAGTACTGGCAGGTGTTGCGGTCGCGCAGCAGAATATTTTTGCGCGAGAGGGCGCGCGTCTGGTGGGGAATGCGCCGGTATTCGAGCAGGCGAATCACCGAAGGCATGGGAACGCGAGTCCTCTGCGCATGAAGCGTCAGCCCATGCTCCTCTTCAGTGCGCGCTATGCCCTTGAGCACCAGCACCAGCGCCCGCCGTGCGCCGCATATGTTGATCGGCTCATACGAGGCGTTGAGCACCAGCACAGGCATCTGCAGCATGTGCGTCGGCTGAACCTGGGCGTAGTCCCCGGCGTATGCCGCGGCCTTCACAATGGACTTCTGCTTTCGCGCATGAATCATGGCTTTTCCCAGCGACATCTCTTCCCCTCATTCAAAAGATGGTTGGTCTTGCGATGAATAAATGCTTGCCTGCTGCACGGTTGCGTCCGGCCAGTTGCCCGGTTCAATTTGCCAGTCCTTAGCGCCGAGTTGATTCGGCCCGATTTGATTGATCAGCCGCGCCCTTGCCAGCGTGGCCACAAATACTGAGGCCGCGCCGGCTTTGGTCAGCGCGGTTGCCGCGGCGCGTGCCGTAGCGCCGGTGGTGAAGATATCGTCGATGAGCAGAACGTGCCTGTCCTTCACCAGGGCCGGATCGGATACAGAGAATGCGCTGCGCACATTCAATCGCCGCTGGCGCGGACTCAGGCCGGCCTGGCTCTCTGTCGCGCGCAATCGCATCAGCGTGCTCGAGGCCAGCGTAAGCCGCCACTGCGGATGCGTCTTGCGCAGCGATTCCAGCGCATGCGCGGCCAGAGAGCGCGCCTGGTTGAATCCGCGCTCGGCATGCTTTGAACGGTGCAGCGGCACGGGTACCACCAGCATCTCCGGCGGGGCCTCGTTTTCAAGCTGCGCAATGGCCACGGCCAGCATCCGGCCCAATCCCTTGGCAGCCGGATGCAGCCGGTCATACTTGAGCGCGTGGATGGCCGCCTTCATGCGGTCCTGGTAAAGCCCATAGGCCACGGCGCGGACAAACGGCGGCGGTGCCATGCGGCAGGCGCGGCAAAGCCCCTGACCCTGCTGATTTTTAGCCGGAATCCCGAGCGTATCGCCGCAGCGAGCGCACGCAGCTCCGCTCTGAACCGGAAACTCGGTCCAGCAAACTTCGCAAATTGGCGCGGAAGAAAGCTGCGGCAGTGGGGAGCCGCAGAGAACACAGGAGGAAGGAAGGAGGGCGCAACTCAGTGCGTCCATGGGACTTCGGAGCACGCGGGCCACTGCGCGCCACCGGTTCGTCTCCGATGGGGTAACGTCGAACGTCAGTGAACCGGAGTCCCTGCGGAAGACGCACCTCGCTTCAAAGCAGCGCAGGTCAATAGGCGCCGCCTTGCGGTCAGTATACCCGGACACGCAAGAAGATTCCATTCCATTTCCATGCGGCGAAGCCGCATGGAATATCTTTTCATCGAGAATTCGCCGAAAAAGCGTCCCTGGATCGAATGGAGATCGAGGCGACCTATCCGCGGCTACGGAAGGATGCGATCGTCCGAGATCACCACTTCCCGATGCACCACCAGCACGGGTCCGTTCGAGTTATCCGATGCATTGATTTTGGCCTGCGCGTCGTGCCCGGCATCCTTCAGCTTGCCAACGGCATTCTCGACTTTGCCTTTCAGCTGCTGAACGGCGCCTTCTACCTGGGTTCCGGTGTTTCCGGTCAGTTTGCCAAATTCACGCTTGGCGCTTCCAACCACTTCGTCGATGGTACCTTTTACTCTGTCCTTGTTCACGGGTTCACGCTCCTAACTTCAGTTGCTCACGCGAGCGTGAGTGGTGGCTGTATCAAATCGACCACGGCAGTTTTTCGTGCGAGCAGAAAAATGCGGCTGACCGGAAGTTCTCCTTGAATGGCATGCCGGGGGAAGCACGCGCTTCAGAAAAGAAAACTCCGAATCAGCCGCAACTCAGCTTCAGGAAGGTTGCGTGGACAGCTCTAGCTGCCAATCGTCTGGTGGTGCTTGTGTTCTTCCTCGTGGCGTTGGCGCTCGCGCGCCTCGTTGTCGCGCTCCACGTTGGTTTGGGCATTCTTGTTGATGTCCTTGGCTGCGTCCTTCACATTGCCTACAGCCTTCTCAACCTTGCCCTTGATCTGTTGCGCGGCGCCGTCCACCTGTGCGTTGGTGTCGCCAGTCCACTCGCCCACCTGGCGCTTTGCGCGTCCTGCAGCGTCGTCGATCGTACCCTTAACCGTGTCCTTATTCATCTTCCACCTCCGTGGATATTGATTTGAATCTGGTTATGCGGCACACCATTGTGCCCGTTCCGCGGTTGAAACTTGCAACCGATCCTGCGCTTTAAAGAACAGTTCTGCGGCCGGAGACCAGCTGCAACACCAGTACGACCAGCGCCAACACCAGCAGTATGTGGATGAACCCGCCCAGCGTGTAGGAACTCACGATGCCGAGCAGCCACAGTACCAGCAGAATGACAAAAATGGTCCAGAGCATATGCTCACCTCCTGAAGACTTGTTGTCTTCCTAGCCCAACAACAGATGCTTTGAAGCACGCACGCTTCCTGCGGTTGTTCGTGAAAAAAAGATTTGATCTTGCACCTGATTCGATAAAAATTGGAAAAATCGCGAGAAAACCCGAACGCACAAATCTGCAACAAATCACTGTTGGGCATTCGTCGCCCGCTCCACTTGGTCACGCTTCCTCTGTGGCGAAGGTGATTCTGTTCGTTGGCATTCAATCAATAAATATCGACAACCATTTTCGTGTGCGGCTCTGCGGCATTCGAGAACGACGCTCGATCAACAGGAGTGCACATGGCCGTGATGATGCAGGCGTTCTACTGGGATGCGCCTGTCAAGGAAGGCAAGCGTGGCGAGTGGTGGAATTTTGTCGCCGAAAAAGTTCCGGCGCTCGCTGCCTCAGGATTCAATTCGCTGTGGCTTCCGCCCTTCAGCAAAGCTGCTGTTCCGGAATCCAATGGCTACGACCCATACGATTACTTCGATCTCGGCGATCTCGATCAAAAGGGATCAGTCAAGACTGCCTACGGCAATCGCGCCGAGCTTGAAAAGCTCATTCGTGCAATTCACGAGCACAAGATGGGCGCCATCGCCGACATGGTGATCAACCATAACTCCGGCGCCGACGAGGAAGAGATCAACCCGTTGGATGGCAAGAAGCGATGGACAAAGTTCGCTCCAAAGAGTGGCAAATTTCCCCGCGACTGGAACTGTTTTCATCCCTGCCGCTACGAGCGCGTCATGATCGAAGGCGAGCAATTCGCGGGCTTTCCTCATCTCTGCCATCGCAATCCGCGCGTGTACGAAGCGATGTTTGAATACGCCCGCCTGGCGATTGAGGAGCTCGATTTCGACGGCTTGCGCTTCGACTTCGTCAAGGGCTTCGGCGCGTGGATGATCGGCCTGCTGGCAAAGTATCAATACCAGAAGCGGGACAATGTCGAATTCACACCATTCGTTGTTGGCGAGTACTGGTCAGGCCCGGAAGATATCGACAGCTGGCTCGACGAGGTGCGCTCGGTCACCGATCAGCAGATTGCCGCATTCGACTTCCCGCTTCGCTACAAGCTCAAGGATGTGTGCGACAAGCTCAACTACGATCTGCGCAACCTTACCGATGGTGAGTCAGTCAGCGCCGCGCGCCCTTTCAACGCCGTCACCTTCGTTGAGAATCACGACATGGGCGGCAATGAAGTGGTCAACGACAAAATGCTCGGCTACTCCTTCATCCTCACCGGCGATGGCTATCCATGCGTCTTCTGGTGGGACTACTTCAACTGCCAGCTTGCGCGACCGCAGGAACCCAATGGAATTGACGCGCTGATCGATGCGCACCATCGCCATGCGGGAGGCGAATCGACGGTGCTTCACGCCGACCAGGATCTCTACATCATGCAGCGCGGAGGGACCGAAGGCCAGACCGGCCTGGTCTACGTGCTCAACAATCTTGGAGATAAGTGGAGCGGCACCCAAGTCAAGACCAAATGGCCCAATCAGAAGTTCAAGCCGGTCGCGTGGGACGGCCACGACACCGCACATCCCGACGAGCGCACCACGGATGGAGATGGCAACGCGGAGTTTCCTGCTCCGCCGCGCGGATACTGCGTCTATGCGCCAGTTAACGAGTAGATTGCTGCATTTATCAGGATCACTTTACTCAACCGCAGCGTCATCAGGCTTCCTCAGCCGCCTGTCGCTCCACGCCGCCTTCACTTTTTCGTAGGTTGCCTGCATCTCATCCAGTTCCAGATCGGTCAGTCGCTCAATATCGATCATCTGATTCCGAGCGCTGTCCATTGCCCTGATCAACTCATTCAGTTTGAGATTGATCGCACGGGAATCGCGATTCTGAGTGTTCTGGATAAGGAAGACCATGAGGAAGGTCAACAGCGCCGCTCCTGTGCTGATCACTTCTGCCCACTTGTTTGAGAAATGAAAGATCGGCCCGGTCGCTGCCCAGACTACGATCACCAGGCCTGCTCCCACAAATGCCCACGTCGACCCCAGCCAACTCGAGGTTAATGCGGAGAAGTGGCCAAAATGGTCGTGCACCGTGCGATCTCTTGGCTCATTGAGCAATGGGTTCATCCGAAAATCCTCCGCGACCTGATCCTTCGCCGAGGATACGCGCGCGACAGCAAGCACATCTGTAGCAAAGGGAGCAGAGGACTGGATCGAATGATGTCAGGGACGGCGCACCGGGGCACAGAGAACTCCGCCCCGGTGCTTCTCGTTCTTGGATGACAGGCTCTAAAAGACCCCGGCCATGTACATTTCCGCCGGATGAGCCTTGTCTCCACGCACGCCGCACTCGGCCAGCACTACCGGCGACAGCGTGATCACCGGGCAGTGCGCATGCGCCAGCACTTTGTAAACCACGCCGTGGCGTGTGATCGCGGCAAACGCCGACGCGCCCTGCGCCCCAAGCACAATCAGATCGGCCTGTTGCGCCCTTGCCTGGTAGAGCAGTTCCTCTGTCGGATCGCCGGGAACCACGATGGTCTGCACTGCAATCCTTCCTTCCAGGTCTGGCGGCACAAGCCCGCGCAATTCGTCTTCCACCTCGTCGATGGTGCGGCCGGCCAGCACCTCCGCGCGCTCCTGCGGCCGGATCACATGTTGCAGGATCAGACGTGCATTGTGATGAGAGGCCAGCTCCGCGCCAAAGCTTGCCACCACGTGGCTTGCCTCCTGCATGCTTACCGCGCAGAGGATGGTGCGGGTAGCGAAATTGCGATAGGTTCCGTCCACCGCTTCAGGGCCGACAATGTACACCGGGACCTTGGCAGTGCGCAGCACCGCCTCGGCCACCGAACCCACCAGCAGTTTGCCGATCGGCCCGGGCGAGTGCGTGCCCATCACCACGCGGTCCACCTCCCGCTCGCGCAGGAAGCTGAGAATCTGGTCCGCGGGCAAACCCGGCCGCACCACGATCTCGCAGCCGATGTCGGCCTCGCGCACCCGTCTTGCCAGCGGCGCCAGCTCTTCCATCTCCGCGCGGGCCGCGGAAGCGTAGTCGTAGTAGCGGATTCCCGAGGTCTCCGACGCAGCCACGACCAGCGTGTCATAAGCATGAAACAGAATGAGATCGGCGCGAAACTCGACGGCCTGCGCAAGCGCAAACGCGAAGGCCTTTTCATTGGCGGGAATCTCGGAGGCGAAGAGAATGGTGGAGGGCTTGCTCCAACCTGGCTTGAATAGGTTTGCCATAGGAACCTCCTGATTGTGCGAAACATGTTCTCAAATTCAGGAAAAGGGTCGCGGTGCGCTGTGACACGGAAGTGAGTGATTCAAATCACTCGCGCGGCCGGAACCCACACACCTTCCGGCGACCGGCGAACTGTAGCTTACCCAATAAGGACGCGGGCGCCGAAAACATCGTTCACTGCCGCCGATTGTGCGCTCATTAATGTTTCTTGTCCAGAAAAAGCCGAATCGGTCCCATGAATTCTTTGAAATCAAGTGATCCCAATCACAGCCGAGGGCGCTGGAGTGCTGGTCTTCTAATGGGGAATCGGACACCAATCCCCCTTTTCAAGGTGAAGTTCGAGTCGCGTCCGGTTCAAGTGGAGGTTTTCCATGGAAGCGATGCACACAATTCCCGCCCGTGGCGGGTTGAACTACGACGAAACTCCGTTTCTGGCCATCTGGGAAGTCACACAATCCTGTGATCTTGCCTGCAAGCACTGCCGCGCCGCCGCGCAGCCCATTGCCCACCCCGACGAGCTCACCAACGCCGAAGGCAAAGCCCTCATCGACCAGATCGCCGCCATGCACGTCCCCATCTTCGTCTTCACCGGTGGCGACCCGCTCAAGCGCAAAGACGTTTTCGAACTGATTACCTACGCGGCCGGCAAAGGCGTGCAGGTAGCGCTCACCCCCAGCGCCACACCGCTCCTCACCCGCGAGGCCATCTTCAAGCTCAAGGAAGCCGGCCTGGTTCGCCTCGGAATCTCCCTCGACGGCTCCTCACCCGAGATTCACGACGTCTTCCGCGGCCTTCCCGGCGCGTGGGCGCGCACCATCCAGGCAATTGAATGGGCCGGCGAAGCGGGCCTGCCCATCCAGGTCCACACCACCATCAGCCGCCACAACGCCAACGATCTCGACGCCCTCTGCGCCCTCTTCGAAAAGCTGAACATCGTCATGTGGAACGTCTTTTTCCTGGTTCCCGTGGGCCGCGGCCAGCTTGACGATCTGCTCTCCGGCGAAGAGTTTGAGCACGTCTTCGGAAAAATCTACGAGCTCTCGCACAAGGTCAGCTTCCAGATCAAAACCACGGAGGCCATGCACTACCGCCGCTATCTTCTCCAGAACAATCTGGAAGAGCGCAAGATGGGCCACGGCAGCGGCCATCCGGGAAGCATTGGCGGCGGTCACCCGGGCAGTACTGCCCGTCCCGCCTACGAGCCGGGCGCTCCGGTCGCCGACGCCAAAACCCGCACCGCAAGCTGGGCCACCCGCCGCGTCAATGACGGCAAGGGCTTCCTCTTCGTCTCCCATGTTGGCAACGTCTATCCCAGCGGATTTCTCCCCATCCACGCCGGCAACATCAAGCAGACACCGCTCCAGGAAATTTACCGCGACTCACCCATCTTCAAGGCGTTGCGCGACACCAGCAAGCTCGAAGGCAAGTGCGGCGCCTGCGAGTACAAGGAAATCTGCGGCGGCTCACGCGCCCGTGCCTACGCTGTAACCGGAGACCCGCTGGCGCAGGAGCCCTGCTGCATCTACCAGCCGAAGAATTGGGATCCGCACCTTGAGAGCGAAGCATCCGCCTTTGCGCACTCTCTTGAGCCGCAGTTTCAGATCGTCGAATAATCCGCGCTCAATCCCGGCGCAAGAGAGGCCTGTAGCTCTCCGTTCTCTGCGAACGCGATCAGCTTCAGGCCTTTGCTTTCTTACTCCCAGCGAAATATCTTCGCCGAAATCGCCGTGAACACCAGGAAGAAGATCATCAGCGCGGCCACGTCCACCAGGTGAGCCGACCACGGTTCGCCCAGCCAGATTCCCTGCATCAGGCTCACCGCGTAGCTCATCGGCAGCGAGTGCGCCACCAGGCGAAATGCCGGCGGCATCCTTGAAACCGGTAAGAACAAACCCGAAAATGCCATCATCGGATACAGAACCACCGCGCCGATCGGCTGCGCAAACCGCGCCGTTGGAACAATGCTGGCGATGATGAATCCGATGGACAGAATGCTCCAGGTGCTCAGCAGCAGCGCCAAAGTGAATGAAAAGATTGGCGGATGAACCCCCGGCGGAATGTAGCGCCTGCCGGCCAGGATCATCAACGAGAGAGATGCCGCCGTCAGCAGGAGCTTCACAAGAATGTGCGCCGTCAAGATGGTCTGCGGCCGCAGCGGTGTCGCCCGCAGCCGCTTCAATATGCCCCCTTCGCGGTAGACCGAAATGATGGTCACCATTGAGAGCACCGCGCTCACCACAATCAGCAGCGCCACCAGGATCGGAAGTCCCACCCTCGCAAAGGTGTCCGTGGTCGGGGTCGGCGTCTTGGTGTTCGCTACCCGGCCGACTATCATGAACACCACCACCGGGATCACGACCGTGCCGATCGCCCCCAGCGGCTCACGCAGGAAGACTTTGATCTCGATCCAGGTCAGTTTCAGCAATCCACGCAGCATGAGCTTGGTCCCTATTCGCGAATGGAGCGGCCGGTGAGCTTGAGAAAAACATCCTCAAGGGTAGGAAGTATCGTACGAAAATCTGTCACGCGAATCTGGTTTTCTGACAGGCAGTGAATCACCTCGGTCACCAACTCGCCGCGTCCACGAATCGTGTGCCGGTTGCTCACGCTCTCCAAGCCGTCCACGCTTGCAATCGTCTGAAAGCGCTCTGCCGCGGCCGGATCGTTGGTGTCCACCACAACTGTTCTCTCTGGGCAATGGCGCAAGACCAAATTCTCCGGCGTGTCGATGTCGATGATCAGTCCATGGTCGAGGATGGCCACGCGATCGCATAGCCGCTCAGCCTCCTCCATCAGGTGCGTGGTCAGAAAGACCGTTTTGCCGCGGTCGCGAATGCCGCGCACCAGCTCCCAGATGGCGAGGCGCGCCTGCGGATCGAGCCCCGTGGTCAGCTCATCCAGAAACACCACTTCCGGATCGTTGATAAGCGCCAGCGCAATGAACAGCCGCTGCTTCTGCCCGCCCGAGAGATTCATGAACCATGCGCTGCGCTTGTCCGTGAGCCCAAGCTGCTCCAGCAGCCGGTCGCCATCGATCGTTGTCTTCCGGTAGAGCGAGGCCCACAGGTCCACCGCCTCCCACACCTTGATGCGCTTTTGCAGCTGTGCCTGCTGCAACTGCACCCCAATGCGGTTCTGCAGCTTGTAGACCTGGCGGAAGGGATCGAGACCCAGCACGGAGATCGACCCACGGTCGGGCTTGCGCAACCCCTCGATGCATTCCATGGTCGTGGTTTTTCCGGCGCCGTTCGGCCCGATCAGCCCGAAGATCTCACCCTCGTTCACCTCAAACGAGGCCTCCGCGACGGCAATGGTGCTGCCGTAGGTCTTGCGGACTCCAGAAACCTGAATGACGGGGCGCATGGACTTTTCCGGGGGTGAGAAAATGCGAAAGCTGAGCGAAGTGTACATCAACCACTCCGGCCATGTTTTCACCCGCCGCCTGCGCTCACGGATTGACCGCGCCGCCGTCATCCGTGCAGGTAGATCAACTGGGATGCCTGCCGACCCGAGTGATTTGAATCACATGCAACGAACGCCTGGCGCATCGATTCTAATTGTGTAGGGTGGAAGCAGGATCACGGGCCGTTTTCATGTGTTTTCATGGGAAAGGCTTGGAATCCGGTCAATCAGAAACACGGGGTCAGAAAATGCGTACGGCAATCATAGGCGGGGGCATTGCGGGATTGGCGGCTGCGTATGAGCTGGACCTCGCGCGCCGCGCCGGCGCGGACGTCGAGTACACCTTGTTTGAAGCTGGAGACCGTCTGGGGGGCTCATTGGCCTCTGAAGTCTTCGAAGGCGCGGTGCTCGAGCGCGGCCCCGACTCGTTCCTCACTGAAAAACCCGCTGCCGCCGAACTTTGCCGCGAACTCGGGCTCGGCGCCGAGCTTGTCCCCTCCAACGACGCCGCCCGCAAAACCTGGATCGTCGTCAACAATCGCCTCGTAGCCCTCCCTGACGGCCTCATGTTCCTGGTGCCCACCAAGCTGGTTCCCACCGCCCTGACGCGCCTCTTCAGCATTCCCACCAAGATCCGCATGGGGCTTGAATTGCTTCATCCGCCGCGCAGAAACTCCACCGGCGACGAGTCCGTCGCCGCGCTCGTCAAGCGCCACTTCGGCAAAGAGGCCGTAGATCGCCTTGCCGACCCGCTGCTCAGCGGCATCTATGGCGGAGACGCCTCGCAACTCAGCGCCCGCACCGTGCTCCCCAAGCTGGTCGAGATGGAAACCGAGTACGGCTCGCTCACCCGCGGCATGCTGGCCGCGCACAAACAGATGCGCGAAAGAGCCAAGGCCGCCGCGCACAAGAATGGAACCAATCCCGCAGCTGGCAATGGCCGTCCAGCCCCACGGTCCATCTTCACCTCGCTCCGCGGCGGCATGCAGCAGTTTGTCGACGCACTTACGGCCCGCCTTGAACCTGCGAGCATCCGCCTCTCCACGCCCGTCAGCGGCCTGGCTCAGGCCATGGGCGGCTGGATGGTCCAATCAGGCACGGTCCAATCAGGCACGGTCCAATCAGGCACGGTTGAGCTGGGCACGGTTGAGTTAGGCACGGTTGAGTTAGGCACGGTCGATTCCCGCAAGGCGGCAAACGCCGGCGGCGAACCCGAGTTCTACGACGCGGTCATCCTCGCCTCGCCCGCCTGGGCCGCGGGCGTGCTGCTCCGCCCCATTGACCGCGAGCTTGGCGACGACCTGGCCGGCATTCCCTATTCGTCGTCCATCACCGTGAACCTGATCTACGACGAAGCCAAAATCGGCCCCCTGCCCGACGGATTCGGCTTCCTTGTCCCGGGCACCGAGGCCCGCGCCATGCTGGCCTGCACCTTTGTCCATCGCAAGTTTCTCGGACGCACCCCGCCGGGCAAAGCCGTCCTGCGCGCCTTCCTCGGCGGAGCAAAAAACGAAGACCTGCTCACCGAGCCTGACGCCGTCCTCATCGCGACCGTCCGCCGCGAGCTGAGCGAAATTCTCGGCAGCCGGGTCCTCGGCGCGCACATTGAGCCCGAGCATGTGCAGGTCTCCCGCTGGCGCCGCGCCATGGCGCAATACTCCGTCGGCCACCAGGAGAGCATGAAGCGCATCACCGACCGCCTCGCCGCGCTCCCCGGCCTGCGCCTCGCCGGCAACGCCTATGAAGGCATCGGCATCCCCGACTGCATCCGACTCGGCCGGAGAGCCGCGAAAGAGCTGGTTGGGCAGCTCGTGGCCTCCAGTTCATAGCCCTTTCGGACTTCAACTGAATAGATCAAACACCCGTCCGCAGTTTGCATATGATCTCCCCACTTGCTGATAAACTCACGCTCTGTATACGTTTTGTAACAGGGCCTGACTTCAATCGGGCAGATAAGACATTTTAAATGAGAGAGATGGGTTTTAGAACCATGCCATCGGTCCGTTGCTTTTTGCTGCTCATTGAACCCTTGTCAGCAGTCTGTAAAAGTTGCCACTATCACTCCACCACGGGCAACACCAGCGCGCTCGGATGTTGCGCATCGTGATAGATCGTGTTGGTCGCCTTCATCATCTCCGCGCTCGTCGCCGCGTCCTTACCGGTGTTCAGGTTGCGATCGAAGCGCGGGAAGTTGCTGCTGCTTACCTCGAGGCGTATCCTATGCCCCTTCAAGAACACGTTGCTGGTTGACCAGAGATCGATTTTGTATTCGTAGACCTCGCCTGGCGTGATGGGCTTGGGCGCGCCCTTGGTGTCTTCGCGATAACGTGCGCGGAGGATGCCTTCGGTCAGGTTGATCGCGGTGCCGTCCGGAGCAACGGTGACTTCAACATCCTGCTCCAACGGCCCCGTCGAATAGACCAGAACGTCCGGGCGCGCCTCAACCTTCTGCTGATCCTGCGGCCCCGGCGCAAGGTGTCCGCCGTCGCAGCACAACGGCCCGCCGGTCGTTGGCACTGGATTGGCAGGATCGTAGATATAAACGTCTGACGGGGCACTCTTCGCCGCGGCCGTCGTCAGCAAGCCATCGCCGGCGGCGCCGTTCGCCTTTCCATTCGACCCGAGCAGATACCGCGTCTCCTTGGCCCGCTTCAGCGGCCACTCACCCTCGTCCCGCCACTCGTCCGCGCCCATCACAAAAATCCTCACCGGCTTCGACGCATCGGCAAACTGGTTCTGCTTGCCAAGGAA
>JBEKDE010000090.1:0-20516 GCA_050014515.1 Occallatibacter sp.
TGGGTAGCGAAGTTCGGTTGTGATAACCGCTGAATGCATATAAGCGGGAAGCACGCCCCAAGATGAGATCTCCCTGAAGGGCCCAGAAAGACCATCTGGTTGATAGGCTGGGTGTGAAAGCGTGGCAACACGTGAAGCTTACCAGTACTAATCGCCCGTTCGGCTTGTCCATAGAATTAACTCCGCGCAGTAACATGCCCGGATGCTCTTCTAACAAGCCTTGTAACACCAATCAATTTCGTTGCAAAAGTTTTGTAAGTCGAAAGCTTCATTGCTTTCAAGTGCAAAGTTTTTGGCGCCAGATTGCTGCCGCGTTCCTGCTAAGTCCGGGAGAAACCATCCGGAAATGAGCAGACGCCGCGGCGGGCTGCGGGCAACCACCCGCCAAGCGCCTTCAAGCTAAAAGGCGAGCTGCAGGTCCTTTGCGCAATGCGCTCAGGATTTCAGCTCAAGGCTAAACGCCTTGAAAACGCCTCAATTTGCCGGTGACCATACTGCGAGGGATCACCCGTTCCCATCCCGAACACGGAAGTTAAGCCTCGCTGGGCCGATGGTACTGCACGGGCGACTGTGTGGGAGATTAGGTGATTAGGTGATCGCCGGCAATATATTCGACAGAAATAAGCCCTGCTGAAGAAGCAGGGCTTTTCTGCGTTTGGGCATAATTCTCTTATTTCCCTTCCCTGCTCAGCCCTTTACCAGTCTGCGTTGCAACTGCTCAAGCGTTTGCCCCTTGGTTTCGGGGTAGAAGAACAGCACCACCACAAATTGCAACACCGTCATTGCCGCGAAAAACACAAACGGCGCACCGCGGCCCATGTTGGCGGCGACCACCGAGAAGGTCAGCGCAATGGCGGTATTCATGATCCAGTGGCTGGCGTTGCCGACGCCCTGGCCCTTGGAGCGCACGTGGTTGGGAAAGACTTCACCGATATAGACCCAGATCACCGCACCCTGCGAGAGCGCAAAGAAGGCAATATAAGTGATCAGCAGCCACACCAGCGCCCCCTGGTGCGATTGTGTGGTGAAGATCCAGGCCACACCCGCCAGGCAGCTGGCTGTGCCGGCCGCGCCGATCAGCAGCAGCACCTTGCGGCCCAGCTTATCGATCACGCTCATGCCGACCATGGTGAAGATCAGGTTGGTAAAGCCGATGGCAATGGCTTTCTGGTCGCCGCTGAGCTGGCTGAATCCGGCGGCGGCAAAAATGTCGTTGAGGTAGTAGAGAATCGCGTTGATGCCGGCCAACTGGTTGAAGGCGCCGATGCTGATGGCCAGAAACAGCGGATAGCGGTACTTCCAGCGAAAGACCGGCTCGTGAGCCGAGCTGTTCTCCTCGGCCAGCGCGGCGCGAATGTCGGCCAGTTCAGCCTCGGGGTTCGGGTCGCCCATCAACTTGAGCACGGCGAGAGCTTCGTCGATGCGGTTCTTCGATGCAGACCAGCGCGGGCTGCGGGGAATGCCGAAGAGCAAAGCCAGGAAGCCGAGAGCCGGCAGCGCTGCTACGCCCACCTGCCAGCGCCACTCGGTTGCGCCCAGGTGCAGCAGGCGGATGAGGTAGTTCGAGGTATAGGCCACCAGGATGCCGAAGACCACGTTGAACTGAAATGCTCCCACCAGCCTCCCGCGCCATTTGGCGGGAGCCAATTCTGCGATGTACACAGGGCCAAGCACGCTGGACGCGCCAATGCCCAGGCCGCCCAGAAAGCGGAAGAACATGAGCGAGGGCCAGTTCCAGGCCAGCGCGCTCCCGATGGCCGAAACCACGTAGAGCACAGCGGTCAGGCGCAGGGTTTCGCGGCCGCCCAGCTTCTGGCCCACCACGCCTGCCGTAAACGAGCCCACCACCGTACCAATCAGAGCGATGGCTACTGTCCAGCCCTTGCCCCACGGATCGAGCCCGTACAGCTTGACGACGGCATCGATGATTCCGGAGATCACCACGGTGTCAAAGCCGAAAAGAAGGCCGCCAAGCGCTCCGGTGAGGGTCGCTTTCATCAGGTTTACGTTGGGTCGCATCGTCTCCCGCCAGGATGAGGTATTTTTGCGTATGTCTTTCCGCGCCTGAGTTTACATTACCCGGCTAGAATGTTCACTGTTCTGCCTGTTCAATGGCTGTTCAATGCCGTAGCCAGGGAGGGAGGAACTTTGCAGATCGTGGCGATTGGCGAAATACTCTGGGACGTCTTTGACCAGGCCGAAACCCTGGGCGGAGCGCCGCTGAACTTCTCGGCTGCCGCGCAGAGGCTTGGCAACCAGGTTTTGCTGGTGACGGGGGTCGGCGACGACTCGCTCGGCAACCGCGCCATCGCGTCCATGAAAGCGCTCGGACTCTCCACTCAATTCGCACAGGTGCTTCCCGGCAAAGACACTGGGACCGCCGTGGTGACTACGGACGCAGATGGAAATGCGACCTACTTCATCAAGCGCCCCGCCGCCTTCGATGAATACGATTTCGACGAAGCGTATCTTGCGGACCTTGAGGCTCTTCATCCTGACTGGCTTTACTTTGGCACGCTGGCCCAGTTCCTTCCGCGCAACGAGGAGATTCTGCATCGCATCCTGGAACGGGTTCCTTCGGCGAAGTGCTTTTACGACATCAATTTACGCGAGGGCCACTGGAATCTTGCGCTGGTGGAGCGGCTTTCCAGTATGGCAACAATTCTGAAGCTGAATGACAGCGAGGCGGAGATCCTGTTTGGCCTGACCCATCCCGGCGAAGAATTTTCACTGGAGGGGTTCTTCCGTCATTGGACGCACACTTACGGGATAGAGACCATCTGTCTGACCTTGGGCGGCGAGGGGTGCGCAATCTTCAAGGACAATGCCCTTGAGCGCTTCAAAGGATTCAAGATCACAGTTGCCGATACGGTGGGAGCGGGCGATGCCTTCGCGGCGGCATTCCTGCATGGCTCCGGGCTTGGATGGCCTGCGGCCGAGATTGCTACATTTGCAAATGCGCTGGGGGCCCTGGTGGCCAGCCGATCCGGCGCAACACCGGCCTGGACCGTCGATGAATGCCGGGCACTGATTGCTTCGCAACGAAAGCCGTAGATTCGCGGACCGGTGACTTGCTGCCCGATGCGCAAAGCGGGCCGGTTGCGATCAACGCAGATCCGGCCCGCTTGTTCCTCAAATCTTCAGCGCCTGGAGATTACATGCCGCCGCGGCTGGCCGGGGGAACAATTCCATTCATGCGCAGGTAGACGACGATCTGACCGTAATGATCCATGAAGTGGGCGATGCCGAAGGCCGCCATGCCGGCGCGGGTGCCATTCGAGGTCATCACAAAGGCGTTCTCCGGGGTAATGGAGTCGACATAGCTGTGGGCTAGGACAAAGGAGTCCTTCAGAGCCTTCACAATTTCCGCCTTGGTC
Source organism: Occallatibacter sp. (assembly GCA_050014515.1). Taxonomy (GTDB): domain Bacteria; phylum Acidobacteriota; class Terriglobia; order Terriglobales; family Acidobacteriaceae; genus Telmatobacter. Next base: position 3,378 of record JBEKDE010000090.1, read on the forward strand.
TTCAGTTTCTCAATCGCATCACTCTTCGCCTTGCCGTCGGCTTGTGACATATTCGGGCCGCCAAAGAAGAAGTAGTTGGCCTCGGCCACGTGCTTCACCTGCTGCCCAAAAGTGCGCACGCCTTTGAATTCGCCGGCTGAGGTTGGTGGTGCAAAGTCGTATTTGTCTTCCGGCATGGCTTCGGCGGCCGAAACAAACTCCTGCTCCATGCCGCTGAGCAGCTTACCGTAGGTGGCTGAGGGGGATACGAGGCTACCGACGGCGGGCTTGGCGGGCGCGGCGGCCTGGGCGAGAGCAAGTGTGGATGCAGCGGCGAGCAGACAACAACCTAGAATGCTGCCGGAAATCTGGCCTCCAATGCGGGGCAAAGTGTTCATGGGAAATCTCCTTCCGCGGCGAATGCCGCGTGAAGGCAATGTACCACCCCAGCCGCGATTCCCGACAGTAAAACCCCGTGAATCTTCCATTGAGCCCCAACCCCTACGCGCGAATTCTCGATTGCCCGTACAATTTAAGAGAAGGAGACAGAACGATGCGAAGAGTCTACATGGACGCGAATGCCACCACTCCCCTGCTACCGGAGGTGGTCGAGGCTATGCGCCCCTACTGGCTCGAGCACTTCGGCAATGCCTCCTCGATTCACCTGCACGGCCAGCAGGCGCACAAGGCAGTCGATTACGCCCGCGAGACCATGGCGGAGTTCTTCAATTGCCACGCTGCCGAGGTGGTATTCAACTCGGGCGGCACCGAGGGCGACAACACCGCCGTCTTCGGCCTGCTGCACCCCGGCGATCACTTCATTACCACGTCGATCGAGCACTCGGCGGTGATCCAGGCTGCCAACCGCATGGCGCAATACGGCGTGGAAACCACCTTTGTGGCGCCGCAACCCAGCGGCCTGATCGACCCAAACGACATTTTGCGCGCCGTCCGGCCTGAGACGCGGCTGATCAGCGTCATGCTGGCCAACAACGAGACCGGCGTTCGCCAGCCCGTGGAAGAGATCGGCAAAATTGCGGCCGATACCGGTATCTTCTTTCACATTGACGCGGTGCAGGGGGCGGGCAAGGTCAAGATCAACGTGCGCAGCATCGGGTGTCACCTGCTCTCGATCAGCGCGCATAAGGTGCATGGACCCAAGGGCGTCGGCGCGATGTTTGTGCGGCGCGGGACACCCGTTGAGTCGCTGCTGGTGGGTGGCAGCCATGAGCGCCGTCAGCGCGCCGGTACTGAGAATGTCCCAGGCATTGTGGGGTTGGGGAAAGCTGCCGAGCTGGCCATGCATTCGCTGGAAGACGGCACGATTTCGAAGCTCGCCGGACTGCGCGACCGCCTCGAAACCGAGATCCTCAAGATTCCTGGAACCGGGCTGAACGGCGGAGGGGTTGTCGACGGGAAGCCTGTCCCCCGCGCGGCCAACACCACCAACATTTACTTTGACCAGCTTGAAGGCGAAGCCCTAGTGATTGCGCTCGATCTGAAAGGCGTTTCGGTCTCCGGCGGGTCGGCCTGCCACTCCGGCGCAACCGAGCCCAGCCATGTGCTGATGGCCATGGGTGTGAACAAAGCCCGCGCCCGCGCCAGCCTGCGCTTCAGCCTGCTCAAAACCGTGACCGAGGCCGATGTGGATTACGTGCTGCAGGTGATCCCCGAAGCCGTAGAACACCTGCGGGCGCTTTCGCCGGTTGCGGCGGGGACGCTGGGATGAAAGAAGAGAAGCGGAGTTAGGGTTGTTTGCGGAGTCAGCGGAGTTGAAGCTGACTTGCCGACTCGCTGACCGGCTGACTTGCAAAACATGTCTGAGAACACCACCATTGCCGTAGCCATGTCCGGAGGGGTCGACTCCTCGACGGTTGCGGCTATGCTCGCCCAGTTGAACGGCGACTCCGGCTCGAGCAACAGCGTCGTCGGCCTGACCCTCCAGCTCTGGGACCAGACCCGCCTGGCAGGCAAGCATGGAATTCCCAATGCTCCCAAGGCCGGCCGCTGCTGCTCTTTGGACGATGTCTATGACGCTCGCCGCGTGGCCGAGCATCTCGGAATCCCCTACTACGTTGTCAACCAGCAGGAGCGCTTTGAGAACGACGTGGTTCGTCCGTTTGTCGACGAGTACCTGCACGGGCGCACGCCGATTCCCTGCTCGCTCTGCAACAATCACCTCAAGTTCGACGCGCTGATCCAGACTGCCCGCTCCATCGGCGCCGGCCGCGTCGCTACCGGCCACTACGCAATCAATGAGTACGACCCCGAGCGCCAGCGCTGGATCCTCAAGCGTCCGGCTGATACGGCCAAGGATCAGACCTATTTCCTCTTCGGACTTACGCAGGAGCAGCTTTCGCGTACCCTGTTCCCGCTGGGCAAGCTGACCAAGCCCGAGGTGCGCGAGGTAGCCCGGCAGCGCGGGCTGGCGCTGGCCGAGAAGCCCGACTCGCAGGAGATCTGCTTCATCCCCGGCGGCGACTACAAGCAGTTCATCACCGCTTACCTTGAGGAGCAAGGCGAGCAGATGCCGGAGACCGCCGGCGAGCTGGTCGCCTCCTCTGGGGAAGTAATCGGCCGCCATGAGGGCATCTTCAACTTCACCGTGGGGCAGCGCAAGGGGCTGGGCGTCAGCTCGCCAACGCCGCTCTACGTGCTCAACATTCATCCGGACAGCCACCGCGTGATGGTCGGCGCGGATGCCGAGCTGGCTACCCAACATCTGCGCGCCGGCCGCCTCAACTGGATCAGCATTGCCGCGCTGACCGCGCCGATGCGGGTGAAGATCAAGATCCGCCACCGGCACGAACCGGCCTGGGCGACACTGGAGCCTGCGCCCCCCACCAAATTGGGTGCCCCCGGTCTCGATTTTGAGACCGGCGAGTCCTCATCTCCTGCAGAAGAAGTCATAGCCACGTTTGACGAGCCGCAGCGCGCGGTGACACCCGGCCAGTCGGCTGTGTTTTACGACGGCGACGAAGTGGTCGGCGGGGGATGGATTATTTAGCATGCCCACCAGCTTCGCGGACCGCTGCCTCGGCTACAGCATATCCTGAGATGCTGTAACCCGGAACCACAATACTGAAGTTGACGCGACCATCAGGGAGAGGCAACCTTGCACACCGCCCCCAAGGACACAAATTCTCAGGATTTGCTCTAAACTCAGGCTCGGAGCACGATCCCCGATGAGGCTGCGCGTATCATTCCTTGCTGTTTGTACATTCTTCCTTGCCGCAGGCCTCGCCGGAGCATGCGCACAGACCCCGTCCCAACCATCCCCGAGCCCGCAGCCGCTCAACGCCTCCGTCTCCGACTACGGCACCACCTTCATCTTCAGCCCGCCGCCCATCTGTCCCAGATGCGTTGAGACCGAGCTGGGCTTCCAATCCGTCAGCGATGGGCGCTACATTCCGGCAGTCGTGACGGTTGCGCCCTTCAACAGCAAGACAGATTTCAGCGTGCTGGTGAACATGCTGGACTCGGAATCGGCGGGGAATGACCGCTTCACGCACTTCGGCAATCGTTTCGACTTCGTGGCACGGCAGCAGGTTTTGGCCAAGGGAATCTTTACGCTGGTGCTCGCACCGCGCGGCACGGTTTTCGTGCGTGGAGTGGACGGCGGCCGGGCAGGCGCAACAGCCGCGCCGCAAATCTCCTGGGGCAACAACCTGGCCGCGGCAAACTTTACCTGGACCGGCGGGGTGGGCGTGTCGGCCCGCAATCCGCGCTCGGATTACGTGGGATCGTTCGACTACTACCGCACGCTCGATAAGAAAGGCACGGCGGTCTTCCTCGGCTTTCAGCATGAAGTGACCGCCGGCCTGCAGACCGCAGGCACGGAGGAGGGCCTGGTGATTCCCTTCCGCAACGGCCAGGTTGAACTGGAGACCGCGCAGCTGGACCTGAACGAGAAGCCGGAATGGCAGTTTCAGGCGCGGATGATAGTGAATTGGGGTGCGGTCTTTTCACGGAAGTAGTTCGGTTCCGGCTGGTGGGACTTCCCGATTGGCGGTGACACACCTGTCGCCGAACTGAAGCTTATGCCCGCTTCCGGTTGGTGAGCGACGGCGAGGTCTGCAATCACTGCAGCACATCACCTCCGCGCGGGATTCAGGACGCAATTTCTGTTCAGTTTTCCGGGCGCGGCATCCGCGACTGCAGAGCTGATACGAAACGGAGATCGAGCTCATCTTTGTTCGGCGTAGCTTCAGCGAGTTTTACCTTTGCCCAGGCTTCGGAGTATTTCCCTATGCCGAACAAAGTCATCGCCCAATTCTGCAGGTTCAACGTGTTCTGCGGTGACTTCCGGTAAACGCGCTCGAAGCGGTCGAACGCATCCTTGAGCAAGGCATCGTCCTTTTGCGCAACGCCTGCTTTTCCGACAGCTTTTGCATAGTCCACTGAAAAGTTGATTTCGCTGCCGACAAATTCTTCAGCTTCCGCAAAGAGCTTCAGGGAATCATCGTATTTCCCTGAACTGGCCTGGATCGCCGCCATCCCCCAGAGCGCAGTGCCGTTTTGCCTGTTCAACAGCCAGGCTTGATTGAACCGCCGCATGGCATCGTCAAGATCTCCTGCAGCCAGGTATTGCCAACCACGCATGGCCATGTCCATCGATGCCTTTTTCCGGTCACCGTGATAATCCTCGTCCATACCCGAGATGAATTTTGCGTTGATCTCTTTCTCGATCGCGGTTTCTGGCAAGCCACCGTATTTGGGCAACAAGTTCCGATCGTTTGCGCAAGCGAGGTTGGCACAAGAAATTAGTGCGGCGCCAAGGAGTAACTGGACAAATCGTGTTCCCAAACTTTTCGTGACTTCCATGCCGATCATTCTAGCGCGGAGCCGATTGGCAGTGAGATCGATTTGTGACACTTTCAAAACTGCCACTACCGCTCGTAAAGCGCCTTTGATATGCACGTCGGCGATTCGGAAGTTGCCCAACTATCGCCCAGCGGACTTACCTACTGCCGCACCGCCCAGGCCAGGCCATCCGGGCTTGCCACCGGAATCTTACCCACCATTTCCAGTGTCTTCAGATCGATGACTGCAACGAAGCCGTCGCGGCCGCAGGCGACGTAGGCCCGCGCTCCATCAGGCTGCATCTGGATGCCGCCGGAGCCGTGGACGGTTGCCAGCCGCTTCACTTCCTTGTGCGCGGCCGCGTCCAGAATCACCAGGGCCGATCCCGGAGTCACAAGCACCAGCTTGCCGTCCGGCGTGAATTTGAGCCGGTTTGCGCCGGGTACATTCGCCGCCAGCGTTGCCGTCACCTTCTTCGAGGCCAGATCGATGACCGAAACAGTCCCGTCGCCGGCATTGGCCACCCATGCCTCTTTTCCGTCAGGGGAGACGTCAAACCCCTCCGACCCTCGGCCGACCGGGACGACGGTCTCCTGCCAGTCGCCTCCCGGGGGGGCGGGCATCATTCCTCGCGGGGGCATGCCCGGCGGAGGTCCACCTGAACCAGCACCTGGTGGCGGCATACCGGGAGGCGGACCACCCGCGCGGCCCTCCGTATGATCCAGGATCGTCACCGTTGCTGAGTTCACGTTGGTGGTTAGAATGCGCCTGGCGTCGGGAAAAACATAGACCATGTGGGTCCGGTTCTGGCCTGTTCCCATGATCCAGTCGATCTTGTCCGTGGCCGGATCGTAGCTGCCGATGGCCTTGGCGGCCTCCGCCGTAAACCAGACTTTGCCTTGCTTGAAGTCCAGCCCGTGCGGCCCGCGCAGCGCTCCCAGGTCAATGAACTTCGCCTGCTTCTGGCCCACCAGGTCGATCACCGCAAGGGTGTGGAAGGCTCCGAATCCATAGTTTGAGACGTAGGCTGTTGTGCCGTCGGCTGAAGCAATCACCTCATGCGGATCGTCGCCCACCGGGACTGTTGCCACGATGTGAAGATTGGCCGGATCGATGATGGCCAGCGTGTGGTCCTGTTTGGAAAGGGCCAGCAGCGCAGTTTTGGGAGTGGGCTGCGCAGCGGCGCTCCCAATCAGCACTGCCAGGGAAATTGCCAACGCCAGAAGCGACTGCCGTCTCATACCGACCTCGCAAAGCTGTTGATTTCAAAGGGAATGGTTATTTTCGTCGGGCTCCTGTGCGGCGCCAGAACCAGGATCTGGCGGCACTGGTCCGCGCATCGTTTCGACGACTGCCTTGATGGACGCCAACACCCCCGCGAGTTGCCGCAGGGGCTTGTTAATTGCTACGGCCACATAGCCTCCGGCACGCTCCAGCGAATCAAGAACCCCGGTCAGCATGGTGTCAAGGCGAATGGTCTGGCGGTCCAGGCGCTCCACGATCACGGCAGTCGAAGACTCGACACTCGCGACACGTTCACGCAGTCCGTGCACCATCTCCGCAACGTCGGTGGTGGTGGCTTCAATCTTCGGACCCACACGGGCCAGGAAGTCTCGCGAGTTAAGAAGGAGTGGCACCACGGAGGCACGCAACTCCACTATTTGAGCCTGTAAGACGGCCATTGCTTTTTTGAGGCTGAGGAAGATTGCCAGCAGCACGCACGCCTGCATCACCACCGCAACTCCGGCGACGACAATGATGATGAGCTGGATAACCTGATCGGTATGGGACATTCAATTGATCTCACGCAGAACGATTCTCGTCCTGCAACAACTTTCTTGAGCATTCCTTCAAGGCACAAAAAATCCAAACCGGGATTCGCGCGTGAGGCGCACCCTGACTCTCACGCGGCAAACCCCGGAACGGATGATAAACCAGAATGAAGCCGGACTGAAAGACTTCCGGAAAAAACAGCCTCTAGCGATCCATTGGATTGGTCTGTCCGGTGGTCGTCTTGTAAGCCTGCCGTCCCGCTTCCACCGAAGCTGAAACGCGGGTGGCCTGATCAGCTACCAGGCTCTTGCCGCGCTCCACAAACTCTTCCCACTGCACGCGCCCGCGGTCAACGGCCTCGCGGCCGCGTTCCACGTACTCGGTTACCTGCTCTTTGCTCTTGTCGACAATCGCAGACACCTGTTCCTTGCTCTTGTCCACCAGGGCGCTGACCTGCTCCTTGCTCTTGTCCACAAAAGCGCTCACCTCTTTTGCGGCCTGTTCGGTGCGGTTGCGCAGGTACTCGGTGCCCTCGCGCGCACCGGTGATCAGGTCTTCACGGGTTTCGCGGCCGCTCTTGGGCGCATAAAGAATGCCCACAACGGCGCCCACGCCCAACCCGGCCAGGAACCATGCCAGGCCGTATGATTTTGTCTCTTCTGCCATGATAGGAATCTCCTTTTGCTCAGCCCGGAAACTGCCTGAGCGTATCAAATTACAGGATATGCCGCAATGACGGCCGGATGCCGGGTCAGATTTCCCGGACCAAACGCGTAAGTTAGCGCGTACTTTCGGCCACTGTGTAAACCGGCGACTTCCCAACCGCGTTGGATGCCAACCGACGGACGGGGTTGCAACGCCATTGCTCTGAGTCGAGCACATCCCAGGCGCTAAAGCAATAAGGACTGTCGAATCAGACCTTATCTATCTCGATTCCTGCCCAAAGTAACTTCCCCTGCGCGATGCAGGAGAAACGCGCCATCTCCCACCGGACGCGACAGTTCGTTACTTTCTTGGGATGCTGCTTCGGTCGAGGATCTCGGCAAAGTGGATGCCCTCACGGTCAGAGAGCTGGGCAATCTGCTCGCGGCAGCTGAAGCCATCGGCCACAATCACCGTGGCCGCGTTGGCCGCGTTCACAGCCGGCAGCAGGTCCAGATTGGCGATGGCCTTCGAGACCTCGATCTTGTCGGCCTCGAATCCAAACGGACCGGCCATGCCGCAGCAGGTGGAGTTGATCATCTGCACCGCGGCTCCAGCCTTTTTCAGCAGCGCGATCTCATTCGCCGGCCCACCGAAGACAGCCTTGTGGTGGCAATGGCCGTGAACCAGAAAGCTGGCTCCTTTTAGCCGCCCGGTCACCCAATCCGGCGATTTGGCGGCCAGCCAGTCGGCGAGCAGCCAGGTCTGCTTGCTCATCTTCTGCGCGAGCGTCGCCAGGCGTCCTTCCTTGAAGAAGTCCAGGGCTTCATTGCGGAAGACGCTGGCGCAGCTTGGCTCAAGAAAGATGAACGGCAGCCCAGCCTCAATCTGGGGCGCCACGAATTCAAGCACCTTGGTGAGGTAGCTCTTTGCCGGACCCAGCAGGCCGAAGTCGTAAAGCGCCCGGCCGCAGCAGATATGGCTCTTGGTGGTTTGCACTCGGAAGCCGGCCTGGGTCAACACCGATTCGGCGGCGCGAAGGGTCTGCGGGTGGTAGTAGTTGTTCCAGGTATCCGCCCACAGAACCACGACTTGCGGTGCAGGCTTCTGGTCAACGGCTGTGCGCGGAACATTGGCTGTATCGCCCAGCTTCGGCCGTGACTGGCGATAAGGCTTCGATGCCAGTTCCGGGAGCCTGCGCTCCTTGGCCACGCCGACGATGGCCTTGATCATGGGACTGGTCAGCGGCCCGTTGAGAATAAAGTTGGTCAGCGCCGGAGTAATCGATCCGAGCCGGGCGGAGACATCGGAGAATCCGAAGACGTAGTGGTGCAACGGGTGAAGACGGCCCTTGTACTTCTGGGACAGGAACTCGGATTTGTACGAGGTGAGGTCCACTGATACGGGACACTCGGTCTTGCAGGCCTTGCAGCTCAGGCAGAGGTCGAGCGCCTCATGAACAGCCTCGCTTTGGAAACCTTCCTTCTTGAGCGCGCCGGCCAGCATCTCCCATAGCAGCCGTGCGCGGCCGCGCGTGGAGTGCTGCTCCTCGCCGGTGGCGCGGTAGCTGGGACACATGACGCCGCCGTCTTTCTTGAGGCAGGCGCCCACACCCACGCAGCGCTCCGTTGCCCGCTCGAACGAGCCCTGATCGGCATTGAAGAGGAAGTGGGTTTCAAGCGTGGAATGAGCGTGGCTTGACTCCTGGCCCACAATGGGCAGGCCGTGGCGCAGGTTTTCAACCGGATCGTAGAGGCGCACGGCATCAGAGAGTTTGCCGGGATTCATGTGATTTGTTGGATCCCAGATCGCCTTGAATTCCTGGAAGGCCTGAATGAGCTCCGGCCCAAACATTTTGGGAAGCAGAACTGCGCGAGCCTGCCCGTCGCCGTGCTCGCCGGAGAGCGAGCCGCCCAGAGAGACGACAAGGTCGGCTGCGCGATCAATGAACTCCCGGAACCGGCGCACGCCCTCAAGCGAGCGGAAATCGAAGTTGATGCGCAGGTGAACGCAACCCTGTCCGTAGTGACCGTAGAGCGGACTGCGATAGCCATATTCGGCCATGAGCGCGGTGAGCTTGCGCAGATAGGTTCCGAGATTGACGGGCGGAATGCCGGCGTCGTCCCATCCCTCCCAACGCTCCGGCTCGCCGGGAACAAAGACAGTTGCGCCAAGCGATGAGTCGCGAACGCGCCAGATTTTTACGGCGTCTTCGTTGTTGTAGATGCGGGCGATTGGTTTTTCCGGCCAGGACTTGGCCGCGGCAACCAGCGCCTCCGACTTGGCTTGGGCTTCGGCCTGGTCCCACGCACCCATCTCCACCAGCAGAAATCCGCCGCCTTCCGGAAGCAGCTTCACGTCGTTGACGGCCAGTTCCTTCTTGAGCATGAACTCGACCAGCAGGCCGTCAAAGCCTTCCAGGCCGATCGGACCAAATTCCAAAACGCGCGGAACGACGTCGGCTGCGAGGAATGGGTCGGCAAACGCCAGGACCGTGAGCACACGATACGGCGGGCTGGAGGTGAGGTTGAGCGTGGCGCTGACCACGTTGGCGCAGGTGCCCTCTGACCCGACCAGCGCGCGCGCCAGGTTGAATCCGTTTTCCGGCAGCAGTTCGTCGAGGTTATAGCCCGAGACGCGGCGCGGAATGCGGGGAAACTTCTCCTTGATGAGCCCAGCGTAACGGTCGCGCAGAGCGGCGAGTTTGGAATAGATCTCACCCACCCGGCCGCCACCGCGGATGATGGCTTCAATCTCTCGCGGAGTGTTCCGGCCAACCGTCATGCGCGTGCCGTCGTAGAGCACAACATCCATGTCTTCAATGTTGTCCACCACTTTGCCGCCGAGCAGGCCGTGCACACCGCAACTGTTGTTGCCGATCATTCCACCGAGCGTGCAGCGCGAGTGCGTCGCCGGATCGGGCGCGTAGGTAAGGTGGTGCATCTCGGCGGCTTCGCGCACGCGGTCAAGCACAATGCCCGGTTGGACAATTGCCAGTTTCCCGTTGGGGTCGATCGAGTGCAGCTTGTTCATGTAGCGCGAGTAGTCGAAGACCACGGCCACATTGGCGCACTGGCCAGCCAGGCTGGTGCCCGCTCCGCGCGGCAGAACGGCAGCTCCGGTTTTGCGGCAGGCTGCCAGCGCGGCTTCCACGTCGCCTGCGTCACGGGGCATGACCACGCCCACCGGCAACTGGCGATAGTTTGAGGAGTCCGCGGCATAGAGGGCGCGCGAACCAAGGTCGAAACGCACATCGCCGCGCAGGCTGCCCTTGAGCAGCGATTCGAGTTCGCGATGGGCGTCAAAGCTCTCGTGAGCGAGAGGCGGCTGGTTCATCAGGTCGGCAAAAGGCTTGTCATTCACGGGGGAATACTACCGGAATTCAACGTGAGTGGGACGTGAGCCTAATCACGATGCAGCCAAATCTCCCACAAAGTGATACGGCGCCGAGGGCGGGCATTCCGCCAAAGAGATTGCAGGTTTCGCGCGAAGAAAGAAAAAGGCGGGTTATTTGCAAGGGAATCCGGGAGGAACCCCGTTAGTGGAGTTGTGAGCCAATCAGTGCTCCCTCAAGGTTCCTGATTGGGAAGAAGTGCAAGCAGCGAAAACCTTCGCGCCTCGTACGGTCTGCGACTCACCTCCCCCAGAAAGCCAATGGACTCCATGTTGCGGGTAACCGCAACATGGAGTCCATCCTGATGCCCACCCAACTCCCTCCCCCAAGGTCTGGGAGTGCAACCAAGGAGGATTCCCATGACACGCTCCGCAAAGACCGTATCGGTTAGCCAACTGCAAGCCGCGATCAAAAGCGCTCTTGACGCCACGAAAAAGACGCACCCCGACGCAAAAATCGAGGCGGAAGTTACCGGGGTCGCCCCGGCCTTCTACTACCGTCCCCATTGGATTTGCGGCGGCCCGTTCTTCCCCCCTGACTGGAGCCTCGACAGGGCAACCGAGTTTGCCACAACGTTTGCGGGAAACTTGGCGAAAGATCCGGCGGTCGCGCCGCTGGCTATCGACGGCAAGATCGAACCAGCTGTCTATGTCACCGGCGGCAAGGTTGCGGTCGGGTTTGTGCCCGGCGAAGCTTCCCTCACCGAGTAAGCCACTTCCTGAACAGGAGAAGCACCATGCTGAAAACGGCTCCGAGCACGCAAAACACGCTTCTATGCCCGAGCGCGCAACCCACAATGGACGGAGGGCGCGTGCTCGGGGTCGTTCAGCAGGTTGACGACGGGTTCGAGGTCACCTACCTCGATCAACCGCTTGCAGTTACGCCCGATGTGCTGGCAATGGCGGCGCCCGTCCAGCCTACAGAGGTCTTCCGGCTGGCCGCACCCTGCCAGACTCATCGCTGTCCACACTATGACGGATCGGATTGCAGCCTGGTCACGCGCATCGTTCAGATCATGCCCGCGGTAGTTGACCAGCTCCCGCGCTGTCAGATTCGCCCCGAATGCCGCTGGTTCCACCAGGAAGGCGCTGCCGCATGCCGCCGGTGCCCGCAGGTATCGACCGTCAACTACGACGCATCGCCCACCATGCAAAGAGTGGTAAACCTTCCGCCAGTGCAGATGCCCGCGGTTGCTCAGCACACGCAGCAGCGTTGAAGCGTGGATAAAAGCTTTAGCGACAGAATAGAAGGTAAGAACGGTTTTAGCGTCCCGGCCACTCTTCGACCACAATTCCCAGGTCGTTGAGCCGCTGGATGACGGCTTCCACGTTGCGGCGGACCTTGGGCCGGTTTTTTGCACCGGCCAGCGGCGACTCGGCCACCGCGACCACCCGGCCGTAACGCCACGCGCCTGGAGGCAGGGCAATCAGCGCCTCGGTCAGGTCTGCGGGGCGCAGCTGAATCTCCTGCCGGCGAGCCGCTTCAGGCCTCAGCAAGGTCCCCTGCCCAACGGTGCTGGGGTTGGCATCCGCCATGGTCACCCGCAGGGTAAAGGTGTCGGCATCGACCGAGAGGAATGGATTCATCCATGCGCCCGGCTCGTGCACATCGACATAAAGGCTTTTGGTGGGCAATGGGATCTTAGCCAACTCGGCGCGCTGCTGGTCAATCTGGGTGGCAGCGACCTGCGCCTTGTGCTCAGCCGTTACCGCTCCCTGGGCCACGTTGGCCACCGCCTGCTCTTCCTTGTGGCAGGCTACCAGGGCCACCGGCAACAACAGTGCCAGGCCCAGAATTCCCCTCAGGTGTGCGCGTGAAATCACCCATTAAGAATAGCAGCAGGCATTCGATTCAACGGAACTCGGGGCAGCATTGGCTATTCCACAGCGGACTTCTTTCCCCAGTCAAATCTGCGGCCCAGGATCCCTTTTACGATAAGGTGGTCGGTCGCGGCTGTGGGTCCCAGGCCGACACCGATGTTGATCTCCCACTTCGGCGAGACGTTCAAATCGGTCACCGCGAAGATCTGCTGCTGCTGTTGGCGCAGGGGATAGGGAGATCCAATCCGGCCGTAGTCCGCATAGTACTCAAAGCCGGCGTTGATCTTTTTGGTAAAGTCGTATCCCACCTTGGCGCCGGGCGAGAAGCCCAACCCCTGGTTTACGTCGGGCCCGTGCAGCGTGCGCTCGAGAGCCGGATTGAAGGCCAGGTACCAGCGCCCCATGGTCTTGTCGATAATCGGCCGAATCTCCCACGTCCAGGTATCCGGTGAATAGACGGCGCGCTGGTACCCGATCTCGGTCGACAAGCTCAGCCCCACGGGAAGATGCCAGCTATCGGGCGCCCGCACACGGGGCCGGATGTGGTCGCCCACCCACTGCACGCCGTGGCCATCCTGCTCGCTGGTGAAGACGTAGAAGCCGACCTCCGCCCAGTTATTGATGCCCTGGGTCAGCTCCAGCGTCTCGTGCTCCTGATGGTAGGTCGGATACACGCCATCAATTACCTGCCTCTGCCCGGAGACCGTGTAGTTGGAGTGCAGCTCGACCATCAGGCTCTTCGGCGGCACGGTGTCCGCGCCGTAGACCTGAATCTCGTAGTTGCCTTGCGCTCGCGCCGCCAGGCCGAAGCACGCGACCGCGAGAAAGAGACTCAAACGGCGCAAACCGTGACCTATGCTTAGACATCTATGCATAGCGAAAAACCATCATGAAACCTCGGTCCATGTGATCCTGCTGGTGGCAGTGAAACAGCGTCCGGCCCGGATTGTTGGCGACAAATTCAACCTCGGCTGTGCTCTTGGCGGGGACAAGAACAACATCCTTCCGCAGGCCGTGCAGCCCGTCCACGCCCTCGATCATGCGAACTTCAAACGTGTGCCTGTGAAGATGGAGCGGATGATCGTCCATGCTCTGATTCTTCAGAACCAGGCGATAGCGCTGGCCCGTCTGCAGAACCGGCTCCTCTGTTTGCGGATACGATTTGCCGTTGATCAGCCAACGCTCCTCGCTGCCGTGCCCCTGGAATTTGGAATCGAAGACCAGCTCGATTCGATTGACGTCCATGCTGGGTGGGTTGGTTTCATTCGGCGCGGCAAACTGGCGATAGTCCCACACCAGGCTTTCGGGTTGCGTCCACACCGGCTTGCCGGCCGCGCCCGCGTATTCGATGACAATGCCCATGCCCGCCGCCTGCACGTGCTTCCTGACCTCGCCAAGCACCCATACGCCCGGGTTGTTCATCTCGACGATTGCCGAGACGCGCTCCGCAGGCGCCAGGCGCAGCATGTTCACGATTTGCGGCCGGGCTACTTCATTGCCATCCAGCGCGATCACGTGGAAGCTGTGCCCCGCAAGCGCAATCCAGTGAACCTCGGTTGGGCTTGAATTGAGCACATGCACCAGCACGCGCTCACCCTGCTTCACCTGCACAGGCTCGCCAAAGCCGAGCACCTTTCCGTTGATCGTCGAAACATCGTAAACGGGATTCATGAACCCGTCATCGCCGCCCTCAAAGTGCCCGCTCCAGTCATGCAGGGCCAGAAAAACCTCGCGGTCGTAGCTGCCGGGGTGATTGCGCGGCTCAATCAACAGAAACCCGTGCTGCCCGCCATATTGCGCTTTGCTCAGGTCCTTGCCTGCAAAGGTATGCGTGTGAAACCAGCGAAATCCCGGCGGGTCTGGGTTGAGCGTGTAGCGAACAGACGCTCCCGGCGCGATCATCGGCGTGCCTTCTTCCATTGCGCCGTCAATCTCCGGTGGTAGAAACAGTCCGTGCCAATGAACCACTTCGGGCTCGGAGCTGTGGTTTTGAATCTCAACCGTCTGCTGCTGCCCCTGGCGCATGCGCAGAAGCGGGCCGGGGACCTGGCCGTTATAGGCAACTGTACGAATATGGTGTTTTGGCGAGGCCTCCAGCATGTACGGCGCAATCTCCAATGCAACGTCCGGCGCGGTGGCAGCACGGAGAGCGCCCGGCAGCAGCGCGGAGCCCGCGGCCAGACCTGAAAATTGCCCAAAACGCCTGCGTGTGATCTTCAACACAGATTCCTGCTTTGGATTTGCCGCAAGCTCCTAGAATGCCGGCGGAGACGCGATCGACGGCCGGAACGGCCTGAAGGGCGATCGAAAGAACCGTATGGTCTTTCGACTCTGATTTTAAGCCGAATTCGTCCAGGCCTCCAACAACAGCGCCTCGATCGTCGCAGGACGAATCGGATTGGGTTTGGCTGCGACCCGTTCTCCTGGAAAGGACTTGCATGGGATCAAATAGCCAGGCAGGCGGCCAGCGAGATTTGGCGCTCAATCGAGGAAGAGGCCAAATGCGCGACGAATACTTCGCCATGCGCCTCTCGCTGATTCTTGGCTTTGTGATGCTGCTGGGCAAGACAACCGCCTGGTTCATGACCCACTCCTCGGCGATTTTTTCTGATGCGGCAGAATCGGTCATTCACGTCATCGCCGTCGGATTTGCGAGCTTCAGTCTTCGCCTGAGCGCCCGGCCGGCCTCGCACCATTTCCTCTACGGCTATGAGCGCATCACCTTCTTCTCCGCGGGATTTGAGGGCGCGCTGATCGTGGTGGCTGCCATCGCCATCATCGTCGAGTCCATCCGTGAATGGCTGGCAGGGTTGCAGCTTGAGCATCTTGGCTCGGGCTTCGAGATGATCCTGATCGCCGGCATTCTGAATGCAGGGCTCGGCTATTACCTCATCCGCACCGGGCGTCGCAACAACTCGCTCATTCTCGAAGCCAACGGCAAACACGTGCTCACCGATAGCTGGACCAGCTTTGGCGTGGTCGCGGGGCTCGGCCTCGTAATGCTGACGCATTGGAAACCCTTCGACCCAATCGTGGCCATTCTTGTCGCCATCAATATTCTCTGGTCGGGTGGCGGCCTGGTGTGGCGATCGGCAGTTGGCCTGCTCGACTACTCCGACCCCGAGGCAGGTCGCAAGATTCGCGAGCGGCTCGATGCCATCTGCGCCGAGCTCAACATCGAATACCACGGAGTGCGCTTCAGAACCACGGGCTACCGGCAGATCATCGAAGTACACTTGCTGTTCCCGCGCATCACTTCAGTGAGCGACGCGCACAGCCTCGCTACGATGGTCGAGGAAAGGCTGCCTGCTGAGATCGGCATGCCCGCCGAGGTCATCACGCACCTCGAGGCGCTGGAGGATCACGCCGCTGTCCATCATCACCAGCATTACACCGGCAAACCGGAGTAGCTCCCCATTGACCGCACAGTAAATGACCGCTCTGACGCGGGACTGAGTTCGCGGGGGATTTTGCGCATGGATGACAGAGTCTTTGGAGAGAGAACGCCCGCACCCTACTTGCGCTTCCAATGACGGCCATCGCTGCTGAACCACAATTCGCCGGTATCCGTCGTGAGTTGAAAGACTGCGGGTTGCGTCGCGGCGAGACTCTGGCCCTCAATTGTCGCCTTCATTGCAGGCGTTTCGGTCTGCATGGCTGAATTTGAAGCCTCGACGGCAACCGACTGCGAGGCCGTGCCAATTTCGAGCACAATGTTTCTGACGCCCACCTCCGAAGCGGCCACTTGAAGCCCGGGAATGGTCTGCGCCTTGAATCCCGGCGATTGCACGCGAACCGTATACTCGCCGGGCGCGAGATTCGGGAAAGAGTAGTTGCCGGCGTCATCCGTCCTCACTGAGATCGACTGTGCTGTTTGCTGGTTCGTCACGGTAACGGCGGCATTCGAAATCACTGCGCCGGACGGATCATTCACCACTCCGCTCAGCGTGGCGCTACCGGATGAATTTGCCGGCGCGGCGCGGGCTGCATTCTGAATGGGGGCCTGCTGCGCGATTGGAGCCATCGCAGCGCGCGTCCCCGTGCCAGCCACGGCACCTATCATCTTTTGTTCTACGTTGGACGCAAGGTTCACCTTGACCGCATGCCCCGTCCAGCGTGGTGAGATTGCCTTCCAATGCAGGCCCGCATCACGACTTGCAAACAGCTTGCCCGCGGAATCGATCGCGAGGATCAGGTGCGCATTGGAGATGGATGAAACAGTCTCAAGATGGCTCGGCAAGTTGAACTGTTGCTGCGGCGCAGGAGCTTTTTTCATCAGTGCACCGTCATTGATCGCTTGCGCATTGACCGTCGTGAGGCCATTGGCTTGGGCAATAGGCTGAGCTGGGACAGCCTCGGCACTCAAAGCTGGTGCGGGCACACTCTGCGATTCTCCTCCTGTCGCAGTTTCCAGCGTTGCGGCTGGCGATGATGCCGAGGCAAAAGCGTTGATGCCGGCATTCGGCTTCGCCACGGAAACACCGCTCTTTGCTTTCGCGAGGGGCGCAGCATTGATGCGTCCGCCGAGGCCCGCAACCGTCCCCGGCGAATCCGCAGGCAATTGCTGTTGCCGGCTCAGGGTGGCAGCAGGACGGCCGCTGGCCGGTAGACCGAGAATGGCCTTTCCATCCAATACAGGGGCATGCATCGCAGGGGAATGATTGACCGCCATTTCTTTTTCAGCTGCGCGGGCTTCGTTCTTGTTGCTTGTGCGAGGAGCGAGATGAA
>JBEKDE010000091.1:0-19958 GCA_050014515.1 Occallatibacter sp.
ACATTGAAGGCCAGGGCGCCATCCGCCAGCGCCAGCTGCTGATCAACTGCTTGCGTATGCGTCCTGACCGCATCATCATGGGCGAGATCCGCGGCGAGGAAGCCTTTGACATGCTGCAGGCGATGAACACCGGTCACGAAGGTTCGATGACCACGATTCACGCCAACACCCCGCGCGACGCCATCGCGCGTCTCGAGTCGATGGTGGCGATGGGCAATATGAACATGCCGGAAAAATCCGTGCGCCAGCAGATCGCCTCGGCCATCACGATTGTCGTCCAGGCCTCGCGTATGAGCGACGGATCGCGCAAGGTTACCAGCATCGCGGAGATTACCGGCATGGAAGAGAACGTGATCAGCATGCAGGAAATCTTTGCATTCAACAAGAAGGGAATTGGGCCTGACGGCAAGGTGATCGGCGCATTCCAGCCGACCCACATTCGTCCCCGCTTTCTCGACCGGCTTCGCGTCTCGGGCATCGTGCTGCCCCCAAGTCTGTTCGAACGCGAAACGCTGGTCAACTAGGCGGAAAGGAGGCAGACGCTATGGTATTGATTTTCGGTTTGGTATTTGTTGGCGTGTTTTCGCTTATCGCCCTGGTGGCATATGGCTCCATGGCTGGAGACCGGCAGGCCAAGCAGGTGATTGCCACGCTGGACTCGGCCCTCGCCACCGAGAGCATTGAGACGCGCAACGAGATTCTCAACCTGCGCAAGAGCGACAAACTCAGCACCATTCCGTGGCTCAACCAGCACCTGCTCAAACTCGAGATTGGACCATGGATGCGCAGCCTGCTTGCCCAGGCCGATCTCAAGTGGACGGTAGGCGGCATGTTGTCGATGTGCGTGCTCTGCTTTGTGGTTCCCGCCTACTTGGTTTACTGGCGCACCGGGTCCACTCCGCTGGCCATTCTGATCGGAGCGTTCCTGGCCTTTATGCCCTTTGCGATAGCGCTGTTCAAGCGCAGCAGGCGCTTTGGCAAGTTTGAAGTGGGTCTGCCGGAGGCGCTTGATCTGATGGTGAGCGCACTGCGCGCCGGCCACAGCCTTATTGCCGCCATGGGCCTGGTTGCGCGCGAATGTCCAGACCCGATTGGTACGGAATTCAGAATTTGCTTTGAAGAGCAGAACTACGGGCTGGAAATGAAGACCGCCATCGACAACCTGCTCACACGCGTCCCCATGCAGGATCTCCGGATTGTCGCAACCGCCATCATGATCCAGAAGGAGACCGGCGGCAACCTCGCCGAAGTGCTCGATAAGGTTGGCTGGGTGATTCGGGAACGCTTCCGTCTCAAACGTCAGGTGGCAACTCACACCGCGCAAGGCCGTCTTACCGGGATCATCCTGACGCTGCTCCCGGTTGTGCTTGGAATCGCTTTGTACTTCGTCAACCCCGAACTGATGAGTATCTTGTGGACCCGCCCGATCGGCATCAAGTTGCTTTGGGTAGCAAGCATCATGATCGTGATTGGCGGTCTGATCATTCGGCACATCGTCAACATGGAGGTCTGAGGCAGACTTATGGGATTTGCTGTTATTTCATTTTTCGTTATCTTCCTGCTGATCGCCAGTGGCGGATTGCTTCTGTTCTACCGCGAAGCCATGCTGCAGCGCATCTCGGAAGTTATCAACCCGCAGGCCAAGCCGAAGACCCTGTTGGGCACCATTCAGCAGACAGGCTTTTCGATCGGCGGCGTGGTAGAGCACTTCGAGAATGTGATTCCCAAGAGCCAGGCCGAAGTCGGAGTTACCTTGCAGCGCCTCACCCGCGCCGGCTTCCGCAATGAGTCTTCGGTCAAAGTATTCTATGGAGCCAAAGTACTGCTTCCCCTCGGGCTCTGTGTTTTTGCCGTGGTCAGCGGACTGGGACACTTTGGCGGCTTTTTCATTTATTTTGCCTGCCTCGGTCTGGGGTTCCTTATTCCGGATTTCTGGCTTGGATCGCGTATCAAAAGGCGTCAGAAGAGAATTCGGCGCGGATTGCCCGACGTACTGGATCTGCTGATCATCTGCATTGAAGCCGGACTCAGCCTTGACCAGGCAACCGCGCGCACTGCCGTCGAACTTGTTCTCGCCCAGCCTGAGTTGTGCGACGAACTGAATGTTGTAGTTCTGGAGCAGCGCGCAGGACGCGCCCGTTCCGAAGCCTGGAAGAATCTGTCCGAGCGAACCGGCGAAGACAGCGTTCGCAATCTGGTTTCCATGCTGGTGCAGTCGGAGCAGTTTGGAACCAGCATCGCCAAAACATTGCGCGTGCATTCCGATACCTTGAGAACCCAGCGCGTGCAGCAGGTTGAAGAGGCGGCGGCAAAGACCACCATCAAGCTGATCTTCCCGCTCGTCTTCTTCATCTTCCCATCACTTTTTCTGGTCACTCTGGGGCCTGCAGTCATCATCATGATCGATTCGTTCGGATCCTCGTTTGGGGGCCATTGAAAGGAGTAGTCACCATGGATAGCACTACGATTGTTCAGATTGTCGCCGGTGTGTTGTTTGTTGTTGTATTGATCATTTTGATCCAGCGCCGCCGCACACGGGTTAAATAGGATCGGCTCGCACTGAGATTGTGGCGGCGCCCTGCAATCGCAGGAGTCTGCCGAGGGGTTAAGCATTGTGTAATACTTTCGAGAGCCTTCTCAATACGGAGGGTTTGGCTCGCTTTCTGGGATGACCGGAGGCGGAGAATTTGGTAGTTGAGCGAAAGGGAGTTTTTCATGGATAGCACTTCGATTGTCCAAATTGTCTCAGGTGTTTTGTTCGTCATCGTACTGATCATTCTGATTCAGCGTCGCCGGACCAGAGTCAAGTAATTCAGGGATTCTGAGCTTTGCCTGCGGCGGTTGCGGCAGGCAAATTCGACAGACCCGCCTGCTGGAGAGCCTGTTTCACGGACCTGGATTGTCTCTGGGATAAGCTTCGGCAGCGGGACAGGTGAGCTGTGCCCTTGAGCGATCGAAGAGCAACAACATGCAGATGAGCGGTTGTAGCTCCAACGGGGTAATCGCTGACTCAAGAGCCTGGTTCTAAGAGAGCGCGGGATCTGCTGAAGTTTCATTGACACCTGGGGGCAATCATCAACGCCTGGTTGCCGGGTATCCGCCCACGGCGGGAGGCTTTATGGATTCACTGAAAGTTTGCGCATATAACCAAACTCGCGAGTGCTTTCTCGGCCTGGAAGTTACTGCCGCCGATGTCCCCTATGCGAGCCTCAGGGACATGCTGGCGACCCTCCAGTTACAGTCGGGCGAGGGCCTCTGGATGAATCCGTTTCGCGGTATTCCGGATACGGGCGTGAGCGCTCCGCTCGATTTGATGTATCTGGACGAGGATTGCCGTGTCACCGACCTGGTCGAGTCGTTCCCCACGTTTCGCGTCACCCCGCTCAGCCCTCAGCCGGCCAGCGTTTTGGCCCTCCCTACGCACTCGATTTATTCCTCACAGACCCAAACCGGCGATCAGTTGATGCTTTGCCCGGCTGACGAGATGGAGCGGCGCCTGGAAGGCTTCTCGGGTTCCAGCATCGCAGGCTCCGTGCAGGGCGCGGTGCTACTGAGGGAAAAGCCGCTATGGAGTGGCGGCCCGGGCGTATTGCAATTGAAGCCCCGATACGGCGACCAGGAGATCGACGTCAATCCGGAACAGCCCCACGAGATGGGCCTGATCGAACCTGGAATGGTCGACGTGAAGCCGCCCAAGCATTGGCTGGAACGCTGGTGGTCGCCCGATCCGCGCAAGGCTCCCCGCATTCCCGCCTCTGGACTTGCAGCCTACTATTGGACTGGCGCAGCGCCACAGGCCCGCAACATCAAGGACATCAGCTCAACTGGCCTCTATGTGGTGACCGAAGAGCGCTGGTACCCCGGCACGCTGGTCCTGATGACTCTGCAAAGAACTGATCTTGGGGGTGAAACATCGGAGAAATCCATCTCCGTGCACTCCCGGGCGGTCCGGTGGGGAAATGATGGTGTTGGACTGCAGTTTGTGATGAAAAGCTCCCTGACCCCTGAACAGGGACGCAATGCCCTGGTTGACGGAGTCAACAAGAAAGAGCTGGAAAGATTTCTGAAGATGATCAAGAAAGCCTAAGCTCCTTAAATTGAACTGCTTGTCGAATGGTAACGTTACTTTTTGATTATTGGTAACCAAATGGTGTTACGATTGCGGGACCATTTTAACGCTAACGAGGGATTGTAGAGCTGTGATGTTCAGTGAACAGTAGGTGGAGGGGAAGAAACTATGTTCGTACACAATGGTTTAGGGCGAGAAGCAGGGAAGTCCGCTCAGGGAGGTGCCCTGATCGCGAACTCCAATCGTAAAGGTGCGGAAGTCCGGTCTGTCGGGACTCGGGTTCGTTCCTTCCTTCGCTCCGGCGAGGAGGGCCAGGCTCTGGTTGAGTTCTGTATTGTGGCCCCCTTCCTTCTGATTTTGCTGACCGGTCTGTTTACCTTTGGAATTGCCTACATCAATGACATGACGCTGATCAACGCCGTGGGCGCAGGGGGGCAGCAACTGCAGACCATTCGGACGACAACGACGGATCCATGCAAGGACACTTTTACCGCAATCACCAACGCGGCGCCCGGTTTGAATCCAGCGAAGATCACGATGACGCTTACCATGAATGGAAACAGTCCAATCACCAACACGGGTACCGCTAACACCTGTTCGGGCGATCAGACGGAGTTGGTGGCGAACGGCAGTTTTACGATCAAGGCGCAGTATCCCTGTGCTTTGGCAGTTTACGGAAAAGCCGTCTCCAGTAATTGTGCGATTTCAACAACACTTACCGAGTTTTCCTACTGACGCGAAAGATTTTGAGGTCAATTCAATGAAAAAGGTCTGTAATTCGTTTTTTGCCGGGAAGTTCGTTGACGACCAATCCGGTCAGGTGCTGGCTTGGGTTGTCGTTATGATGATGTGTTTCATGGGCGCGGCCGGTCTCGTGATCGATGGCGGCGCTGCCTATGCAGACCATGCAGCGCTCCAGCAGTCCGCTAATGCGGCGGCCCTCGCGGCAGCCGGACAAGCTTACGACACTGGTTCAAGTTCCGGCGCAGTCACAATTGGAGACACTTTCAGCGCCACGCAAGGCGATGACAACTCCGGCGCCAACTTTCTGGGCACCAAGGTGACTACCACCGTAACGCCCACCTGCCTCAACGCGCTTCTTCCCGCAGGCGCAACCTGCGCTCAGCAGACATCGGGCTTCGTGAATGCCGTTCACGTACTCCAATCGAACAGCTACAAGCCCACCTTCATGTGCTTTTTCGGTATGTGCTCAATGACCATTAATGCAGAGGCAACAGCCACCATGAATGGCCAGGCGGAACAATGGAACGTCGCGATCATTGTTGACGGCACGGGATCAATGAGCACGACCGACTCCAACTGCGGCACTACATCGGGGACCTTCACGGAGTTTCAATGTGCCCTGGCCGGTGTGCAGCAGTTGCTGGGCGGCAACGGCGGCCTCAACCCCTGCCCCGGAGCTGGCACCGGCTGCAAAACTACCGCCGGGCAACTCGGAACGCCGGTCTTCCGCGTTTCTCTGTTCACCTTCCCCAACGTGGCTTATCCAACCTTTGACCAAAATACCATGTCCACCTGCGGGGCGACGCTTACCCATGAGCCGTACACATTCCCAGGGGCAAGCGCAACGCCAGGGACGGGAAACATTACGCCAACCGCCGGCTACACGGAGGTCGGGTCGCCCAAGGCGACTTACCAGATCACCCCATTCGACTACACGTACTACAGCACCAGCGCCACGACGGGCAATCTGAATCCGAGCGATAACCTGGTCCAGGCGATCGGCTACGGCGCGTCGCCCAACACCAACAAAATAGGAACGGCAGGGTGCCTGCCCAACGTTGGCGGAGAAGGTACTTACTATGCCGGCGTCCTCTATGCGGCACAGGAAGCGCTGCTTGCAGAAAAGGCTTCGTACCCGAATTCGAAGAACGCGATCATCATGCTTAGCGACGGTGACGCGACTTCGGACGCAACCCAAATGGACAGTGCCACAAAAACTGCGGGGGCCACGGTTTCCACCTCGCACACGTACCCCTACCCGAGCACGTTTGACGAGTGCCAGCAGGCAATCCAGGCGGCCCAGATCGCTTATAACCAGGGAACTGAGGTGATCACCATTGCGTACGGCGCTGAGACGAGTGGGTGCGGAGTCTCCGGGACTGACACCACAGTTCTCTCCTCACCCTCGCTTCCCAACACGGTCAACACCGCGTACACTCTCAGTTCGTTCCTTCCCTGCATCAGCATGCAGAACATTTCAAGTCCGGCCTCGAACGGGACGCTGGCCAACTTCTACTCAGATCCCAACCAGAGCGCCAGTTCGGGCCTTGACAAAACTTGCGGATCATCGGGCTCCAACAATGTGAATAGCGCTATTTCAAATCTCCAGAGCATCTTCAGCGCGATTGAGGCAGGGTTCACTTCACCAAAGTTGATATCGAACAGCACTACATAAACAGCTGAAGTTATCAGGCCACCTCAACCGGCGGACTCGCATATCGAGTTCGCCGGTTTTGTTTTTACAGTGGTTCCAGGAATTGTTATACCTCGGCAGCAGAACGCCTACAGCAAATCCTGAGATGCTGTAACCCGAAACCACAATACTGAAGTTGACGCGACCCTCAGGGAGAGGCAACCTTGCACAACGCCCCAAAGGACACACCTTCTCAGGATTTGCTCTAAGTCGACCCGGATCCAAACAGAGGCGACCTTGCACCGGAGCGGCATCGTATTCCAATCCTGAAGCCGCTTTACTGCATGTCCGGAATGATCAGCAGTACTTCCACCCGCCTGGTCTGCCCACTTTGCACAGCTGCTCTGAATTGCCACTGCGCCAGCGCATCCAGCACAAACTTGGATTGAGGGAAGTCATCAGGGAAGACTACCTTCAGTTCTTCGAAGTGGCCATCGGCATTTACGAAGCCGTGCAGGATAAGAGCATCTGCGTTAAGTATGGAAGATGGAATGTTGGGCCGCACGATGTTATACGGCCAAGGTGCTTCAATGCGCGCGATGTTACCCGCGTTAGCAGCCTCGTCCGCTCTGGAAAGTGAGTATTGAAGGATCCAGCTCTTGGCCTGACCTACATGGAGATAGACTGTGTAAGCCATTCTGCCGCCCCACAGCGTCGCCGTCTCAGGGTACTTATCGACCAGGGAAACTCCCACCACCACGGAACCGAAGACGCCGTTCCTGGGAAGAACAATGCGCGTTGCGGTGGGTTGATTGCCCTCGCCGTTGCCATCGTCTGACCCGCTCGCTGATCGCGTATCCGCCCCGTTGCCATTGCCGGGAGCAGGCCATATCCTGGCCCCAACGCCCTTGCCGGCTGCGCCTGCCGCGACGGTTGCGCCCTTCGCGTCGCCCTTGCCAGTGCCTTCAGCCGCTGCTCCATCGCTGCCCGCAGGACTGCTGCTGTCAGCGTGCGCGGAGCTGTCCGACTTACCCTGCGTCAAAGCTCCAGGCGCTGAAGAAGCAGTGCTCGATTCAGCCGGGGGAAGAATCACTTTACCTTCCGGCATGCGCATATCGGAGAGAGCAACGACCGAGGCCGGCGTTGGCTGTTGCGACGAGGTTGAGGAAGTGGTCGGGACCGCCTGCGGAGCGTCGGGCCCCTTGACCACCACCGGTGTCGTTGTGCTGGGAAGAATGGGTATCTTTGCCGTAGAAAGGTCGGTAGATGAGATGCGAACATCGGCCAGCCGCTCTTCTCTGTTCGGTAGCTGGGGAGAAGCAAGAGTCAGGGCCGGAGCTAGCTTCACGGGCGGAGGCGGAATGATCATCCTGACGGGCGATTGCTCCGGCGACCAAAGCACCACCGTCGGCAGAGGCATATCCTGCTTGAGTTTGGTTAGATTTTTGAGTTTTGGCTGCAGCAAAGTCGTGTGGGATACGGGCGCATCTTCGGTCTGCCGAACCACAGCCAACTGCGCCCCTGGCTTAGCTCCCTCCGCGCTGCTTTTTGCATTGGGAAAGAGACTGTGCTGTGCTGACCCGCCGGCTGCGCGCTGCTTCTCCGGCTCCGGCAATTGCAGTTCAAGAGTGCGCACAGTCAGCCGCTCTTCGAGCTTGTAATTCTTCAATGGCGGCGGGTGCAGCAGGCCATATCCGAGCAATGCGAAGACCATGCCGTGCACGAGGATTGAAACTGCAAAAGACGATGACTTCTGGCTCACTTCGGGGCGTTCCGAAAAGAGTGAAATCGTTTGGGAAGACCTCATGTTCGGGCGAACTCCCTCCGCGCGATCGTCTGTTTGATGTGCACAGGAATGATCTCATTCTATACACACTGATCCTGCCTCAAGATGAAGGATGTTTTATCCCCCGTTAGTAATCAATAGTAATCCGGAATTTGCTTAATGTCTGAAGGGTGGCGATAGCTCTCTTGATACCTGCTATATTTGCCCATGACTTCGTGACTAATTTGTGTAGACAGTAAGAAAAAGAGTGTACACTGATTTCACGCT
This sequence comes from Occallatibacter sp., assembly GCA_050014515.1. Taxonomy (GTDB): domain Bacteria; phylum Acidobacteriota; class Terriglobia; order Terriglobales; family Acidobacteriaceae; genus Telmatobacter. Next base: position 8,500 of record JBEKDE010000091.1, read on the forward strand.
AGCCCTTGATTGACTCTCTTGTTAACGCTACCCTCAGGGTCCTGCGCGGAAATTAAACTCGACTCCTGGGTCATGCGAGACGACCCAGGGGCCAGCAAGGCTGAACTGGGCAGGTAACCAGTTCAAACAGGCTTTCCTATGAACCGAAGACTACTTACGATCCTTCTCATGGCATTCGTGATTGCCTCAGCATGCGGCTTCCTTGTGTGGCGCCTGGTAGGCAAGCAATTGAACGCAACGAAACCGGTGCCGGCAACGCGCGTGGTTGCAGCCGCCTCTGACATCAAACTTGGATCCGTTCTCACCAAGGACAACCTGAGCACAATCGAAATCACAGGAGCGCTCCCCAAAGGAGTTCTGCTTCGGCCCGAGAATGCGATTGGCCGTGGCGTGATTTCAGACCTGTATGCGGGCGAACCAATCCTTGAAAGCCGTCTGGCAGCGGTAGGTTCCGGCGGCGGCCTTGCGGCCACCATCCCCCAGGGCATGCGCGCTGCCGCAGTCAAGGTGGACGAGGTGGTGGGCGTGGCTGGCTTCGCTACTCCCGGCATGCGGGTCGATGTGATCATCTCCGGCAACCCGCCAGGAGACCCGGCGCGCAACGAGGCAACGGGCGTTCTGACCAAGACGCTGTTGCAGAATATTCAGGTGCTCTCCGCGGGCCAGGATATTCAGAAGGATGCCGAGGGCAAGCCTCATCCGGTCCAGGTCGTGAACCTCCTTGTGACCCCAGAAGATGCAGAGACATTGAGCCTGGCGAGCAACCAGACCAAGATTCAGCTTGTGTTGCGCAACCCGCTGGATACAGCCGTGAACAAGGTTCCCGGCACGGCGATGTCCCAACTCTTCGCAGATCAGGCACCGCCGAAGGTTGTGCATGTCGCGGCCAAGAAGGCTCCGAAGCCCCCCCCGGCCTTTTCAATTGAAGTGATCAATGGCAACAAGCGGAGCGAAACAAAATTTGGTACTCCCGGGGGAACGCAGTGAGATCGAAGGCTGGAATCAACATCGTATATTTCAGCGCATTGTGTATTTTTCTCTGCGCTGCGTCGGGCCTTCAGGCCCAAACTGCACCGGCAATGGAGCCGGCTGCTCAGGCAGGAGCGTCCCTGCAGGACTCTGCGAATGAGCTTTCGGTTGCCGTGGGCAAGATGGTGCTTGTCGACACCGCTCAGCCGATTTCGCGCGTGGCCCTTGGCCTCGCGGACGTGGCGGAAGCACAGCCGATCAACCCCACAGAGGTAATGGTCACCGGTAAAGTAGCCGGAGAGACCAGCCTGATTATCTGGGATATCAAGGGCGGCAGACAGTTCTTCAACATCACGGTCAGGGCCGGCACCACCGCGCTGGACGACAGTCTCGAAGGCATTCGCCGCGAATTGAAGTCCGAGCTTCCCGGGCAGACACTCAGGGTCAGCGCCGATAACGGGATGATCTTCCTGCGCGGCACCGTCAAGACCATCAACAATTCCAATCGCGCTGAAAAGATCGCGTCCACGGGCGGAAAAGTCGTCAACCTGCTCAACGTTGAAGTGCCTCCCGCAGACCCACAGATCCTGCTCAAGGTGCGCTTTGAGAGTGTTGACCGCACCAAGGAGACTCAAGCTGGCATCAACCTGTTCAGCACCGGCTTCGGGAATACGATCGGTGCCGTCACCACAGGCCAGTTCTCGCCGCCCGGGATCTCGCTGCCCGCCGCCGGTACAGCTTCGTCGGCCACAATCGCGAATCAGCTGAACCTGTTCGCTTTCTTGCCGGGTCTGAACCTGGGAGCAACGCTTGAGGCGCTTGAAACCAGGGAGCTGGCCGAAGTTCTGGCACAGCCCAACATCATTGCCGCCAATGGGAAGGAAGCGAGCTTCCTGGCCGGCGGCGAGTATCCGTATCCTGAAGTCCAGGGCTCCGCTTCTGCAGTGGGCGGAGCGGTGACAATTCAGTTCAAAGAGTACGGCGTTCGCCTAAACTTCATTCCCACCGTCACTCCCCGCGGCACCATTCGACTGCAGGTGGCCCCCGAAGTCAGCACACTCGATTTCACCAATGGCATCGAGATATCGGGATTTGATGTGCCCGGCATCGACACGCGCAGAGTGAACACCGAGGTCGAACTGGCAGATGGTCAGAGCTTTGCGATCGGCGGATTGTTGAATAACACCGACAACGAGACCTTTCAGAAGATTCCGTTCCTTGGAGACATTCCGATTCTGGGTAAATTCTTCCAGTCCATCCAGAAGACCAAGGTCAACACCGAGCTGATCGTGATTGTGACGCCGGAGATCGTGGCCCCGATGGAAGTCGGAGCAGCGCTCCCTGAGCCAAAGTATCCTGGGAAGTTCCTGCCTCCCAATTCGGGCATACCCATGAACAATCCTGATGCGAAGAATGCCGCGAACACGCCAGAGCCGTCGCCGGCAACCCTTCCGATTGAGAAGCTGATTGATAGCATGAGGCCAGAGAGACCGCTCATCATTGAGCAAGGATCGGGAAGCTTCGGGCAAGGGTCAACGATGAGTACAGCACCAGCTAGTACGGCCCCGCCACAGTAATCAGCATGAGATTCCCTGCTGCGTGATCACGCAGCAGGGACATATCAGAAGATGTATTTCAATTTCGGTTTGATTTGAAGGGCGCGTTGTTTGCGCCCTTCAAACTGTCTGAGGTGAAACGCGGAAACCATCTCGGATAGCCTGTCGAAGTAGTCGAATGGAAATGGAGCAACGGGATGAATCCGCTCAGCAGGCTCAGATCGGCACTTCGAAATCGCCGAGCTGCACTCCGTGACTTTGCACCGGAGATCCGGCTGCGGGTTTCAAATATCACCCGCAACACTGTGCTTGCTACTCGCATGGAAGTCGCTGATACCAGCGAAAAGCGCAACATAGGGCTGCTCGGCCGCAAGGGGCTTGGTTCCGGCGAGGGTCTCTGGATCATCCCGTGTGAATCGGTGCACACTTTCTTCATGAAGTTTCCGATCGACCTGGTCTATCTAGACCGCAATAAGGAGATCAAGAAACTGAGAGACGCAGTACCTGCCTGGCGGCTCTCCGCCTGTCTCTCCGCGCATTCCATCCTGGAACTCCCCGCGGGAACCATTCGCAGCTCGCAGTCACAGCTCGGAGACATTCTGGAGTTTTCACCAAGCGAAAAACCCTCGAGTGAAGACGCTCTACCTCTCCAAAGTCAGGCGTAGTCACTGGTTATTGAATTGACATGTAGAACCGTCGAGCCGCGCTCTTTTCAGGAAGTAGCTCCAGCTGGAATCGAAGCGTTCTCTCCAGGTTCGGCCGCAATTACTTTCCCGAATCGCATGGCGAGTAGATACCACGCGAGCCAGAATAGTGCAGTCCAAAGATACAGCGGTGAATGGAGCGCAACGCCGGCTACCGGCTCGGCCTGAATTGCGACGTTTGCAAGGGCGAGAATGACCAGCAAAGCTTTAGAGCGCGTGTGATAAACGCCCTGTAGCAGGCCGGGAATGACCAGTGCCTGGTCATAGAGAAAGCAGTACGGAGCAAGGAAGATGGAGACCACCATCAGAAGCTCACCTTCCTTCAGCCAGTCCCACGAGCTGCGGCGGCACCAGTAATAGCCCAGCGCCCATATGCAGCCCAGTGCAGGCGGCACACTCTGGATCCACATGGTGTTCTTGCTGATCCAGAAACGCAGAGCGATGCTAAGGCAGGGAATGAACTCCTCGCCCAGGCCTACCGTTTGAATCATGTGGTTGTACTGGCTGAAGGCCATTGGGTCAATGGCGTAGACAAGCGCAATGCTCGCCGCCATGGTCACAACAATTCCCGCAAGAATCTTGTAGCTCCTGGTCACCACAATCCAAACCAGCAGGACCACTCCAAAGGGGAGAAACAGGTGCGGCTTGAGCATGCAAAGCCAAAGCGCGGCTCCTGCAAGAAATGGCCTCGTCTGGTGAAGGCGCAGGAAGAGCACAAAACCCAGAAGCGGAAACAGGGTGGTCTGCCCCATCAGCAGGCACAGCAAAGCGGGAGCGAACGAAAGCACCAGCCAATGAAGGTGATTTGCGGGCTTCCCCAACATAGTCCGAAGCAAGTGGACTGAATAGAGCAAGCAGGAAAGCAGCACCATCGACCATAGCAGCGTAGCGAGGCGCACAGGCAGAAAGCCCAGCGGAATGGCGAGCGGCAGGCCCCATGGCGGGTTGCGCATGAAGCCTCCGACGTACTTTTCGGAAAGCCCTGCCGCATGCTCCATCCGGAACATCACCACTGGGTCATAGGGGTCGGCGTGGTGCACAAGTTGCTGGCCCGTCGCCCAATAAGTGACAAAATCGCGTGCGCCTGCAATGTTGTTGGTCAATGGCGCGGCGCATAGGAAGATCGAGGTGATCGCAAGCGCAATACCGCTCACCAGGGCGATCGCCATTTCCACAATGTCGGGCCTTCTCTTCTCCACGGGAGTCCCTACGCTGGTTGCCATGCATGAGATTCTACCTTGCTGAATCAATGCCTGCTCGCCGCTCTCTGCCTTTGTTATCCTCGGCCTTGACTTGGCACTATATGGATCGCCGTTGCGGATTTGCAGGCACACTTGCTTGATCGCAATACCAAGATTCTGCATGCCGTCGCCGATCTGTGCTGAACCCAAACAAGAGGGGCAGACCGCGCGTCTATGAACACCGCACATCGAGCACTCGATGGATCACCACGGATGGCTTCCCATACGTTCTGCGAGTTTTGGTGAATGCCATCTCCTTCGTGTAGAGTGGGTGCAAAGTAAAACACCTTGTTCCCAGGCCAGTCTCGGCGCGACCTGATGCGGCCAAAGACAGCCTGAACACCCAACGGAGTCAGGCGATGAAAAAGAGCCCTCTGCGCGCCTTAGCCGCTGCTTGCATTGTGGCTGCCGGCGTCTGCTTTGTGGTCGGTGTTTATATTGTCGGTCTCAGTGACAAGAACGCGGCGGAGCGGGATTTCATCTCTTATTGGGTGGCCGGTCAGCAGCTCGTGCATGGCGCGAATCCTTACGATCTGCAAGCGGTGAGAAGAATGGAACTCGCAGCGGGACGCGAGCCTGACGAGCCTTTGCTTACCATGCGCAATCCGCCCGTAGGCCTGTTCATTGCTTTGCCGCTTGGGCTTGTAAGCCCCAAGACAGGTCTGATTCTATGGCTTCTCGTTTTGCTTGGCGGTTTATCGCTGTGCATTTTCATGCTCTGGATTCTTCATGGGCGGCCGGACAATCGCTTTCATCTGCTCGGTTACATGTTCGCGCCTGCGATCGCCTGCCTGATGGCCGCGCAGTTCGGCATTTTTCTCCTCATTGGAGTCGTGTTCTTTCTTTACTTCTACCTCACGCGGCCGTTTCTGGCCGGCGCTGCGCTGCTGTTCTGTTCCTTGAAACCTCACCTATTTGTTCCCTTCGGCCTGATTCTGATTCTTTGGGCAGTGAGCCGCAAAACCTATCGCATCCTTGCAGGATTTGCAGCAGCCCTCATTGCCAACTGCGCCTTTGCCTACTGGCTCGATCCAAATGCGTGGTCGCAGTATTCCGCCATGATGCACGCAGGCGGGGCGCTCCAGGAGAAAGTGCCGGTGCTCAGCGTGAGCTTCCGCTTTCTTATCGACCCCCAAGCTGTTTGGCTCCAGTTCGTGCCGGAAGCCGCCGCCTGCGTGTGGGCCCTCTGGTATTACTGGACACGCCGCGATCGCTGGGACTGGCGTGACCACGGCCTGCTGCTGCTGCTGGTCTCGGCCATGTGCACTCCATTCGGTTGGTTTACCGATGAGTCCATGCTGCTTCCTGCCGTTCTCGCCGGCGTTTACCAGGCTGCCGAGGCGAAGCGCTCGTTTCTACCGCTGGGCCTGTTCGCCGGCGCAGCGCTCCTTGAGATATTCACCAATGTCCAGCTCACCTCGGCGTATTTCATGTGGACTACGCCTGCGTGGCTGGCGTGGTATCTCTATGCCACGGGAAGAATTGGCGCGAATGCTCAGGCTTCGCGCAGCGATGCGGCGCATTCTTAAATTGTGGCTCACGAGTAACACGAGGAATTACCGAAAAGCTCTCTGATGCGAGGTCAATGAAACCTATTACTCAAACACTTCGTCTTATCAACAACCTTCATTTCATCTTGAAGAAAAGCATAAAAATACCCCGTAAGTTGTTGATATTCCACCTTTGGGGTCCAGTAATACACTTTCATGTGATGTATACGAGTCCGGTCTTCAATCCCCGTTATGTATACAACCGTTTACACCTGATGAAGGTCCACTTTATTGTTGCTTTCCAGAAGTCATTGAATTATAAAGATCAATACCCGGAATCGAGATTGGCATGCCGCTTGCTTTATAGAGGCCATCCAGGTCAATGACCGGGAAAAATCAACCTAGGGAGATCAAAATGAACACTCTGCTTTTGAAGATGTATGTCAAGTTCCAGGATCTGGCGAGCCGTGAAGAAGGCCAGGATCTCGTGGAATACGCTTTGGTTGTGGCTCTCATCGCTTTCGGCGCAATTGCCGGCATGAAGGTCCTCGCCTCCGGACTGAACAACGCATTCAACACCATCAGCACCACTCTCGCGAACTCGCTGTAGTCAGCTCCTGCCGGTTTACCGGCAGGCCTGACGGGTCTCACAACTTCGCACCTTGTGGGAGAGTCCAGCGTCCTTACAGTATAAGGACGTACTCTCCCTCGCAAGGGTCGAACTCACCGCCGAGAACTATTGAGGCAGCACGATGCGGACTGGATCGAAAAAACTTCTTCATCGCCTGCGGCGCCTAATCACGCTCGATCACGGGCAAGACTTGATCGAGTACGCTTTGGTTGTCGCACTTATTTCTTGTGCTGCCACCGCGAGCATGAAGGTGTTGGCCTCTGGGATTGTTAACGCGTACCAAACGCTGAGCACGACGCTTCAAAACAATACCTAATCCCTGTCCAAATTGGACCTGTCCGCCGTATTCAACACATTCGGTTCCCGCGGGAGAGATATGCTGGGCAATTCAATTGCCGACGCATACTCTCCCTTTCCTTTGGATCCGAGCTTTTGAGCCATCAATGTTTCGAACTTGACTTTGACTTATTTCCGAATGACCAGGGGTTTTAAAAGTGACGCTGAGTATATCTGCCCCCCGCAATGCAGGATTGGCTCTTTTCCTGCTTTGCAGTGGAATCTCTATTCTCTGGGGCCTCACTCTTTCCCCTCGCACTTCTGGCGGATCGTCCGGCTTTCAGGCTGTTTATTATGGCACGCGATGCCTTCTTGAGCATCACAATCCCTACGACCAAAGTGAACTGGACGCGGTTTACCACGCGGACGGCGGCGCTTACCCCAACGAGTTACACTCAGTCCACGAGTCCATCACTCTCTATGTGAATCTGCCCACCACATTCGTCTTCCTGGCGCCGCTCGCCCTGTTGCCGTATTGGGCAGCGCATGCGATTTGGATGGTTCTGCTTGGCGCGCTCTTTACCCTTGCTGCCATTCTGGCGTTGGATCTTGGCGCCGTCTATTCGCCGAATGTTTCGCTCTTTCTTGTCTGCATCCTGGTTGCCAACGCTGAAATCATCTTCAGCAGCGGCAACACCGCGGGGATTGTCGTCAGCCTGTGTGTGGTGGCCGCGTGGTGTTTCCTCAAAGATCAGTTCATTCCTGTCGGCATTCTCTGCCTGGGAGTCGGCCTCGCCATCAAGCCGCATGATGTGGGCCTGGTCTGGCTCTATTTTGTGCTTGCCGGCGGAGCGTATCGCAAACGCGCTCTTCAATCCCTCATTGTTCCCATTGTTCTGGCGCTGTCGGCACTCCTCTGGGTCTCTCACGTGGCTCCGCATTGGATCGAGGACTGGCGCGCCAATCTAACGGCCATCTCGGCTCCTGGCGGCATCAATCAACCCGGCCCTCATTCGGTAACCAGCGACTCGCCTGACATGATCGTCGACTTGCAGGCTGTCGTCAGCGTATTCAAGGACGACCCGCGCGTCTACAATCCCGCCAGCTATCTGGTTTGCGGAGCGCTACTGCTTCTCTGGGTGGTTCGGTCTTTCAAAGGGCCTCTTACACACCGGAGAGCATTGCTGGCGCTGGCAGCCGTTGTTCCTCTCACCATCCTTGTCACCTATCATCGCGCCTATGATGCAAAGCTTCTGCTGATCACCATTCCCGCCTGCGCCATGCTGTGGAGCGCGGGCGGCCGCGTAGCGCGGATTGCGCTCCTAGTGAGCACCGCGGCGATTGCATTGACCGCGGATATTCCCCTCGCAATTCTGGTGATCCTCGCTGGTAAACTTCATATAGGAACAGACGGAATCTTTCCGCAGATCCTGACTGTCTTGCTCTTGCGGTCGGCCCCTCTTGCGCTGCTGGCAATGGCAATCTTTTACGTATGGGCCTACCTGCGGTTGCCTGACCCCGACGCGGGAGAGCATTTGATAGAGGCGGCCGGCACAAGTTGATGCAGCTGGGCGGGAGACAGGGATGATCGTAGAGTTTTGATTTGTCCCGGCGAGCGGCATGCTCATACCGGTGTACAGCCCGACAATCCAATTGCAATCGAAACGCGCACGGAAGGCGTGTTCATGATTAACGGAAAACGAATAGCGGTCGTGATGCCCGCCTACAACGCCGAAAAGACTCTGGAAATGACCGTGCGGGAGCTTTCCGACGTCGTCGACATCAAGATCCTTGTCGATGACTCAAGCAAAGACCAGACCGCGGCTCTCTCCAGAAAACTCGGCGTCCTTACTTTTGTTCACGACGCCAATTACGGCTACGGACGCAATCAGCAGACCTGCTATCGTGAGGCTCTGGCCGCAGGTGCCGACATCGTGGTGATGGTTCATCCCGACTACCAGTACACGCCCTTGCTGGTTCCGGCCATGGCAGGCATGGTGGCCAGCGGCGTCTATGACATGGTTCTCGGTTCGCGCATTCTTGGCAAAGGCGCGCTGCAGGGCGGAATGCCGCTCTACAAATACATCTCCAACCGATTTCTTACCGCCTTTCAGAATATTTTTCTGGGAGTGAAGCTCTCCGAATATCACACGGGATTTCGCGCGTTCTCTCGCGCGCTGCTCGAGACCCTACCTCTGCTTGAAAACTCCGACGACTTCGTCTTCGACAACCAGATGATCGCCCAGGCTGTCATGTTTGGCTTCAATATCGGTGAGATATCCTGCCCGACGAAATACTTCGAAGAAGCATCCTCCATCAATTTCAAGCGCAGTGTGGAATACGGTTTGGGAGTGCTGGCTACCACGATCAGCTTTGTCGCGCAGAAGTGGGGCATTATCCATCTGCCGCGATTTCAAGCGTCCGGAAGAAAAGTGACTCAAACTTTCGGTGCTCACAGCGAACAGCATCTATAAGATCCGCAATCGAGCCGCACGGATTGCACGCGGCCACGCTTTTCGGCAACAGGAGGCGCAGATTCTGATCGCAGCGTCCATTACCACCGAGCAGATCGCCGGCAGCCTCCTCGCGATCCCCGCTTTCCTTCCGGCCACCTTTTGTACAGGCTACGTGGCTGCATGGCTCAGCAACTTGCACGGCTTTCGCGAGCGCTCGCTTGTGGAGCGTGTGTTCTGGAGCGTGCCGTTGTCCGTGGCTCTCTCCACTATCGCTGCTGTGCTTATCGGCAAATTTCTCTCGCTTGAGGCAGTCGTTCTATTCCTGTGGGCCGGCGTCTTTCTCTTCCTTGTTCTTGTCGCAGGGGAGTGGAGGTCGCGGCGCCGCTCCGCAGCGAAGTGGGGGATCGGCTGGAATCCGTTGGGTGGCACGGCGTTGATCCTGGGTGTTGTATGGATCGCGGTGGTGATTGTTTCGCTCGTTGATTTCCAAGGAAACCGGCAGCTCTTCATGAGCCTGGCGTTGTTCGATCACGCTCCGCGTGTCAGCTGGATTGAGTCTGTGCTCCGCACCGGAGTACCGCCAATCAATCCGCTATACCTCTTCCAGCACCCCGCTCCCATGCGCTATTACTACTTCTGGTACGTTCTTTGTGCAGCGGTAGCGCGCATGTCCCACCTGCCCGCGCGTGCGGTTCTGACCGCGAGTGCAGTTTGGAGCGGATTCATTCTGGTCGCGGTGATAGGAATCTACCTGAAGCATTTCCTCGCTGTGGGCGCCCGGTTGCGGAGGCAGTTCATCCTCTGCGTGCTTCTGCTGGCGGTCACCGGACTCGACATATGCGTTAACATTCCCGGCGTTCTCTTTTTTCATCTGCCCGCGCCCGGTTATTTGAATGTGTGGATGAAGGGCCAAATCACCAGTTGGTTTGTTTCCATCCTCTGGGACCCGCACCATGTGGTCAGCATGGCCTGTTGCATGTTCGCATTTCTGCTGGCATGGATGGTGGGAAGACAAGGAGTGCGCGGACGCATCCTCAGCGTGGTTCTCATCGCCGCCGCGCTGGCAAGCGCTTTTGGCCTCTCGATCTATGTCACATTCGCGTTCTTCCTGTTGATGCTGGCCTGGGCTTTTTGGCAGATCGCTTTTGAGCGCAAGCCGCTTCCAGCATTGCTGCTGGCGGCGGGTGGCGCGTTCAGCATCGTTCTGCTCCTTCCTTTCTTGTCGGAGTTGACGCACTCCGATTCCAAGGTGCAAGGCGGCTCAGTCTTTCAGTTTGCGGTTCGTGAAATGATTCCACCTGATGGCCTGGTGGCTTCGCGCTTCCTTCATTCACTCGCACTCAGCCATCCAATTGCAGCGCTCAATATCGCAAAGCTGATTCTGCTCGTGCCCGGTTACGCTGTTGAACTGGGCTTCTTCTTTGTCGTCTTCCTCATCTACCTTGTTCCTGCCTGGCGCCGCGGGGCCGCTCTCACGGCAGCGCACCGAGCCCTCATCTTCATTGCCGTGGCCTGCGTTCCATTGATTTCGGAGGTGCGTTCCGGAGTCATCGAAACCAACGACTTCGGTTGGAGAGCCGCGCTGCTTCTTCAATTCCCATTGCTCCTTCTGGCTTCCGAGTTGTTGACTGGATGGAAGGTCGCCGAACGCAGTGTCCCTGTGCCGGTAGACTGCGCCAATCTGCCTCGCCATACTCCGCAATGGCTGCGGTCTCTCGCGGCGCTGGCGCTCGTCCTCGGAGTCCTCAGCACCCTCTACCAGGCGCTCATGATGCGTTTCACGCTTGCGCTGGCTGAAGGGGCCCATCGCCATGCTGTTCACAATCCTGAAGCCGGCAGTCTCGCGCACAATGCATATATCTCGAATATCGGTTACTCCCAACTGGATACCGCGATTGCGCAGAATGCAGTCGTGCAGGCCAATCCCGACTATCCAGGCCCTCTCTGGATCGCAACGGACTGGATAGGAATCAATCATCAGACCGTCGTGAGCAGCAGCCCGGGAAGTTGCGGCGCAGAATTCGGAGGCGACTCCACAGGCTGCAAACCGATGGCCGCTGAAATTGAAACGCTCTTCCATGGCGCAACCGCGGAACAGGCTCGCGCAGTTTGCCGCCGGTATGGGATTCAGTACCT
>JBEKDE010000092.1:0-32445 GCA_050014515.1 Occallatibacter sp.
TGCTGAGCCCCTCGCTACAGCGCACTACGGCGGCAACTGAGGCCATGTACCTGATGGCCAGCCACGTCTTTGACCACCTCGGCTACCGCCGCTACGAGTGGAAGTGCAATGCCCTCAACCTGCCCAGCCGCCGCGCCGCCCAGCGCCTCGGCTTCACCTTCGAAGGCATCTTCCGCCAGCACATGGTCATCAAGGGCCGCAGTCGGGACAGCGCGTGGTTCTCCATGCTCGACAGCGAGTGGCCCGCAAGGAAGCAGGCATTCGAGGCCTGGCTCGACCCCGCCAACTTCGACGAAAGTGGAAAGCAGCGAAAGGCTCTCGCATCCTCCCAACCCGAAACCACAAAATAATCCGAGCAGTGGTCGCCCGCAGCTCACCTGAAAGCCCAGAACTGCAGACTGCACGCAGACGCTTCAATGCGTCAATAGATGATTTGCAAGCCTGCCTGCACCGAGTTCGTATGAGTGAATTTTGGCGCATCAAATCCGTCGCAGTACGTCAAACTGACGCCGAGATGCGATGACGTCCCCTCTTTGTACGAAATGCTGAGTTTGTTGACGCCTTTCCAGCCCGAAACCCGATTGGGATAGACGATGTACTTTTCAGTCTGCGTCGCCGAATTCTCAGTCAGAAACAGGTAGCGGCCCGTGAATGCATCCGTCATGTTGAACCTCCACACCTCGAACACGCCGTGGAGTTGCGTAGTCTGCCTCAGGATGGAATAGGCCGGAATCAAAACCGGCGCCGCCGAGCCTTTGCTGGGCTTCTGCACCGTGTTCTCGAGCGCGCCACCACCCTCGATGCCGACGTTCACGTCAAACTCCTGGCCGTACCGGCCCTGCTTTGTACTCACAAAATTTGCCGCGGATTCATCCGAAGCCGGCAATTGCGCAAGTTTTTCCTCTTGCGTATTGTTCCAGATCTGAAACGAGGGATAACCCCAACCGAGAAAGTTTTCCTTGTCGAGTTCAAAATCCGTTTCGTACTTGGGCTGCACCACGATCGCGCTCAGGTACTTCCTTACGTTCAGTGGCGTGTACGCAATTGGAAGCATCCAGTCGACCGTATCGGTAAAATTTGCCCCGGTGATGCTTCCTGTATTGTGTCCGCCATCTGCGGTTGCATACAGATAGTGAAAAACCAGCGCACGGTATTGAATGGATCGATCAAGCTTACCGTCAAGTCCCCAGGCAAATGCGGAACCTGTTGCTGCCGAGACGTTGAAGTTCGCATAGAACGACGCGTTTTCCTTCGTGGGGACAATCGCTTTAACCAGGCTGACACCGGTCTTGGCACCTGCAGTGCCCGCTTCAAGCGTATTGGGGGGCACCGATGCGAACGCATTCTTATCCGTTGGTTTCATGCCTCTCAGGTCGAGCACGAATTTCCCTACAACGTCCGGCCTGCAACTGTTTGGGCCGGTAAAAACCTTGTTTCTGCAATTCTCTTCATTCTCCTTATAGGACGCGTTGATTGTGGCAGGATTTGCCGGCCAGTCATATGCAATCGGCGAGTAAACCGCAAAATACTGCGGCGAGCGTGCGTCGACCTTTCCGTTCGCTTTGAGCGTCGTGTCGATCTGAAGTATGTCGATCGATGCGCAACTGTCCGCGCCCTTCGCGCATTCCAGCTTCACCGTCGCGCATCCCGCCGCCGGAGGTTTGGCCCTGAGAATGTATACCTGCCCCTCGCTGCCGAAGACCTGGCTCTTGAACTCCAGATAACTCCATCCCCCGCTCAACGCTTGCAGGTTTGCACACTGGTCCCCAATAAAAAGCGAATACAGTTGACCAATTGGTTTTGAGGTCTCCGATGCGGCCGGTGCAGCCAGCGGTGGATCTCGCAGGACCAGCACCTGGTTTGCTGAAAGGACCCTGAAGCTCTGTACCACCGGGCTCGCTTTGGCTGTCCCTTGAGATTTGAGCCCCTGCGAAGCCGCGATGAGCAGCATCGCAGTCATGCAAAGCGGGAGCCTTATCGCGCTGTGAGTTTTCATAATTCCTTTCGGGCATGCTCTTACAATTTGCCGAAGCGAAGAGCAACGAACTATGCAACATCAATCCAGTTCTGCAAGGGCCTGGCTGAGGTCCTGCCATTGAGCCACGTGATTGGCATCCATTCCAGCGTTGGGATAGGCCTTTTGCAACAGATCGACGAGTTTGTTGAGGCCTGTTGGATTGTAGGCAATCGAGCCAGGTTTATTGGGAGGGTTGTAATGATCCCAATGCTGATTCAGGGTCTTGGCGCCATTCAGGTCATCGCCGGTTTTGAGCCAGACTTGAAAGATCGTGATCGGATTGTTGGGATCCACAACCGGTATTGGCATTGGCTTTCCTCCTGACCTACGATCCATAATCATGACCCGTGCGAGTTTGCGCATTGCATGCTTCGTGTGTATCCGGCGCTGTGGAACAAGGGCAATGTGCCGGCTCCGGAGCGCGAGCTCCGAATCCCGTCGCAATTGCTTAGAGCCGAACCCGAGTAAATGTGCCCTGTTTGACGTCTTGAATGTGGCCTGTTCTTGAGGGAAAGGCCACTTGGCGGGCGTGCTTTCTGGGTATATCTACTCGGATTCCGCTGTAGGCGCTCAATTTGAAGATCGACGTTCCCAGTAAATCGGGGAGTGAGCGGAGCATATCCGGGATGCATGCTGGAGTCCAGCGAAAAATACGGTCTATTCAAAGCCAACTAGTTCACAAATAGATTCGGACCACGTGACCGAGACGGTGACCTGGAGGATGGGTACCAGCCGTTCGTCCAAAGAAAATGCCACCTGTTTCCAGGCGGCATTCTCTTACCCTTCGAAACTGCAAATTAGCTCTGCTTCGAATCAATCCTCATGCCATAGAACGATTTGTGCACGAAGAACACCGACACCAGGAAGAATGCGACTGCCAGGACGTGGGTGAGCAGCGGATTGTTTGCGCTGAGCGTGACGGCTAGCTCGACAGCAAGTAATCCGAATAACGTTGTGAATTTGATAATCGGGTTCATTGCCACAGACGATGTGTCTTTGAACGGATCGCCGACTGTGTCACCGATTACGGTTGCGTCGTGCAGAGGTGTGCCCTTCTGTTTCATATCGACTTCCACGATTTTCTTGGCGTTATCCCAGGCGCCGCCTGCATTGGCCATGAAAATTGCCTCGTACAAGCCGAAAATTGCAATCGAGAACAGGTAGCCGATGAACAGGAACGGCTCCATGAACGCGAACGCAAGGGTCGAGAAGAAGACGGCGAGAAAGATGTTGAACATGCCCTTCTGCGCGTACTTCGTGCAGATCTCCACCACCTTCTTGCTGTCGCTGACCGACGCCTTTTCCGCGCCTTCCAGATGGATGTTAGCCTTGATGAACTCGACCGCTCGGTAAGCGCCGGTGGACACCGCCTGCGTGGAAGCGCCCGCGAACCAGAAGATCACCGCGCCTCCGCAGATCAAGCCGAGCATGAAGGGCGCATGCAGCAACGAAAGCTTCGCTACATTGTCCGTCAGCCCGTGGGTCAAAGCCATGATGATCGAGAAGGTCATCGTGGTTGCGCCCACAACAGCAGTGCCGATAAGCACCGGCTTAGCCGTAGCCTTGAATGTATTCCCGGCTCCGTCATTGGCTTCCAGCAGATGCTTTGCGCGTTCGAACTTCGCATCGATGCCGTAGTTCTTCTTCAGCTCGGCTTCGATGTTGGGAACATCTTCAATCAGCGACAGCTCATACACCGACTGTGCATTGTCCGTAACCGGTCCGTAGGAATCGACGGCGATGGTCACCGGCCCCATTCCCAGGAAGCCGAAGGCGACAAGACCGAACGCGAAGACGGCCGGAGCCAGCATCATTCCGGCCGGATTGCTCTGCAAATCCGGTATGCCCATGCTGAAGTAGTAGCCCAGTCCCATCAGTGCAACCATGCTCAATCCCAGCCAGTACGCCGAAAAATTGCCGGCCACAAATCCCGACAGGATTCCCAGCGACGCTCCGCCCTCCTGCGCCGACTTGACCACTTCCTTCACGTGGGTGGACTTGGTCGATGTGAAAACCTTCACCAATTCCGGTATCAGCGCGCCCGCCAGGGTTCCGCACGAGATGATGGATGCCAGCTTCCACCAGAGCGACGTGTCTCCGTTGAGGTTGGGGAGCATGGCGTACGAGACGATGTAGGTCAGCGCAATCGAAACGATGGACGTGATCCATACCAGCGATGTCAATGGGGTCTCGAAGTCCATCTCGTCCGCGTCTTTGTACTTCGCGCTGGCGATGGCGGTGTTGAGGAAATACGCGCCGGCGCTGGAGAACAGCATTCCCACGCGCATCACGAAGATCCATACCAGCAGTTGTGCCTGAATCGTGGGATCCTTCACGGCCAGCAGGATGAAGGTGATCAGGGCTACGCCGGTGACGCCGTAGGTCTCAAAGCCGTCAGCGCTGGGTCCGACTGAGTCGCCCGCGTTGTCGCCGGTGCAGTCTGCGATGACACCAGGGTTGCGCGCATCGTCTTCCTTGATCTTGAAGACAATCTTCATCAGGTCGGCGCCGATGTCGGCAATCTTGGTGAAGATGCCGCCGGCGATGCGCAAAGCAGCTGCGCCCAGACTCTCGCCAATGGCAAAGCCGATGAAGCACGGACCCGCATAATCGCGCGGGATAAACAAAAGGATGAACAGCATGATGAGCAGTTCAACGGAGATCAGCAGCATGCCGATACTCATGCCTGCCTTCAGTGGAATCGCCATGATCGGATACGGTTTGCCGCGCAATCCTGCAAAGGCGGTGCGGGAGTTCGCAAACGTGTTCACGCGGATTCCGAACCACGCCACGCCGTAGCTGCCCGCAATGCCTACCAGCGAAAACAGCAGAATGATCGGCAGTGTAACCGCAATCGATTTTCCCGGCACCGGCGCAAGCCATCCAAAATACATCGAGATAATGACCGCGATGAAAACCCAAAGCAGCATGATGAATTTGCCCTGAGTGATCAGATAGGTTTTGCAGGTTTCGTAAATCAGTTCGGAGATCTCGAGCATGCTGCGATGAACCGGCGCATTCTTCAACTGCACAAAAATGGCAAGGCCGAACAACAGGCCGCCGACGCAGGCCAGCAACCCGATCATCAGCAGGGCATGACCGTTCATGCCGAAAAAGCTCACGCTCGACAGATCAGGCAACACCAGGTTGGCTTCGCCTCCGCCCGCATGTTCCTGGGCGCCGGCGAGTGCGGGGAGCAGAAGGCCCATGCCAAGGACGGCTGCCATGGTCCTGTATTGGCGCCTAAGAAACAGCTGCGCGCAATTCTTGGTGGCACCGGTAATCTTTTGCAAGACGACCGCGCCGGTGTCTGCGCCCAAAACCTGACGCGTAAAGTAAAACGCAACAAAAAGCGAGAGTACGCTCACGGTCAGAAAAAACTCCACCCAATTGGTTACAGTCACATGTCCTCCCAGGATATGGTTTGAGACCGTGGCACAACCGGCCCCGCAATTTGCGACCCCTCAAACGACCGGGGAAAAGTCACCGGAAGCCTATCATCCGTATACACCGCTGTCGAGTGATTGCAGTCACAAGCGCCCGAAGCCCTGTTTTGGTGATTCGCAACACATCCTTGCCTGTCTTCCGTGTACAGTACAGGCGAGGGAGATTCGCGCCGCTCCATGACCTCTTCCAACCTGCTCACCCCCCGCCAGGCGGCGGAAAAGCTCGGCATCAGCTACCCAGTGCTCAAGCACTGGATCCTTGCCGGGCGCATCCGCACCATCAAGACACCGGGCGGCCACCACCGTGTCCCGCTCGACGCCCTGGAAGAGTTCCTTCCGACTGCCGCAGCCACCCCCGGCTCGGCCCGCATCAGCGGCCGCAACCAGCTGCTGGGCACCGTCGTCGAAGTCACCATCGACGGCCTGCTGGCCAAGGTGGTGCTCGCCGTCGGCAGCCAGCGCGTGACCGCCATCATCACCGCCGACGCCATCCGTGAACTTGCCCTCAAGCCCGGCGACTCCGCTCTCGCTCTGATCAAGGCCACTGAAGTGATGATCGGCCGCCCGTAGTCGAAAACAGCAAATCCGCTCAGGATCTCCTACCCCGAACCCCCTCTCTGGTTCCGTCTCCAGGTTTCAGATCCCAAATCGGTTAGAATTCGTGAAATTTCGCCGAATCTTTTCACTATATCCGCATCAATCTATACTGAATCGAGCAAAAAATAGACTCTTCCCCAGGAGAATCACATGAAATTCCCCGGACTCGTGCTTCTTGTTGTAGTTACCTGCTCTGCCTCCCTGGCCTTCGGGCAAGGCTCCGCGACCGACACCAAGGTTCAGCCGAAGCCACCTGCCCCTTGCGCGGACGGCCGCGACTTCGCCGCCACCGATTGCACTCTGACCTGGCACGGCATCACGCTCTACGGTGCGTATGACGTCGGCATCGGCTGGGTGAGTCACGGCTTGCCGGAAAACGGCTATAACTATGAAGGCGAATCGCTGGTGAATCGAAACGGCTATCAACATCGCTTTCTCATCGCACCGAACAACCTGCAGCAAACGGGTTTTGGTATCAGGGGCAAAGAAGAGTTCGTGCACGGATGGTCCGTTGTGTTCAACGCCTCAACCGGCATCAATCCCCAGTCCGGCCTGCTCGCCAACGCATCACAAACTGACATCATCAACAACGGCCTTCCCAGGGCGAGCTATTCTGAAGCCATCGACGGCACGCGCGCGGGCCAACCCTTCAACGACGAATACTATGCCGGTGTATCTTCCAAGTACGTCGGCACTCTGACCTTCGGTCGTCAGCGCTCTCTTGGCACCGATACGATGCTTCTTTACGATCCGGCCGGCGGCAGCTATGCCTTTTCGTACATCGGGTATAACGGCACCATGGCCGGCGGCGGCGACACCGAAGACTCCCGCTGGGACGACGCCCTGAAGTATCGCATCGCCTATGGCCCTGCCCACTTCGGCGCGATGTATAAATTCGCCGATGGATCTGCCGGATGCTACTCGGCCGCAGCAGCGGCCTCCGCAACCTGGACTGCCGCTACCTGTACGCCGGAAGCGGCGCATAACAACGCCTATGGATTCGACCTCGGCGGAAGTTACGGCAAGTTCTCCTCCGACATCGTCTACCAGCATTACAACCAGGCGATCAGCGTATTGAATCCCTTGCTGGGGCCTCAGAGTCCGGCTTCGGTGAAGTTAGGTTTCGATCAGTCGACCACGGACAGCATCGACACAACCCCCATCACCGGAACCAATCTGATCAGTACCGACAACACCGTCTATGGCATTGTGACGGACAACAACGCAGTGATGGGCACAGCCAAATATTCGTCGGACTCGATCAAGTTTTATGCCGGCTATGAATACATCTGGCAGAACAACCCCAGGAACCCGCTGGGCGTCGGCGCCTCCGACCAGGGCGGATATTTCATGAGCGGCGTCGAAGACAACAATCTTGATTCTGAAAAGCTTGTGCAGATCTGGTGGACGGGCGCGAAGTACACCTACCGCAGGAAAACCGACTTCACTGTCGCCTGGTATCAGCAGCGGCAGAATGACTTCCGTGTTCCGCAGACTTGCTCAGCCGCAGCCGGCTTCCGCAGTTCCTGCGCGGGCACCCTCAACGAGGGATCGTTCTATGTCGACCACCACTTCACCAGGCGTTTCGACACTTTTGCCGGAGTTGCGTATTCCTGGGTGACCGGCGGTCTTGACATCGCCATTCCTCATGGACCCGGCGTCCCCTATAACTCCGACAACAACTGCGCCCCCACAGTCGGTGGTCGTTTCAGCTTCTGAGGGTGAAGCAGCGGAAGAGTGAATGAGTGAGTAAGTGAAAAAGCCTGCAGTATTAGCTTTGTTTCACTCATTCACTTATTCACTAGGTCACTCCTTCACTGCCTTTCCTCACTCCACCGGAATATCGACCTTGTCTCCGGGTAGCGGAACCTTCAGGTCCTGAGTGTCAGGATCGCGATCCTCGCCGTTGGGTAATGGATGCAGCTTGAACAGCACCAGGACGTTCCTGTCCGGGTCATCGAACGCCGGAAAACTCGCGACCTGTTCAATGGAGTAGCGGTTGTGCAGATCTTCAAGAGTCCCCGGATCAATGTCATTCCATGTGGCGTACCATCCCGGCTGATACTTCGCCAACTTCGAAGCAAGGTCCTGGGTGCCGAAGTCGTCGCACAGCGTCGGCAGGTGGGTGATCATCGTGATCTCATCGCCACTAATTGACACCAGTAGCCGCTTGCCGTTTGGATGTTGATCCACATAGCGAGTCAACCTCTGCGCAGCAGTCACGAGCGTGTATTCAGGATGCGCGGCGAAGTTGGCGGTTTCCACGCCGTTGAAAGCCGCAGTCACCGCGGCCACGGCAATCACCGTCCATCCGGCCCAGCGCACCCACACCGCGCGGCCTGGACCGCATGCGCCGCGCCGCGCCTTTTCGTTCACCCTTTTCGCTTCACTCACCAGCGCTCCTGCGCCCTGCGCCAGCACAATAAAGCTGAAGTACCCCACCACCGCGAAGTAGCGCGGCTGCGGATGGTTCTGAATGGTCATGAAAAAAATGTAGCCGCCCACCGCGAGCACCGACGCGCCAAATACCGGATCGAGCAGCATCCGCCGCCCAAAGCTTCTCCGCCAGAGCACTAGCGCTCCCAATGCCAGCAGTCCCGCCAGCGGAACCAGCACGTGATCTACCCACAGACCGCCGTGAAACGACCACCATACGCTCAGCAGCGGCCAATAAAACTCCGGCGGCTTGATGTACTTGTTCACAAAGAACAGGTACTTGTAATCGGGCAACAGGCCGAAGCCAGTCACCAGCGCCATCCACAGTCCAAATGTTGCAGTGAAAACCCCCGCCGCCGCTGCAGCGCACCGGAGCGCGAGTTTTTTCTCTTTCCAGAGCGGTAGCAGTAGCGCCCATCCCAAAGCCGGCAGCAGAAAAATCGCGGTGGTCTTGGTGAGCATCATCAGTGTAAAAATCAGGCCAACCCCAGCCGCGGCCCACAACGGCCTGCGCATGCGCGGCAGCCGCACCGCCAGGTTCAGCGCGCCGAGCGTGAGCGTTGTCAGCAGCGGCTCCAGAATTGCCAGCCGGCTGAAGCAGTAAAGAAACGGACTCGTCACCAGCAGCGTCACCGCCAGCAGCGCGGCCCAGCGCGGCCCGCTCAATCGCACCAGCAGGTAACTCAGCAGCAGGTTGGCAAAGAAGAAGGCGACCGCCAATCCCCGCGCAGCTTCAATCGAAACGCCAGTAAAGAAGAACAGCACCCACTCCAGAAACGGCAACACCGGCAGCGCCGCCGCGGGATTGAAATCACCCGGCATATACCAGTTGCCCAACAAGTGGGCACGCACCGCGGCGTTCCCATACCAGCCCTCGTCGGTGTACTTGGCCCAATCGCTGAACCAAGGCGTATGGTTGGGAAAATCGGCGCTGAAATGCATCGCGTGCAAAACCGCGAACCCGCCGATCAATACCGCCCACATCCCATAAAACCAACGCCTCGACGACATCATGAGTGCCGCTTCTCCGCAAAATAAGTAGATTTACATCGTAGGGATTACAACGAGTATAACCGGGCTCCGCAGGCGACTGCCGGCACGCGTCCTGACAAGCCGATAGAGGCTGAGAAGCCGATCAATCAGTCACGCGAGCTCTGCTGTTTGAGATTGGGTTTCTGAAAAGAAGGTTGGCCGTCTGTCCAACTAAGTCCCAACCCTTCTAATTCAAATCTTGTTCGGATGTTTGCAGTCGATTCGTTTCGCAATCGGTGAGCCACCAAATATAGCGCACGCCCGGTCCATCCCAGCTCAGCCGACTCTTAGCTAATTCCGCTCACTCGTATGCCAGCGCGTCGATCGGATCTTTCCGAGCCGCCATCCACGCCGGATAAAGCGCCCCGCACAGCGCCCCTAAGAACGCGATTCCCGCACCGCGTAGCACCCACATCGTGGTCACTTCAAAATGCTGTGTCGGAAATAGATGCACCATCATCACCTTCACGGCAAAGGTGCCCGCAATCCCCAGTATGACGCCTGCCGCCGCCATGGCCGCCGTCTCACGCAATATCACATCCACAATCGTCAGCTTCGATGCGCCCATCGACTTCAAAATGCCGATTTCGCGGGTCCGCTCCAGCACCGCCGTGTACATCGATTGAAAGATCGCCAGGAAACCCACCACCACCGCAATAAACGTCACCACATCCAGGGCAATGTTGAACCCCGGAAGCTTGTCCGGCGTCATCTCCGCCAGCCACTCGTCTACCGTATCCACCGGGTACTCTTCCAGCCCATGTACGGCGTGGATCTCCTGCATCACGGTCTTGTCGTTGGCCGGGCTGTCGCACTTGATGTAAAACAGCGACGCCTTGCCCTCGGCATCGGTAATCCGGTCCATCGTCTCCAGCGGAATCATCTTCCGTGCGCCCTTGCCGTGCTCCACAATCCCTACAATCTGGAATGGATGATGCAGAATCTGGATCGTGTCGCCCACCTTGTAGCCCTTGTCCGACTCGGCAAACACATCGTCCACAATCGCATCGTCCGGGCCCTGGAACTTTCCGCCAGCCACAAAGACAAACGGCTTCAATGCATCGAAACTGTTGAAGTCGACGCCGTTGATCACTTCTGGCTTGCCGGTCGTGACAAACTCCGAATTTACGGGCGAAACAACCATCACGTGCGGAAGCTTGGAGAGCACCTCGGCAAACTTCACCGGCATTGGCGCGCCGCTCACGCCCACCATGATGCTTGAATTCGGCGGCCTCATCATAAGGTCCGCGCCGATCCCGTTCTGCCGCTGCTTGGTGTCGTTCAGCATCCCCATGAAGACGCCGGCAATCGACAGGATCATGATCACTTCAATCGCAACCGCCAACACGCTGATGATGGAGCGGACCGGGCGGTGTACCAGATTGGCAAAAATGAGCTTGTTCATCTCTCGAGTCTGGCTCCAAGGGCAAAAACGCCCTTGCATCCAAGGGTATCAGTCCCGGCTCTCGAACCCTCCAGCGCCATTCCCAGAACCTTATGTTTACTACTTTAGCAATACCGAAACATGGCCCAAATCGGGGACAGCTCCATGAAAAGAAAGACGCAACCCATTGTTTCTTTTGACTCAGCTTCGGCCTGGGTTTATTGTAAGGATGGAAACTTTTGGGTACATTACCCGTTTCCCGGTCACCGATGGGCACCTTTGGCGAAGACCTGCGCATGGAGCGGTTGTCGCGCGGCATTGCGCTGGAAGACATCACCGCGGTCACCAAGATCAGCCGCCATCACCTTGAGGCGCTGGAGCAGGAGAGTTTTCGCCTTCTTCCCGGCGGCATATTGAGCAAGGGCATCGTTCGCGGCTACGCCGGCGTCGTCGGCCTGGATCAGCAAGACTGGACCGAGCGCTTCCTGAAAGCCTACAGCGCCGCCGGGCAGATCATGGACGACGAGCGCAGCTGGACCGCATTCGCCTTCAACGTGGGCAAAGCCCGCATCCTGCGCCGCGACGCTGCGGAGCTTCGCCTGCGCTGGTTTGGCGCCATTCTGCTGCTTATTCTTGTAGCGGCGGCCGCTTTTCTTTCCATCCGATACTTCGGCCTCCGCGCGCACTGGTGGCCGACCCTGCTCCCCATGCAACAAGCCCACGCCACTGCCCACGCCCTCTACGCGCGCTTCCACTCGTGGTTCAACAGCTAGACAGAAAACTTCCAGGTTGCGCAAGCGCCGTCTGCCCCACCGCAGAGGTCTCGGTGCCTCATCCGATCGTTTTCTCCTGGCGAATGAGTCGAAGCAACCAATCCCAAGCGAGCCTCCCGCGAGCGGCTGCCGTGCCGCAGGGAGTCTCTGTGCCTCATCCGATCGTTTTCTCCTGGCGGATGAGTGGAAGTAACCAAGCCAGTGCGAGCCTCCTGCGAGCGTCTGCCCCACCGCAGGGAGTCTCTGTGCCTCATCCGATCGTTTTCTCCTGGCGAATGAGTGGAAGCAACCAATCCCAAGCGAGCCTCCCGCGAGCGTCTGCCCCACCGCAGGTGGTCTGGCCGCACCGCAAGGTGCCGGTTCACCCCTCATGATTCGCGCTTGAATGCCCCTTACGCCCCATTCACTGAGAGTCTTTGCCCCTCTTCGCCCGGTCCATTTACCATATTCGAATAGGCCTTCAGGCTCAGCCTGCGGCAGCCTGTGAATCCCTTCAATGGGGAGGAGACCGAAGTTGAGCGATCGTTTTTTGTTTACCTCTGAGTCAGTCACTGAAGGCCATCCCGACAAGATTGCCGACCAGGTCTCTGACGCCATTCTGGATGCCTGCCTGGAGCAGGACCCATACAGCCGCGTCGCCGCGGAAACCCTCACGGCTACCGGCCTGGTCGTCATCGCCGGTGAAATCACCACCAAGGCCTACGTCGACTTCCAGAGCCTGGTGCGCGGCGTGGTCGCCTCCATCGGCTATGACAATGCGCTCTACGGATTCGACTCCAACACCTGCGCCGTCATCTCCTCCATCAACAAGCAGTCCGGCGACATCGCACAGGGCGTTGATACCGGTGGCGCCGGCGACCAGGGCATGATGTTCGGCTACGCCTCCAACGAAACCCCAGAGCTGATGCCGGCCCCCATCGCGCTCGCCCACAAGCTCACCCGCCAGCTCACCAAGGTGCGCAAGTCCGGCAAGCTGCCCTATCTTCGCCCCGATGGCAAAAGCCAGGTCACCGTGGAGTATGACGAAAACCACAAGCCCTGCCGCATTGACGCGGTCGTCATCAGCAGCCAACACGCCGAGAGCGTCTCGAACGAAGATCTCCACGCCGACATCCTCAAGCACGTCATCCAGGCCGTGCTTCCGGCCGAGTGGCTCGACGAACACACCAAGTACCACATCAATCCGACCGGGAGATTTGTGATCGGCGGACCCATGGGCGATACCGGCCTGACCGGCCGCAAGATTATCGTGGACACCTACGGCGGCGCAGGCCGTCACGGCGGCGGTGCTTTCTCGGGCAAGGACCCGACGAAGGTCGATCGCTCCGCAGCGTACGTTGCCCGCTACATCGCCAAGAACATCGTGGCCGCCGGCCTCGCCGAGCGCGCTGAAGTCCAGCTTGCCTACGCCATCGGCGTCGCCGAACCGGTCAGCGTCCGCATCGATACCTTCGGTACCGGCAAAGTTGGTGAGGCCAAGCTGACGGAACTGGTTCGCAAGAACTTCTCGCTCACCCCCAAGGGCATCATCGAGAGCCTGAACCTGCGCCGAGCAGCCCTGGCCGAACAAGCCGGCATCGCCGTCGCCGCAAAATAACTCGCAGCGCGCTGCACCAAAACCAACGGGACCCCTCAGGCAAGAATCGCCGGGTGGGTCCCGTTTTGTTTGCCGCAATTCTGCCTGTAACGTTTACCCCGCAACCACCTCCAACTCATCTTCGCGCGTCGCGGTCGCCACCTTCCGTCCCCGGCTATACTGCCGCGGCGAACACCCCATCACTCTCTTGAACGCGGTGCCAAACGCGCTCTCTGAGTCGTACCCAAGTGACGCGGCAATCTCCCCCACCGAGTCGCTGGAATACACCAGCCTGTCACCCGCCAGCAACATCCGCCAGCGCGTCAGGTATCCCATTGGCGAATCGCCCACTGTCTGCTTGAACTTCAGCGCAAATGTCGAGCGCGACATGCCCACCCGCTCGCCAAGCTCCTGGATTGTCCATCCATGCCCCGGGTCGCCGTGCATTGCCTGGATCGCCGCGCTCATCTGTTTGTCGGCCAGCGCAAACAGCCATCCCACGCCGCCTTTCAATCCTTCCGCCAGGTGCAGCCGCAGAGCCTGCACCAGGAGCATGTAGGCCAGTTGTTGCGCTACCAGGATGCCGCCCGGCTGCGGATCGCGCAGCTCCTGCCGCATCCGGTCCAGAGACCAGCGCATTGCCTCTTTGTCTGACTCTTTCCGGATATGCACCACCGGCGGCAGCACGCCCAGTAGAATACCGGCATGCTCTCCTGCAAAGGCAAAGTGACCGCCCACGCCAAAGCAACCTCCGCCTCCGTTCCAGGTCACAAGCGCTCCGTTGATTGGTGTCCGGAACACCTCGCGCATATCCGTCGGCGGCGCGCCCAGATCGCTGGCCAGCCGGAACGGCCGTCCGGTCGGCAAGAGAAAGCAGTCTCCCGCCTTCACGCGCAACGCCTCGGCAATCCCATGAACCTTGAGCCAGCACTCGCCTGAAACCAGCGCATAGCACTTCACGCCGTCATGCCTGCCAAACTGGATCGACCATTCTCCGCCCAAATCAAAGCCGCCGCACATGTAACTGCGCGGCTTCAACAGCGAAAGCACCTCGGAAAGCGGGTCCATGAGCCACTCCGGACGATTGCAAAGAGAATACGGACTCTCTAGCTAGATCGTATCGCTTCGAACTCCATCTTGAGAATAGCCGGGCCTCGCGCGCCTTCCGGCCATGAAAATCAAAGGAGAAACATCATGCGTGTATTCCTCACCGGTGCCACAGGGTTCATCGGCACTCGAGTCATAACGGAACTTCTCGCCGCCGGCCACCAGGTCCTCGGCCTTGCCCGCACCGATGCAGGCGCCAACGCTCTCACCGCCGCTGGTGCCCAGGCGCATCGCGGCTCTCTTGAGGACCTCGAAAGCCTGCGCAGCGGAGCAGCCCAATCCGACGGCGTCATCCATTGCGGGTTCGTCCACGACTTCTCCAAATTCGCGGAAAACTGCGAAATCGACCGCCTCGCAATCGAAACCATCGGAGCCGAACTCAAGGGCTCCGACCGCCCCTTCGTCGTCACCTCGGGCACCGGAGTCGTCAATACCGCGGGCCGTCCGTCTACTGAGGACGATGAACCCAACACACCCTTCCCCCGTGTCTCGGAACAAACCGCGCTTTCGCTGGCCGCGCAGGGCCTGCGCGCTTCCGTAGTGCGCCTCCCGCAGGTCCACGACGCCTACAAGGCCGGCCTCGTCACCTATCTCGTCGCCGTCGCTCGCCAGACGGGCGTCTCGGCCTATATCGGCGAGGGGCTCAACCGCTGGCCCGCTTGCCACGTGCTCGATGCCGCTCCCGTCTACAAGCTTGCGCTCGAGAAAGGTGTAGCCGGAACCCGCTATCACGCGGTAGGAGAGGAAGGCATACCGCTGCGCGAGATCGCCGAATCGCTGGGCCGCGGCCTCAGCTTGCCGGTAGTCTCCAAGTCCCCAGAAGAAGCCGCCGCGCACTTCGGCTTTCTCTCATTCTTCGCTGGCGCTGACCTGCCCGCCTCCAGCGCCCGCACCCAGCAGCGCCTGGGCTGGCGTCCAACCCACGGCGGCCTGCTCGCCGATCTCGACCAGGCCAAATTCTGAAGCCTTAACCGCTCACACGCCTGCGGCGTTTCAGCTCCGCAGGCGCATGGGCCAGGAGGAGTGCGACAACCTCGCCAGTCTTGACAACCCTACACTTCTAGGTCTACCGTGATCCATACAAAGAAGTATAGGGATAAGAAATGGCCAGAAACGATCTCCAGGGAAGTCTCGATCTGCTGGTTCTCAAAACCCTCGCCCAGCGCGGCCAGCTGCATGGCTACGGCATTGTGCTGCACATCCAGCGCGCCTCCAATGAACTGCTGCAGGTAGAAGAGGGCTCCATCTATCCGGCGCTGCACCGCATGGAGCTGAGCGGCTGGATCAGCGCCGTGTGGGCCTTGACCGAGACAAATCGCAATGCCAAGTTCTACAAGCTCACCGCGGCGGGCCGAAAGCAGTTGCAGGAAGCCGAGCAGGGCTTTGAGCAACTGGTCAAAGGCGTGCGAGCCATGCTTCGCTTCGCGTGAAGGGATTCCGATGCAATTCGTCCGACGCATTGCCAACCTATTTCGACGCTCTCGCATTCGCCGCGAGTTCGACGCCGAGCTGCAGGCCCACATTGAGATGCGCATGGAGGACAACCTCGCCGCGGGGATGACCGCCGAAGCCGCACGCCGCGATGCGCTCGTCCGTTTCGGAAATCCCGCGGCGACAAGAGAGAAGCTCATGCACGTGGACGCGGCTCTGGGTCTCGAAAGCGTTGGCCGCGACATTCGTTATGCGCTGCGCCAGTTGCGGCGTTCGCCCGGCTTCGCGCTGACCGCGATGATCACGCTCGCGCTCGGCATCGGCGCCAACGTCGTAGTCTTCGGCGTGCTCAATGCGATCCTGCTGCAACCGCTGGCGGTGACCGACCCGCAGAGTCTCTATCAGCTTCGCCATCAACAATGGATGACGGGCCGCCTGCTGACTACCTCTTATCCCGTGCTCGAAGATCTTCGCCGGCGCAACACCACCTTCATCGAGATAGCCGGCATCAATGCGTATTCCCACGCCGCGCTCGATTGGCGCACCACCGCGATCAGCGTCTCCGGCGATGAAGTTACGGGCAATTATTTTGATCTGCTCGGTGTCCAGCCGCAGGCAGGCCGTTTCTTCCACGCAGCCGACGAGCACGGTCCGAATTCAGCGCCCTATGTAGTGTTGAGCGATGCCCTTTGGCGAAGCGCGTTTCATTCTGATACCGGAATCATTGGCGAAGCCGTCGAGCTCAGCAAACATCCCTTCACCGTGGTGGGTGTGGCGCCGGCCGCGTTTCACGGCACCGAACGGTTTGCGTGGCCGGACTATTGGATCCCGATCGTGAATCAGCAGCAGGTGGAGGGTTGGGACTCCCTGCAGAACCGGGCATCCGTCGCAGTCACGGTGATTGGCCGGCTCAAACCCGGTGTCACATCCCGGCAAGCCACCGAGAATCTGAATGCGATCTCCGCAGAACTGAAAAGAGAATATCCAGAGACCGACGACGGCCAGCCATTTCGCCTCATCCATCCCGGACTCATCGGCGATGAGGGCGACGTGATTCGCGGATTTCTCTGGGGCGTCACCGTGCTGGCTTTGCTGGTGCTCGCCGCGGCTTGCGCCAACCTGGCCACTCTGTTTGCAGCGCGCGCGACCGATCGCAGCCGCGAACTGGCCCTCCGCATCGCCCTTGGCTCAAGCCGCCGCCGCCTCGTGCGACAACTTCTTACTGAGGCGCTCTTGGTCTCGCTCATCGGCGGCGCCGCGGGGCTCGTGACCGCAAACCTGCTGCTGGGCGCGCTGAATCGCTGGCACACCGCCGCTGAAAGTCATCTGGCAGCGAGCGTGGATGCGCGCGTATTCGCAATTGGGCTGGGCCTCACGCTGGTCAGCGCAATGCTTTTTGGATTCGTTCCAGCACGGCAAGCCTGGCAGAGCAGTCCGTTGCAGGCGATGAAAACCGGCGCGGCGGAATCGCTGCACCTGCGCCGCTTTGCGCTGCGCGACCTGTTGCTGTGCGCGCAAATCGCCATTTGCACTCTGCTGGTAACCGCCTCACTGGTTGCCGTACGCGGCATGGTGCGCGTGCTGCACACCCCGCTCGGTTTTCTGCCACAGGGTGCAATGCTTGTCGACCTGGACCTGGGCCAGACCGGCCAAACCGAGGCAGCGCTATCAGACGATGCCGCACTCCAGATGCAGAGGGAGATCATCGAGGCCGCGCGCAACATCCCCGGCGTAACTGCCGTGGGCGCAGTCAACCGCACGCCCATGACCGGCGGCCTGCACGGAGTTCCCATCTTTCAGCCGGGCACAACAAGGTTCACGCTCGGTAACTCGGTGCTGGCGCCTTACGTCTTTACCATGTCACCTGGATACCTCGACGCGGCAGGCACTCGGCTTCTCGCTGGGCGCGATGTCTCCTGGGACGACAACGCCAAGACCCCGTTCGTTGCCGTCATCAATGAGACCTTCGCGCAGAAGATGTGGGGCAATGCACCGGCCATCGGTCAGCACTTCATCGTGTCGGGCAACTTGACCGAAGTGATAGGCGTTGCGCAGGACGGCAAGTATCACGACCTACAGGAGTCTCCGCCTCCCGTTGCCTATCTGCCCCTTTCGCAAAACCAAGACAGCGGAATGATCTTCGTGGTGCGCTCGCCGCGCGCGCCCAACGAGATGACCGCGGCGCTTCAGCGCACGTTGAGCAGCATCGCGCCGAATGTACCCATCACCGCCCAGAGCTGGTCCGATTCGCTGGCCGATCAGCTGATCCCGGCCCGCGCAGCCACCGTGGCGTTGGGAGTCATGGGCCTGCTCGCAGCCATGCTTGCAGTCACCGGCATCTTCGGCATGGCAGCCTATGGCGTGAGCAAGCGGCTGAAGGAGCTGGGAATTCGCGTGGCGCTGGGAGCGAGCCGCGCGCAGCTGATGCAAGCCGCGCTGGGACGGCCGATGCTTCTGTTGCTGGCGGGTTCAGTGTCGGGCTTGGCGTGCGGCATGCTTGCATCCCAACTGCTGCGCCGGATCGTCTACCAGGCCAATCCCAGCGACCCGATCGTGCTGACGGGCGCAGTCGCCGCCATGGCCCTGCTCGGTTTGGTCGCCACATGGATTCCGGCTCGCCGCGCGTTGCGCATCAACCCGTCGAGCCTGATGCGGGAGGAGTGAGAGTTGAGCCCGGGACCATCCCTGCCCGCGTCCCCACCTCCCATCCTTTTCCGTCCTCCCGCGTCCATGACTTACGGCGTTTTCTGAAATAGTGTGGTCCTCGCAAGCGCGTACAAGGCCGCCGCTCCTTGGGGTCGCGTCGGCTTGAGACCATTGCTTTCGGTCTACATCTTTCCGGCAAACGCTATAGAATTCTTTTTGGCGCTCAGCGTCCTTTGATCAAGGAGCAAATCCATGCGTATTCCCGCACTTGCCGCACTTCTTCTCTGCGCAGCCTCCGTTGCCGCTGCGCAAACCACCGCACCGTGGGACTACGAAGGCAAACGTGGCGCACTCGCCTGGGGCAAGCTCGACCCTGCCTACAAAGCCTGCTCCGCGGGCCACCAGCAGTCGCCGGTCGACATCCGCAACGCGCGCCTCAACAAGAATCTCAAGCCCATCGAGTTCCACTACGTTGCCGGCCCAGTCACTCTTGAAAACAACGGCCACACCGTGATAGCCCATGTCGACCCGGGCAGCTACATCGTCGCCGACGGCGTCCGCTATGACCTGGTCCAGTTCCACTTCCACCATCCCAGCGAAGAAGCGGTCAAGGGCAAGCTCTCTGACATGGTGGTGCATCTTCTGCACAAAAGCGCCGACGGCAAGCAGGCCGTGATCGCCGTCCGTCTCGCGGAAAATCGCGGCGACGCCAACGCCGTCCTCTCCATGCTCTGGCCGCACTTGCCCACCAAGCCCGGCCAGACGGAAAAGGTCACTGACATGGTCAGCCCCGCCGGCTTCATCCCCGCCGACCCCGGCTACTGGACCTACATGGGATCGCTCACCATTCCGCCCTGCACCGAGGGGATACGCTGGTTCATTTATCAGCAGGAAATCAGCTTGAGCCGCGAGCAGTTGCGCCAGTTCGCAGCGCTCTACAAGGTCAACTCGCGCCCCCTGCAGGATCTGCACGGCCGCCGCATCGAGACCAACGAGTAATGACTATAGCGCCATCGCAGTAAACCGCAGAGCCAATCCCCCATCGCCGGGCAGCGTTTCCACGCTCACCCCGGTCAAATCGGGAATCAGATAATTTGCCGCGTCCAGCGCCGTAATCGGATGCGAAAACGGCGTCGCGACCACCACGCAACCAGCCGCCCGCCCTGCCTTTGCGCCCGCGGCGGAATCTTCAAACACCACGCACTCTTCCGGAGCAAATCCCAACAGCGCAGCCCCGGCCAGGAACGGCGCCGGATGGGGTTTGCCCTCCGTCACCGAGTTCGCCGTCACCAGCCGGCCAGGAACCGGAATCCCAGCCTCCGCCAGCCGTGCCCGCGCCAGCCGATCCGTCGCGCTGGTCACCACTGTCCAACGATCTTTTGGCAGAGCAGCCAGCAACTCCAGAACACCGGGCAGCACGCTCAGTCCATCGTGGTCGGCAATCTCAATGTCTTCAATCACTTTGAGTTCGGCCTCGCTGTCCAGGTCGGGACGCAGCGTATGTAAAGTCTCAATAGCCCGGCGGCCATGTGCCAGGCTGCACGCATACGCCGGATCCACGCCGCGCATCAGCGCCCACCTGGTCCAGCTCCGCTCCACAGAACCGATTGAGGAGATCAGGATGCCGTCCATGTCAAACAAAACGCCCTTGAAGCGCACCAGAACTGGGGAAGAAGTAGTCGATAAAGCCATACTTTAATTCTATCGGGAAATCAGGTTAACGCTTCGCCTGCGTCTCGTTCACTGGCTCAAACCGCACCTTGGGCGGATCGGCGAGCGTCACCGAGCCTTCCAGTTCGCGCTTTTTCGCGCCTTCCTGCAACTCATTCTTTTTCAGCGTGATCGCTCCATTGGCAATCGCGGCCTCTGCAGTCCAGCGCTCAAACCGCGTAGTCCCCGCAGAGTCATGCCCGGCCGTTGCCGGCACGCTCATCACCCCATGCCGCCATGCAAGATGCACCGTCCCTGCAGCCGACGAAGTCAGAGCCTTGTCAGTGAATCCGGAAAGCTCAACCTTGCCATCCGCGTCCATCGTCCCGCCCGACCAGCGCAACCCCAACAGCTTGCCCACCTCGGCCGGGCTGAGCTTCTCAAACTGGCCCTCCAGCTCATAGGACGGCTTGTCGCCGGTATGCAGCGTTCCCGAGCCATGCACCCGCCCTCCCAGAATCCCCGCGTCAAGCCCGGTAATCTCCGCACCGGTGGTCGAAATCCGCAGCGTGGCCTCAGGTTTTGCCAGCGTCACCGGCCCCAGGATCAGCGAGTCGGCCTTCACCGAACCCTCCAGCTCAGGCCAGACGGGCGCAGATGCAGGCTTGAGCTTGGCAATCAGCTCGGACAGCAAAGTTCCTTTCTCGCGCGCGCCCAGAATCGCCGCCTGAAGAGCCGCTGCGTCTAGCGTGCCGAATTGCAGAGTGAATGCAGGCTTGCACGTCTGCCCGGTCGCGCAGGTCTCCGGCAAGTTGACCGTCGCCGTCCCCTTCACCGGGCCGTATGAGAAGACCACCGGGTCCCATCGAATCGCCCCATTTTCCCCGCTCGTATCCAGCCGCAGCGTGGCCTGTGCAATCTCCACATGATTCGCGAGATAATCCGCCTTCCAGTTCACATTGTGCAGGCTCACCGTCCCGCTCAGGTGGTCGGCGGTTACATCCACAGGCGCCAACCAGGGCCCCTCGGCGTTCAGATCCACCTGGACCGCATCCCCGGCCAGCCCATCCAAAATGCCCGCGTCCGCCATTCCCGCCACGTGCGCGAGTTCTCTTGCCCGGGCAATCGCCGCCTGGCCCTTCACCGACACCTGGTAGCCTGAAACCGCCAGCCGCGTGGTTACGGCCAATGGACTTGTCCCGCCCGCCGGTACCGCCATGGTGGCCACCAGGGCCGCTGGCCCAGGCGAAGATTCTGCTCCAACCGGCGCCCCAGCCTTCCCCGCCTTTGCCTTCTGCGATGCCCCGGTCATCACCGGTTCCAGCACCAGTTTGGGAACCGTTATCGGCTCGCGCAGCCCGTCCCCGCCCAGCTGAAACCCCTCCACCGTCAAGCTGCCCGTCAGCGGTCCCGGCGCCGCTTCAGTTGAAGGCTGCGCACGCTTTGCTCTCGCTCTTGATCGAACAATCTTCTCAGGCGCTTCGCCTTCCTTTGTCTCCACCGCGTAGCTGATCTTGCCGCTTACCAGCCCTTTGGCAACGAGACCTGGCCCAAACCCACTCCGTACCGTCCTCAGCGCATCCAGAACCGCCGCCACAGGAATCTTGTCCAACTCCACAGAAAGCTTTGGCGCCGGTTCTTCTCCTGTCAACTGGCCCGTCTGCTCACCTGGCAGTTCACCCGCCAGTCGAATATGCCCATCTCCCAGCGGCGAATCGCAAAGCAGCTTCTCCAGCGCCCGGGTGGGATAGTGATAAGTGAACCCGCAGTTGGCGTCGAAATCCATCGGTGCAGCCGGCGCAAACTCGGCGCGGTGCACGCCCGCAGCGGTCAGCCGCATCTTCACCTGCGCCGAGTCCGCCGTGCCATCCAGATGCAGTTGTCCGGTGAGCGCACCCCGCCAGCCGGAATCGGAGCCGATCACCAGCCGGCTCAATTGACCCAGTTGCGCTTCTTTCCATTGGAGATCCAGAGTCACCGGCATCTGCCGCAACTCGGCCGCCTTGCGCACGGTCGCATCCAGTTGAACGATGCCCGTATCGGCCAGATCCAGGCTCACGTCGGTTCGCGCCGGCTGACCGCGCAGCCTGATGCGCCAGTCTCCCGGCTCTTCCTGCGAGAAAGAGACATCGGTAGAGACCAGAGAAAAAGGCAGCTTCTCTGAACCATTCTTGATGTTGATGCGGGAGTTGGTCGCTTCAAGATAAGGCAGCGGAACCTTGTGCCCCGCGGGAAGCAGTCCTGCACCGCCTCGCGCCTGAGCAGCGGCCGTTCCGAAAAGCGTGTCCAAGTTCCAGCGACCCGTCCCCATTCGCACCAGGTTCAGGCTCGCCTCATCCACGCTGATCCGGCTGATCTCCATCCGTCCCCGCCAAAGCGAGAGCAGGCGGATTGACGCGGTCACCGTGTTGGCGTGCAGCACAGGCTCCGCACCGTACGCCGGGTCCTCTTCGACCGTCAGATCGGTCAGCACAAATCCCGGCCGCGGCAGCAACCGCAGCTCGACCGACGAGAGCCGCACCGGCCTTCCCAGCGAAGCCGCTATGAGTTGGGTGATCCGGCTCTTGTAGCGCGTCACGCTCACGAACGGAGGCACAGTCGCGATCGCGAGTAACGCCAACACCAGCGCCAGGGCCAACCACAGCCGTCCGCGCTTACTCCCTTGGCGTTGCTTGTCGTTGGTCATGGCTTCACCAGTGGACGGTAAGCAGTGCACAGTGGACAGCCGCCAACAGCGGTTTGACCGGGTCTCTTACTGTGCACTGTTCCCTGCTCACTTTACTAGATGCAGCGTCCGCTTCCAGCGCGTGTCGCTGAAGAAGTGCAGCGCCACGTGGCCCATCCAGGCAATGGCGTTGCCGATCCCGGTCTGCTCGTACTGGTCCTCGGGCGTGATGAACGACCAGTAGTTGAACAATGGCCGCCCCACGATATTCTCCCTGGGAACAAATCCCCAGTAGCGCGAGTCCAGGCTGTTGTGCCGGTTGTCGCCCATCATGAAGTACTTGCCCTGCGGTACCACCAGGTCG
Organism: Occallatibacter sp.; assembly: GCA_050014515.1. GTDB lineage: Bacteria > Acidobacteriota > Terriglobia > Terriglobales > Acidobacteriaceae > Telmatobacter. The sequence goes on from JBEKDE010000092.1 coordinate 23,125, forward strand.
CCGTTCTCAACATGGTTCGGGAAATCCACCGCCCACGCTGCGGTCGCGCCCCGTTCCACCGGAGGCGGCTCGGAAGGAAACTCGTCCAGAAAGTCGTCGTGGTTATCGAGCGTCGTCGGCTGGGCGTGAGGCATGGCCTGCGCCACCCCGTTGATGATCACAATCCCGTCGCGCAGGTGAATATGGTCACCCGGAACACCCACCAGCCGCTTCACAAGAAACAGGTACTGCGGCTTGCCATCGGCATCCAGGTCGGGCACCGGCTTGATAAAGACGATAATGTCCCCGCGCTTCGGCTCGCGGTAGTGAACCAGCGGCATCCACTTCGTTGGCGGCGCCAGCGTAATGCGGTCCACCACAAGGTGGTCGCCCACCAACAGCGTCTTCTCCATCGAACCCGAGGGGATCACGAAGTTCTGGCCCAGAAATGTGAGAATGAAAAGCCCGACTACCAGCACCGAGCAGATGCTGGCCACCGCTTCATAGATAGTCTCTTCAACAACCGGTTGTTGAACGGGCTCTTGAACCTGTACCGGCTGCTCCGCGGAGGAGATCTTCGGGGCAGGCGCTTTTTTCTTGGTCATCCAGTCGCTCTTTATCAGTGATCGGTGATCAGTTATCAGTGGTCAGTTAAGGCAGTCAGATCGCAGCAAGCAGTCGTCGGTATTTTTTACTGATCACTGACAACTGCGTTTAATGCACCACCTGGAAGATGCGCTTCCAGCGCGCAAACCCCGTCAGCCTTGCAGAAAGATCCCTATCGTGTCCGAGTCTATCATCCGAAGCCTGTTGCACATCGGTGGTTGAGGGTCGGTTGAGTGAAAAGTAAATCACCAGCGGACGCGCCACGATCGCCTGCCGCGGCACAAAGCCCCAGAACCGCGAATCGTCGCTGTGGTTGCGGTTGTCTCCGAGCACAAAGTACTGCCCATCGGGCACCACCAGTTCGCCGTCCCGCGTCAGGCTCCGCATCTCCCGCCACCAGCCAAGATCGATGCGTTGATCGTCGTAGATCTGCGCCGGAAATCCATCGCGAAATGCGGCGCGCTCTGACGGCTCGAAGGCCACATAGGGCTCGTCCAACATCCGTCCATTCACAGTCACGCGGCCGTCCGCGATCCGCAGCCGGTCTCCGGGAATTCCCACTACGCGCTTCACAAGATACGGGTGCAGCGGATGGTGGAAGACGATAATGTCACCCCTGGCGACGTCGCGATAGGGCAGCAGCCAGCGGCTGAGACTGCCGGGCTTCGCATACACCTGCTTGTTGACCAGTAGAAAGTCGCCCACCAGCAGTGTGTGCTCCATGCTCTCTGATGGAATAAGGTACGGTTGCAGCACGAAGGTGAGCAGAAACAGCGCCACCACCACCGTCCGCAGCAACGAAGCCAGGGCCTCAGGCACTGTGGGCAGATGGAGGCGAAGCCCGGCAGGCCGCACTGCTGCTGGCTGCGGCGCGGGCATGCTGGCCAATGGTGCAGGGGTACTCATTGTGCCGGTTGCTCCTCCTCCGATTTGAGACTCGCGGATTCAGGCTCTGCCGCATCCAGTTCGCCGCACACCTTGGCCTCCGTCGCCCTCAGGCGATCCAAAGCGCGCTGTGCGGCATCCTGCTCCGCATGCTTCTTGGTGCTTCCCGTTCCGCGAGCCAGCGCTTTGCCCGGCTCGCCTCCCTCCGGTTTGAGCCGGACTTCCACCAAAAACCGCTTCCTGTGATCGGGTCCGCTCTCGCTCTTCACCCGGTACACCGGCGTTCCCGCCTTGGCTGCCTGCAGGTGTTCCTGCAGCGCCGATTTGTAGTTACCCAGCGCAGCTCCGGATCGCAGTTCCTGGGCCAGCTGTTCCGCAGCCTCGCCCATCACCCAGCACCGCGCAAAACCCCTCACCGCCTCCAGGCCGCCATCCAGAAACAGTGCACCCATCACTGCTTCCATACTATTCGATAAAACGGTGCTCTTGTGACGCAGTCCGCTGCGGTCCTCGCCCTTGCTCAGCCTCAAATAATTGCCCAAGTCAACCGCCGCGGCCACCTCAGCCATGTGTTGCCGACTCACCAGTTGCGAACGGACGCGGGTCAATTCGCCCTCTTTCCATTCCGGGTGCGCCTCAAACAACGCTTCGGCCACAACCAGCCCCAGCACCGCATCGCCCAGAAACTCCAGTCGCTCGTAGTCGCCAGTCTGGGTCGCTCCTTCCGATGTCGCCGCCCCCTGCTCGCTCAGAGTCCGCTCGTTGGCGAGCGACCGGTGAGTGAGCGCACGAACCAGCAACTCACGATTGTGAAATGTATGTCCGAACGCTGCTTCCAGTTCAGAAAGGACGGCTTCCACTTGCCCCTCAATCGTTCCAATTGCAGTTATCGAAGCTACCGCGCCGGCAATGGGCCCAACGGAAAATCTGACCCGGCCTTGTTCTCGCTTTCTTAGACGGCCAATGCAGCCTGACAGCCGTCCGCAGCAAACTATTGTGGCGTCTTTGTCGCGCCCTGTCCCGGAGGCGCGACTCCCGGCTTGCTCGCGTCCGGTTTGTTTGGTGCGGCTTCGGGCGAGTCGCTGTCCGCATCCTCGTCGCAGCTATGTCCATGCACCGCGTACGCCGTCTTCACTCCGCGTTCCGCCGCCAGGCGCGTATCCTGCTGCCCGTCCCGCGATGCAAGAGCTTCCTTGTACTCCGAAACCGCTTCGTCCCGCTTGCAATCCAGGTCCAGCATCCGGCCCAGGTAGATGTGCGACCACGCCACCAGCCGCGGCTCCTTGCTGGTCGCCAGCGTCTTCTGGAAATCGTTGATCGCGTCCTCCGGATGCCCGGTCATCAGCGCAGCTCTGGCCAGAATGAAGTTGGCCTTCCCGCTGTCTGCCGCTCCTTGCAGGCTGTCTGGGTTCTCTGCCAGCGCTTGCCTGGCCATCGCCGTTGCAGTGGCCACGTCTCCGCCTGCCAGCTTCGCCTCGGCCAGGTCGAGGCCCGTCAATTTGCGCGGCTTGCTCCGTGTCAGCACATCGCCATCCGCCTCTTTGTCAAACTCGATCTGACGCGCACGATGCACTTGCTGATCCACATCCATGCTATAAACCATCTCGCCGATCGTGTCTTTCAGGCTGGCAGGATCCTTCTCAAACTGCAAAAGCTGCTCATAGAAGTACTGGGTCAGCACGAATCCCTGGGTCATGTCGTGACCCACCGTCGCCCAGCGCACTGCGTCCACCTTTTGCAAATAGGCCTGCCGCTCGTGCTCGTACTTCGGCAAGTCCGAGCGGTCAATACCCGCCGGAATCGTGTACACAGGAACCCCGGTATCCATGGTCCGCGCCTCAATCGCCTTGATCAGGCACTCGATGGTCAGCGGTACCGTGTCTGAGCGATAGCGGAACTCGAGAGGAGCGTCGCGCACCTCTTTCAGGATCGGCTGGGTGCGGTCAATCGCGTTGGCCCGCGCCTCCAGCAGCGGCTCAATCACATAGTGCAGGTACACGTGGCGCACATCGTTCATCTGGATCTTCCCGTCCACCGGCGAAACCACCACCACGTAATCGGTGCCGTAGACGCGCGCATTCACCAGGTGCGGCGAGAGCATGGGCTCAATCACCACCACAAAGCGTCTTCCGCCCTCGGTCGATGCCGGCATCTTGAGGTAGAGATTGTTGGCCACGATCATGTTCGATAGCGGATCGTGCAGCCGGTCAGTCTCTTTTTCGTAGATCGGCCGCACCGCGAGCCAGATACCGTGCATATCGACGGCTGCAACAAAATCCTTCAGAAGGGGCACAATCTCCACAACCTGGGTCGAATCCGGCGGCATCTCCGTCAGATCCACCGAGGTCTCCATCTCCGGCGGCGGCGTCAGGTAGAGCGCCAGCGAGATGTACTGCGAGATGTCCTTCTCCCCACCCGTCATGCGATGTTGCGCAATGTACAGGCAGAGCTTGTCGCGCTTGTTGCGCGCGTCCTCGCTCTTTGCCAGCGCGTCGTTCATCTCGTCGCGCACATGCTTGCGGACCGGCGCACTCTCATCCAGGCCCTCGTCGTAGCCGCACGCGTTCAGCGCCGCCGCCATCAGGAACACCGGCTCCGAGGGGATCAGCGAAACCGTCGGGCCCGCCGGGTCCACCAGCGAAGGCGCCTTCTCCCGCTGAAATCCCATCGACGAAGCGCTCTGGCTGGAGGAACTCTGCTTGCTCTTGGTCGAACTGCTGTCGGGAGACTGCCCATACAGCATGGCCGGCATACAACCCGCCAAAAGGCACAAAAACGCGGCCGGAACTGCCGAAAACGATCGGAATTGGTAAAGCGCCATAAGATTACCCTGCCTGCAAGTCTACAGCGATAGCCAGAGCCAATGCACCCCGGAAGAAATGGTGCCGTTACAGGAGCCCGCTCAGTTTAGACGCAGCCGCAGAGGCAAACAGGTTAAATTTCTCAAGCCGTGCGGCCCCTCCTGAAGTCCCGTCATAATTCTTCGTATTGCTTGCAAAAAGATATATCTTACGATATAGTTTTTCTAGATCAACACGATATATCTTAAGATGTATCGACCATAAGGAGAAATGAACCATGAACACACATTTTTGGGAGATGAATGATTGCCGCGATCGGCGCTTTGCGGGACGCGGCAGAGACCAGGACGGCGCGCACGACGATTCCGGACGTACCGGGGCCGGCAGAGACCAGGGCGGATTTAGCCACGGTTTCGGCGGCCACAGGCACGGTGGTCCCGACCGTGGCTTTCCGGCTCGCGGATTCGGTGGCCGCGGCCCCGGCGGCTTCGGCCGAGGCTTTGGCGAGGGCCGGGGGCGTCTATTCGATGCCGGCGACATCAAGCTCGTGATCCTGCGGCTACTCAGCGACCAGCCCAGCTACGGATACCAACTCATCAAGACTATGGAGCAGCGCCTTGCCGGCGGCTACACACCGAGCCCCGGTGTAATCTATCCCACTCTGACCATGCTCGAAGAAGAGGGCCTTGCGTCCTCGTCCTCTGAGAACAACAAGAAGGTCTATTCCGTGACCCCGGAAGGCCTCGAGTTTCTCGAGGCCAACAAACTGCAGATCGGGGAAATATTCGCGCGCCTGGAAGAGACGGGGCGCGGATTCGAACGCGGCCGGTCGCCGGAGATCATGAAGGCCTTCCTGAACCTGCGCGGAGCGGTCATGGCGCGCGTAACAAGAGAGACCGTGAAGCCCGAGCAGATCCGCAAGATCACCGAAGCCATCAACGCCGCCGCCAAAGCAATCGACGAGCTCTGAAATCAGCATGCATTCTGAACGTAAGGCAGCATGCCACTCGGAGTTCCCACCTGACAAGCGAATGCCCCGCGAGGACAAAGTCCAAGCGGGGCATGATGTTTTTCCTGATCACTGACAACTGCTCACTGACAACTGATCGCTGACAACTGCTCTACCCCTTCACCGAAACTCCCGAGAAGGAGATCACCGCCAGCCCGCGCACCGGCTGACCAAAGAACCGCGCCGGCTCAAACACGCTGGTCAGCAGCAGATTTTCTACCTGGGAGCGGGTTTCCGCATCGGTTGGGCCGGAGACAATCCGGTAGTCGTACATCCGCCCCGCGCCGTTGATATAAACCTCCACCACCACCGGTCCGGAAGAATCGCCAATCTCGTTGCTGCCCGCGCCGGTCGACAAACTCACCAGCCGCGGCGCTGTGGGATTCCCCAAAGGCTCGTCCTTGCTGGCCTGCGCCGATTCCGGCTGGGTAAACATAGTCACCAGCACAATCACTGTGCCCAGCAGCAGAACCGCGCTGGCGAACCCGGCAGACGCCTGCAGAAGAAACGGCCCCACCGTGTTCTTCCAAGCCAGATTCCAGCCTTCAAATGCGCCCTGCCGCTTCTTTGCCCGCTCCTGGCTCACCGCCACGCGAATCCGCAACAACAGATCTTCCGGTTCCGGCACCGCACCCAGCTCAGCCAGCAAACCCTGCGTCCGCCGCAGCGATTCCCACTCCCGCTCACACTCCCGGCAACTTTCCAGGTGGGCGGCGACTTGCTGCATCTCTCGCCCGTTCAGCCAACCATCCAGATACTCGGTAAATCTTGCCTGCACTGCTTCGCAGCCGTTCATCGCGCCTCCTCTCCGAGAGGTATTTCAAATCCAGTCTGTGCCGTTGCGTGCTCGTCGCTGGTTTTCGCTGTCAACAATGCTTTCAAGCAGGCCCGCCCGCGCACCAGCCTCGACTTCACCGTTCCCAGGTTCACGCCCTGCATCTCAGCCACTTCCTCGTACACGAAACCTTCAATGTCCCGCAGAATCAGCGTGGTGCGGAAAGGCTCCGGCACCTGGGCTAACGCCGCTTCCACGCGCTTGCGGTTTTCTGTATGCACCGCAATCTCATAGGGACCCTCGGCGGGATCCACCAGCATCTCTATAAGACGCACCGGCGTTCCGCTCTCCCCCTCGGTCATCTCCTGCTCAATCGGAATTTCCTGCTGCTTGTGCCGGCCCCACCAGCGGCGCTGGTTTGAAGCCTCGCGCAGCGCAATCCGATAAATCCACGTCCGCAGCGACGACTCGCCATGAAAGTTCCCCACCCCGCGGAAGACCTTCACAAAGACTTCCTGGGTCAGGTCAGCGGCATCCGCGCGGTCCTGCACCGTACGCGCCAGCAACGAGTAGATGGGCTGGTGGTAGCGGGCAATTAACCACGCAAACGCCTCCTCTGAACCCGCGCGCAACTCCGCAATCAGAGCCGCTTCGTCGGATTGGAGCGTCAGCGCGCTGGCAACATTGCCCATGGTGAGGTCCGCCTGCAAACCGTTACCTCCCACCTTACCGCAATCCAGCCATCCTGTGCATCCGCCCAATCAATTTTCAGGCGCCGATGCCGGATTCCAGCTGCGGTCACTCCGCCCTCCGCCAGTTTCGACATCGGGCTGCTGATAAGTCCTGAGAGCGAGCAGGAAACGGAACCCTGGAGCTTCCCAAGGTCCATCCCTCTATTCTCTTAGACACCGGCACCCCCCCAAAGTGTTCCCGGTCACGAAACCTTCACAGCATTCCAGTTGTGCCAAGTTGGGACCAAACTAGGTCGTAAACACAATCCTCTTCCCCTTATCCACCCGATTCCAGGCTGATTCCGCCTGCGCCAGCGGCACAGCTTCCGCGTCAATCTTCAGCTTGCCCTCCGCCGCCAGAGAAAACAAAATTGGAATCGCCGCAAAAATCACGTCCAGCTTTGCGGCGCCAAATCCGCTGCCCAGCATCGTCAAATCCACGCTGCGCAAGACGGCTGCCGGCAGCGTGATCGTCGCTCCCGCGCTCGCGCCCACCTCGACCAGCCGCGTACTCGGCGTCGCGCTCGCCTTGAATCCCTTGGCCAGCGCCTCGAGCAGCAGCTCCGTCGGCCTGCCCCAAAGATAGTCAATCACCACGTCGATCCCTTTGGCCGCCTCAGCCGCAAACGCGTCGCGGATTGCGTCCTCCGGCTGACCGAGCGCAATTACCTGATCCAAATCCGCCGAGGCCAGGGCCTCCACATTCCGCCCCACCCCAATCACCCGCTTGGCCCCCAGATACCGCGCCACCTGGATAGCCAATTGCCCCGCCACCCCCGTCGCCCCCAAAATCAAAACCGTCTCCCCGGCAGCCAGATGCCCGCGTTCCTTGAGCGCGATCCACGCCGACATCCCCGGATTCGCAATCGCCGCTGCCTGCACATCGTCAATCCCATCCGGCAGCGGGATCGTCATCTTTTTCGGCGCTACCGTCAACTCGCTCATCGTCCCGAACGGCGCCCGCGCAAAGCCAAAGTAGACTCGCCGCCCGTCCTCCAATGTACCCACCCCATCCACGCCCGGCACCATCGGCACAACACCGTCGCTTGAATAGTGCGTCCCGCTCGCCCGTCCCTTCACAATTGGGTGCAGCCCTGCCGCCCGCACCTTGATCAGCACCTCACCCTCCTGCGCCACTGGATCGGCAAACGATTGATACTTTGGCACTTCGCCCAACACATTCACTACAGCTGCTTTCATCGATCACACCATCCTTAACTAAGTTAAGTGTAGCTTAACACCGTTAAACTGGCAATGCTACACTTTTTTATGCCCTTGGAACGTGCGCCTTTGGATCGCGGCATCATTCTGACCCACGCTTTCGCCATCCTCAACGAGATGGGACTTGAGGGCCTTACACTCCGGCGTCTGGCAGGCCGCCTTGGCGTGCAGGCGCCTGCTATTTACTGGCACTTCAAAAACAAACAGGAACTCCTAGACGAGATGGCCACGCAGGTCTTTCGAGAGGCTCTCGAAGAAGCTCCTGTGTTTGATGCGGAGCAGACTTGGGCTGATTGGGCTTTAAGCTATTGCAACGGGCTGCGCAAAACTCTGCTCCGCTATCGTGAGGGCGCCAAGATGTTCAGCGGCACCTATCTAACTGACGCTTCTCTTTACGCTTCTATGGATGCGAGCCTGCGCAAGCTGACAACTGCGGGGTTCAACCTGCAGCAATCGGTGGTTGGTTTGAGCGTGCTCTATTGCTATGTGGTCGGTTTCGTCATTGAAGAGCAGGCCGTACGGCCGGCTCCTGGTGAATCCGATCCGAAATATGACCTGTCCCACCGCGACCAACGCATCGACAAGGAAAAATATCCGCTGGCCCACGCCGCCGGCCCGGTGATGTTCGCTGACCAGAACACCCGTTTCCTCGAAGGCGCTCGCATCATCATCCAGGGCATGGCTGCATCCTCTCCATCTTCCGGGCCCCTGCATTGACACACCCCGCCCCAGCGGAGACAATAGGAGAGTTGCATCCCCGCAATGTGGGCCTGTGGCGCAGCTGGGAGCGCGCTTCCATGGCATGGAAGAGGTCATCGGTTCGATCCCGATCAGGTCCACCAAACAACCCCTTCAAAATCAAGCGTATGCCGGAAGCTGAACACGCCCTCCTTTCGGCGACTTGGTGTCATTTGGTGTCACGCGCGCAGATGGCTTGCGCCGACTCCTGACGACTGATCCGGTTGAAGCCGATTCATTCGATTTTTTCCGGCCCGCCACATTCGATTTTCTCAACTCAGAATTGATGGAGTTGATGGTCGATTGCACGCTTGCCGGGATCTCCTGCATGTAGACATCCGTGGTGGTAGCAGTACGCGAGTGCCGCATGACACCTTGAACGTCTTTAATCGTCCCCTTCTTTTGAGCGAGGGTCGCGATCGTTCTGCGGATGACCTGGAACGTCAGTTTCGGCAATTGGAGTTCGCGAGCGATTTTGTGCAGAACCCGCTTGCGATAGTTGTCCGTGTCGAGGAAACCACCCTCTTCGTTCTCGAACATGAAGTCATCCGGCAAGATCGAAGCGGACTTCCTCTT
>JBEKDE010000093.1:0-18950 GCA_050014515.1 Occallatibacter sp.
TACGAGTTTTATTCCAGCAACAACTTCAACGCCCTCAACTACTACCAGTCACCCGGCAGTTGCCAGGGTCTCCTCAACACCAATATCTGCACGTTCAGCCGCAACCAGACTGGCGTAACCGCGGGCGGACCGCTTTACATTCCGGGACTGTACCCGCAGCGGAACAAGACCTTCATCTACGGAATCTACGATCGCTTCTCCGCCAACACCCCCTCTCCTTCGCAGTACACGGTGCCGGACACGAACTTCCTCGCCGGCAACTTCTCCGAGCAACTGGGGACCACGTCGTCGGGCACTGACGCTCTCGGCCGTCCCATTTATCCGGGCCAGATTTACGACCCGCGCAGCGGCCGCGCCATCACCGCGGGCACGATCGATCCGGTGACCGGACTCATGGCCACGCAGACCGGCTACATACGCGATCCGATACCGGGCAATATTCTTGCCAACCTCACCGGCTACGTTCCGGACCCTGTCGGGGCCAAACTGCTTACCTATTACCCGACGGCGCAAAAGCCAGGCGATGTGCCCGACAACGTGACACTGGCCGGAAACACCCCGACGCATTGGGACGAGTACGGGATCAGGGTCGACCAGAATTTCAACGCCAATACCAGCGCCTATTTCCGCTACTCCTACAAGCAAGAGGAGAAGACTGGTGATGCCGCAAACTGGGGATCGGATCCGGCGGGTCAGGGCAATCAACGGCCCAATAACCGCTGGGGCATGTGGGCGGGGCTCACGCGGATATTCAGTCCCACCTTCACGATGAACATCACGTCGGGCGTCCAGCTATGGCATGAGACCTCGATCAATCAGTCGCTCGGTTTCAACCCATCGACCACTCTGGGACTTCCGGCTTATGTAACTCAACAGGACCCCTTGTTTCCTACCATCAATGTGGGAAATGGGATTTCTCAGCTCGGCCCATTCAGCGGGAACACCGAGGGTGTCAACAACCACGGACCTGTCGGCACAGTCGCTGCGGACTTCATCAAACTGAAGGGCAAGAACACCTGGAACTTTGGATTCATGGGCGTAGAGCAGATTTTTGGTCAGTATAACTACTTCTCTGACTCTCTTACGTTCGACGGAAACTTCACCACTGGACCGAATCCGCTGCAAGGATCAGGCGTCACCACCGGAAACGGAGTGGCTGAGATGCTGCTAGGTGTCCTGGACGGCGCAAGCGTTGGGACTCCGACCACCCCTTATGTATCGAATCATCTTTTGGGCGAGTACGTGCAGGATGATTGGAGACCGACCCACAACCTCACTCTGAATCTTGGCCTGCGTTACGAGATACAAACTCCGTACACTTCGCGCCATAACGAAGGCTCGATCTTTAACCCGAACGCGCTGAACCCGCTCAGTTACTCGGTGGGCCAGCCATTGCTTGGTGCGCTCCAGTTCCTGGGACCCGGCAACCGCTACTTCTACAACCCCAACTACCACAACATCGCGCCCCGCATCGGCTTCTCTTATCAGGCGATCCCCAAGGCGGTTATCCACGGCGGGTACGGAATCTTCTATCCGGAAGCGGTTAGCAGCTCCGGCTCAGTGGATGCAGATGGTTTCACCGCGACAACCAACCTCAACCCAAGCTTGAACGGCGGCGTTACTCCCAATCCGAATATCAGCACCAGCAATCCCTGGGGCGGCACCTACGCACAGATTACCGGCAACGCCAATGGCTCGTATCAACAGGACGGCAACGGCGCAGGCGGCGTCTTCAGGAACCGCCAGTCCCCTTACGTTCAACAATGGCTGTTGGGTGTGCAGTATGCATTCACTCCTAACGATCAACTGGACGTAAACTACATCGGCAACCGCGGTGTTCGCATGGTTGCCAGTGGCTGGAATTACAACCAGCTAAATCCGAAGTACCTCTCCATGGGATCCAACTACCTCAGCGGAACGGCGGCTTTCAACCCCTTCGCTGCGCCGCTCCAGGCCCTGGAGAAAGGTGGAACGATCGCTCCGAGTTCCTGCAATCTCGATAGCGCAACGAGCCTGCAAAACTATCAGCTGCTCCTGGCATACCCGCAGTATTGCGGAGTAAGTCAGGACGACGCACCTCTGGGCCAGTCCCTCTACAACAGCCTGCAAGTCACCTACAACCACCGCGTCAGCAAAGGGCTTACCGCGCTGGTCTCTTACACCTACTCCAAGTTCCTCGACAACGTTGAGGGCAACAACGGCTGGTCGTACAACGGATCGGCGAACTGGGGCGCAACGGCAAACTACTTCAACCTGGCAGGCGAAAAGAGCGTGGACGCCGGCGACATCCCGCAGGCCCTCGTGGCCAGCTACGTTTATCAACTGCCCATCGGTCGCGGCAAATCGGTTGGTTCGGGAATGAGCCGCATCGCGGATTCCGTGGTCGGCGGGTGGGAGATTTCAGGGATCGCAACTTTCAAGGATGGAATTCCAATTAGCGTTCTCGGAAACGATTGGAACTCCTACGGTGGCGATCCCAGGCCGGATGTCGTTGGGAATCCGAAACCGTCCCATCAAACGCACAGCGATTGGATCAACATCGGGGCCTTCGCCTATGCACCGTATGGCAGCTTCGGCACAGCTCCTCGCTACTTCTCAAATCTTCGCGGGCCCCACTATCAAAACTGGGACACGGCCATCGAGAAGAACTGGAGCATTCGAGAAACAATGAGGGCTCAATTCCGATTTGAGACCTTCAACTCCTTCAACCATCCAAATTTCTATGCTCCGGGACCTGGGAATGCGAACTTGGGCAGCCCCGGTAGTTTCGGTCTAATCACAACCGCGTTCCAACCCAGAGTTGTCCAGTTTGCCGGAAAGTTTTACTGGTAACCCACTAGTGAACAACTGCTACAAATTGGTTCCGCTGATGTTGTTGGCCCTGCTGGCCAGGCCCGCTTTCGGGCTTGGCCAGCAGGCGCCGGCCTCCAGGCTCGAGTCGCTCATGGAAGCGGCGCAGCAGGCCCAGGCTGCGCACGACTACGCGACCGCTGCAAATGATTACAAGAAGGCAGTAGGAATTGAGCCGAATATGCCGGAGCTATGGGCCAACCTGGGTCTCATGCAGCAGCAGGCTGGAGACATTCCTTCAGCAATCCTCAGCTTTCAGAAAGCCAACCACCTCAACCCCGCTTTATATGTACCCAACTTATTTCTCGGCATCGATCTCGTGCGCACGGGGAAGGCGCCGGAGGCAATTCCCTTCTTGACCAAAGCGGAAAAGATCAACAAAACCGATCCGCAAACGCCGCTCGCATTGGGGCGTGCGTATTTCGCAGCCGGCAAGTTTTCCCAGGCCTCCCGCGAATTTGCGCAGGCAACTGCGCTTGACCCAACGCTTGGCCCTGCCTGGTTTGCTCTGGGGATTGCGCGCCTGAACCAGGTGGAAACAGACGCTCGCAAAATGTCGATCGAAAACAAGAGTTCCTCCTTTGCCGGTGCGCTCTACGCGGAGTCGCTGGAGAAACAAGCAAGATTCAGCGAGGCCGCAACCCTCTATCGGAGTTTGCTTGCTTTGCAGCCTCAACCTCCTTGCATCCTTTCGGATCTCGGCTTTGCGCTCCTCCGGCACCGGGATGCGGCGGGCGCCGCCACAGAGTTCGCTGCTGAACGCGCCGCGCATCCTGAGTGCGGCATGGCGCTTCTCGGCCAGGCGCGCATCGCCATCGACGGCGGAGACAATGCGCAATCGGTCAAACTGCTTGAACAGTTGTGGGCCCGCGACCATGGTTTCGTTGTCTCCAACGCGGGCGTCCTTTTGGAAGGACTGTCCGACGACGCAGCCGCCGCGGTTGTGGGCTACTTCTCTCAGCAGGACACCGCGATATCGGCGGAGTTGCGCAATGCTCTTTTGTCAGCCTTCAGTGGCGGACAAGAATCAGGAAATGCCGTCACCCCTGCCGAGTTGCCTACGCGGCAGCCGGCCGCACAGGCTTCTTCGCCCCGCCACACGGCTGAGGAGCACTACGCCGCCGGACAATTCACGCTGTGTTCGCAGCAACTCAGTCCTGCCGTTAACGCGGCCCGTGCCGACAAGCTCAGGCTGCTTGCCGCCTGCTCGTATTTTGCGGGCGACAACGATCGTGCCCTCAGCGCCGCGAACGCGCTTGAGACATTGCAGCCGCATTCTCCGGAAGCTCTCTATTGGTCTATCCAGGCCAACCAGCGCCTTGCGCTCAAATCCCTTGCGCACTTCCAACAACTGGAATCGGACTCGGCAAAGAGTCACGTTCTACTTGGCGACATCTACGTCCAACTGGAAAGATTCGACGACGCCCAGAGCGAATACATCAAAGCGCTCAGCGTCGATCCAGGCGATGCGGCGGCAAGACTCGGGCTGGCATCCGCATACCTGGGCAACGGCGACATCGATAAGGCCATAGAGACCGCGCAAACTGCACTTGAGCGCACTCCGGAGGACCCAGAACTGAATCTTGTGATGGTGGAGTCGCTGGTGGCGAAAAGCCGATTTGCGGAGGCCGAGCCGTTCCTCTCGAAAAGCCTCAGCGTCAAGCCGCAAATGCTCGCTCATGTCCACGCTCTCATCGGCAGAGTCTACGCGGAAACCGGCCGTCCCCATGACGCAATCGATCAGTTGAAGCTTGGCGTATCGAGCGATGAGAATGGCTCGGTTCACTATCTGCTTGCTCGTCTCTACCGCCAGGTCGGCGATCTTAAGGACGCATCCCTCGCGATCGACCAGATGAAAGCGATCAAGCAGCAGCGCCACGACCGTGGTGTCAAGACCGTCGAAGATCCCGATCTCTCTTCCCTGGAATCCCCACCTGGCAAAGCCTCTACGCCGTAGCGAGACTACCCCTGCAGTCTCAGATCAAAACCAATTTGGGCATCACTTAATCCCAGGAGTTAAGCCCAGGAGTCATCATGCGCTTATACCGCTCTTGTTCTGCGAACATCTTCGTTATCCTCGCTCTGCTATGCCAGGGATGCGCAATCATCCGCGCCCAATCGAGTCTGCCGCAAGCAGATCCGCCTGGTCCCGCACTCTCAGCGAACGTCTCCCAGCTCCCCAACGGCATTGAAATTCAATCGAGCGATCTGCATGAAAGAATCGTCGCACTGCGCGATGATGTTCTGCGCATCACCATTACGCACGCCAAGGATTTTCCGGAAGACGCGTCCTGGGCCGTGCGTGCCGCAGCGCGAAAGAGCACTGCTCCGGTCGAGGCCGAAGCCAGCGCAGATCATTTCGGATTCCGCACCAAGGCTCTTATTGTGCAAGTCGATAAGACGACGCTTCAACTCACTGTCCGCGCGTTGGACGGCGCCATTGTGCAGCAAGATGCCCGCCCGATTCGCTTCGACGGCGATGCGTTTCGCATCTATAAAACCATGCCTCTCGACGAACACTACTTCGGACTTGGCGACAAGGCAGGCCCGCTTGACCGCCGCAATGAAGCCTTCACGCTCTGGAATACCGATGCCTACCGTTTCCAGGAGTCGACCGACCCGCTTTACAAAAGCATTCCATACTTCATGACCTATCGCGCCGGTCATGCGGCAGGCCTCTTGCTCGATAACACATGGCGCACAAGCTTCGACTTTGGAAAAGAGACTGCTGACGTCTATTCGTTTGGCGCCGCATCCGGCCCTCTGGACTATTACTTCTTTTACGGGCCATCCCCCAAGCAGGTCGTTGAGACGTATGCATGGCTCACAGGAACACCACCTCTTCCACCCCTTTGGTCATTCGGCTTTCAGCAATCGCGCTATAGCTACATGACCCAGGCCCGCGTTCTTGAAGTTGCCCAGCGCCTCAGAACCGACTCGATTCCCGCTGACGCAATCTATCTCGATATAGATTTTCAGCAGCAGAATCGCCCCTTCACAATCAATACCGCCGCGTTCCCTGATTTCTCTGGGATGATTGCGCAACTGAAGAAGGAGGACTTCCACGTTGTTGCGATCACAGATCTGCATATCGCGAATCTGCCGGGGCAGAATTACGCTCCTTACGACAGCGGCATGGCAGGCGATCACTTCGTCAAGAATCCCGATGGTTCCGTTTACACAGGCAGGGTATGGCCAGGCCCGAGCGTATTTCCGGACTTCACGCGGCAGCAAACGCGGGCGTGGTGGGGAACCCTCTACAGCGGACTGCGGCGCAATGGCGTCGAAGGGTTCTGGAATGACATGAATGAGCCTTCGGTCTTTGATTCGGCAAACAAGACGATGCCTGAAAACGTTGTCCACCGAGTCGATGAGCCTGGATTCATTCAGCGTACGGCCACACACGCAGAGATTCACGATGTATACGGCATGGAAAACTCCCGTGCAACTTATGAAGGGCTGCGCGCACTTGATCCTGAGATCCGTCCCTTCGTTCTCACCAGGGCCACCTATGCGGGAGGACAGCGCTACGCCGCCACATGGACCGGGGACAACAGCAGCGGTTGGAATCATCTTCGCCTTGCGACGCCCATGCTTGAGAACCTCGGGTTGAGCGGCTTTGCGTTCAGTGGCGCCGATGTTGGCGGGTACGCCGGCACTCCGCCCCCTGAATTGTTGACTAAGTGGCTTGAAGTGGCTGCCTTCCAACCCATCGATCGCGATCACACAGAGAAGGGAACCGGTGATCAGGAACCTTGGGTCGGAGGCCCTGAGCAGGAAGCTATTCGTCGCCACTTTATCGAGACCCGTTACGAGCTGATGCCCTATCTTTATTCACTTGCTGAAGAGGCTTCGCGTACCGGGATGCCTGTTGTCAGGCCGTTGTTTCTTGAGTTTCCTGACGCAGCGCCGGACCATCATCCCATTGACATAGACAATGATGCTGCAGGTGAGTTTCTCCTTGGACCGGATCTGTTGATTGCTCCCCCGCCGTATCCCGACGAAATTGACGACTACTCCGTCGAACTGCCTTCCACGGAATGGTACGACTTCTGGACGGGCGCAAAGATTCCAGGGCCCGCCCGACAACTGCCCGAAGATCCAACGGCCCTTCCGGGACAGGCCGTGCCGCTGTCGGTTCGCGTTTCTCCAGCGTTGGCCAGCCTGCCAGTGTATGTTCGCGCAGGGACCATCCTTCCGATCGAGCCGCTTGTCCAAAGCACCAACGAGACTCCTAAGGGTCCATTGACACTGCGCGTGTATGTTGGCGATTCGTGTGCGGGACAGCTCTATCAGGATGATGGCAGGACATACGAGTACAAACAGGGTAACTTTCTGCGTATGGAGTTCACTTGCGAAAAGTCCGCCGATGGACTAGTTCTGAATATCAGCCCGCATCAGGGCAGCTATCCGGCGTGGTGGAAGGAGATACGCGCTGAGATTTACGGTTGGAGTCCCGCGCAAGAGAAGATTCTGGTGGATGCAAAACCTGTCAAACTGTCGATTGACCGCAAAGCACAGAAGGTTAGTTTCACCGTTGCGGACGACGGCAAAGGCCTTGCAGTCGAGGTGCGATGAGAACCGATCCTCGATCACATGCCTGAAAGCCCAAAGACGCGATCATTCCCGGGCAAACACAGCGCTGGAGAAGAAGGCCGAAGGCTTTAGAGCAAATCCTGAGAAGGTGTGTCCTTTGGGGCGTCGTGCAAGGTTGCCTCTCCCTGATGGTCGCGTCAACTTCAGTATTGTGGTTTCGGGTTACAGCATCTCAGGATTTGCTGTAGCGGGCCAGGCTTCGAACAAACAGCCAGGAATGGTCTGGCTATGCGAATTGGGCGGCATTCAAGAAAGCAGCGCTGTTATTTGACGCTATTGCTCACATCGTGATTCGAATCAGCTGCGGTCTTGCTCGCTCGCGCGACCCACTTGCTCCACAGTTGAGGATCAGCAAGGACCTTGATGTACACCCCTCCGACCACTGATCGCGCCTGAAAGCTGACCTCGCGGGCTGAAATTGTGTCATACCAGTCGGTCATTGGCACTCGATCTGGCGTCTGGTTCAGGAACTCAAAAACCGGATGGACCAATAACTGGAACTCTGCCGGATTGCGTGCCAGCGTTGCAGTCCAAAGCGTCCAATCCAACTTGGTATAGGTCGCGCGATTATCCAGCGGAAGCCCATAAAGATTGACCTTTGTCTTGTAGAACGCAATCTCCTCATCGGCCACTTCCGCGGGGAACATGTGAATGTCGAGGATGTCATCCCACACCAGGTTGTACTTCTGGCTCCATGTATTGTCTTTGTCAAAGGCCAGCTTATAGTGATCTTTGTCCCTCGCCATCGAAACCCACTTCGCAGCCATTGACTTTGCAGCTGTTTCATACCGTGCCGCGGCCTTATGGTCGCCAAGCTTCTCCGCAAGTTTTGAGTATGCGGCCAGCGCTTCAATCGCCTTGATGGAAAGATTTGTATTGTGCGCCAGGTGCCCTGCAAAATCGTCTGTGCAAAGCTGATTTTCGGGATCGAACCCCTTGTCGAGAAGATACTCAGCCCACTTGGTAAGCAGCGGCCAGTAGCGCGCGGCGAAATCTGCATTGTGCTCCGCATGGGCAATTGCAGCGACCATCAGGATCATGTCCCCGGACTCTTCTACCGGCATCTGATCCTCTTCACTCACTTCGCCTCCGCCATACAACTGTCCGTTTGCCAGCGGATAGACACCGAGGTCGTGCGGCGCAAAGGGGAACTTCCATCGGCCCGACTGCGCATAGCGCAGCACAGGCTCCAGCTGCGCTTCCGCCAGCTTCGGGTTCAGAAAGAGAAACATAGGCGAGGACGGATAAATCACGTCGACTGTTGAGATGGAACCATTGCTGAAGTTCTCCTTCGGCATAAAGAACGCCACGCCGCTCGCGTCCTCCACAAGCTTGTGCGCGCCGATTGCCTGCCGGAATGCAAGCGTTGCAATGGCCGCGTATTCCGGCCCACCGGCCTGCGTCAGGTCATGCTGCAATTCCGCATCGTATTGTTCGGCCCGTTTCCTCAACGGCTCAAAATCGCGCTCCGCACCTTCAAGCAATGCGCTGAAAGTCGGAAACTCCTTTCGCCAGTAGGGCAGGAGCCTCTGCTGCATGTACTCAACCGAGTACCCATCGTCGTAGCCCAGCAGGACGTGGCGCGTTACGGGTGTCGCATCTACCGAGCCAACTTTCAACACAAGGTTCAGTGTCGGCGGCGGAGGATAGCGGCTCGCCGGCATGCGCGGCTGCGCCAGGTCATCCTCTTCTGGAATCGTGCCGGTAGTGAGGAACTTCTCGCGATAGGCCTCATTCCCTGCGGCTTCTTCGCTCGCGCCTTCGGCAGCAGGAACCGCAATCGTGAAATATCCCCAGTCGATCCGCAGGTTATCGCCGAACTTCTCCAGCATGGGCTGCGTGGTTGTGCCGGTGCGCAGCAGGTGAAGGCCCTTGACCTCGGCACGCGACCACACAACAGACTCGTCGCGGGAATTTGTTGCTATCGCGGCATCGGCATCCAGATAAATCGCAACGTCGTGCCTGTCCCCATCGCGCGATTTCACATCCCACACCAGGTAGGTGATCGGCCGAGCCATGATGCGAAGATCGTCTGGAAATGCGGGAGTGAGAAACGTAACCCGCAGCTCAATCTCCGCACTCTGCAACGTAACCATAGTGCGGGTCGGCGTGATCTGGCGACTGGTCTCCTCCAGTGCGGGAATTTCGCCATTCGCATTGCCGAGAAATCGATAAGTCTTTGCGTCTACGCGAACCAGCCCATTGAGTTCATGGCGAACGCCCGTCCAATGTTTGGTGGGCCCATCGGTGAGTCGATCGCCCGTTGACCAGATGCTGAAGTAGGGATCATGCACAACCAGTGGTGTCGCCGGCGCGCGCAGTACAACACTCGCGTCTTGCTGAGCAATGCTTCCGATCGAAACAAAACTTTGAAATGCGACTGCCAGCAAGCCGTACGAATGAAAACGTTTCATCTCACAACCCCTTCAAGGTCTCGATACAAGGCTTTTGCGCGCGCTCTTCGGTCAATTGGACCGCTCGATCTGCCTTTCAAACGATGAAAACACAGGATACTGCACGCAACGGCTGCAATGAGCTATTCCGACTGTGTGCGGCATTGGAACCGCATCCAGGCGACATGGCTGACCGCTCTACGATTTGCATTGAGGAAAGGCTGTAATACGAAGCTTCGCGGCCGCATACGGAATCAGCGTGACCGTCTCCTCTGGCGCATCGCTCGCAACGGGGCTTTGCGGCAGCGGATCGGCAGCGCCGTCGTCCGCGCGCCAACCATTGATCTTGCGTGCCTTCACCGAAATCCGGACCGGCGCGTGTTTGCCGGTGAACGGGCCTTCGCGAACCTCTGTTTCCGTGACGGCGATGCTTTTTTCAGGCGCAGCGGCATCGACATTCAATGCATAGTTCCAGGGCGCCGTTGGAAACACTTGCCAATCGGCTGTCATTCCCCGATCGCGCAACTTCACCCAGCTCTCGCCAACATTCAATGAGAAGACAAGCGGGCCGCGCTCGATTGCAATCGAGTCGTTGAACCAGCGCGAGACGCGCGGAGCCATTGGAAATGCAATCTCAACGCGGTCACCCCGTTTCCAGCTGCGATCGATGCGTGCAAATGAGGCGGTCAAAGGTGCAGGCTCGGCTTCGCCGTTCACTGTGATCGAAGCGCCTGTAGCCCATGCCGGAATGCGGAACTGCATCGGAAAACTCACCGGCGATGCTGGGTTGAACGTGAACTTCACAGTGTCCTTGAATGGGTAGCCGGTTTCTTCTACGATATGAACCGGCGTATCTCCGACGACTGTGCTCACCTCGCACGGAGCGTACGCAGCAGCTACCAGGCCATCCTTGCCCGAATTGCTTTCAGCGGCTGAAAACATGAACAGGCTCGCAGTAAACTTGGGCCAGCCTTGGTGGAAGTTGGCCGTGCAGCACCCGAAGTTCGGTTCCAGTCCATACAAATTCGACTCAGGCCCATCGGTAGTCCAGGGCTTATGGTGCAGGCTGCACTCCACCTGGTTCGGCTCCTGGTTGTATTGGTGTGCCCACATGTCGTCTGTGAATGTGCCGGGTAGCGCATTGAAGGCCAGCTGTTCCAATCGATCCCCGAACGCGGGATCGCCGGTAATTGCCAGCGCGTGTTCCAACGAATACATGTATTCAACCACCGTGCAAAGCTCGGAGCCCTGCGATGGATCGAGGCCGGCCAGATGCTCATCGCACGAGAACATCCCATTTGGCAAGCCGTGGTACCTGTTCAACTCTGCGATCATCTTGTGCGCACCCGCACGGTCCGCGCTGGAGGCCGATACCTGCGACCAGACCGGGCCGGTCTTGACGGCCTGTCCGTTGTTGACCCCGTGCGTTGCCAGTGCAAGATCCTTGAGCCCCTCACCCTTTTCAAGCTTTATATAGTCCGCCGTGATGCGCTGCGTGTATTTGAAGTCGTCGAACTCGGCCTGCCAGTCATAGCCTTGCTTATGCAGCAACTGGGCAAGGTCCAGCAGATACCCTGAGCCGGTACGGTTGTAGAGCCATACAACGCTCAGCAACTCGTCCTGCCAGCGGAACTTTGACCAGTCATGCAACGGACGGTGAGGCAGCTCCGCCAACTGATAGCGAAAGTACTTGTCCATTACTGGAATCACGCGACTATCGCCCGTGAACTCCTGATATTGGGTCAAAGCCTTGAGCATCACAATACGCGGCCACCAATCATCGTTTGAAGCAGGGCCGATCATGCCGTTCGGAGCCTGATTTTCGAGCGTCCAATCGATAAACCGCTGCGCCTTGGCTTTGAGCCGCGCATCGTCCAGAAGATATGCGAGCGGCACCAATCCATCGAGGAAATAGGGTCCGCGTTCCCACGATTCGCCTTTTCCGCCCAGCCATCCGCTCTCCGGCCCGACATCCGCCCACGTTTCGTCCAGGTGTCCGCTCAACCCATCGGCCTGAACGCGAAGCTGCTCCTTCAGCCAGCCGGCGGGGCGTACGGATCCCTGAGGCAGGAAATAGAAAACGCTCGAAACCAACGGTGCCCGATTCCTGAAAGTCGTGCTTCTTGCGGCGTCTGTTTCTTCAAACACATAACCATGTATTCCAGGCGAGGCAAAAAGACGTCCAACGGGAAACGTTGATGCAACTCCGAAGAGTCCAAGGCGATTTAAAAAATTACGGCGCGTTGAAAACGATTTCTTTATCGATGACACGAATGACTCCTGGGTCAATCTTGCCCTATCCTATACAGTTCTCAGGCTATGCGCATGGTACAGATGGTCTACTTATTACGCATCAATTCGCGAGTACTCTGTTCATTTCGCCGCGTTTACCTCGGCCTTTGCAATCACTCTTCCCAGGCTTATACCCAATCAGTTGTTCAACTCAATCAGGCCGCGGTGAATCGCCGTGGTTGCAGCTTCAGTTCGGTCCGAGACTTCAAGCTTTTCAATCACGCTGTTCACGTGGTTTCGAACCGTATTGCCGCTGATGTCGAGGGCGCTGCCGATCTGCTTGTTGGTGAGACCACGCGCCATCATTTGTAACACTTCGAGCTCGCGCGGAGTCAGGTTGGTGCGCATCATGCGTTCCGCAAGACGTGCGGCAATGTGACGCGGAAAATAGCGCCGGCCGGCATGAACGGCGCGAATCGCCTCCAGCATGTCCGATTGCGGCGCATCCTTCAGCAGGTAGCCTTGTGCGCCGGCCTGCACCGCCCGATAGATGTCCTCGTCCGTTTCAAAGCTGGTGAGGACGATAACACGGATGTTGATCTTTGCCCTCTTGATTGCATGCAGCGTGTCAATCCCATTCATGCCCGGCATACGCAGATCCAGAAGCACCAGATCAGCCGATTTGTTACGCAGAATCAGCATCGCGTCTTCTCCGCTTGCCGCGGATCCAGCCACCTCCATACCTGCCTGGGTGCCAAGCATGCTGGTCAGTCCCGCCAACACCACAGGATGATCATCCACGATAAGAATTCGAATTGGACTGCTTCGAGGGTCGGACATCGGTCCATTGCTCCTTGAGAAATCTCCACAAAAGTCCTGGCCAGGTGACGAGCGTAATGCGAGGTGGCAGAGGTGCGTTGATCCGGACCCGCGTGCCCGCGCCCAGCTCGCTGTCTATTTGGAACTCTGCAGATATGCTTTGGGCTCTGCGCCTCATGCCGCGAATGCCGAATCCGCCAAGCCCGTTGTCTTTCTGGAAACCTGTACCGTTGTCTTCAACCAGCAGGCAAGCCATGCTGTTGCCATAAGTCATCCGAATCGTCAGCATGCCCGGTTCCGCGTGCCTCACGGCATTGGCAATCGCCTCCTGTCCTATGCGGTAGAGTGTGTCGGCAATGCGCAGCGGAATCGGCCGCTGATCGCCTTCTCTCTCTACGACAACCCTCACTGTGCCTCCCTCCACCATTCGCCGCGCGCAATGGTCGAGAGCGGTGAGAATATCCTCCGATTCCAATGACTCGGGACGAAGTGTTGCAATGCTGCGCCGCGCTTCTTCGTGACTGTGACGGACCAGGTCACTGGCCAGGTCCAACTGCTGAAGCACCGCAAACTCTTCCTCCGGTAGCCGGTTGCGGATCGCCTGTAATTGAAATCCGATGCCTGCAAAGCTCTGTGCCAGCGTGTCGTGCATCTCGTGCGCCAGCCGCTGCCGCTCTTCCAACACGCCCTGCAGGCGCCAGTTCTCAATGCGGTGGTAAACGAAGTTCACCACCAGCGCCAGCAGCAATAAACCGAAAACGATTGCAAAGATGTGCCCAGTGCTCCACCACGGCGGCCCCGCAAGCACTTGAAGATCTTCATTGGAACGCAGCAGAACCACAAACGGTGTCAGGTTCCGGGTAAAGGCCGGGTCCACGACGCAGATTCCGCGCAGGCGCAGGCTGCTGCCGAGCTTGAGCGTGCTCAACAGATAGTCGCTGCGCCCCGGATTCAGGATCGCCCTGAATGACTGCGGCCCCTCGTCAAGATTCAGAATCAAGGAATTGTCCGATCCACGTTCTTTGCCTGTCAGGTGTCCCTGGACTTCCACGAACTCAGCGTCAAACTTTCCCGTGGACGCCTGCGACGCAGTCACTGAAAGGGGAGGCATCGGTGTCTGCGCCCAAAGCACCTTCACCGTTGCGTGCTCGATCGTCGTGCTGAAATTCCCTGGGTACGCTTCGCCGGTAACCTCAACTTCGTCGCCCACCTTCAACAGCGGGGAATTTGGTTGTGGGATGTATGCGCCTCCGGTTGTGTCCTGGACGAAGAGGATAGGCGCGGTGAGCACCACTGCTCCGCGGACAGTGACAGTCGATGGTTTAGCTGAGGATGCCAGTCGCAGTCTCGAAATGCTCTGGGTGTTTGAGCTAATGCTGACAGATTCCTTCTGATTTTCCGTCAGATCCTGGGGCGCAACGGAGCCCGCATTCAGGACGGCTGAGCTTGCTGAGCTGGAGCTATTTTGGCTGCCGGTTTTCCCGAGCATTGCAATCAGATCATCATGCGTTGCCGGGCGCACAACCACATTGCGCCACATGCCTCCTGACGAGTAGGAGCGCAGCCCGACTCTGCCGGAATCGGCGCAATCAGGGTCACTCAATGCAAGTGAGATTGGGTTCCCATTCGAGGACGTTGTAACAGTCGCGGCAATGTTGCAGTCGTAAACAAGCAACTTCAGGTGGTACCACTGAAATGGCCGAATCGCTTCGCCAGGGGGACCCTGTTTGTTCGCTTCCTGCCAACCATGGGCGGCTCGGCCCAGCACAAGCCGGTTGTCAAGGGTGCGCACGCCCGCATAGTAGCCGTTATAGTCGTTTACGCCTTCTTCTTCATCGCTCGACCGAATCACCAGCCCCGCGTCTCCGCTGATGCCCAGCAGCTGGACGTCCGCTTCGATCGAATAATTGTGCCAGTAGGGTGACCCGGTCAGCAGCTTGGCGCCGCGCTCATCCGATTCGTTGCGCATGATGCCATCTACCAATTCCCAGGTCCCGCCCAACGCCTTCCACTCGTCGGCCTTGCCCTTCGCAAATGAATCGCGATACGGAAGTCCCCGGTTCGGACTTTGCATATAGCCGCGCAGCACCGCAAAAGACAGCGCCATCAACAGGCAGAAGAGTGCCCCAAACAGGATCCGGCGGTTCTGCCACGGCGAAGGCTTCATTGGATTGAACTCCAGCGCCAACGCCCTAGCGTCCAGTCCTGAGATAGCATCAGGCGAACCTCGGCCGAGTTCATGTTGTCCCGCGTAATCAGCTTCGGAGGGATCAGAACGGTCGCCGGAACCGAGTGGCCCAGCAGCTTTGCATGGATGAGCTCAATCGCCTGCTGCCCCATGGATCGAGTATCTCCCTGAATAATGCAATCGAGCCTCCCGTCATCTCCGAAAGGCTTCAGGTCGACAGCATCGAAAGGGAGGATGGCGGCGTCATCGAAACCGATGACCCTCACTGTGTGGCTCGCATGTGCAGTGTCGAGCGCAGACAAGGCTCCATCCACAGTCGTTGCCGTGAGCGCGACAATTAAATCGAGATTCGGATTGGCGCGCAATGTCTCTTCGGCCATTTGCTGTTCATGAGGAGCGTTGAAGGACCCCGTATGCTTTTCCACGATTTGGATGCCAGGGTCGTTCTGCGCAAGATACTGCTCAAATGCTCGTGCCCGCGTCATGATTCCCAGAAGGTCGGGATCGATGCCAAGGAGAGCAATCGTGCCGTGGCCCATGAGCAATGTAGCAGCGCGCTCAGCGGCCATCCGCCCACCCTCTTCGTCGTCATTGAGGATGTAGGAAAGATTGCCTCCCGGCGGAATAGGCAACGGCGAGTTGATAACCACGGTGGGGATGCCATGCGCCAGTGCCCGCCGCACCGGCGTCATCAGGGACAGAGCTTGATCCGGAGCCAGTACCAATCCCTGGTAGTCCTTGTCCACCGCGCGATTCACCAGCGTGATTTGCGCTTCCACATCGTCTTCGCGGGTTGGAGCATTCCAATAGATCGATATTCCGGCCGGGGTGGCTGCCTGTTCCGCACCGGTATGCGCACTTTCCCAGAAAGCGACTCCTTCGGTCTGCGGAATGAACGCGATTCTGACCTGAGAATGTGAATTGCAGGATGCTACCCACACCGCAACCGCGCAAGCCAGTCCCGCAATCCCAAGGCTCGCACAATTCTGCCGAGGTCGCATTGCGTGTTGGCGACGTAGATTCATCACTGAGCACGATGGAGTCTACGCTGCAAGGCCGATCGACAGCAAGCGACCTTCCTTCATAGTCCATATGAACTAGACCGGTGTGGTCAGATTGGCTCATGCGCGTCTCATCCCTGCTGAGTAGCCTCGCTGTGTTCCTGGTTTGGCTCGTTTTCTAAACGTTTTCATTGCGAGAAACCAGGTATACCGAGGCCACGAAAGCCGTGGCCAAAAACAAGCGCCGGGATTGGGCTTACAGCGAAGCCAGAGAACCTGCACTTGGGAAGCACAACGTTGACTGGTTTTGTCTGTTGAGGACAAAGCACCGTTCAGACCCAGTTGCATGGGCGCGTTTACCCTGGTTCCGCTCTAACATCGGTAAACTTCAAACCGTTCTTGAGAGGCCACAATGAAGAAAATGACCATTGGGAGATTCTTCTGCCGCTTGACGCTGGTTCTGCTGTTGGCAACAGCAGGTTTGTATGCGCAGTTCACTGGTGGAGTTCAGGGAACTGTGCAAGATCAGAAGGGGGCCATTGTTCCTCAGGCAAAGGTTGCCCTGACCAACGTTGACACCGGGGTCACGGAGAATGCGCTCAGCAACTCCACCGGCGTTTACCGTTTTGTCAGCCTGGCCCCCGGCAATTACACAGTATCGACAACCGTGCAAGGATTCGCGCCCGTCTCGGTCTCGTTCAACCTGGCGACCAACGAGGAGCGCGACGTTCCGCTGATGCTGACCGTAGAAAAAGTTGCGTCCACTGTAACCGTCACCACTACGGCTCCTTTGATTGACACCTCAGACAGCCGCTTTGAGCAGACCCTCGACACCGAAGCCCTCACCGACCTTCCGCTGCCCGGCCGCAATGCCACTAATGTAATTACAATTGCGCCCGGAGTTACCGGAACGGGCGGGCAGAACTCCCCAGGCTCCAGCACATCCACCAACTTCGCTCCTGAAAACTGGGTCAATGCCAGCGCCAGCGGACAAGGCGCCACCGGCAACCAGTACATCGTCGACGGCATGGATGTGACCAGCACCATTCGTCCCGGCGTGCTCAATCTCACGCCAAACTCCGATGTGTTGCAGGAAGTAAGCGTCCAGATCAACACCTATTCCGTCGACTACGGCCGCGCGGCTTCAATTCAGACAGCCATGACCACCAAGTCAGGCACCAACCAGTTCCACGGCCTGGCCAGTGAATACTATCAGTATCAGGGCTTGGCGGCGCGCGGCGAATTCGGCGTGCCTCAGCCCACCCCGGTGAATCCATACCACGTAAACAACATGTCGTTTGCCGTGGGCGGCCCCGTCATTCCGCACAAGGAATTCTTCTTCTTTGTCGGCTATGAACCTTATCTATCGCTGGCCTCCAACGGCACTTCGCTCGATGGGTTCGAAGACCCGGCATTCGTCACCTTCGCAGCAGGCGTCGAACCCAGTAGTCCTGAAGTTGCATTGATGCAGAAATACCCCGTGAAAGGCATGGTCAACACCAAGGTGGCAGCCACGGCCGGGTCGCTCTGGAGCAATACGCTGTCTACAACGGCAGCTCAGCAGGCCTGCGCCAACGGAACCGGCAATGTCACCGCGTACGACGACATTTCCATTCCTTGCTCCACACCAGTCTTTGATACCGGCAACTTCAACAGTTCCAGCTACTACAACGCGGAGCAGTACAACATCCGCATCGACAAATACTTCAACAAGGATCGCGTCTACGGGCAATTTTTCCGGGACACGATCAACAACGGCGGACCTTCTGCCCGGCCGGCGTTTGCCACTACCAGCAAATACTTCACTTTCTCTCTTCAGGGAAACGAAACGCACACTTTCTCGCCGAATACATTGAATGAAGCGGCCTTCGGTTACAACCGGATTGAGGGCTTTTCGCCTGCGACCGGCTTGTTCGACGTGCCCATCGTCAACGTGACCGGGCTGGGAACAGGATTTGGTGACGGCTTCGCCCAGGGCGATTACATCCAGCACAGCTATCACTGGCGCGATGTTCTCACCCACATTGTGGGCACACATAGCCTGAAAACGGGCTTTGAGGCATGGCGCAGCAATGACATTGCCTTGTTTGCCGGCGCCTATGACCAACCCAGTTTCCAATTCACCAACATGATCGACATGATTGCCAACAATCCTTATAGCGAAAGTGGAATCTCCTACGATCCGCTGACAGGTGCGTATGAGCCTGCGAACTATGGATACAAGGAGACCACCTTCGGCATCTTTGCTGAGGACACCTGGAAGGCAAACCGCAAGATGACCGTGAACTACGGCATCCGCTACGACAACTACGGCAACCCCTACGTCGCGCTCAAGGGGACCGTGCTTGCCAACTTCCATCTCCCTTCGGGATCGAGCTTCGCAGATCAAGTGGCAAATGGAGTCATGACCCAGCAGTCCCATGTTTTCAACAGCGACATGAACTGGGTCTTCAGTCCGAGGGTGGGTGTGGCGTACGATCCATTTGCAAACGGCAAATGGGTTGCGCGCGGCGGCTTTGGCCTCTTCCACAACGAGTTCACGCTGGGCAACGCTGAGAACGGCTTGAAGGGCAATCCGCCGGGGTATGTTGTGCCCACGTTCTACAACAACGGATCCACCGCAGCCCCCATTTTCGGCTATGGAACTCAAAACTCTCAGCCGTTCGGATTCCCGGCGCCCGTCTTCGTCGGAACTACGCTCGACGCGAAAGGCGGCATCGTAGGCGCCCAGAACGGAGTCGGCGGTACCGATCCGGCCATGTCCGCGCCAGACGCTCTGGATTGGTCCGCCGGATTGGAACACCAGCTCATGCGGAATCTGGTTGCCAGCGTCGGCTACCAGGGATCGCATGGCTACAATCTGATCTCTGC
>JBEKDE010000094.1:0-27062 GCA_050014515.1 Occallatibacter sp.
TTCGCAATCGTCATCAACTGCATGTTGGACGTGCCTTCGTAGATTTTGCCTACCTTCGCGTCGCGATAGTACTTCTCGATCGGGTAATCGCGGACGAATCCATTACCGCCGAAAATCTCTACGCTTTGGCTGGCTACTCGTTCGGCTACCTGCGACGCGAACAGCTTGGTCATGGCTGCTTCCAGCACATACGATTGGCCCGCGTCCTTCAAGCGCGCCGCGTTGTAGACCATCAGCTTCACCGCTTCAATTTCCGTCGCCATCTGCGCCAGCGTGAACTGCACGCCCTGAAACTCGGCGATGGGCTTGCCGAACTGGCGGCGTTCCTTCGCGTACTTGGCCGCGTGCCCCCATGCGCCCTCGGCCAGGCCCAGCATCTGCGCGCCAATGCCGATGCGGCCTTCGTTCAGCGTCTCGATGGCGATCTTGTACCCCTTGCCGGCTTCGCCCAGCATGTTTGTCTCGGCCACTTCGCAGTTGTCGAAGATCAGTTCACAGGTGCTGCTGGCGCGGATGCCGAGCTTGTCTTCCTTGCGGCCCACCGTAAATCCCGGCGCGCCTTTTTCGACCAGAAACGCCGTGATGCCCTTGTAGCCCGCACCTGGATCGAGCGTGGCGAAAACGATGAACAGCCCCGCCTCGCGCGCATTCGAGATCCAGAGCTTGCGGCCGTTGAGGCGAAAGCCGCCGTCCACCCTCTCCGCGCGCGTCTGCAGCGCGAACGCGTCCGACCCGGAGCCGGCCTCGCTAAGCGCATAAGCGCCCACAGTGTCCGTCGCCAGCCTGGGCAGCCAGTGCTGCTTCTGCTCCTCGCTCGCCCAGCGGCGCAGCGCGTTGATCACAAGCGTATTGTGCACATCCACCAACACAGCCACGGCGGGATCAACCGATGAGATGGCCTCAATCGCCAAGGCCGCGTCAAAGAAGCTGCCGCCTGCGCCGCCAAGAGCTTCAGGAACTTCAATGCCCATCAGGCCAAGTTCAAAAAGCTGTTTCACCAGGCCGGGAGCGAACTGCTGCGCCTCGTCCATTGAGCCGACCTGAGGCCCGATCTTCTCTTCGGCAAACTGCCGCACGGTGGAGTAGAAGAGCTTCTCTTCTTCAGAAAGCCGCGTCAGCGGCGAGCCGGTATGCGTTGCGTGAATCAAACCAAATTCCCTCCGAATTCGGAGTCTAGCACCTGCGGAGTGGCAGACGCTCGGCACCTGCAGTGCGGCAGACGCTCGCTGTTCGCTCGCACTGGCGTACTGCTTTCACCCTCTAAGCGTAAAAGCTGATCTCTGCCACCGGTCAGCGGCTGTTTTCCAGCGCCATCACCGCATACGCGGTTGCGGCATCGCTCATGAATCGCCCAATGTCGCTGTGCTGGTCCCGCCGACCGTTAATGGAGAAGGCCTGCCAGCTCCCGTCGTCTACCTGGTGCCGTTCAAGCCACTCCAGTCCGCGAGCAACTGCCGGGTCCTGGCGGCTCGTCCCCGATTCTTCAAGCACCAGGACGACCAGGCCGGTTGCGTACCCATCGCTTACGACCGGTTTCGCCATATTGATGAATCGCTGCGCTAGCCGGTCCCATCTATTCTTCCCATGCGCTTTTTGAGGGTCCAGCGAGGCAAGAACCCAGCCGCCGTCGGCTCGCTGATGTTTGCGAATCTTCTCAAGCAGCGTGTTCTTCTGGTCAGCCGTCAACAATCCCGGTACCTTGGGGGACAGCCACAGGACATACAGCTGGTTCAGCAACGGCTGAGCCGCATATTGCCGTTGCAAATACTCCCGCAAGCGCTCCAGATGATCGTGAATCGCCGGCTCGCCTGCGTAGCCGTCGGGAGCATTTTCCACTTCCAGCATCAGCAGAGTCGCGCCCTGGTAGGGAGACTCCGCGGACTCCCACGGCGCCAGATCGAAGTCCTGCCACTTCCACCCTCCGGCGTTTTCGCCCGTCTGCTCCTGCAACGCCCATGCCTCGCCCAAAGCGGTTCGGGTGATGGGCCGCAGATGCCCATGCTGCGTGTCCTCGCTCGCCAGTATCACCGCATTGACCACTGCCTCCGTGGCACGAGACCCGGTGGTGAGAGCCGGGGTGTCGGTATAAAACGGGTTCACCTCCGACCAGTGATTTACCCGTGTTTCCACGCTGGTCAAAAGGGCATTCTCGGGCCCGGGAGGGCCATCCTCATGCAACTGCCGCCCCAGCGTCGGCCGAATCATTGCATACGGCACCACCGTGTGGCAGGAGACGCAGACCGTTCCGCGATCCATCTGCGCGGGCGGCCAATTGTGCCACCAGATCTCCCGTTGATCCAGGTAATCGGCAGCCGCCTGTGGGCTCCACGAAGATCGATAGGTCGCAGGATAGGTTCCGGCGGTTGCGCGCGACCTGGCTGCTCTCCATAATCCGAATCCTGCGGCGCAGACGGCCAGCGACAAGCAGAGGTAGAAAACACTACGTCTCATCGCAGATCTCCATGTCGATCCAGAATCACTCTTCCAACATCATCCCACTTCGATGCCGGATTGTTGAATGAACGGGTGTTGATCATGGAAGAGATTCGGCGACCTCATTGCGGCTTACCGGGCAGCTTCCTTGAGTTGTAGCAGAGACTAAAGCATTTTCGGGATTGGTGTAGACCGAAAGCACACACTCAAGTGGCTCTTTCCTCAAGAAGAAGCCACCTTTCACGGTACTGAAAAAGTCTATATGTATTCCGAAAATGCTGTAGATTCGTCGCGCAAAAACAAAAGGGGCGAACACCGGGTTGGTGTCCGCCCCTTGGTTGCGGGAGGGTCGCCTAGTTGATCACGAAGGTGAACGTTGTGGTGTTCGCGATGGTCGAGATCGCCGAATCCTGCGCCGAGATGGTTCCCGTGTAGGTTCCCTTGGCCGGGTCGGAGATGGTGGTTGAGGTGGTGCCACCGCCGCAGGCCGATATTGCAAGCCCAACCGTCGCCAGCAGCAACACGGCCACCAGCCCCCGCAGCTTGCGTGAACGCCGTCCCAGGAACCCGATCAGCAACAACCCCGCAAAGGCCACGCCCTCCGGAAGGAGGTTGGGCTTGCTGTTGTTCCGCGCAACCGCGCCTTTGCCGAGCAGGGCACGCAGGGGCCGCATGCCCGTCCGCTTCACCGCATCCGCAGTCGCGCAGTCGGAGGCGTTGGTATCCAGAGTAAGCGTCGTGCTCCCCGGCGTGCCTGCCGTGCTGATGGTGATGGTTCCCGTCTCGGCCTCGCTGCCACCGAATCCGCCGCACAGGTTCTCAAGTGCGGTATCGCCCGCGCCGAAGTCGAGGCTGAGGTCGACCGTGCCGGTGTAAGCAGGCGAGGTCGAACCCGTCACGGTAATAGTTTCCGTACCAGAGCTTCCCTGTGCCACGGTAAGCGTAGAAGGGGTTGCCGCGACTGTGATTGTCCCTGACCCGGAGCTGGTCGCTCCCGCCGTAATAGATAACGTACCGGTGTTGGCGGCGAACAGTGCCGAATTGGTTGGCACATAGGACGCGGTGACGGTGTACGTTCCAGCGGTCGAGAAGGTATCTGAGAAGGAGACGCTCGACGCCGTGCCGCTCGTGGTCAGCGTAAAGGGCGAGCCGGAGACAGCAGTCCCGTTGATGGTAACGTTGACCGTGCCCGTGGGCGCCGTTGTGCCTGTGTCGGGCGAGACGGTAACCGTGATGGTATCGCTCGCG
The DNA here is from genome assembly GCA_050014515.1 of Occallatibacter sp. Lineage (GTDB taxonomy): Bacteria > Acidobacteriota > Terriglobia > Terriglobales > Acidobacteriaceae > Telmatobacter. The sequence continues at coordinate 3,682 of JBEKDE010000094.1, forward strand.
CCTACGGTCGGCGTGGTGGTCGTGGCGGAGACTTCTACCGTGGTGCCGACCGCCGTCGAAGTGCTCGTTGGCCACGCGGTAACAAACGGGTCCAGGTTTAAGGAGCCGAGGCCGGTGACCAGGTCGTAGCCCGTTCCCGCCGAATAGCCGCTGGTGCTGGGGCAGTAGATTGTCCCCGCTGTGCACTCGTTGTTGCCGCTGGTCACATCATGAAAGGCTGACCCGTATGTGGTGCTGTTGCCGGCCAGCTTGTAGAGTTCGGTGTTAATCAGGCCCTGGCCGGTGGTATAGCCCTTGGCCTGGTTCAGAATCGCCACCATGCCGGCGAAGATTGGCGCGCCAAAGCTTGTTCCACCGGCGGCGGTGAAATACTCCGACACCGGATCGTAGAACTCGCTATCGCCGCAGCTCCCTTCCTGCCCCGAGCTCCAGGCACTTTCGTCGCTGGTGCAATAGAGGTAACCGGGATAGTATGGCGAGGCATAGAGCGCAATATCCGGAACCAGCCTGGAGCCGCTTTTGGGGTTCGTATATCCGGTTGTGGTGAAGTAGTCGGTCTGCCAGCTTGGCTGCGCCGCAAAGGCGCTGTACCCGCCGGTGCTGGCCGCAAGGCACAAGTAGTCCGTCGTGCAGGTCTGATTGTTCTCGTTGTACTGCTCTACGTTGTATGTAGTGTCGTTCCACCCGACCTCGGGAATCCACTGCGTCGCCGACTCGAGCAGAATGCCGGTGGAGGAGGTGGAAGACACGGCGGTCCAGTACGTGCCCGCCACGTCGTCCGCCGCGGTAATCTCCGTGCCGCCTACGCCGGTCACATAGACGCTGCTGGCCGGGTAATTCACCGCGGGCGTGGCCTGCTGCGTCGTGGTCAGGTTGGTGTAGCCGTAGCAACCAAGCGCGCCCGTATCGCCAGAAGATGCGATCACAGTTTGTCCCTGTGTCGTAGCTTGTTCGCCGACTAGCTCAAAAGCCGCAAAATTGCTCTGGCCCAGATCCGTCTCGCAATCGCCATAGCTCAAGCTGATGATGTTGCCGATTTGATTGTCCACCGCGTATTCGTAGGCATCAAAGACCCCGGCGTTCGGGTTGCTGCCGGAGTAAACAAGATTGATCGTCGCTCCCGTCGCAATGGCTCCTGACCATTCGATATCAATGTCGCTCTCGCTTTCGTCGCCCGGGCTGACGGCGGATGCGCCCGTGTTTGGCACGAGCGTAATCGTTGGTACTTTTTCCGTCAGTCCCGCCGCATCCTGAAAGTTTGTAATATCCGAGGTCGAAATCTGCGACTGACCCATGATGGCGATCGTCTGCCCCGTGCCACTGTCCCCAGAGGAGAGCAGCGGATTGATATTGTAGGCAACTTTGATGTCCCCAGGAGCGAAGAATACCCCCTGGTCGGCCGCGGTGCAGGTCGAGTTACCGCAGTAGGAGTACGAGGGCTTGGCATTCAGCCTCCTCATGCTGCGGAGATGCATCGCTCGTGGACGGAAATCGTCCAGGTTCTGGATGGCCGCCACCACAGGCGCGACCGCCGACGGAACCGAAAGCGCCGTCGAAGGCGCAAAGTGCTTCACGCCTCCTATGTTGTAGTAATGCATCTCCGTTGAAAAGGCCTGTTCCACCTGGCCGGATGTTCCGGAGAAGTGAATCGCGTTCTGGCTGCGGTTCACCGAATCGATGGAGAAGCCCTGCTGCTGCAGCCAGCCCTCCACCGCGCTCAGGTCAGACTCGGCCATGCCGAAGCGGGCGGCAAACTGGTCGGGTGTGAGCCACTGGTGGAAGTAGGGCGATCCGGGAGTCTGCTGCGCGGCGATCAACGCCTTCAGAGCGGCTTCCTGCGCGGCCGTCCGGTTAAAAACCATGGTCATCCCGTTGATACGTGTGTTCGAGGCCAGGCGGCCGGCATCCAATTGCGGTTGCGCATGCGGGTTGAGAGAGCCCGCGATGGCGGACTGCGCATTGCCGATTTCGCCGGATATGCGGGGAGCCACTGACTGAGCGCCAAGGGAGGAAACCAGCATGGTGCAGGCTGCCACGAGCCCGCAAGCCCGGTACTGCATTCGGCGCGAAATTTCAAGATTGATCATCTTAGCCATCCTCGGGGGAGTGAATTTGTCGATTGGACCGAAGCACACGTTCCCATTGGGGTCATGAATCCATTCATGGCCAAGGACGGTGCACTGTTTGCAGAGAGAGTTCGGCAGGACGAGCTTGCGAAGATCCGTGCGCTTGCAGTAGGCCTGCTGCGTCCGGGGTGTTCCCGGTACGCCGCACGGATTTCTCCAGTTGGTTAGACACGGGAACTCAAAAGAAGTTGCTTTCTGGGTACAGCCCCGGTTTCGAACCCCAACTTCAGGGTAAAGCATTCCGGGCTCGGCCGCGTCCCATCCGGCATAGCAGGAGGCAGGCAAGGGGTATTGCTGGTGAAAATGAAAACGGCAGCCGCTGTTCCGGCTGCCGTTCACTTCCTAAGGGAGGGATTTTTCGATGCGATCTTTGTTTTTGAGATGCACTGCTCTCTGAGGTCTGCCCAGTTACCTGGGAGACTTGCTTAGCGGATGCCCTTGGCCAGGCTAACGCCCTTCGCCAGGCTGACGCCCTTCGCCAGGCTAACGCCCTTCGCCAGGCTAACGCCCTTTGCCAGGCTGACGCCCTTTGCCAGGCTAACGCCCTTTGCCAGGCTAACGCCCTTTGCCAGGCTAACGCCCTTCGCCAGGCTAACGCCCTTCGCCAGGCTGACGCCCTTCGCCAGGCTGACGCCCTTTGCCAGGCTGACGCCCTTTGCCAGGCTGACACCCTTTGCCAGGCTGACGCCCTTGGCCAAGTTGGTGGCCTTCGCCAGCTTGACACCCTTGGCCAGCTGCATCGACTTGGCTACGACCGCTTTGCTGGCAGTCACTTTGTCGTTGACCATCTTCGTGTTGGCCAGCAGGCTGGCGGTGGACTTGGTTGCCGGGGTGCTGCTCACGAGCGACTTCTTGGTGATTGCCATTTCAGGTCTCCTCAGGGAATTTTTTGATTTTGTACTGACGCCTGACTATATGCATCCCGCGTGCCAAACTCCTGGCGTACGCCACGAAAAATGCAACGCATTGAAAAATATACAGTTACAAGAAATTCCTGGATTTGGGCTGGAATTGGGTAATTCGCGTTTTGGGTTAAAAATTTATCTATGCGGGGGTATTTTTTAACCCATCCGTCTTTATTGGGCCTGCGCCGCGCTGTTAACCAGTTCTAAAGCCGCCAATCCCTTGCGGGGCGGGATGAAGTCCTTGGCGCGCCAGGCGATGGCCAGCTTTTCCCGGCTCAGCAGCTTGCGGATCTGGCCGTGGGCATGGTCGGCCCAAGGGCCGTTTTTGTCGAGCTTGACGTAGGCCTGCCAGTGGCGCAGGGCCTGGCGGCGTTCGCCGGTGCGCTCGTACGCCAGGGCCAGGTTGTAGTGCGCGTCGGCGTAGCGGGGAGCAAGTGCCACGGCGCGGCGGTAGGCGGCAATCGACTCGTCCAGCCGCTGCAGCTCGTCCAGCACGTTGCCCAGATCGAAGAAGGCCAGCACGTAGGCGGGGTCGGCCTCGGTGGCGCGGCGGTAAAGCTCCTCGGCGCGGGCAAACTGGCGCAGGTGAAAGTTGATGGTGCCCAGGTTGATGTAGGCAGCCGCATACTGCGGGTCGACCTCGATGATCTCTTCGTAAAGTGCAATGGCGCGCTGCTTCTCGCCCGACTCCTCGGCCTGCACCGCGGCAAGAAAGTGGCCCTGCACACCGCTGGCGGAGGCGGAGCGGCGCAACTGCGCAGTGGGCTCCGAGACTGCGGTGGGCCGGTCCGCTCTTTCCAGCCGCTCAAAGTCGAACAGAAGCTGGCGGCGGATGGGGTCGACCATGGAGCCCATGTGACGGAAAGCGAGACGCGTCCCGGTGCGCACCAGGCAGGCCTCAAGCAGGGGATTGGTCATCCCGCTCACTGCCTTCATGGCGACAATGGAGTGGCGGATGTAGGCGGCCGAAACGTCTTCCTCGCGCAGCGCGCGCAGGGTGCGCAGCTGGCCCAGCTCCTGAAAGGTATACGCCTGCTGTTGGGGGATGAGTCCTGCTCGCTCCCACCCCTGTAGCTGGTGGGAACTGATCTGGAAGATGCGCAACACGTCCTGACGGCTATAGCTGGTCACTCTTGAGTGCTCCCACGGCCTCGGGGTTGAACTCGTGTTCTGAACTCTGTCCCTGGATTCGGTCTTGAGAACCCAGATTACGGACTTCCGGAACAGTTACGGAGGAACCGCTCTTGCTGCGATTATGACAAGAGTATGCGTGGATAAGCAGACCGGAACTACCGCCGCAATAAAAAAATACGTGGATAAGAGGTATCTGATTTGGTACGAAATGATTTTGAAGGGGTTCCATCCTGTGGAAAACGGATGAGACAGGCAGGAAACCGGAATGTACGAGGGAGAAACCAGCTGAATGGATCTTTGACGTACGGAGGGCGCCGCAGTATGTGGAGCCGAAGGCCGGACTTGAACCGGCGACCTGCTGATTACGAATCAGCTGCTCTACCAACTGAGCTACTTCGGCCTGATGCTCTCCCGATTGTATCGTTGCGCGTGTGGAAGGTAAAGTTGGGCCGTAGGTCGCCGCGCGGAGATGGGGCGCTCAAGGTTCTGGTGGAGGCAAATCAGGATGGGACTTAGTGTTCAACTGGCATTCCGAATTGCGATTGTGTGGGCTGCCGGGTTTCTGATCGCGGCAATCGTGCGGGCGCTGCTGCCGGAGACGGCGGGCATCACGCTGACCGGTAGACAGACCACGCTGATGGTGCCGTTCAGCCGCGTCGGCTTCTGGACCTGCCTGCTCGCGGCGCTGACCGTGACCGGCCTGGTGGTCATCCGGGCCATGCTCGCCGATATCGGCTGGAACACGCTCCGATAAGCGGTTGCACGAAGGCGAGAAGAAGCTATACTGCTGCCCATGTTCGAAAACCCATCCGACGAATGGCAGCGCCTCACCGAGCACTATCACGTGATGTATGACGGAGAGCTCGAGAACCTTGCAGCCGACTTCAAAGACCTGACCCAGACGGCGCAGGAGGTTCTGCGTAACGAGATGAGGAATCGCGGGCTGCCTGATCCGGCGGCTCCACCAAAGAAGCCCGAGCGGCCGCGACCGCCAATTCCGGTTGCGCAGTCGCAATTTGAGAGCGATGTGGATCCGGATGCGAATGCGGGCGGTCACAGGGAACTGGACCCCAACGGGGAATCCGACGGCCCGCGGGACTACACCTGGAAGACACTGCTCTGCGAATGCGACTCGGAGGCTGAGGCATGGGGGCTCAACAAGGCGCTTTCCAAAGCGGGAATCGATAGCTGGATTCTGAGCCCAGGCAGGCACGGAGTGAATTCTCTTCGCATCGTGGTCGCGGCAGATCAGCTCGATGAGGCGATCGAGGTCGCGCAACAGCCCATTCCGCAGGAATTCATCGACGAGTTCCACGAGGAAGTGCCGGAGTTCGTCCCGCCCAAATGCCCACAATGCGGTGCGGGAGATCCGGTTTTAGAGAGCGCGGAGCCGGCCAATTCATGGCTTTGCGAGGCCTGCGGCAAGCAATGGACAGACTCGGTTCCCGTGCCGCAATAGCCCGCCCTGAAGCTCCCGAGACGTAAACCCTTTAGAAACGGAAAGAGCCGCCCGGCAACAGGGCAGCTCTTCCCTCAGGGAGAATAGTTCCAACGGAGGCAAAACCATCAGAACTTTCTGGCTGCATAGTAGGGGCGGGGGAAGGGAGTGTCAAGGGGAAATCCGGGACGAAATAAATCATTTATATTCAATACCTTGCAAATGAATCTCCGAAAAAGGCGTTCGCTGTGTCTTTGCTGTGTCTTCGCCTTTTGGTTCCGGATTGCACCCGTCTTTTACGGGTGTTTTATAGGGTTTATGACCTATTTTCCACAGGTTTTCGACAGGCAATCTGCACTGCGAGCTGGATTTTGGACTGCTCGTAATCGATTTGGTTCCGTCGAAGTCGCCAATGAGCTGTAGCCGTGAGACTCGAGCCTGCCAAGAACAACAAATCCTGAGATGCTGTAGCCCGAAACCACAATGCTGAAGTTGACGCGACCATCAGGGAGAGGCAACCTTGCATAACGCCTCAAAGGACACACCTTCTCAGGATTTGCTCTAAGTGCGCTTAGCGCACGCTAACTTGCTATTCCCTGAGATTGAGGCTGGTGAACTCCGCCTCGTAGACCGATGAGACTGGCTTGCCGCGCGCAAGGCGATAGAGCGCCCGTCCGCCGCCAAGAAACAATCCAAGCAGAACGGCTGCGCTGGCGCCGATGATGACCAGGGTCGCGATGCCCATCAGCAGCTTGCCGGTCTTGGAGACCTCTGACTCGGTCGGCTGCGGGATGGACATCAGGTCCGCGTCGTAGTGGACCACGGCCAGCAGCTTGTGGCTTTCGTCGGGAATGGCGTCGCCGCTCACCAGTGCCACCAGCGGGCCGCTGCGGCGCACTTCGAGCGAGGCCGCGTCCGAGTCCTGCAGCGGCTTGGGCCACGCCGGCTGGGCCTGGCTCCCGGCCTTGATGTACGCGCGGATGCGGGCTTCCTGGGCAATGGCAATCTGCGGCGTGGGGTAGTCGATGATGGTCAGCGTGGCCGGGCCGGAGCGCAGGCTGTAGTTCGCGGTGACGGCTTCAGCGCCGCGATCGAAGCCTACCAGGTCCGGCGGCAGCACGCCGCCCGAGCCTGCATAGCCTGACGGCCCGACGGCATAGTGCGTAGTCTGTCCGTCCAGGGAGTCATGCGGCAAATCGGCAAGAATGGGCGGCGGCACGGCTGCGGTTCCCTGGGGAACGGGCAGACGGCTGGCCAGCTCGCGCAGCTCCGAGCCCGACATGGGGCCGATGCGGTTGAAGTTTGCGTCAACCACGGTGTTGCCCAGCCAAAAGAGCACGCGGTTTTGATTCGAGGCCGCGCCGGCGCCGATGTCTTCTTTGGGCCAGCCCGTCTGGCGGTAGAAGGAATAAGCGCCATAGGCTCCGCTGGCGTCGTGGAAGCGCAGAGCGTGCAGGCTGAGGGTTTCGTTGCCGCGCTTGTAGTTGGCGAACACGCCGTCAGTAAAGTCGTATTCCTTCAGAGCGGCGGGGTTGGCCGGATCGGCCTCAGTGGGATCGGTCACTCTCTTCAGCGGATCAGCCGCAACCCATCCGGCAAAGGAGTCGGGCAGCAATGGCTTGGGCACTGGCGGAAGCACGATATGCGTCGCGGACTCGGATGCGGAGGATTTAGACGGAGCGGAAGCTTTGGCGGCAGATTGGGCCGGGACAAAAGCGGAAGTGGTTGCGAGCAGCGCAACCGAACAAATAACAATGGGGATGCAACGCATCAAAGACACTCCACCTTCAGGGTACACGTGCCGCCCGTGCCGCGTAACGAATGCGACCCTTCTTACCTTGGACACCTCAGGTGCCGGAAAGGTTCCTGGCAGCCCTTTACCAGGTGGCCGGTGGTGTCCAAATGCACTCGGTCGCCTAGCAGGCTGCGGAAAAACTCCAGCTGACGTAGATGTGCGAAGGGGCACGACTTCAGTCGTGCCATAAGTTGATCGAAATGAGAGAATGGGCTTTAGCCCCTTGCAGCCTTGAAGCCAAATTCAGCCCTGCCAGGAGCCTTTTTCCCCAGCCTGCTAGGGAATCTTGGCGCGCATCTCCAGTCGAAATCCATCGCATGCTGGAAATTCCTGATTTCGGGAAAGAAATTGCCTTCAGGCAATCTCCGGCGTGCCTTCGACGGCGGGAGCAGGCGGGTGCGAAAGTATCTCGCCCAGCACTCTGTAGCGGCCCCCGTAGTAAAGCAGCGCGTAGCTGCGGACCCAGGTTGCCACCGGACCGCCGAGACCAAACTCCACCAGTAGGGCAAAGGCCATGCCCAGAACGGTGAACACGATCTGAAAGAAGGTATGGAAGACGATGCCCAGCGGGGTTGGGTCATCGATCATTTCTAGAAAGCCGTTTGCCGACATGGCGAGCGCGCCGAAAATGATCAGCAGCGGAAATCCAACCACGATCAACAACCCGATCAGGGCGATCAACGGCAGCAGAAGACGCAGAAAGCAGTAGCCCACGAAAGAGCCCTTCTGTTTCGCTATGTTTGCTCGAGCGGTTCTCCACGCGTTGGCGAAGGAAGCATCTTCGAGCGCGATGTGGGGCAGGACGAAGTCGTGCAGCACCAGGTCAATAACAAATGCAATCACGCCGAGGATGGGAAGAATCACCAGCAACGGCAGAAACGTGGCCATGAAATGGCTGGAGTCGAATTGAACGCCCGTTTCCACGGAGTGAAACAGCTTGAAAATCGTGCAGGCAAAGGGGTAGACGATCAGCGCGGAAACTGCTGCAAAAATGACCCATACGACCAGGCCGCCGTTGAAGAATCGGATCGCCTGCGGGCGATAGCGATTCCACACCGGCCGGATCTCCTTGGTTTCGTGGAGCAGGCAGTGGAAGAATACGAAGCGAAAGCAGGAAACCAGGTAGAAAACAATAATGCCGAACGCAAGGAAGGCCACGACAACAAGAACCGTGACCGCGATCATCTCGTTGGAAATGTGAATGGACGCTGCATCGGAAGTGAGATGACGGCTGGTCGCGTAGCCGATGTTGGCCGTGAATCCCTCTGAGATGCAGGCCACCGCTGCGAGCTTGAGATAGGTGCCCATCTCGAACGGTTGAAAGAGGTACTGCTTTGTTCTTTCAATCGCAGGAGAAACAGCCTGCGAGGCAGAGAAGATCGTCATCGGGTTTTCTCCGGTTCCGGCAAGCGTAACACAGAGTCGACTGAGTTGAATCGCGTGTTTTGGGCCGCTGGGCAGGGAACGGCCCGCCAGGCGTCGAAGGCCTCCAACAAACGTCGTCAGGCAACGATGTCGTTAGGCGATTCCGGGCGTTCCACCGAAGGTCGGTGTGGTCGGCGGGGTCGGCGGGTAAAGTATGTCGCCAAGCGCCCGGTAGTGACCGCCGTAGAAAAGCAGCGCATATTCCCTTGTGCCCGTGCTCAATGGCCCCCCCAGGCAGATGCTGGCCAACAGTGTGAGGCCAAAGGCAACCACTCCAAAGAAGACCTGGAGCAGAACGCCAACGACAGCGGACGCGCCGGTGGCATCTGCGAAGGCGGAGTGGAGTCCGTACTCAAGCGCCGCGCCTGCGCCCAGCAGTGCGGCTCCCGGAATAGCCAGAATCATGAATACGCAGACCGATGCGATAAACGGCAGCACGCAGCGCAGGAGCACGTAGACAAAGAATTGCTTCTTCTCGGCCATGATGTTGTTCCACACTTCGGACCACGCTTCGCCGGCGGACGCGTCTTCAAGGGCGTAGTGCGGAAGCATCCAATCGCGCAGGATCAAGTCGCTCAAGACTCCAGCCAGCACAAGAAGAATAAGGATGGGAATCAATGGCAGGATGAGGGACAGCAGCAATCCCCAATCGAATGGGCCACCCTGATGAGTCTCACGGGCAAGCTTCACAAACCCCGAGATGAACGGAAGCGCAATGGCGATAATCACGGCCAGGAAGCCAAGTCCAACTCCGAGGTTGAGCCAGAAAAATCGCGTCGCCTGCTCGCGATAGAGCCACCAGCCCGGCCGAATTTCTTTGGTGTTGGTAACCAGGCAGTGAAAGTAGGCGAAGCGCAGGCGCGTGATCAGATAGAACACCCAGGCCGAGAGAAGCATCGCCAGCAGCAACGCCGCGACGACTACCGCGATCTCCGCGTGGGTAATGTGAAACGGTGAAGTGATTACGGGCCCATGGCTGGACGAGGTATGGCTGCTCGTGGAGCCATGAAAGTTGCTTCCCAGCCCTTCGGTGATGATTGCTACCAGGCCCAGCTTCAGAAAGGTGCTCCACTTGAATGGCCTGAAGAGGAAATCCCTGGTGCGTTGAATCGCGGGCGAAACGGCATCGGCAGCAGAGAAGACGCGCATAATGGGCCTTTCATGGAACAGCACAGCAGAGAAATACGCAGAATTCAGGCGCGAAGTTCCGCTGCCGGGTCCGATATCGCATTCCACCAGGCATCAAACGCCGCCAGTGCGCGCTCGCAAACAATGCGGTGGCGCTCCTTTTTGTCGCGGATCTTCTTGCGCACCTCTTCTTCCAGCGGCTCCAGCAGGTCGAAGGTGATGTTGGCCGGCTGAAAGTCTTTGGGGTCTGCGTGGGTGATGTAATGAACCAGCGAGCCGAGTGCACTTGCGCGTGGCGCTGGAGTCGGGTCTTCACCGCGTACCAGCGCAGCGGCGTAAAGCCCCGCCAGCAGTCCGGTGGCAATGGATTCTGTGTAGCCTTCCACGCCGGAAAGCTGCCCCGCGAACATCAGCCACGGCGCACTCCTCAGGCGCAGTGTTTCGTCCAGCAGCAGCGGCGCCTGAATATAGGTGTTGCGATGGATCTGTCCGTAGCGCAGGAAGCGCGCGTTTTCAAGGCCGGGAATCAAGCGCAGCACGCGGGCCTGTTCGCCGAACTTCAGATGGTTTTGAAAGCCGACCAGGTTGTAGCTGTCGGCGCGCACATTTTCCTTGCGCAATTGCACCACGGCCCAGGGACGCTGCCCGGTGCGCGGATCGCGCAGGCCCACTGGCTTCATGGGGCCAAAGCGTAGCGTGTCTCGCCCGCGGCTGGCGAGGACTTCAATGGGCAGGCAGCCTTCAAAATAGTCCAGTTTCTCCCATTCCTTGGCTTCGGCGGCCTCAGCGGCCAACAGTGCGTCCAGGAAGCGCTCGTACTCCTCGCGATTCATGGGACAGTTGATGTAGTCGGCCGTGCCCTTGTCCCAGCGCGCGGCCATGTAAACGCGGTCCATGTCAATGGATTCGGCATCGACGATCGGCGAGATCGAGTCGTAAAAGGCCAGGCGGCCGGAGCCGGTAATGCGCTCAATCTCCGCACTCAACGCGTCGGAGGTGAGCGGGCCTGTCGCTAAAATCGTGCAGTGCTTCGCGCCGTCCTCGTTTTCGTCGAGAGTGGTTACTTCTTCGCGGATCACGCGGATGTTGGGCTCTGCTGCAATTGCTTCGGCAATACGCCGCGAGAACTCGGCGCGATCGACGGCGAGCGCGTGCCCTGCCGGTACTGCGGTCTCATCGGCAATGCGCAACAGAGCCGAGCCGGAGCGGCGCATCTCCTGTTTCAGCAGCCAGGGCGCGGTGTTGGGTGACTCGCTCTTGAGCGAGTTGGAGCAGACCAGCTCGCCGAACTCGATGGTCTGGTGAGCCGGCGTTAGCCGCGGCTTGCCGTCGACCATCGCACGCATCTCGTAGAGGTCCACCTGGCAGCCCATACGCGCGGCGGTCAGCGCAGCTTCAGGCCCGGCCAGTCCACCGCCGATGACGCGTATCCTCACTGTGCGGCCCCGCTTGAAACGCCGGCCAATCCGAGCAGTGCATCGCCCGAAACGCGCACGTTGCGCCACTCGTCCAGAAACTCCGCTCCCATGGCGCGATAGAAGTCGATTGCCGGAGTGTTCCAGTCCAGCACTTCCCACTGCAGGCGGGGGCAGTTCATTTCTACGGCGACGGCGGCCACGCGCTGCAGCAGTGCCTTGCCGATACCCTTGCCGCGCAGCTCTACGGACACAAAGATGTCTTCGAGGTAGAGCCCCGGCCGTCCCATCCATGTCGAGTAGTTGAAAAAGTAGAGGGCAAAGCCGGCCGGCTGGCCGTCGAGCTCGGCGATCAGGCAGGCATAGAAGGGGTTGGGGCCGAAGCCATCGCGCAGCAGGCCCTCCTCGGTCGCCGTCACAGCGTCCGGCTCGCGCTCGTAGGTTGCCAGGGCGCGGATAAAGTGGAGAATCAGGGGCACATCCGCAGGGACGGCGGGGCGAATCGTAATAGCCATCCCTATATTCTAGGGTGTGATCGAGGCCACACTACGCCGCTGGGCATCGAACTACCATGGAAGGCAGTTAAGCTCCGCCTGTACTGGCGAGGAAGCCGTGATGACGGAGCTTTGCAACCTGTGGAGAGGCCCAACCGTCTGTTCGACTTGGTCCCTCCGATTTGGTGCGCCCCGTCTGTTGTGCAGGGTTCTGTGCACAAAGTGGCACGCGCCCTTGTATTGGGTAGACCATTGGATTTAACTTGAGTCCTGCAAACGGGAACGGATTTCGCGCGTTTTGACGCGAGCCTGGCCCGGAATAGGGTTCCACTGACCGCAGGTGCTGAAAGAGTTTTGATCGGCGCATGCCGCAACCGGCCGCAAGTTCACAACGCTGGAAATCTCCGCTTTGAGGATTGCAGCGCCTGAGCCGGGAAAAACAAGAGATTTTTTGAGCCCGCGGGCACCATCGTTCGCGCCGCTCCCAAGGAGAAGAACATGAAACGCAACCTTTCACTTTGGCTGGGCCTGCTGGCATTTGCTCTCATGCCCGCGCTGGCGCAGGCGCCCACAGGCAAGATTCACGGGCAAGTCACCAATCCCACCGGTGTGGCTGTCAACAACGGCTCGGTGAGCCTCTCCACCGACGGGGGACACTCTTCGAAGTACACCTTCCCCGTGGACTCGACCGGCAGCTACAAGGGCGAGGCGCCTGCGGGCACGTATACCGTGGTCTACCGCGCGCCAGACACGCCCCCCGACAAGATGATCGACTCCATTGACAATGTGAAGATCGTTGCCGGCCAGGATGTTGGTCAGGATCTGGATATGTCCCGCAAGGAATATATCGACAAGCTGACCCCCGACCAGAAGAGGCAATTGGACGAGTTGAAGAAGCACAACGCCGAAGCCTTGAAGAGCAACGAGGTGATCAAGAACCTCAATGCCGATCTCAAGGTTGTCCTGCAGGACTTCAAAGATGCAGACGCTGCCACCGCAACCGCGCTCCAGACTCTCGGCGCTTCGGCATCCAAGGCCGATCTCGATGCCAAGGCAACGGAGATCAAGACGGCCAAGTACACCGAAGTCGAGACCCTTATGCTCAAAGACACAGTCGCCAAGCCGGATGCCTCCGTGTTGTGGGCTGAACTGGGCCAGGCGCAGGTTGGGCTGAAGAAGTACGACCAGGCGGAAGCCAACTACAAAAAGGCGCTTGAAGTGGATGCCGCGTCGAAGAAGCCGAACATCGCCGTGCAGGGTTCTGCGCAAAGCGGTCTGGGCGAGATCTACGCCCGCGCCGGCAAGGTTCCCGAGGCGACGGCGGCCTACGACGCCGCAGCCAAGGTCAATCCGACTTCGGCCGCTCTCTACCTGAAGAACGAAGCAGTCATCTACTTCCAGACCAACAACGGAGATGCCCAGGTGGCCGCTGCCGACGAAGCCATCAAGGCCGATCCCACGCAGCCGCTGGTTTACTACCTCAAGGGTCAGGGGCTCATCCAGAAGGCAACCTTCGACTCCAAGACCAACATGATCGTTCTGCCTCCGGGATGCGCGGAAGCCTACCAGAAATATTTGGAACTGGCTCCCACCGGTCCCTATGCCGCTGAAGTCAAGGGCATTCTGCAGCAGGCCGGACAAAAGGTCGTCTCCACCTACAAGGCGCCGAAGAAATAACAAACTCTCTGCCTGAGAGTTGAAGGGCGTTTCCGGTTGCCGGGGACGCCCTTCGTGTCTGGGACGCATTTCCGGACCCCGGCAACCTTCTACAATCCATTCCATGAGGTTCGCGCCCCAAAGCGTATCGCCCAGCCAAACGTTGCCGAGGTATGACGAGGCCGCCGCGCTGGTGGCAGTCTATGCCGCCCGGCTGGTTGGCCTGTGGCGCGCGACAGAGCGGGTGGATCTGGGCAGTGCATCGGGCCGCGTTCTTGCTCAGAGCGTCTCCGCCGACCGGGATCAGCCGCCGTTCACGCGCTCCACACGGGACGGTTTCGCCTGCCGGGCGGCCGAAGCATCCACGCACAAGTTTCTCAAGCTGGCTGGTGCATCCCGTGCCGGAAGCGCTCCCGCCGGGCCTCTTCCGAAACGTGCGGCCTGGGAGATCATGACCGGCGCGCCTGTTCCCGAAGGCGCCGACGCTGTCATCATGATCGAACACGTCGAGGTATCTGAAGGAAACGTCCGTCTGCTGCCGCCGCGCACGGTTGAGACGGGCGAGAATCTTGTGTACAAGGGAGCCCAGGCGCGCGAGGGAGAAGAACTGCTCGCCGCCGGAAGCGTGATTCAGGCACAGCAGATTGCCCTTGCCGCCAGCTGCGGCTACGCTGCCCTGGAAGTCTACGCCCGCCCGCGAGTGGCGATTCTGGCCACAGGAGACGAGCTTGTGCCGGTCGAGGCCGAGCCGGCCGCTGGACAGATTCGTAACTCAAATGCGCCTATGCTGGCAGCGATGGTAGCTGCGGCCGGCGGCGAGCCATGGGTTCTGCCCAGGGCTGCCGACACAGCGGAAGCGCTTGATGCCGCGCTCGCCCAGGCTGCGCAGGCCGATCTGCTGCTTATCTCCGGCGGCGTCTCGGCGGGCAAGTTTGACCTGGTGGAACCGGCGCTGGCGCGGATAGGCGCTCGCTTCCTCTTTACCGGGGTAAAAATCCAGCCGGGCAAACCACTGGTTTTTGGAGACTTGCCGGCGAAAAACAGCGCAGATCAAGAACAAAGCCCAGTGAGGCTCCCTTTCTTCGGCCTGCCTGGCAATCCAGTTTCGTCGGCGGTCACTTTTTTGCTGTTTGCCGCACCGGTTTTGGCGGCTCTTGCCGGCAGCACGGGAACAGGAATGCGGTTTGCGCTGGCGCGGCTCAGGGTCGCGTCCGACAGGCACGGCAAGCCCGGCCTGACCCGCTTTCTGCCCGCGCGTTGCAGCTTTGCTGGCGCCACTCCGGAGGTGGAACTGGTTCCCTGGCAGGGATCGGGTGACCTGGCAGCTCTGGCGCATTCCAACTGCTTCCTGGTGGTGCCCGAGGACGCGCATCGGCTTGAGGCAGGCTCTATCGTCCGGATTCTGCTCACTTCGTAAGGCTCGCTTTTGGTTTTTATGAGGAAGGTTATGTCTGAACTTTCGCATTTCGATGATGCCGGCCAGGCCTCCATGGTCGATGTGAGCGCCAAGCAAGCCTCTCGGCGCACGGCCACGGCCTCGGCATTCGTTGAGCTTTCAGCCGCGGTTCTGGGGGCTCTGCCTGCCAACCCCAAGGGCAATCCGCTTGAAGTAGCGCGCTTCGCCGGTATCCAGGCCGCCAAGCGCACCGCCGATCTGATTCCCATGTGCCATCCACTGGCTTTGACCCATGTGGACGTGCAGGCAGAGATCGTGGAAGGCGGTGTTCGCATCACCGCGACGGTGGCCACGGTCGGCCCCACCGGCGTCGAGATGGAGGCGCTGACGGCAGCCTCAATCGCCGCGCTGACGGTCTACGACATGACCAAGGCGCTGGACAAGTCCATCGTGATTCGCAGCATTCAGCTCGAAGCGAAATCGGGTGGAAAGAGCGGGGATTTCTCGCGGGAGGGCGGGCGCGCATAGGCCGCACCGCGGCTCTTTCAGAAGCCGTCGAAATGGACTACGATTCTCCTTCCGCCTGAAGGAGGCACCATGCTGCGGTCTGCTCTCATTCCTGCCTGTCTTGTTCTCACCTGCCTTGCCACCACCACCGCTGCCGGAGCCCAATCCGTCACCGTCTACCAGACCACGCCTGACCTGTTGGAGGCGCTCTCGCAACGCGAGAATCTGCACCTCTCAAAGAAAATGGCGGAGTCAGAAACTGCCCCGCTGATCACCGTGGACGAAACCCAGCGCTTCCAGGAGGTCGATGGCTTCGGCGCTTCGCTCACCGATGCAGCGGCGTGGCTCTTCGCAAAAAAGCTCACCCCGAAGCAGACCGATGCTGCTTTCAAATCGCTCTTTGCCCGCAAGGACGGCATTGCGCTCGACATCCTGCGCCAGCCCATCGGCTCCTCTGACCTGGCGGTGACCTTCTACTCCTACGATGACCTGTGCGAGCAAACTGCCAAGGCCTGCACCACGCCCGCCGGCGTCACCGACCCCAATCTCGATCACTACTCGCTCAAGCACGATGAGGAGTACATTCTGCCGGAGCTCAAGAAAATCCTGGCCATCAACCCTGGTCTCCACATCATGATCACCCCGTGGAGCCCGCCGGGATGGATGAAATCTTCAGGGTCGATGATGGGGTCGGATGCGGCAACCAAAACACAGTCAACCTTGAAGCCGGAGTTTTATCCGGCCTATGCCAGCTACTTCGTCAAGACCATCCAGGGTTACCAGGCTGCAGGCGTACCGATTTGGGGCCTGACCGTGCAGAATGAGCCGCTCTACGCGCCGCCCACCTACAGCGGTTTGCACATGGAGGCGGACGAGCAGGCAAAGTTCATCGGCGATGCGCTGGGTCCGGCGCTGGCCGCTGCGCACCTGACACCTAAGCTGATGGCCTACGACCACAACTGGGACCGCCCCGATTACCCCGAAACCGTCCTCAAGGATCCCAAGGCCGCCCCGTTTATGGCTGGAACCGCCTGGCACCACTACGGCGGCGATCCCTCCGTGATGACCAAGAATCACGAGGAGTTTCCGCAGAAGGATCAGTGGGTGACCGAGTCCAGCGGCGGAGCATGGCAGAAGGGCAATGTTTTCTCTGACGAAGCCGCCGAACTGATCGCCGTCATGCGCAACTGGTCGCGAGGCTACGTGCTGTGGGCGCTGGCCACTGACCAGAACCACGGCCCCTTCGTAGGAGGCTGCGACACCTGCCGCGGACTGGTCACCATTGACCTTACTGACCCGGCAAGTCCCAAAGTGAAGCCGGAACTGGACTACTATGTGCTCGGCCACGCCAGCAAGTTTCTGCTCCCCGGCGCAGTGCGCATCGCTTCCAATGAGCCCACCGGCACGCAGATGAAAGACGTAGCCTTCCAGAACCCCGACGGCACCATCGTCCTCTATGCGCTGAACGCCGGAACCTCCGGCCAGGTCATCCGCATCGGTTTCCACGGCAAGAAGGCCGTGACCACCCTGCCTGCTGGCGCAGTGGCCACGTTTATCTGGCGACCGTAAATTCTACTTCGACGAGGGTGGGGCTTTGGCGGCGGGAGGGTGATCGTGATCGTCATCCTTCGGAATCACAAACGGCTCAGGCCCAAAATGCCCCCTGTGGCAGGTTCCGCAGGTGACGGGCACATCGGAGCTGGGGATCTTGGACACATAGTTGACGTTAATGTCCTCGGTCATCTTGTACATCAGCCGGGCCGATGCCTTTTCCGGCTTGGAGTCGTCGGCGTAGTTGAGCCGGGGACGGCCGTTGGGCCCGATGTTCTTGGGGTCTGCCGCGTGGCATGTGCTGCAGTGCACGCCCAATTCGGCCTCCCAGCCTTCCATGATCTCGTGCACCTGGTCGCCGGTAAGGTTTTTGGGCAGTACCTGCAGATTCGTCGGCGGGGTGTGGGGATGGTCGTGGTGTTCAGCCTGTCCGGGGGGGCCAGGCGTGGCAGGCGCTTGCGGGGCTTGAGGCGACTGGGCAACGGTGGTGACGGCGAAAATTGCGGCGGTCACAAGGGCAGTGACCGAGGCGGGAAGGGAAACTGAAGAGGGCTTCAAGGGCAGGATGTCCTTAGGGAGTGGGATGTCTTAACGCTTTGACGGAATTCTACCGAAGAAAGATGAGTTTTCCCTTAATGCGCTTCGGTCCAGAGACGCAGTCATGGTCCCGCAGGGAGAAGCGTAAGGGCAAGTCGACAGCGTGGCTTATGCCTATGCGGGCCGTGACGTGCACTTCGGAGACAGCGAAACCGTCGTCAAGGAGCTGTAGCGGTGACGCGGAATCAAGCAGATCGAGGCCGTTCTGGCCAGCGCGCGTGATGCCGAGCGCCTGGCAAAGGCGGCTGGGGCCTGAGGTCAACTGGCCGGGCTTGACGACCTTCGCCGCCGGCTTGAGCCCGCGACTCAAAGCCATCTGCTCAAGCCCGGCCAGTGGCTCCAGGGCACGAATCAGTACGCTGCCTGCCTTGCCTTGCGTCTCGCACGACACATTCATGCAGAAGTACTTGCCATAGATGGCATACACGTACGCATGCCCCGCTGGACCAAAGAGAACCTGGTTCCGCGGGGTGGGGCCGCGATGGGCATGAGCCGCCGGGTCGGGCGTTTCGTTGTGCGGCCCCAGGTAGGCTTCCACTTCGACAATCCGCCCGGCGAGGTACTTTGTACCGTTCTCGTCTCTGATCCGGTGCGCGAGGATTTTGCCGAGCAGACGCGGAGCCACTTGCTCCGGCGGGGCCTCAAGAAACGTTCGTTCGACCAGCCGAGACCCTCGCGTGTCCCACGTCCCGATTTTGGGGCATGGGGCACCCGGAGCCTTTTCCACGACACGTGAAATCAGTGCCTTGCGCCCTACTTTTGTGCTTTTTTCCATTCCTTGATCAGTGCCAGCACTTCCTCGGCGTGCCCTTCCGGGGTGACTTTGGGAAAGATATGCAACAGCTTCTGGTCCGGGCCGATCACAAACGTGGTCCGCTCAATCCCCCACACTTTCTTCCCGTACATGTTCTTTTCCTTCATCACGCCAAACTGATTGCACACTTTCTCGTCTACATCAGCAAGGAGTGTGTAGGGCAGATCGTATTTTGCCCGGAACTTGGCCTGTGCCTTGGGCGTGTCGCGGCTGATGCCGAGCACTACGGCGCCGGCGGCCTGAATCTTGTTGAAGACGTCGCGGAACCCGCAGGCCTCGATGGTGCAGCCAGGAGTGTCCGCCCTGGGATAAAAGAAGAGTACAACCGGCTTGCCGGCGTAAGCTGACAGGCTGGTGGTCTTGTCCTCGTCGGTTTGCAGCGTGAAGTCGGCGACTTTCTGATTCAGTTCCATTTTCTGGTTCCACTCCTTGGGGAATTTCCTCGTATGGTAAGTAAAGGGTCGGGTTTGGCAATTACTGGTTTGGCAGTACCTTCTGATTATTCCCGAGGTGGGCGGCACATGTCATTGCGCGGCGCGTGGAGTCTGTTGATGGCACCAAGGGTTGCCGTCGCTCTTGGCCTGCTCGCCGCGCTGCCGGCAGCCGCGCAATATCCCGGTCAGATCACCAAGCCGGACAAGGAGACGCCGGAACTGCGGTCCATTGCCGTTCTCGAGTGGACCGGCGATTTGACCAAGCCCAAGGCCAGCCGCCTGGTCCCCGTAGCTGTGCTCGACGCCGGCACATTGCAGGACGGTGGCGTTTACCTTGCCAGGCCCCAGCCACTCGCGCTCTCCGGCGAGGTGGAATATGAGCTCGACAAGGACGGCAAGCCAATTGGCCTTTACGACATCAAAAACGCAGGGCAGGAACAGGGCTTCTGGATGGGCTACGGCTCGTGGAAGCCGATGCCGGTGGCCCGCCCCAAGCGGCCTGCGCTCGACCTGGCCAAACTCGACGAAAGCGATGCGCTGAGCGACGAGCCTGTCCTGCACCGCAAGCATCACGCCGACGACCCGCCTGCCAGCGGGAAAACAAGCGGCGGAAGCGATTCGGGCTCCCAGGCGCCGCCGGCCGACAGCGACCCCGACCGGCCAACGCTGCATCGCGCCCCTTCGGCCGGCAGCGGCGCCAGCTCCAGCACATCGGGAACGTCTGGCGCCTCAGGAACCCCAGGCACAACAGGCACATCGAGTACCAGCTCGACTGCTACGTCGGATGAGCCAACGCTGCATCGCAAAGACTCATCGTCTGACAGCAGCACCGCCTCTGGCAGCAATGCATCAGAGTCGACCAGCACCAGTGCGGCTACTGACGATCCCGACAGGCCAATTCTGAAGAAGAGCAGGAAGAAGCCGCCGGAAGACGTGGGTCATGTGGACTCGACCGACGACACCGATCCCGACCGCCCCAGGCTCAAGCGCGGCAAGTCCAACGCGGACAGCCTCGGCGTAACCCCCAGCCTGATGGGGATGCCCGCCGACATGCAGCAGGCCGTGGCCGTCTCCGACGCGAAGACGCACCCCGAGCATCCGTGGGACTTTCAGTGGTCCGATCCAGCAGATCAGGACAAGATGAAGTCGGCCCTCGAAGACATGGCGCGCGACGCTTTGGGCCTCAAGCCTCCGCCGCCTCCGCCCGCGCCCAGGAAGACTGGGACAACGAAGACCACCTCCCGAAAGACCGCCAAGCCGCCTGCTCCGCCACCCCAGCCGGCGCCGCTTGAAGGTGAAAATTTTCGCGTCTTTGAACTGGCCTATGGTTCAGGCGCGACGCTGGTCCTCTCAGCGCATACCAGCGGCCCGCTCGCGCAGCAGAAGTTCGTGACCATCGTTGCGCAGCCGGACCTCTACGGCAATGTGCTCGTGCTTCTGAAAAACGTGACAGACGGCACGCATCTGGACGAAAAACCGCGCATGCGCCTGGTGGATGCGGTGGATGCAATGGCCGATAACCGCGGCGAACTGCTCTTTGAACTGCGCGGCGCAACCCAGCGGCAATTCGCGCTCTATCGCGTGATGCGCGGCCAGGCAGAGAAGCTCTTCGTGACCGGCGGCGCGGACTTTGGTATAGAGAGCAGCGAATAGGAATCACCGGCCAATTGCAGCTGCCGGAACATCGCGCAGCCGCGCCGGGCTTGAATGTGTGCTCTATTGATCACTTATAGCCCGAAAGTGTGATAGCTCGCGCAAATCTCTTGTCGCGCATCGTCTGGCTTGAGTATTACTTCCTATACAATACGAATAAGGTGGGCGTATAGCCCCCTGACAAGGATCCCCCCAAGAATATGGCCTCAGTCGTTACCGCACTCCCCGTCGAACCCGCCCTCGCAAGCACATCCGTTGCAATTCCTGAAATTTCCGAGACTCCCGTCGCTGCTGCTCGCGCAGTGCCCGCAAAGCTTGAAGTACGCATGGGCCGCGCAGCCACCATAGGAGATGGCATCAACTGGTTGACCCTCGGCGTCATTGCCGCCTTCCATGTTGGCGCCATTGCGGCGCTGTTCTTCTTCAGCTGGGAGCGGTTGCTGGCGATGGTTGTGCTCTATATTCTGGCCATCAACGTGGGCATTGGCATGTGCTATCACCGGCTGCTGACCCACCGCGGCTACCAGGTTCCCAAGTGGCTTGAATACACCATGGCCGTCTGCGCCACGCTTTCGCTTGAGGGCGGACCGATCTTCTGGGTGGCCACGCATCGCGTACATCATCAGAACAGCGATCATGAAGGCGACCCGCACACTCCGCGCGAAGGCGGATTCTGGGCTCACACCGGCTGGCTGCTCTGGGGCAATGCTCTCCATGCGCAGACGGATGTGCTGGCGCGCTACGTGCCCGATCTCGAGCGTGATCGCTTCTTCTGCTGGCTGAGCAAGTACCACTGGATTCCATTGGTGGTAAGCGGCGTACTCCTGTTTGGCCTGGGCTGGATGACCGGCGGTTGGGTCAACGCAGTGGGCATGCTGCTCTGGGGCGCCTTTATGCGCGTAACCCTCGGCCTGCACGCCACCTGGTTTGTCAACTCGGCTACGCATCTGTGGGGCAGCCGGCGCTTTGAAACCCGCGACGACTCGCGCAACAACTGGTGGGTGGCCCTGGTCAGCGGCGGCGAGGGTTGGCACAACAACCACCACGCGCATCCGGTCTCCGCGCGCCACGGCCTGCGCTGGTTTGAGGTTGATCCCAACTATTACGGCATCTGGCTGCTCTCAAAGCTTGGCCTGGCGAAGAAGATCAAGCTGGCCAAGTACGACAAGGCAAACCCCAAACCGGCGGGAATGTAAAGCCGCTTCGTACACGGCGATCAGAGAATCATCGGCAACAGGAAAGGCGGCCATCCCGGCATGGGATCGGCCGCCTTTTCATCTTGCACCGAATATCTTGGAACGGCCGGAAAAGTTGCGGTGAGACCATTCTTCGACAATTGAATGCCTGCGCGCGAACCGGGGACGCTCCATCAATTCGCCTTCTTTCCGGTGAAATGGCAAGCGGACAAGCCAGAGCGAGCCTCCCGCGAGCGTCTGCCGCACCGCAAGGTGCCTACTTCCGCACTTTGGCCCGCAGCCACAGCGTCCCAAACAGCGGCAGCGCGATCACCAGCACCAGCACGCCCGCCGGAAATCCCGCATAGAGATAGCTGTCTGCGTAGTTCACTGTGTGCCCGCCGATCAGGTTCCACGCCAGCAGCGAAAAGATGGCTACGCAGGTGGTCGCGAAGAAAGTGAAGAAGGCCGAGGCAAAGGCCAGCAGCAAGCTCTGGAAGAAGCTGAACCCGGCCAGCGGAAAGCCCAGGAAAGTTCCACCGGCGGGGTGTTGCGTGGTTGCGGATTGGGTCATCGAAGCTCCTCCTGCCGGTTTGTGGCCGTCATCATCTAGAATACAAGTTCAGTGTCCACGAGCGCACAAATCGAGCTTTGGCATGCGGAGAAGGTGGCGACGCAGGTGACCGTCTCCACGGCCGCCAACGGCATCCACTACGCCGCATGGGGCGAGACGCGCGTCTCGGAGCCCGATCTCGAACGCCTGGTGGGCGCGGTTCCGGCCACGCTGTCTGCTGCTCTTGAGAGCCGCGCGTATTACTTCGTTCCCCTCGCCATTGCCGACACCGGCGAGGTCATGATCGCCCCGGCCTACTCGGTCGACCTGGGCGACCGCGCTATCTGCCACCGCAACCAGACCTTCGGCAGCACAGAGGCCGTATTTCTCTCCACGCGGCTCGTCGAAGACCGCTTCGGGCTGGCCTTTGAGTTCTTCATCAACGTTGCCCACAACTTTGTTGAGGCCGCCGGAGTGCCGGAAAGCTTCTCCACGCTGGCGTGGGCGCACGCCGAGGCCCAGGTCCGCGGCGAAACCAGCCAGGACGCCTGGGAGAGCCGCCGCCGCGCGCAAGACAGCCTGACCGCCAAGCACATCGACGAGCGCTCGCGCACCGCTTACTTCGAGGCGGCATTCTCTGACGCGCTGGCCGTCTACATGCTGTCATTGGCAGTCGACTTCGACTACCACGACCTGCGCGAACGCGAGTACCCGCTGCTCGCCGCCCCGGCTTTGGCCGAGCGTCTTCGCCACGTCGCCGGCCTCTTCCCCACCAACCCCGGCTACGAGTTCCAGGTGCTTTACCGCCGCAAGGGGTAGAGCCGCAGAAAGTCACGCGCTCACGGACGGGTTGTCGATGGATTGGTTGAGCCATTCTCGGAAAATTTTGAAGCGGGGACAGCGAATAGCTACCGCATCGGGTTTGATCATTTCCAGCAGCTTGCTGGCATGCTTGATCTTCCCGTACTCGCCCTTTTGAGTATGCTTGGTTGCGTTCTTGAGCTTGTCGTATAGGTCAGCTTTCGGCTCTTCCTCAAGATTGAGGCGCTTTGGAAGAGCATCATGCCGGAAGTCCCTCTTATAGAACTCCTGCAACGCATCTGGATCGGCGACGATCCACGCTTCCATGCATTGCACCATCAAATGGACCTGTGCAGCAATATTTTGCGGCAACGTCCAACCGTC
>JBEKDE010000095.1:0-18508 GCA_050014515.1 Occallatibacter sp.
TCATCTTTAAGCGGCCTTGGCAACATCGAGACGGAAATCCGGAATTACGCAACCAGAAGAAGCAGGACCCGAGTCCGGACCGCCGGGAGGTCGATCGACCAGCGTGATGAGACGCAGAACAAGTTCGCTTCCGCATTGGCCGCACCGATCGGAGTTCGAGTTCGTTAGGTTTCTGCACATCCTGCAATAGATGGCAATTTCAACTGGGATCGCACATCAGCCGCGAGGCCAGAAGTGCGTCTCAGAGCAGGCGCGCAGGCGTTGGGCTGCGTCTTCGGGTGTAATGTCGCGCTGAGGCATGCCCAGCATTTCAAAACCCACCATGAATTTGCGCACCGTTGCCGAACGCAGCAGCGGCGGATAAAAGTGTGCGTGAAAGTGCCACTCGGGGTGGTCGACATCGTCCGTTGGCGACTGGTGAAAACCCATCGTGTAGGGAAAGCTGGTTTCGAAGAGGTTGTCAAAGCGGGTGGCGAGGCGCTGCAAGGCATCTGCCAGGCCATCCCGCTCGGCGGAATCGAACTCTGGAAACGCGCCCAGGTGGCGGCGGGAGACAAGCAGCACTTCAAAAGGCCAGACCGCCCAGAACGGAACGATCGCGGCGAAATGCTCATTCTCAAAGACGATTCGCTGCCCTGCGGCCTGCTCGGTCGCCAGGTAGTCGCAGAGCAGGCAATGGCCGGTGCGAGCGAGGTGATCGCGCTGGGCCAGAGTCTCGGCTGCCGGCTCGTCGGGAATGAAGTCGGTGGACCAGATCTGGCCGTGCGGGTGCGGGTTGCTGGCTCCCATCATGGCGCCGCGGTTCTCAAAAATCTGCACGTACCGGATGAATTCCTGGCTTCCCAGCTCCTGATATTGCCGAGTCCAGGCATCAACGACGGGACGGATCTCCTGGGGCGTCATGCGGGCCAGGGTGAGCGAGTGGTCGGGGTGGTAGCAGAGCACCTTGCAGATGCCGCGGGCCGGCTCCGCCACCAGCAGCGGCGAAACGGAAGTATCGGCTGCGGGTGCCGGCGAGTCTGGAAGCAACGCCGCGTAATCGTTTACAAAACTGAATACGCCATCGTACGAAGGGTTGGCCGAGCCGCCGGCTCGCTGGTTTCCCGGACAGAGATAGCACTGCGGATCGTAGTGTACGGCTGAGGGCAAGGTCTTCTGGCCCACCTCACCCTGCCAGGGGCGCTGCGTGCGATGCGGCGAAACCAACACCCAGGATTGCCGCAGCGGATTCCAGCGGCGATGCGGAGACTGACTCTTGCTTTCCATGCGTGCTCCCGCAGCAATTGTAAAGTCTCCCGGACGAAATCGGGCTCACGGGCGCAGATCGAAGGCCGGCCGCAAGGTGCCATCCATGTAGAACGGGACCGAAGTGTGCTCGTGAACGATCTTCCAGGCGCCGGCAACGCGTTCCAGGCAGAGCGTCTCCCGCATCCAGAAGTCGACTTCCCTCTCCGCGCCCTTCTTGGTTCCAGTCATGCGAAGGAAACCGTGAACGAAGGCGAGGTCGCCGCTAACGGTGACTTTGAAGTCGCGGGGCTCCAGACTGACGGGCGTCTCCCAGCTATCGAGCCAGGCCTGCTTCTCCTTCAGATCGATGCCGTGATGGACAAGCGGCGGAGCCAGGTTGAAAACCGCTGCCTCCGGCGAAAAGGGCGCGGCAAAGGCGGCGGCGTCTTTCACGTAGTTGGCTTTGAGCATGGACTCGATGAGCGTGAGGATTTCTGCTTCGGCTGTTGATGACGGCGCGACGGTTGAAACGGGGGCGTGAAGTGTTGCAGTGGACATGATGGGACCTCCTTTGGGGTTGATGCGCTTTTTGGGTGGCTGCGAGGACGTTATTCAGTGGGGATGAGAATCTCGGTGATCAGTTCGTCTTCAGGCGTGGATTTGGGATCGTTGGCGTAGTTTTCGATGGCGAAGTCGGAGCGCACCATCCAATTGCTTTTGGAAACCTGCTCCCAGACGCGGCCGGAAGCCTGGGGCAAATTGGAGTAGGAACCGGTGAGGACGAACTTGCTGTACTTGCCGCCGGCAAATTGTTCATAGCGCAGCTCGCACGGCAGAGACGCAGGTGTCGCCGCGAGGATATAGCCGGCACGGTAGGTGTCCGGCTTCATCTTGTAGAGAGCCATGGCGCCGGTGATCTGGTTGTGCGCGGAGATCAGGAATTCGAGCTGGTGCAACTCCTGCCAGGCCTGGCGAGCGGTTTGCATGAAAGGGCCGGCCTTCTCGATAAAAACGTAATGCGTGGTTGGCCATTGGACAATTTCTGGTTCCAACGTCAGGTTCATAAGGGCTCCTTTGCAGGTTTCGCGGAAGATTCAGTTCCCGCAGAGCTCAGCTGTTCAGCGGCATGGGACGCTCATGGAGGATCATCCAGGAAATGCCAAACTTGTCTCTGGCCTGGCCAAAGCGAAACGCGAAAAAAGTTTCTTCCATCGGCATGAGGGCCTGGCCGCCGCTGGAGAGAACCTTATAGATTCTTTCCGCCTCTTCAACGCTGCCCGGAAAGAGGGTGAGGTAGGCGCTACGCAGGGGCTCGGCGTTGGGGATATCCGCCCCAAGAAGCATCGTGTCGCCGATATCGATTCGGGCGTGGAGGATAGCGTCTCGCCAATCCCGGCCGAGGATACCGGATTGAGGGTTTTGGCCGTGGGTCATCATCATCACGATTTTCCCGCCGAGGTGCTGCTCGTAGAAGCTGAACGCCTCGCGGCAGGTGCCGGGAAAGTTGAGATAGGTGCGGAGCTTCATGGTTGGAGTCGACATGGCGTTTTCTCCACTAAGCGAGGGCTGCGTGGGGCTGGTTGAAAAGAAGCTCGACGTAACGGCGCAGGTGGTTGATGCACTCAATGGCAATGGCGGAGTTCTGCCTGGCCTTGGCGAGAATGAATGCGCCCTGGATGGTGGCCTGCGTGTAGAGAGCGAGGCTTTCGGCGGTAAATCCGGCTTGGTCGACTCCAGGGATGCCGCGTTGGCGCATGGCTGCTTCGATATCGGGAATGAGGGTGGAGGCGTGGCCGCTGATGCTCTGACCGCAGGCGTCGCGGAGCGTGGGGTGAGTGTCGTAGACCTCCTGGACCATGGTTCCGACCAGGCATGTGAAGTCGGGCAGATCACCCTGGATGAGGGCCTTGCGCAGGTCGATGTAGGCCAGCAGTCGGTCAACTGGATCGGGCAGCGCCGACACGTCGTTGTAGGCCGCGGCGGCAAACAGAGCCGAGGTGCGATAGCTCCAGTAGTCCGCGGCGGCGAGGGCCAGATCTTCCTTGCTCTTGAAGTGGTGGAAAAAACTGCCCTTGGTGAGGGATGCGGCCTCGCAGATGTCTTCAACGCGCGTGGCGGAGTAGCCTTTGGCGCGGATGACATGAAGTGCGGCGTCGAGCAGCCTGGTTTTGGATTCGTGCTGGGTTTCGGTGGCGATCATGAAGATACCTACTTGTTGGTATGTAACCATACCGACTTGTTGGTATGCTGTCAAGGATTATTATTATCCGCACGAATTGCAGGCGGTGGAATTCCTGGAGCGGGACGCCTGACCGAACCTTCCGCAAGCGTCCGCCCCGCCGCAGGCGGCTTGCTATAACATTTGCATGCGCCCCTCCGACTACACGCCCCGGCCTGCCGTGCTGAAATGGCTGCTTGATTCTGATCCGTCCCTCCGTTGGCAGGTGATGCGAGACCTCACCGGTGAACCTCCCAGGGTCGTTGCCGCCGAGCGATCTCGAGTGGCAACGGAAGGCTGGGGTGCCCAGCTTCTGGCCCGCCAATTCCCTGCAGGCCACTGGGGTGATGGTCCCCCGGGCTGGCGAAAGGATCTGCCGGAGCACGACCGGCGATTGCTGATTGCGCTTTACAGCCTCGCTGTCCTCATGGACCTCGGTCTGGACCCAGCCGGCAACCAGGCACGCAAAATGATCGGCCGCGTAGACAAGGGGCTCAAGTTCAAATGGCTCGACAACCGCCCTTTCCTTCACGGCGAAACGGAGGCCTGCATCAACGGCAGAATCCTCGGCGTCGGCGCATATTTCAAAGAACCGAACGACGCCCTGGCCAATCAACTGCTGGGCGAGCAGCTTGAAGATGGCGGCTGGAACTGCGAGGCGCCCAAGAGCCGGCGATCGTCTTTCCATAGCACCATCTGCGTGCTCGAAGGACTGCTGGAATACGAGCGGGCCCAGCGCAAAAATGGACGCAAATCAGCGGCCGTCACAAAAGCCCGCAAGAGGGGCGAGAACTATCTGCTGGAGCGGAGCATGTTCCGCTCGCTCCGGACCGGCGAGGTAATCAACAAACGCTGGCTCCGCTTCGCATTTCCGCCGTATTGGCACTACGACGTGTTGCGCGGACTCGATTATCTTCGCCATGCGGGAGTCAAACCCGATAGCCGGATGCAGGAAGCAATCGAAGTAGTGATTCAGCGCCGCCATCAGAACGGGCGCTGGCCGCTCAATCTCGTTCATCCCGAATTTATTCCGTTGGAGATGGAGACCGAAGCCGGCAGGGCGAGTCGTTGGAATACGCTGCGCGCGCTGCGGATTCTGCGCTGGTATGACGGCTCGGCGAAATAGAGGGTTGAGTCCGCGCTTTCCCGTGCCTCAAACGCGGGAGATGAGGCACCCAATTCTGCGCGTATGGAATCGGTGATTTTAGGCAGGCGTCAGGTGGTCCATCGGCGGCATGGAGGCCAGGAACAGGCGCGCGAATTCGGCGCTGTACCGGTCGAGCAACTCCTTCACGCGTTCGGATTTTTCGGAGCGGACGATCAGGCCGGCGTGGTGGTGCTTCTTCATGCGAATCACGATTTCCGGATCGTTGAAGGCGGAGGTGTCTGGCTCCGCCGTCTGGGCCAGGCAGAGGACGCTGCCGGCATATTCGTTGCGCGGGGTCGGCGGGGTGTAGGTCTTGCCGCGAAGATGGCTGATTTCAAGGTTGGCCCACTCGCGCCAGAGGTTGATGCCGGTGGAGACTTCGACGAGGTCGGCGATGAAAGCTCCGCCGACGCGGGCGGCGATCTCAAGAAAATAGTAGCGGCCATCGGCGTGGCCGCGGATGTACTCAGCATGGGTGACGCCGCGGACCATCCCCAGCGCGGGCGCGAGAGAAGCGTTCATCTCGGTGAGTTCTTTCCAGTCCCTGCTTTCGCGGTCAACGGTGCGGGTGGTGAAGACGCCGCCCTCGTGCATGACCTGCATGGGTGGGCGGCCGTACTGATGGACAACGGAGAAGCTGACGTTGCGCTTGGTAACGATCGAATCGACGTGGTAGATGTCGCCGGGCACGAACTGTTCAAGAAGGTAGTGGCTTTGCTTGTCGCCAAGCTCGTCGAGAGCGCGCCAGAGCTGTTCGGGTTCTTCAATCTTTCGGATGCCGACGGCCGACGCTTCTGACCGCGGCTTGAGCAGCCAGGGCGCGGGGACCCGTGCCATATAGTCGCGAAGTTCGTCGTAGTTGAGCACGCGGCAGAACTCAGGGACGAGGAAGCCGAAGCTCCTGGCCGCTGTGCGCATGGCCAGCTTGTCGCGGTAAAACGACGATGTGGTTGTGCCCATGCCGGGGACGCACATATGTTCGCGGACCTGAGCTGCCGGCTCAAGATCGAATTCATCCAGAGCAATGACGCGATCGAAACGGCGCCCGCGCGACATGTAGGAGACAGTGTTGAGCAGCTGCTCGCGGGTGAGGCCGGAGGGCATGGTGACCAGTTCTTCGAGGGATTCGCGGGGCCACTCGACGTCGCGCAGGTTTTCAAGAGTGAGCAGGGTGGGTTTGACGCCCATCTCCGCGCACTGACGCAGGAAGTCGTGGCCTTTCTCGAAACTTGCCAGGCAAAGAAACCGCTCGCTGCTTTCGCCCATTGAAGTTGCTCCTGATGGTTCTCGCCAAGCCGAGGCCAAACCAGGTTTGGTGCTCGGATGAGGATAGTTCTACCATAGACGCTGGCACTTGCAGTGAGGCAGACGCTCGCGTGAGGCTCGCACGGGCGGACCGCTTTGCACCCCTTCGCCAGGAAGAAGGGGGAAAGAATGGGGTTCAAGGTTTCTGTGGTTGGGTTTACGCGGGGTCCTTGCGGTCGGAATTCGCCCAGAATCACTGTCCCTGTTGATTTGTGAACTTCGGGTACAGAGGATTAGAGGTTTTCAAGAGATGCTTTCAGCACAGTCGATCGTGGAATTGCACGACCAGCGAACGCGCGCCTGGCACCAGTCGCACGAGGCCGAGGAAGCGCCTGCCTCCGCGGAGACAGCGTGGCTGGAGCTTGTGGCGCGGCAGCATCGTGCGAACTTCGACCTGTGGCACATTGAGGACGAGGCGCGGAGGCCGGACGCATCCTGCGAGCAGATTGCCGACGTGAAGCGGCGCATCGATGAAACCAACCAGAGACGCAATGATTTAGCCGAGCAACTGGACCGCGCCTTGATCGAGTTTCTGGCCGCTAAGGGGCTGCCGAATGCGGATGCTCCACTGCACTCGGAATCTCCGGGGCTGATCGTTGACCGGCTGTCCATCCTCGGGCTGAAGGTGTATCACACGCGGGAAGAGGCCGAGCGGACGGACGCGCCCAAGGGCCACGCGGAACGAAATCGTCAGCGGCTGACGGTGCTTGAAGAGCAGCGCGCGGACCTGGCGGCTTGCCTGGATGCGCTGTGGCAGGAGACGATCAACGGGACGCGGCGATTCAAGATTTACCGGCAGATGAAGATGTACAACGACCCTGACCTGAACCCGGCGATCTATCGCAATCCTTCATAGGAGTGAATGGGATAAGGCGCGCTTTATGACGGCCCCATTGACGTAGCGCGGGGTAATGCGTATAAAGAGTGCCTGAGCAGCGCAACTTCCGAAAGCAGGTTTCCAGCACCGGCGGCAGCCCAGCCGGGTCGGATTCAAAGAGCCCGGAAGCAGGCGTTGACCCGGCAAAGCCATGATGCAAGAGGTCCGATCCGCGGCGTCGAGCCGCAAAAAAACGCCCCCAACAGCTGCCAAGCCAGGCGGCTACGCAAGCACGGGTTCAGGCAGCGGTACAGGGCCCGCCTTTCAGCACTTCCAGAGCGCAGTGCAGCTGCTGCAGCAGGCAAAGTATGAGAAGGCGCTCGCCGCGTTTGAAAAGCTGTTGCCCGAGGCTCCGATTGAGATCAGGGAGCGCTGCAAGATGTACATCCAGACCTGCCGCCGGCAACTCGAACGGCCCAGCCTGGAGTTTGCAACTCCCGAAGAGCATTACGACTATGCGGTGAGCCAGTTGAACGACGGCTACTTCGAAGAGGCGCGGGAACAGTTCGGCAAGATCCTGTCGGCTCATCCGGGGGCCGATTATGCGTTCTACGGCTTGGCCCTGCTCGACTCGATTACCGGCCGGACGCAGGATTGCCTGAATAATCTGGCGCGCGCAATCGAACTGAATCCCAGGAACCGCCTGCAGGCCCGCGCCGACAACGACTTCCAGAGCATGGTGGACGATCCGCGGTTTACTGAGCTGCTTTATCCTGAGATTCCTTAAGGCATAAATTGAACTCCGCACCTCCTGCGAGCGCAGCATACGAGGGTCCCGGCATCCACAGCACAGAACCCTACCCGAAATCGTCTGCCGCAGCCTCTACAGCGGCGCATCCCATGCGGGTGGTTGCGATTGGTGGCGGAACAGGGCTTTCCACGCTGCTGCGGGGGTTGAGGCGGCACGTCTCCGTGCCGGGCCAGACCAGCACCGAACCTGGGCCGATCTCGGACCTGGCGGCCGTGGTCACGGTGACCGACGACGGCGGTTCTTCAGGCCGGTTGCGCAAGGGATTCAACATGCTGCCGCCTGGCGATCTGCGCAACTGCATGGTAGCGCTCAGCGAGGAAGAAGATCTCCTGACGCAGCTTTTCAGCCACCGTTTTCAGGGCGGAGACGCGCTGAAGGGGCATAGCTTCGGCAACCTTTTCGTTGCGGCGCTCACCGAGATTACCGGCGACTTCGGGCAGGCGATTCAACTGGCGTCGCGGATTCTGGCCACGCGGGGACGGATTTATCCGGTGACCACGGCGAACGCAACGCTGGTGGCGCGGATGGAAGACGGATCGCTGGTGCGCGGGGAGACCAACATCACCGCCAGCAAGAGCCGGATTGTGGAACTGATGCTCGATCCGCCGGATGCTGCGCCGCTCCAGGAGACGCTGGACGCGATTGAGCGGGCGAACCTGATTACCGTGGGGCCGGGGTCGCTTTACACTTCCCTGATTACGAATCTGCTGGTGGACGGAATTCCCGAGGCGCTGGCGGCCGCGCGCGGGGTGCGGGTATACGTCTGCAACCTGATGACGCAGGCCAATGAAAGCCTGGGACTCACTGCTTCTGAGCACATCGAACGCATTTACGAGCACACCCGGGCACCCATTTTCGATTGCGCCCTGGTGAACACTGCGCCGTTTTCAGCCGATACGCTGGCGCGCTACGCCGCCCAGGGTGCTGCGCCGATTGTTCCGGACATCGAACGGATCCAGGCGCTGGGCGTGCGATGCATTGCCGGCGATTTTGCCAGCGAGGAGAGCGTCGTGCGCCACGCCGCGGGGCGCGTGACCGGCGCACTGCTGGCGCTGGGGCGGACGGCAAGAGCCGAACGGGTATAAGTAGATTTTACTTTCCTGCTGAATACGCGCTGGGATAGAGTTTAGGCGCGCGCGGGAAGACTCCTGCGTGAACGAAAATCAGGAGGAAAGATGCGTAAGACCCGCGTTTGGATCGCATTCTGCTGTTGTGTGTTTGCAATTGCAGCCGTTACCTCAGCGCAAAGCACCCGTAAGCCCGGGCTATGGGAAACAACCAGCACCATGACGTTTCAGCAATCGCCCATGCCCCCGGGAATGCAGGCGCCTCCCGGATCGCCGTTCAGCGGCGCTCCCAGAACCACACAGGTATGCGTCACCCAGGCCATGATCGACAAGTACGGCGGCCCGGTTCCTACGCCGGGACGCGGCGACTGCCAGGTGACCGGAATCTCGCTGAAGCCGACCGGCATGACGGCCACCATGGCCTGCACCGGGCAGGTCACCGGAAGCGGCTCGGTAGAGACCACCTGGGCCATGGGAACCAGCGCGCAGACCAAAATTCACTTCACGGGAACCATGCAGATGGGGCCGCGTTCGGCACCTGTGGAGTGGACCATGCAGGCGACCTCAACCTACAAAGGACCTGACTGCGGAAGCGTGAAGCCGTTGGGGGACAAGTAGTTTTATCCCGGATTCCTGGACCAGAAAACTCAAACTCAGCCCCTGCAACCGGTCTCATCAATGCCGAAGCTCTCATCGAGCCGACCGTGAGACCCGCAACAAAGCGGGTCGAATGATCTCCGCGAGTCAAAACGCCTATGGATGAGACCGGTTCTGGACTCCCGTTCGATTCCTGCTTGTGCAGGAATCGAACGGGAGTTTGTCGTAGATAGATCATCTTCAGCATCGGGCAGGAATTCGAAGCGTTTCAAAGGTATCTTTTGTGGCGCCATCTGGATGTCATCGAGATTCGGCAGTACGTTGATCGGAGGGGACGCAATCCGTTCGAACGGTGATTCGAAAGGCTCCATGGGGAAGCGCAGGCGCGCATTACGCTCTCTCTCTCGACAGGCTCGGGCGGGGCAACTTCTCGGCGGCAAAGAGTGTAGGGGCTGGTGACAGGAGCTGCGCCTGGGATTTGCGCAACTCCAGGCGCGCGAAGCAGCGAGCGCGCGGCCTCGGTGCAAGGTCGCGGATTTATCGCAATTTCAATCAAACCAACAGGAGCGGGAAGATTCCGGGTGATTGGTGGACAGGTAAGCATTACTGGAATTGGACTGGAGCTCAATTCCTCCGCAGACGCGACAATCAGGCGCTCCGGAGAACGGGGGAATAGAACATTTTCGGAATTGGCGTAGACCGAAAGCACACACTCAAGTGGCTTTTTCCCCAAGAAAGAGCCACCTTTCAGGGTACTGAAAAAGTCTATATGTATTCCGAAAATGATCCAGGACTATGCCTTACATTTCGCCGCTACGCGCGGTGGCCGCAAGGGCGCAAATCCCGGGGCTGCACACGGAATTTGTTTGCCGCACCATCCATCGGCCCGCACAACAATCTACGGCACGGTCACGTTGATCGATGTGGTCGCGTACAGAGATGTGTTGGTGTCCATCCCCTTGATGGTGTAGGCGTAGGTTCCCGGTGTCACGACGGAGTTGTTACCACCGGCGCAGGCGCTGATTCCCGCCAGACCGGCCAGTGCGCCACCAGCGATCAACATCACCGTGAGCCAGCGTGCAGCCCTCCGCCGCATTCCAAAGCCCAACAGCAGCAAACCGGCCAGCACCAGCCCTTGCGGCGGCATCGTGGCTTCGTGAGGCGTAAGGCCGCCAACGGCTTCAGGGACAGCGGAGTTATTGAAGGAAAGACTCCCTGACACGACCTCATTTGCAGTCAGGGTATAGGCGCGGCTTACCGGGCCCCCGCCGCAATACGGCACCTTCACCCCGGCCGGCGGACTCGGAGGCTCGCATATGACTTGAACCGTGCCGGTGTAGCCGTCGAGCGAGGTCAGCGTGAAGGTGGTGGTGCCAGATCCACCGGCCGCGCTGTTGGACATGGTCACGTTAGTGGACGTGATCATGAAGTCCGGCTTGGCAGGCTGCGCCTGTGAACCGGGAATTGCGACGCTCAGTGTAAGTAGCGATCCTAAGAGAAGAAGGAGCAGACGGGAACTTTGCATGGCAGAGACCTTTCTGCGGGTGGATTGCACCCTGCCCGTTGGGTTGGACGATTCTTCCCTCCGGTGGTTTGCTTTCCTTGAAGAAAATTTACACCCGATTTCGCAAATGGCCGAAGTTTCATGCTCGGCGCGGCCCTCAGCTCTCGACGGTCCGCTTGAGCTGGCCGCAGGCGGCGTAGATGTCGCGACCTCTCGGATTGCGCAGGTAGGTCGGAATTCCCTCCCCTGCGAGGGTGGTGCGGAAGGTTTCAATCGCAGCCGGGGCGGGCATCTGGTAGGGAATGCCGGGCCCAGGGTTCCAGGCGATCAGGTTTACCTTGGCGGGCAGGCCGGTCCGGCGGACCAGCCGCGCGACCTCGCGGGCCTGCGCGGGCTGGTCAGTGATGCCGGCCAGCAGCACGTATTCAAACGTGACGCGCTCGCGGGGGCGCAGCTTCACCCGGCGCACTGCGTCCACCACCGCCTCAATATTCCACTTGCGGTTGATGGGCATGATCTCGGCGCGGACCGCGTCGTTGGGCGCGTTCAAGCTGATGGCCAGCTTGGGGCGCACATCCGGTGATTCCTGGGCGAAGCGCTCGATGCCGGGAACAATGCCGGAGGTGGACACGGTCATGCGCTGCGGGCTCAGGCCGACCTCTTTCACCAGCAGGCGGACCGCAGCCATGAAGTTGTCGTAATTCAGAAACGGTTCACCCATGCCCATAAAAACCAAATTGACCCTGTCGCGGCCTACTTCGACACCTTGTCGGGCAAAGACAGAGACAACCTGGCCGGCAATTTCTCCGGCAGTGAGATTGCGCTGGAGCCCGAGTTTGGCGGTCAGGCAGAACTGGCAGTTAACCGCGCAGCCAACCTGGCTGGAGACACAGATGGTGGCGCGGCTCCAGTGGGATTTCGATTTCTCCTCTGGACGGTCGGCGGTTGATTCATTGGCTTCCCTGGTCCCCAGGTGCGAGGGACCGGGGGCACCCAGTTTTTGTTGGGGAGAGTGGCGCAACTCCTCTGCGCCCGCTTCGGTGCCGTCGCCGGATTCGCCTTCATCGCCCTCGGGCATCCAGACCGTCTCCACGGTCTCGGCGCCCGCTTGAACCAGGTAACGCTCGGTCCCGTCCACCGACTGAAAGACTTGGGCGATCCCTGGACGACCGATTTGCCAGCCCTCGGCAACCAGTCGCCCGCGCAGGATTTTGGGCCAGGTTGAAATTTCACCTAATTCCGTAATGTTCTGACGATAAATGGCTTCCGCCAGTTGTTTTCCACGCCAGGCTGGCTCGCCCCCAGCGGCCATGCGCGCCGATAAAGCATCCGAATCGAACCCAAAGAGCGGGGAATGGCTAGCGGCGTCAGGGTTT
Source organism: Occallatibacter sp. (assembly GCA_050014515.1). GTDB lineage: Bacteria > Acidobacteriota > Terriglobia > Terriglobales > Acidobacteriaceae > Telmatobacter. Next base: position 12,070 of record JBEKDE010000095.1, read on the forward strand.
TTCGCGTCTAAGGAAACGAGTTTTGATTCAAATGACATCTTGGGTAAGGATAGAGGATTTTCCGGTTTGTTGTGCGCTGGCGCTGCTTGTCTGAGCATTCCGATACTTACGTGCATGAGTCCGAATGGCCTAGAATCGAATCTTAGAAAATGATGAATTCTTCGACTGAACGCAATCTTCGCCGCACTGTGCTGCCAAACGGGTTGATCGTGCTGACCGAGCGCATGGACTATCTGCGGTCGGTGGCCATGGGCGTCTGGGTCAAGTCCGGCTCCCGGTGCGAGCCTGCCGAAACCAACGGAATCTCCCACTTTGTGGAACACATGCTCTTCAAGGGCACGCGCTCCCGCACAGCCCAGCACATTGCCCGCGAGATGGACTCGATCGGCGGCAATCTGGACGCCTTTACCGGCAAGGAAACCATCTGTTTCAATGTGAAATCGCTCTCTGACCACGTGCCGCTTGCTCTCGACGTGCTCACCGACCTGGTGCTGAATCCCACCTTTGCCGCACCGGACATCGAACGCGAACGGGGCGTGATTCTTGAAGAGATCAAAATCGACGAGGACAACCCCGACGTGCTGGTCCACGAGCTTTTCACGCAGAGCTTCTGGAAGGATCATCCGCTGGGCTGGCCGATCCTGGGCACGACGAAGACCGTTGCGGGCCTGGATCAGGAAAAGTTGTTTGCCTACCACGGCGACAGGTTCCATGGCGGGAACATTGTCTTCTCTGCGGCCGGAAACCTGGACCACGACCAGTTTGCCGAGGCGGTTGCGGCCAAGTTTGCCGGCCTGACAGGTGGCGAGCCGCTCAAGGAGCTGTCGGCGCCCGAGGCGAGCGCGCGAATCATACTGAGGAACAAGAAATCGCTGGAGCAGGTGCAGATCTGCCTGGGCGTGCCGGCTCCGCCGATTACGGATGAAAACCGCTACGCCACGCTGATCCTGAACACCGTGCTGGGCGGCGGGATGAGCTCCCGCCTCTTCCAGACCATTCGCGAAGAGCGGGGCATGGCGTATTCCATCTACTCCGATCTGAGCCCGTATCGCGACACCGGAACGCTGTGCGTGTACGCTGGCACGTCGGCGGGCAAGGTGCTGGAGGTAGTGGACCTGATCCTGGTGGAGTTTGCCAAGCTGAAGCAGGAACCGCTCGGCGACGAAGAATTGACCCGCGCCAAGGACCAGGTGAAGGGCAATATTCTGCTGGGTCTGGAAAGCTCCAGCGCGCGCATGGCAAACCTGGCGCGGCAGGAGATGTACTTCCAGAACTTTTTCACCGTGGACGAGGTGATTGCGCGGATCGACGAGGTAACCGCGGCCCAGGTGCAGGCCATGGCGCAGCAGCTTTTTGACCCGGAGCGGATTGCAGTGACGCTGCTTGGCCGGCTGGACGGGGTGAAGCTGGGGCGGAAGCGGCTGGTGTGCTAGAAGCAGTGGACAGTGCGCAGTGAACAGTGCACAGTGCTTGGCGCGCCGTCGAGACGATTGTGTTCCGTCGATAGGGTCAATGGACTGAGAAGCAGTGAACCGTTTTTTGTCTGTCTCCGGAAACAAGGGCGTTCTATCAATTGGACAGACTCCCTGAAAACACCCGTAAACCGGCAACAAAGGCTTGTACTCGGAGCGTCTCACTGTTCACTGCGCAGTGTTCCCTGACCACTGTTTTGAGCGTCCCATTTCCCTTCCGCGTCTGTACGTTGTAGCATTTTGTCGGATGGGCTCGCGCAATCGAGTTCGCCCCACGAGGCACTGAGATTCCATGAGAAATGCATTGTTGTTCTGCCGCGGACGCCGCGGCGGCGAGAGGCCTATGTTGACCGGTGAAAACTCCCGGCAAAACGGATCCACGCTGCCCAACGGTTTTACTTTGATGGAGTTGCTGATCGTGATGGCCATCATCGCCATCCTCATGCTGATTGCCATTCCCACAGTGGGAAGCCTGAAGAAGAAGGCCAACGACCTGTCGGCACAGCAGTCGGTGCGGGCGATTCACGAGGCCGAGATTCAGTACCAGTCCACCTATCCGTCGAATGGATTCGCGTGTACCTTGCCGGCTTTGGGCGGCCAGCCAGGTTCAGGTGCTCCATCGGCGGCGGGAGCGCAGATTCTGCAGGACGATCTGACCTCGGGCTTCAAATCCGGCTACATCTTCGCCATCACCTGCAAGGACAAGGTGACGGTGAACAGCGTGGACCGGTTCAACAGCTACCTGGTGACTGCGGTTCCGCAGACGGTGGGCAAAACCGGCGACCGCGGATTCTGCAGCGACGAGGGCGGCGCCATCAAGTTTGACCCGGCGGGCGGAACCAATTGCACGCAGTCGCTGGGACAATGAGTCAACGCTTCGGGCACAACGGTCCTGGCGACGATGAAGCGCTGGGGCCGACGTTCAGCCTTGGGTCGGGGATAGAAAGTGTCTGCATCCGCTAATGGGCGCACGCGTCGATTCTTCCGGATCTTCGTCTGGACTTTCGGATTCGTCGTTCTTCTGTTCATCTGCCTTTTAAGGGTTGGATTCGTAGTGCGAAGGCACCCCGAGCTGTCCGCAATTCAAACCATCCGGGCTATTCAGGAGGCAGAGCTGCAATATCAGTCCACCTATCCAGACATCGGATACACCTGCTCGCATTCCGCTCTCATGGGCGATCCAAAATCAGGTCCACCTACGCCAGAGGCGGCACAGATTCTTCGAAGTTCAATCTATGATGCGAATGGCATCTCGAATGGCTATATTTTCCGGATCACCGGCTGCACCAAAAATTCAATGAACCGGGCTACAAGCTACTTGATCACAGCGGTTCCCCAAACTCCAGGGGAGACGGGCAATCGTGGTTTTTGCAGCGATCAATCTGGTCGTCTCAAAACTGATCCGACCGGAGGCACACACTGCATTCAGGATATTTTCTGAAGATGGGCAAACTCACACACATAGCAGGTTCGATTTTAATCGCCGCTTCCCTTTCGCTTGCAGTTTATGGACAAACTCCCAGCGCGCATGAGATGGCGGCGCGGGTTGATCGGCACTACAACCAACTGCATTCACTCAAAGCCGGGTTCACGGAGCACTACGCAGGCCTTGGCCTTGATCGCACCGAATCCGGTACCCTGCTGCTGCTGAAGCCGGGACGGATGAAGTGGGACTATAGCCAACCGGCCGGAAAGCTCTTTCTGCTGGACGGCAAGTACGCATGGTTCTACTCCAAAGGCGACCCGCAGGTGCAGCGCATCCCCGCGAAACAACTGGACGATATGCGCTCGCCGCTGCGGTTTCTGCTGGGACATACCGAACTCGAAAAAGAGATGAACAACCTGACGCTGGCTGCAGCCGCAGGCGGCGAGTTCACTCTTACCGGCATTCCCAAAGGCCAGGAGAAGCGCGTCACGCGTCTCTCGCTGACCGTCACTGCCGACGGCACAATCACTGGTATTGAGATTGAAGAGACGGACGGTGCGCTGACGCAGTTCCACTTCACCGGTGAAGTGCCGAATGCGCCGGTTCCCGCGGATACCTTCCGGTTTAGTGCGCCGCCGGGCGTGCCCGTGGTGGATGCGGTTGCGCCCGCTTAAGCAGTGGACAGTGTGCAGTGGGACTTCCCTGCCTATCGAACGATTACGTTTCTGCTGCCCTCGATTTCCTTATCGCCCATTGCTCACAATTCTGTGTTCGCCTGCGGCTGTGCCCTGCACACTGTCCACTGTCACTCGTATCGCAGCGCTTCAATGGGATCGAGGTTTGCGGCGCGGATGGCCGGGATCATGCCGCTCACCAGGCCGGTTATGGCCAGGATCACCGTGGCCACAACAACTGTCGTGGGCGAAATCAGCAGGCGGATATCGGCGTTCTCGGCATTCTTGGCAATCGCGCTGTAGAAGGTGATGCGCCCGACCAACGCGGAGATGAGATAGGCCAGCGCAATGCCGGCCGCGCCACCGACGGCTGTGATCGCCATGGCTTCCGCAAGAAATTGAACCAGGATGTGGTGGCGGCGCGCGCCGAGAGCCTTCTCAATGCCGATTTCGCGGGTGCGCTGCTGCACGGCAACCAGCATGATGTTCATGAGGCCAATGCCGGCGATGCCCAGCGTGAGCGCGCCGACGAGCGAAAGCAGGGCCTGAAGAGCGATGGAAACGATTGCAAACTGGTGTAGTTGAGTCTGAAGGTTGGCTACGAAGATGGCGCGATGGTCCGAGGGCACAAAGTGATGGGCGGCGGCAAGGGTGTTGCGCAGGTTCTTCTCGACGACCTCGTTGTCGCCCCGGTAGTCGAACCAGATGCCGTCAATCCAGGTGGTGTCCTTGAGGTCGCTCATAGTGGAGAAGGGTATCCAGACGGCGGTGTTGATGTTGTTGTCGCCGTCCGTCATCTTGGCGTGCATCACGCCGACAATGGTGAAAAGGACGCCGTTGAGCCGGATGGGTTCGCCGACCGCATAACCACCGGAAAAAAGCTTTGATTTTGCGTCGGGACCGATGACGCAAACATGGGCACGCTGCTGCTCTTCCCGCCCGTTGAAGGCACGGCCTTCATCGATGGTGGCGGCGAACATGTTGAAGCCCTGCGGGCGCATGGCATTGACCGACCATGTGTAGGTGTGGAGATCGTTTTTGATTACAACGTCCTGAAACATGACAGGAGTGATTGAAGCGATGTCAGGGACGGAACTCCATATGCGGTCCACGTCATCGAGGTTGAAGCGAACCTTGACGCCCGCCTTGTCTCCGCCTGCCTGCTGAGAGGTGCGGCCAGGGTAGACCTCGATGTGGTTGACCCCCCACTGAGCGAAGATGTTGGAAATGGCGCGGGAGAAGCCGGCGCCGTAAGCGAGCAGAAGCACGACGGTGGCGATGCCCCAGGCCATGCCGACTACGGTGATGGCGGTGCGGCGGCGGTTATAGACCATCGCCTCCCACGCTTGTCCGAGAATGTCTTTCAACATGGTTGCACCTGTTCGGTGAAGGAGTGAATGAGTGAAGAAGTGAATGAGTGAAAGAGTGACAAAGTGAACGCTCAGCGCTCGCTCTTTTTCGTCTCCCAATTGATTCCCCGAGCGAACTCAGTGGAACCGATCCGGCATGATGGCATTGCAGCTGATTTGGAGATCGCTACGGCAGGTACCTCTAGTGCCCGTCTTCACTAATTCACCCCTTCACTCATTCACTCTCTCACTCTTTCACTTCTTCACTGTTTCACTCTTTCACCATTTCCCTGTTTCACTCACTCACTTCTTCACTGTTTCGCTGCTTGCTCACTCTCTTCTCAACGCTTCAATGGGATCCAGCGCGGCTGCTTTGCTGGCGGGATAAAGGCCGGCAGCGATGCCGCTCAGGGCAAGTGAGCCGATCGCGAGTGCAGCGGACCATGGAACCAGACGCGGCGGATCGAAACCGGGAACAGTTCCAGTGAAGAAGTGGTCGAGAAGAGCCATGAGGCCGGCAGAGAGAACAATGCCAAGCAGCCCGCTGATGCCGGTGAGCAGGAGGCCCTCCCAGAAGAACTGTGCGAGGATGGCGCTTTTGGTTGCCCCGATAGCCTTGAGCACGCCGATTTCGCGGGTGCGCTCGGAGACCGAGACGAGCATGATGTTGATGATGCCGACTGCGCCGAGGCCGAGGGTTACCACGCCAACACCGCCAAGAAAGATATCCATTGCGTCAAAGATCGTGCCGACGAGCTTCTCCTGTTGAATGGTGTCGAACTCGTCGAATGCATCTTTGAGACTGGGATCGAATTTGTGTCGCTCGCCGATCACCTTGTGGACAGCGGGAACGGATTGGGAGCTGTCGCCTTTTGTGGCGGGGTGATAGGCGATGCCCGTGAGCGCATCGCGGGCGACGTTGTCGCCCTTATAGGCAAAGAGCTCCTGCATGATGGAGACGGGGATGTAGAGCTTTTGATTGTCGCTGTCGTTATTGCCGTGGTTGATGGGGTCCACCCGGCCCACAACAGTAAAAGAGACATCGTTGATGATGATGTTTTCGCCGAGGACCGGGCGGCCCGGAAACAGCAGGGCTGCGCTCTTGGATCCGAGGACGACCACCCGGTGACGGTCGGCCACATCCTGTGCGTCGATGAACCGGCCTTCAGCCAGGGGAACAAAGCGCATTTCGGCAAAGTTGGGCTCCACGCCCATGACCTGGCCGCCGGTATTGGAGTATGCGCTGACCTCGTACATGTCTCCGCGGCTGAGGAAGCCGGTTACGTCTTTCACCTGGGGGAGGGCGCGAATTGCGGCTTCGTCGCCCAGCGTAAATTGATAGGGCCTCATGCCGGTGTGCTGGTTGGCAACCGCCGGTATGGTGGAGTCCCACATCATTACGATGTCGTTGCCGAAGCTGGCAAGGTTGCGATGCTGGCCGGAACGGAAGCCCTCTCCCAGGCCGACGAGGACCAGCAGAGAACCGACACCCCAGGCGATCCCGAACATGGTCAGGAA
>JBEKDE010000096.1:0-18488 GCA_050014515.1 Occallatibacter sp.
CGGCGAGAACAATTTGATTCAGGTTGACAGCTCGACAGACAGCTACGTTTATAATGCTTTAAATCAGCGGGTGCGGACCGTGGTGGGTTCAACGACAACGGAGTTTGTCTTCAACGCGGCGGCCCAGCGCGTGTCTACGTGGAACGGGACCACGCATGCGCAGCTCCTGGGCAAGTATTACTGGGGTAATGTGCCTGCAGCCTTTTACACCACGACCGCGAACTCAGCCGGCGCAGCGGCACATTTCGAGCATCAGGACTGGCTTGGTACTGAGCGAATACGGACGACGTACAACGGCGGAGTGGAGGGCACATTCACTTCGTTGCCGTTTGGAGATGGCCAGACGACCACGTCCGGCACTGACCTGGACGCCAATCACTATGCCCTGCTTGACTACGACTCAGAGACCGAAACCGATCATGCCCAGGTCCGGCAATTCTCGAGCGCACAGGGCCACTGGATGTCACCTGATCCGTACAGCGGAAGCTACGATTTTTCAAACCCGCAGAGCTTTAACCGCTATGCATATGTCCAGAATGGCCCGCTAGGATATCTCGATCCATTTGGGCTAGAACACGTACAACTCGCCGACGGATGCTTATTCGACGTTTCCTCGTCTGTCAGTGATGTGACGGAAAACCCAGACGGCACTTACACGTTTTCAGTAGACGACACCACGGCATCGATTGGCTGTTTGTCCGACTTCGCGTTCTACATAGGGGGCGTATTGAGTGGAAGCAATGGTGTTTATTTCTCCGGCGGCGGAAGCGCCCCAAATAACGGGCAGTCCTACAGCTTCGTCAAACAGTGGTGGAAGGATGTCAAGAACTGCGTTGGTAATGTTGCATTACCCACAATTGCCAACGATCTCAATCCATTGAGCATAGGAATAGGGACCGGAGCGGACATTGCTTCCCAGATGAGCCAAGCGAGCCTTGCAGGAGCTGCCTCCTGGAGCGTGAGCCGGGGGCTGACTGTCCCACTCCGTTCGAGCATTGTTCGCGCGGGCGTGGCTAGTGCAGAAACGCTCGGAGAAGTCTCAGGGGTTCTGACGATGGCGAGTGTGGTTTACGCATTGGGCGACGCCGTTGTTGCTGAGTACAACCAATGTCAATGATCTCCGATACTCAACGGGCCGCACATGTTCGTTCTCGCGTCAGGGATTTTGTTCTCTACATCGCGATTGGGCTTGCCTTTGTAGGGGTGCTGATCGCTGTTGCCCGTTCATCGGTGAGTCATGATGCGTTCATCAAGTGGGGTGGACTGGCATTTATGACGGCGGTTCTATTTGGGTACTTCATCTCCAAAAGCGGTCAGTTCCTTCGAGAGTGGAAGTTCTGGGCACTGACCGCCATCCTCCTGTCTGTGCACCTGGCAGCTTTTGCAGTCATTCTTACCCACGTCGATGAATGGAAACTCTTATGGTTCGTCGGGATGGCTATCGAGTATCCCGTGTTCGTCTTTTTCCGAAGCCGCCTTCCGTATCCGTCGGAGGAGTAAGGGTGATGCTGCTGGGCGCGGAAATCGCGGTCGCGAGCAAATCTCCAATGCCGGGGCAGCACTTTGATTAGAGTCATACCCTATTCAGCTTGGCCGACATGGTTACAGGTGTTGATCTTGGTGCCGAATGCCCTGCTGGCGGGGTACGCGTTCTGGGCATGGTGGCCTAAATCAAAGCGAGAGTGGAACCGTTTCGGCTGGGTGATGGCGTACCTGATCGTCTTCTTTTCCGTGATGATTTTTGTTTTCCACTTGGGATGATGACGGCTAGCCACTTCTCCGGGGGCGGCCTTGCTGCGTCTGGGGCTTCTGTCTGGCGTCGTCTTCGCAGCAGGCACCCCGTTCGGTGCTTGCGCATGACCTGAACCCCAGAATCCGTCCATTTTGGAATACGATTTGGACGACGGTAATGGAAAGGCGATGATTCATCCGGTGTAGTCGAAATCGTAGCGGTCAAAGCACTCAGGAACAATTCGAAACCACAGCTTTCAATAACCCGGCCGCATCTTATTCAATTAACAGCAGTTAAATCTGCGCAATTTCAACAGATTTCAATAGTCATTGAAATCTGGTTCGGGACCAGGGGGTCGGAGGTTCAAATCCTCTCTCCCCGACCATATTTAGAATCAATCGGTTACAACAAATCGCCCGGTGCTGAATAGTATGGCCCAAGGGTCATTTTTAGCAAGCATTTTCACGCGGTTTCGAGACTGACCACATGTACGGATTTTCGGTCTTCTGTTCCTGTTCTCAGCTTCCTCTATTTCAAACGATATAGGCCGCGTTTGATTTGAACAAAGTGCTGAGTGTACGGATGAGGAATGCACTAGTAACGACGGCGTCGTGGTGGTCGATTCCACATCGATTACGGTCGATGGTAACTACTTGTTCAATCCTGGAATCTCTATTGAGAATGGCCGGCAGATTAACCCCATTACCATCGTCTACCAACCAGCCGGCGCTCCATCGAACCCATGGGCTCCTAATAGGCAGGCCGCATGCGCAAACTTCCAAAGTGATGCGATTTGGAATCATAAGGCTGCGCTCTATGTCGGTGCCGGTACTGGGGTCGTCGCTCTTGGCATCTTCGTTTTCACTGGCGGGGGCGCAGCTCCGGTGGCCGGTGCAGTCGCATTACTGGGTGGGGGCGCTGCTGGTGTTGCTCAATTTGCCTCGTGGGCCGATGTTGCGATTGGAAACGCGTTCGGCTGCAATACTACCGACCCAAACTAGGGAAGCTGATGGAAATGAATCAAGTGCGCCACATGGAGAGGCTTGAGAATGAAAAGCGATGATTTTGGTTTAGCAGGTGCCACAATCGGCCGACTTGTTGCCACACTGCTTTACCTACTCGTCGGGAGTCAATATGTATTCTTCGCTGTCACACAAATCGGCGCGAGACACCCAATAGAGCCTCGCGCCTACGAGATATTGGTGTCGTATCCCATTCCATTAGTGTTCGGGGTGATTTTCAAGAAGACACTTAAATTGGCAGTGAAAAACGGGGCCTTAACTACAAGATGGGGTTTCATTTGCAACGACTGGATTACGGTTGTGCTAATCATCTCGTACGTGTGCCTTCCCCACCTAGGTTATCTACGGTGATGTTCCCAAGAAGGGAGTAAGCGTCCTGTCTTCCCCTCTGGCCTGAGTGTGTCAGCAAGGTTGAGTATGCGGTCATGGGTGTTGGGGAAGAAGCGGGGTCTTTACGGCCTGTTCGCCGGTGGCGAACGGTGTCGGGAATGCGGCGTTTCCTGCGCGTGCTCTTCGGTTCATCAAATCGTAAAACCTCGACTTACCGTTGAAGCTGAAGGTGAACCAAATCGCTTCCTGCTCTGCCTGAGTAGCAATCGCAAGCCAACAACACCCCCAGGAAGCAAAACAACACAAGAGACACGCCTCAAAAAGGTACCCCCAAAGCAACCACATTAAGTCCTTGACGCCGAAACTCCTTCTGAAGTTAGGAGAGATCGTTTTCGGAACGCGTTCCTTCGCGGGTGACCCTTTTTGCAATGAGTGTTGACGACGTTGCGGCGACTGCGTTGACCGATATATTTCAATCAACGGTATCGCAGCAGTGTGGTGCGTTTTATGAAAGATCACAATATAGTTGGGCAACCTTCTCTCCCTTTCACGATATCTAATAAGGAAGGATCCGCCGGTCATGGCTCGCATTTCAAATGACCGAGCGTTGCCGCGCGAACCTCAAAAAGGCAAATACTGTGCATCGTACGAGCACAAAACGGCAATTCAGTCGCATTGGAGCGCTTTCGTTCCTGGGATTGGCCGTCTGCGTCTTTGCGTGGGGTTTGCAGTACAAGCTGTCTCTCTACAATCCACCCAAGGCCGCTTCACACCAGGTTCCGCAAGCGAAGCTACTATCTAAAAATGAACGATCAAGCGCGGACAGCCCACAGGTGATTCGGACGAAAACTTCCACAAAGGTGATCTACACAGTTCCTGCCACTATCCTATTTCTCTTATTGCTAGCCCTTAGTGCTTTGAACCCTGTGGCACCAGGTCAACAAGCGCGATCGGCAAATGAGTCGTGGCGCCTACGCCAGCGCTCATTCCGTGACCGTCTCTTCGGTCGTCCCCCACCCGTTCTCGCTTAGGCATCACCACAAATTCAAAACCGAAACATCCGATGACGTTTGTTCGACGGATGCAGCGCCGACTTTTCTCTGTTGGAGAGAGTGTCGTGCGGCTCTGAAACTCGCAAACACAAATTCAATTAGGGGTGTATTCGAGACATGCGAAAGCGAATCTCCGTGATTTTCGTCGCAGGAATCGCACTTCCTGCCTTGGCGAGTATCGTTGCCTGCAACTTTGAGGGACGACATTCAGACCAAACCGAACAGGCGCCCTCGGCCCAGGTGGCACAAGCGCAAAGAGGAAGCATTGCGCATACGCTGAGCCTTGCCGGACAGTTCCAACCCTACCAGGTGGTCGACATTCACCCCAAAGTCACGGGTTTCATGGTCAAGATCAACGTAGACATAGGTGACCGGGTGCGCAAGGGGCAGACGCTCGCTGTGCTTGAAGTTCCGGAGTTGAATGCGCAGTTGCAAGGTACCGTGTTCGAGCTGCAGCAGACGAAAGACGATCTTCTGCGGGCACAGCATGAGATCAAGCGTGCGGAGGCCACGCATGCGGCCCTGCATCTTGACTACGAGCGATTGCTCGAGACTTCCAAGGCGCAACCGGGCCTGATCGCGCAGCAGGAACTGGACGATGCGCAGAGCAAGGATCTCGCATCGGAGTCGCAGGTCGATGCGGCCAAGGCAGCAGCGGCGGCGGCGGAGCAGCATACGGAAGTGGCTCACTCAGACAACACCCGCGTGCAGGCACTCAAAAACTACACCAATGTGGTTGCTCCGCTCGATGGCGTGATCGTGTGGCGTTATGCCGACACCGGTGCGCTGATTCAGAGCGGAACAAATTCAAACGAGCAGGATATTCCGATTGTGCGGCTTTCTGAGAGCGGCCTGCTGCGTCTGCGCATGCCGATTCCGGAAAACGATGTCCAGTACGTACATGAGGGTGATCCAATGCAGATTCGCGTGGACGCCATTGGTCGATCGTTTACTGGCAGAATCGCGCGCTTCACTCGCGACGTGAACTTCGAAACCCGCACCATGGAGACCGAAGTCGATGTCGACAACAAGGATCTTTCCATCTCTCCAGGCATGTATGCGAATGCCGAAATGCAACTCGGTCGAGTCGACAACGTGATCACCGTTCCTGTTGAGGCGTTGGTGCTCAAAGAGAAGCAGCGGACGGTCTATGTGCTGGATGCAGGCAATCGCGTGCATGTCCGCCCTGTTGAGGTGGGGCTGCGCGGTTCAAAACTCGCAGAGATCAAAAGCGGCATTCAGCCGGGAGACCGCGTGATTGTGGGTGGTCAGGAGAAGTACACGGATGGAGAATTGGTTTCACCGATCCTCACGCCGGAGCCCGCTTCGGATGTCATGCGTGAGTCCGGTGGCGTAATCGATATGAAAGCTGAAGAACAGGGAAACGGAGGAGCGAACTAATGCCGAAGTTTGCCCTGACTTTTCCATTCTTCATTCTTATGCTCTGCCTGATGGTGGGCCTGGTGGGTGGAGTCACCGTGGCGCGGATGCCGGTAGATCTGTTTCCCAAAATCGATATGCCGGTGGTGGTTGTGGCCACGTTCTATAACGGGATGCCACCGCAACAGATTGAAGCCGATATCACCAACACCTTCGAACGATTCTTCACGCTCGGCGCCAACATCGATCACAGCGAATCGCGCTCTCTGACGGGCGTGAGCCTGATCAAGATCTATTTCAAACCGGGCAGCGATCCCAACGCCGCATTGAGCAATATCGCCAACCTGGCCATGGCCGACTTGCGCCGCCTGCCGCCGGGCACATTGCCTCCCGTGGTGCTGGGCATGGATGCTTCGACGCAGCCCGTGTGTCTCGTAACGTTGAAGGGGCAGGGGCTCAACGAAACGAGCCTGAAGGATCTGGCGCAATTCCAGGTGCGCAATCAGATTTCGAATGTCGACGGCGCTTCGGTTCCGCAGCCTTATGGCGGGACGTATAGGCAAATTCAAATATATGTAGATCCGCAGAAGATGGAAGCGCGGAACCTGAGTCTCAATGACGTGGTGAAGTCGGTGAATAGCTCGAACCTGAATTTGCCGGCCGGCGATGTGCGCATCGGATCGAAAGACTTCAATATTTATGCAAACAGCCAGTTCCCTGACGCCAATTCGATGAACGAGATGCCGCTCAAGTCGGTGGGCAACTCATCCGTACTGGTTGCGGACATTGGCAAGGCAGAAGACGCGGGTGCGCTTCAATACAACATTGTCCGCATTGACGGGCAGCGTTCGGTATACGTGCCGGTGTTCAAGCAGGGTGGCAACAGCAACACCATCACCATTGTCGATGGGATGAAGAAAGCGATCAAGCATCTTGTCGACATTCCGGCGCAGCTGAAGACGGAAGTAGTCTTTGACCAATCGATCTTCGTCAAGCTGGCCATCAAGAACCTGGTCAAGGAAGCGAGCATCGGCCTGGTACTGACCGGCATCATGATTCTCGTTTTCCTCGGCAGCCCCCGCGCTACCTTCGCGGTACTGTTGTCGATTCCCCTGTCGGCGCTTGTATGCCTGCTCGTGACAAACGCCATGGGCGGGTCAATTAATACGATGATTCTGGGCGGCCTTGCCTTGGCTTTCTCACGATTAATCGACGATTCGGTGGTGGTGCTGGAGAATATCTTCCGCTACATGGAGATGGGATTTGCCCCACGAGAAGCCGCGGAAAAAGGCGGCATGGAAGTATCTCTTGCCGTCCTGGCAGCAACCTCAACTACGTCAATCGTGTTCTTTCCAGTGAGCTTTCTTTCCGGCGTCAGCAAGTACATCTTCACGCCGCTGGCGTTAGGCGTTGTGCTGTCGATTTTTGCTTCGTATTTCTTCGCGATGACGGTGGTGCCGCTCTATTGCGCAAACTTTATTCGCTTGAAAGATGAGGAGAACCACCCCGAAGGCCGGAAGCTAAACTTCCTCAGGCGTTTCGACAGGAAGTTCAATGAGATGTTCCAGCATCTGCTGACCTGGTATGAAGGCGTTGCGATGCGGACTATGCGGCGTCCTGGATTTACCGCGGCTGCGATTCTGGGCGGCGTTGCTCTTACGATCCTGGCGCTCTTTCCGTTCCTTGGCCGTGCATATTTTCCGCGTACCGATCCAGGCCAGTTTGTTATCAATGTGCGAATGCCGAGTGGAACGCGCCTTGAGGTAAGCAACGACTACATCGCGAAGGTGGAGACGATCATTCGCAGCGTGGTTAAGCCATCTGATCTTGACATGATCGTTTCGAACATTGGTGTCTACCCCGATCTCTCCGCGATCTACACCACCAACGCCTCAATGGACACGGCATTTGTGCAGACAAGTTTGAAGGAGGACCATAGCATCGGCAGTTACGAGTATATGCGGCGGGTGCGCGAGAAGCTCTCCCGCGAGATGCCTGAGCTTACTGCGTACTACCAGGCAGGAGGACTGGTGGATGGCGTCATCAACCAGGGTCTTCCCGCTCCCATCGATATACAGATCGGTTCGAACAACATGAATGGAGCGTATGCGCTGGCCACAACACTTGCCGACAAGATCAAGACGATGCCGAATGTGAGTGGCGTTTACATTCCGCAGGATATCGACTATCCAGGCATCGCGCTAAATATAGATCGCGAAAAAGCCAGCCTGATTGGCCTCTCCGCCCAGGATGTCCTCGATAACGTGATTACGGCAATGACCTCGGATGGCATGGTTGCTCCGACGTATTGGATCGATCCAAAAAGTGGCAACAATTACATGGTGACCGTCCAGTACGCCAACCGTTTCATCAACAACATGTCGATGGAGGACTTTGAAAACATTCCTCTGCGCGGCATTCATCCTCCGGGCTTCAGTCCCATGCAGGAGGCTCACGAAGCTTCAGGCGATTCGCGCGAGTTCTGGAAAGGCGATCACACAGCGGGATATACGCCGCTGAGTTCGGTTGCGGATATTCAGTTGATCAATACACCGACAGAAGTGGATCACTACCAGATTCGGCGGGTGATCGATGTGTACGTCTCAACCAAAACCGAAGCACTTCAAAAGGTTGGCAGTGAGATCGACAAGCTCGTTGCCAACACCAGGACGGATAAAAACACAGTGCTGACGGTGCGCGGCGCTGTGGTCAGCATGAACCGGTCGTTTCTGGAATTTGGCCTGGGGCTCATCATGTCCGTATTGATGGTCTATTTGATTCTGATGACCCAGTTCACGTCGTTCATCGATCCATTCATCATCCTGATGGCGATCCCCCCCGGACTGGCAGGGGTTGTGATGATCCTGCTGGTTACTGGGAGCACGTTGAACATCATGTCGCTGATGGGCGTGATCATGATGACCGGCATTGTCGTGTCAAACAGCATCCTGATTGTGGAATTTGCCGGCGTGCTGCACAAGGAAGGCAAGTCGCTGCTGGAAGCTGTTGTCCAGTCGTGCAAGATTCGCCTGCGACCGATTCTGATGACTTCACTGGCAACTTTACTGGGCATGATTCCGATGGCGCTTGGGACGGAGGCAGGGAGTGAGCAATATGCTCCGTTGGCACGCGCGGTGATCGGCGGCTTGGGAGTTTCGGTGGTGGCAACCGTCTTCCTTGTACCCGCCGTTTACCTGTTGATTCACGGCAAGCGCGAGAAACAATCGGAAGTTGAGGGGGAGGTATCGGCATGATGAGGCCATCAATGCACCAGTTTCCGCATCGCCGTCTGATTCTTCTCTATGCAATTGCCTGCACGGCCACTATCTCGGGGCAGAGTACAAACATCCAACCGCAGTTGCCGGATGCTCCGTCGTGGCCACTCGTGGCTCTTGCGCGGCAGCAGGCTACGGCAATCACTCCTGCGCCGGCCGATGTGTCAGCCGCCGATCAACACTCGCGGCTGACGCAGGCGGACGCGGAGAAACTGGCTATCAAAAACAATCCAAGAGTCAGTGTGGCCCACCTGCTTGCGCTTGCACAGCACCAGGTTGTGCGAGAGATACGAGCGGCG
Source organism: Occallatibacter sp. (assembly GCA_050014515.1). GTDB lineage: Bacteria > Acidobacteriota > Terriglobia > Terriglobales > Acidobacteriaceae > Telmatobacter. The sequence goes on from JBEKDE010000096.1 coordinate 9,091, forward strand.
GAGCTCCCAACGCTGACCGGCAATGTCACCGCGGAGGATGCAGAGAACGGGAGCCGGATCTCCGCAGGCACACTTACGGTGTCGCGCATGGTCGAGCACGCGGGCGCGGGAGGCAATCTCACTCAACTGATGACAGACTTTGGAAAAACCAGAAATCTTGTTGCATTCTCAAAGCTTCAGGAGAAGGCACAAAATGCAAGCGCTCTGGCGACGAACGAGGATATTGTGCTCGTGACAGATCAGGCATTCTTCGATGCACTGCAGTCACAGGCGCTGCTGAAGGTTGCAGATCAGAATGTTGCGACCAGGCAAACAACGGAAACCCAGATCAGCGAATTGACAAAAAACAAGATCAAATCAACGCTCGACTTGAGCTTTGCCGATGTCAATCTCTCACAGGCAAAGCTGTTGCAACTTGATGCGCGAAGCAATGTCGACTCGACAATGGCCGCACTGGACGCGGTGGTTGGGCTCGATCATCAAGTTACCTATGAGCTTGTCGACGACAATGGCCAGCTGAGCGCGCCGCCCGGGGATGCCGAGCGACTCTTGCAACTGGCTCTTCAGCAACGCCCAGACCTGCAGGCCTTGAACTATAACCAGCAGGCAGCGGTCAAGTTCAGCCACGCGCAGCGCGACCAGATGCTGCCGACCATCAGTGCCGCGGGAACTGCCGGTGGAGTGCCGGTTCGTCCGGGCGAGTATTACACCTCGAGTTGGTGGGGCGGCGTCGGCGTGAACATGAGCATTCCCGTCTTCAACGGCTTTCTCTACTCTGCACAAGCCAAGGAGGCATCAATCCGCGCTCAGGCGGCTTCGGAGCAGAGCCGCGATCTACGCGATCGGATCGTGCGCGATGTGCGGACCGCGTGGCTCACAGCCAACACGGCTTATCAACGCGTCACAGTCACTGCGGAGCTGCTCAAGGAGGCAAACCTTGCGCTGAAGCTTGCGCAAACGCGCTACCAGATGGGTCTGAGTTCAATTGTCGAACTCAGCCAGGCGCAGTATCAGCAAACCAACGCTGCCATCGGCAACACGGATGCGCAATACCAGTACCGGCTGGCCCTGGCCACGCTCAACTATCAGATCGGGGCAACACCATGATTGAGAACTTCAAGTTGAAGGTATTTAGAGTGGTGGCGGATTTGCTCAATTATCGGCGAGCTGGAGATGAGCTGCACCTCTCGCAGCCCGCCGTAACGGCGCAGATACGGTCGCTTGAAGAGAGCCTTGGAATTGCACTCTTTGATCGCATAGGCCGCGAAACGAGTCTCACACCGGCCGGCACGGCCCTGTTGCAATATGTGCGACAAATCGAGGCTATTACCAACGAAGCAATTGCCGCGCTTGCGCCCTTTGGCGCACAAGAAGGTGTCGAGCTCAGCATTGGCGCGTCTCACACGTTTGCCGTCTACCTTCTTCCAAAGCTTCTTCAACACCTGGTGCACGATTGGCCAAATCTACGAATCCATATTGTGGGTGGAAGCACGCATGATGTGCTGCAGGCTTTGGCGGCGCGCCAGATCGCGATCGCTCTCATTGAGGCTCCGGCATTTCGTCCAGATCTGAAAATCGAAGCATTTGGAGAGGATGAGCTTACCCTCATCGTGAAGCCGGATCATCGCTGGGCAAAAAAGAACATGATCGGCGCTGCTGAACTTGTTCAGGAAAAAATCCTGCTTAGAGAAGTCGGTTCCGGCATGCGTCAGTTTGTGGAGCAGTATCTTGAACGGAACGGTGTATTGCGCCAGCAACTCCGCATATTGATCGACACCAATTCCATCGAAGGAATTATTACCGGGGTGGAGGCCGGACTCGGCATCGGGTTTGTCCCGCGCCTTGCCCTTGAGAAAGCGCTGAATCAGGGAAGCGTTAAAGAAATTCGACTTGAAAACGGGCCCATCCGGCGTGAGTTGAGCATCGCCCTTCTGAATGGTCCAGACCCAAGAGGTCCAATCGGCCAATTGTTGGAGACCCTTCGAGAATACAGTGCTTCCCACCGGCGCACTGCGGCGAACATTGAAACCAAACAAGCGCTCCGAAATGTGATTGTGATAGGAGACGAGTCAGGAGAAGACCACCAGGGGGTGGCTTCCTGAATGAGTGTCCTCTCTTTCACTGTCGAAGTTCTTGGCACGTCCATCCTGGCTGGACTCCTTGGCGCGCTGACGGGACTCGGCGGCGGGGTTGTTATTGTTCCGGTTCAGTGCCTCCTGTTCAAAGTGGACCTTCACTATGCGATAGGAGCTTCGCTCGTCTCTGTTATTGCTACCTCCTCTGGTGCTGCCGCGGCTTATGTTCGCGAAGTATATTCCAACAGCCGCATAGGGATGTTTCTGGGAGTGGCTACAACGCCAGGCGCTCTCCTGGGTACATATCTCCCTGCAAAAGTCTCAGGGAACTGGATCGATGTGCTCAATGTGATTCAGGAGGACGCCATTGAACATCCTGATCGATTGTCCGAACTTCAAACTCGCTTTTATGGCGCTCTTGACGAGGTTGTGCCGCAGCAAGCAAGGGAGTTCTGTGATCCGAGAACTTATGTGGCCGTCGGCAGCGCTCATGATCAGATCATTGAACACATCAGAGAGCGGTCAATTGACCTGCTGGTGCTCGGGATCCGAAGAACTTCCCACATAAGCATGGAGATGCGAACTTCTGGGGCATTTCGGATCATTGTGGATGCACCGTGTCCAGTCTTAACGCTTAGAAGCTAAGCAAAAGATCGTTTTGGTCCATCGGCAGCGACTGATTCTAAAACGCTTAGTCAAGGTTGCCATTCTCATAGCCCAAAGGTGCTCTCCCGAAGAGGAGAACTCGGTCGGACATCGAAGGCACATGCAATGAATCAGCCGATCTCAAGCAAGTGCGCGCGTCCGGGTATTTAGTGGAGAAACAGCAGAAATGCGATGCGGTGGCCGTGAGGGTTCCCAAATCTTGCAGGCCATTCGGTTGATGACGACCAAACCTGCATGAGCAGCGGGTTTACGCAATTGACCTCCTGATGATTTACCGTTGAGCGCCTGGCTACTTTTGCCCGGTAATGCATGATCAGATGGATAACCATGTCTACCCCGCCAAACGGCGTCCTCCTTCAAAACGCTGTTTTCAAGCTTACTCGCCCGCCCGCAGCAGGTTGGGCTTCGGTGCTTCCGGATGCCGCACCGATGCATGGGTGCCGATAGGCTTTACGACTGTGTCTGAAGCCTCCGCGCGGAAAGTAGTGTGCCGAATAGTGCAGGCTCGGCACTAGAAACTCTTGACTGCTCACTGGCGACAGTTAAAATATCCGCAGATTGATGATGCCGTTCCACAGTTCCCTACATCCAAGGAAATTGAGGTTGAACTGTTTTGTTCCTTTCCCCAGGACGAAAGAAGACGGTGCATTGCGTCGGCGGGTCTAATTCCAACTGGGCCTTGCGGGCTGTTGCGTGTTCGTTTGCTCTCTTGGTGAACCGCATCGACGCTCAATCGCCTACAAACATCTTTGCCCCCGCCGCGACTCCCGCACACTCAATCTTCAACCTTTCGATGCTGGTGTTTGGAGTCACGCTCGTCATCTTTTTAGTTGTCGCCGGCCTGCTTTTGTATGCGTTGATTCGATACCGGCATCGCCCGGAGAATTCGAATCACGAGCCGGCGCAGATCTACGGCAGCAATCAAATTGAGTTGTCATGGACGGTCATTCCGATCCTGATCGTGGTCGTGCTGTTTCTTTCAACCACGCGAGTCATCCTGGGAACACAGGCCATCCCGGAGCCGGATTCCGCGATGAACGTGACTGTCATCGGCCACCAGTTCTGGTGGGAGTACCGTTACCCTCAGTCGGGTGTCGTCACCGCCAACGAACTTCACATTCCGACCAGCGATCCTGCCCATCCAACTCCGACTTACCTGACCATGTCGTCGGCGGATGTGGCGCACAGCTTCTGGGTCCCGCGCCTGGCGGGAAAGACGGACGTGATTCCGAACAAGATCAATACGATGTGGATCGATCCTGCGCAAGCCGGCCTTTATCTTGGCCAATGCGCGCAGTACTGCGGCACACAGCACGCCAAAATGCTGTTGCGGGTTTATGCGCAATCGCCTGCGGATTTCGCTGCGTGGATCAATCAGCAAGAGCAACCCGCGGTGCAGGATTTCGCGGGCAACGCCGCCGCAGCGGAAGGGCAGGCTGTTTTCATGCGCAACGCCTGCATCAACTGCCACGCGATTAAGGGAACAGTGGCAACGGGGCGGTTCGGGCCCGACCTGACGCACCTGGCAAGCCGCGACACTCTGGCGTCCGGTGCGGTCGAAAACACAGCGGAAAATCTTCGCAAGTGGATCGATAACCCGAACTCAATTAAGCCTGGTTCGCTGATGCCGTCGATGCACTTGAACAACCACGATCTGGACGTCATCACCGCTTATTTAACACAGCTTCGATAACGCTTCAGTGGAAAGGCATGCCGGATGAGCACAACTCATGTGGTGGATGGGATCGACGAGACGCTGACGCCGCTGCAGGGCCGTCCACCGCTCAATGTTGTGTACGAGTGGCTGACAACCGTGGATCACAAGAAGATCGGCCTGATGTACATCGCGTACGCTCTCATCTTTCTGATCGTCGCGGGCGTCGAAGCGACTCTGATGCGCATCCAACTTGCCATTCCCAACAACCACTTCGTTTCGCCCCAGGTTTTTAATCAACTTTTCACTATGCACGGCACGACGATGGTGTTCTTTGTCGGCATGCCGATTCTTTTTGGCTTTGGCAACTACCTGGTCCCGCTGATGATTGGCGCACGCGATATGGCATTCCCACGGCTGAATGCATTCAGTTTCTGGATCTCCGCATTTGCCGGAGTTCTGTTGTACTTCAGCTATGTGGGCGCAAGCGGACTGTACGCGGCCGGGTCCGCGCCGGATGTCGGTTGGTTTGCATATGCGCCCTTGACGGCGAAAGTGTTTTCGCCCGGCCACAGTACGGACTACTGGACTCTCGCCGTTTTTCTAAGCGGCATAGGCTCGATTGGCACCGCTTTAAATATCGTGACCACGATCATTTGCATGCGCTGCAAGGGCATGAAGATGAGCCGGATGCCGCTGCTGGTGTGGCTCTACCTGGTGATGGCGAGCCTGGTATTTGTTGCGGTGAGCCCGCTGACAGCTGCGCAAATCATGCTGACATTCGATCGCTACATTGGGTCTCACTTTTTCGACACGCAGGCCGGCGGGTCGGCGGTTCTGTGGATGCACTTCTTTTGGATCTTCGGGCATCCTGAAGTCTACGTGCTGGTGCTACCGGCATTTGCATTCGTGAACGAGATCGTGCCGGTCTTCTCGCGCAAGGCGATCTTTGGTTATCCGGCGATGGTGGCGGCATCGGTGGGCATCGCCTTTATCAGCCTGAGCGTATGGGCGCACCACATGTTCACGGTGGGCATGGGTGCGGCTGCAAATACATTTTTTGTTTTTGCCACGATGGTTATATCCGTACCAACCGGCATCAAAATCTTCAACTGGCTGGCGACGATCTGGGGCGGACATGTGATCTTTCGAACTCCCATGATCTTTTGCGTAGCATTCCTGTTTCAGTTTCTCGTCGCTGGACTCACCGGGATCATGCTCTCCGTCGCTCCATTCGATTGGCAACTTGGCAACTCTTACTTTGTCGTGGCTCACTTCCACTACGTATTGGTGGGGGCGATCTTAACCGCGTTGTTCGGGGCTTTTTACTACTGGTACCCAAAGATCACCGGGCGCATGATGTCCGAGACCCTGGGCAAGTGGCACTTTTGGCTGTTTATCATTGGCTTTCATCTTACCTTCGACTTCATGCATGTTCCCGGGCTGCTTGGCATGCCACGCCGCATTTACACCTACGAGGCAGGCCGCGGATGGGAGGGATGGAACATCATCGTTGGCATCGGAGCGATTTTTCAAGCGGCAGGAACATTATGCTTCGTGTACAACCTGATCGAGTCGTACTTCAAGGGTAAAGAGGCAGGACCCGATCCGTGGGATGCGTGGACGCTGGAGTGGTCAACGACTTCTCCGCCGCCAGACTACAACTATGCGGTTTTGCCTGCGGTCAGAAGCCGGCGCCCCCTTTGGGATCTGAAGCACCCGGACGATCCAGATTCGGATTACGAATGAGAGACGCGAAATGATGAGAGACGCAAACGCAATTCCGATTGATTCACCCCTGGAAACGCCATGGACGCTTCCTTATCGCGGGACCGTGGGCATGGTCTGTCTCATCGTGGCCGAGTCGGCAATCTTCATCATCTTTGTCGTCGCTTACATCTTCTACATTGGCAAGAGTCTTACCGGGCCTACTCCGGCACAAGTGCTGGAGTTGCCGATCTTCGGCACCGTTTGCCTGCTGTCGAGCAGCATTACCGTGCACTTTGCAGTCGCGGCGCTGCGCAAGGGCAAGATGACTGGATGCACTGGTTGGCTTGCGGGAACGGTTCTGCTCGGTTCGATTTTCCTTATCACGACAGCACGCGAGTGGTATCACCTTATCCACGACGAAGGACTGACAATACAAACCAACCTCTTCGGAACCACCTATTATTCCCTGGTCGGCCTGCACGCGACCCACGTTGTTGTCGGTCTCATCATGCTTTCTCTCGCTCTTGGATTCTCGTTGTTCGGACTCGTGACAGAGGAGCATTCTGAAAAGCTTGAGACACTGTCGCTCTATTGGCACTTTGTCGATGCGGTGTGGGTGGTCGTTTTTACAGTCGTCTATGTCCTGGGCAGGTAGATTGCGGAAAGGAGGTGCAGGATGAAGCATGACGATGAAGTTCAACTTCCAGTGCCGACTGCATGGCCCATGGTGCTCGCGCTCGGCGTTTCTTTGATGATCGCTGGAATGGTTACGCACCGGGTCGTCAGCCTGCTCGGAGTGGTGCTCGCAATTCGCTCTGCGGTAGGGTGGTTCTTTGAAGTGCTGCCACACGAGCATCACGCCTCCGTCGCGGTTCATCCGGATGATGTCGTAATCTCAACCACTCGCAAAAGCCACGAGCAGTTATTGATCGATCCTATACATCGAAAATTGCTGCCCGTTGAAACGTTCAGCCTCGCAGCGGGCATCAAGGGTGGAATTGCCGGTGGAATTGCGATGGTCGTTCCTGCAACGGTCTTCAGTCTGCTCAAACACCACAGCTTGTGGTATGCGGTGAATCTGCTCGCCGCAGGAGGCTTCGTGAGCTGGGCCGGCGAAAGCGACGCGTTCCTCGGTGAGTTTCATCTGGTAGGTTTATTGGCCGCCCTTGGCATTCACGCTCTTGCGTCCGTGCTTGTTGGTCTGCTTTACGGAGCAATGTTGCCGATGTTCCCTAGGAAGCCCATCCTCACCGCCGGCTTCATCGCACCTTTCCTGTGGACGGGGCTGCTTTACTCGACATTGGGAGTGATCAGCCCGATTCTGAATGCGCGTATCGACTGGCTCTGGTTCGTTGTTTCGCAAATTGCGTTCGGGCTGGTCTGCGGTTTTGTCGTCAATCTGCAAGTCAAGGTGCGCACGCCCCAGTTTCGAGCTCTCCCGTTTGCCGTTCGCGCCGGCCTGCACAGCGATCGGCCCAGGATCGACCCTTCAATTTCGAAAGACGAAGACAAATGAGTTCTGTTCTCAAAACCCGGACGTCCTCTTGTTCCCTCGTGGTGGCTGTCGCCTGCCTGGTTCTCATTGGGTGTGGCAACGCTCCCGGCCGCCCTGGACCTGGGCCCGAAGTGGTGCGTCCTGATGAGGTGCTCGATTTCGCAACTCTCTACAAACAGAACTGTGCAGCCTGCCACGGTGAGAACGGCAGAGATGGCGCGGCCATCTCGCTCTCCAATCCGGTATACATCGCGCTGGCGGGAGAAACTCATCTGCAGCAAGTAATCGCAAATGGTGTACCCGGCAAATTGATGCCTCCTTTTGCCAGGAGCGCCGGGGCTATGTTGACCGACAAGCAGGTCTCTGTGCTGGCAGAGGGTATCGCAAAGCAATGGGGAAATCAGAGCGTGCTGTCCGGCCAGAATCCTCCGCCGTATCTTGCGACTTTGCCGGGCAACGCCGAGCATGGGTTCCAGGCATATGGCGTGTTCTGCGCTCGATGCCATGGCGCGACGGGCGAAGGCGGTCCCGCCGACGGAAAGCCAAATTCAACACAGGGCAAGATCGGTCCTGGCAAGATCGGCCCTGGCATGATCGGTTCCATTGTCGACCCCTCGTATCTGGCCATCATCAGCGACCAGAATCTGCGCAGCATCGTCATTGCCGGTCGCCCCGATGAGGCAATGCCCGACTGGCGCGGTGACGCAGCACAGATCATGACAGACCAGCAAGTCACAGACATCCTCGCGTGGCTGGCAACAAAACGCATTACAAACCCAGGCCAGCCGTATCCCACCCGTCGTTAGAAACAGTTCGCAGGATGCAGAGCGAACCAATGTTGTTCAAAGCGACGACAACCGTATGGAGCAGGACGCAATGAACTCGAGTGAACCTCTTTCTCCAGGCGATCAAGCCACCGCGACGGAGCCCGCGGCGAGTGCCAACAATGCAGGCCACTCACGCCGTGTATTTCTCTTTAAGCTGTCCCTGCTCTTGAATGGAGCAGTCGGAGCGGTCCTGGCTGTGCCGATCATTGGCTACCTTCTGGGCCCTGCTCTGAAGAAAAGTTTGAACGAAGACTCATGGATCAAGCTCGGTCCGCTTAGCGACTTTCCAGAGGGCGAGACGCGTCTTGTCAACTTCCTCAATCCCGTGACCACGCCATGGGATGGGCAGACCGGCGACATTCCCTGCTGGGTTCGCCATATCTCCGGGAACCAATTCCAGGTCTTTGCCATCAACTGCGCGCATCTAGGATGCCCTGTCCGCTGGTTTGCTCAATCGAGACTCTTCCTCTGTCCCTGCCACGGCGGCGCTTACTACGAAGATGGATCGCGCGCGTCCGGCCCGCCCGAGCGGGGCCTTTTCGAATACGAGCACAAGATCGTTGCGGGCAGCCTGGTGATCAGCGCCGGCAAGATGCCCACGCTTGCGGCCGGCAAATGCGGTGGGCCAAAGCTCACGCAGATTCAGCCGGGCCCCACAACCGCTTCGGCGTCATTCGCGGAACCAGGACCCGGCGGAGATGCTCAGTCCGAAGTTCCTCATCCTCAGGGTTCTGATTCAAGGAAGAATTCATGGCCGGCTTGAAAAAACGCGCGATCGATGTCTACAACTGGTTTGAGCAGCGGCTCGGACTCGGTGCTCCTGCAATCGAAGCGGCGGAGCATCCGATCCCCTCCAGGACATCGAGCTGGTGGTATGTATTTGGCAGCGCCGCGACGGTGATCCTGCTTCTCCAGGTGGTCACTGGAATTTTGCTCGCTCTTGTCTATTCTCCCAGCGCCAGCCAGGCGTG